>JAZDFZ010000055.1:0-91179 GCA_043807425.1 Actinomycetota bacterium
CGCAACCGTGCTGCCGCATAGATGAGATATACTTGGCAACGCGCGCCATCCCCTGCTGACTACTTCAACGAGGAAGACACTGTCATCAAGCCGCACTTCAGACATCGCCTGCCACCACTTGTTGGACAGCACCGGAGTCACCGACAAGCCGCGAATCTGCTGCTCCAAAATGATATCACAGCATAATAACTGTATATTCAGCCACTCATGCAACAGCCCTAGCTCGCTGGATATCTTCGAATCAAGTCAGCAGCAGAGACACTGGTTCCATTCGAGTCATATTCGAGTAAATATGTCAGTGCATGGGAATTCATGGAACTTCACGATTCTGCATAATTGGCTTTAGAATACGGTTAATTGGACCTTTCATGTGTTATCGACAAGTACACGAACATACTGCAATATGTCTCATAATCCTCGTGTCGCAGGTTCGAGTCCTGCTGGGCCCACTGAACACAACACGAACACCCCATCCCGGCAGGACTGCCGCACTTGGGCCGGGACGTCAGTCCCGGGTAGTCAGGCTATCCACGACGGACTCAAGTCCGCCCACTATCGTGAGGATTGGCGCCAGAGGGGTATGCCGGACGGATTAGATATGCCTGCGTGCTAAAATAGCCACAGGTCTGTCAGGGAAGACATCGCAACGTAGTCCACGGTCATCCAAGGCGATTGGCCAATATGCGTATGGTCACGAGGCGAGGGGCATGAATGCGTGACATCGAGGACATCAGGGGTCTTGTTGAGCGTGTGAAGAAGGGTCTTGTCGATCTTCACGGAGATGTCATAAAGGGGGTCCTTGTATACGGGTCGTTTGCACGCGGGAACGCCACTGACGATTCGGACATCGATATGGCGGTCATTATCGATGCGAACTCGAATCCCTCAGAGGTGGAGACAAGCATCGGCGACCTGCTGTTCGAAATCCTCCTTGAGCACGGCGAACTGATCTCTCTGATCGCGGTCCCCGAGGACATGTACAGAGACTACGATTCCCCTTTCCTGATAAACGCCCGCATCGAAGGTGTCGCGGTTTGAGCGCCCCCGAAGACCTGACTGCCAAGGCGGAAAGGTTCATCAGGACGGCGGAGTTCGCGCTCAAAGACGGTGATTACGATTCATGTGTTTCGCGGTGCTACTATGCGATGTTCTTCGTCGCCGAAGCACTTCTCGCGAAGAATGGCTTGACGTCTTCCTCACACAAAGGCGTCATCAGCTTGTTCGGAAGCCGGTTTATCAAGCCAGGGGTAGTGCAACCTGAATTGGGGAAAGCCCTTAGAAAGGCGTTTGACCTGCGGCAGAAAGGCGACTACTCAACCGGCCTCGTGGTGACGAGGGATGAAGCGAAGACCTGTCTTGACAGTGCCAGGGACTTCATCTCCAGCGTTGAGCACCTCCTGGGATGAAGCAACGGTGATCCCTGCAACACCTTGATCGCAGGCCAGTGCGGGTCGGTCTCGGATCCCGGCGATACCGGGATTGGCGGGTGTGATACGACTCTCGCTCTTAACCCTTTTTTTACGGCCGTCGCCGCTCATCGGCATGGTTTCTTCACCTGAACGCGAACTAACCTGTTCTTATGTTTGAGCTGATCCTGGCGGCGGCGGTCGCCGGCGCGGTGCTGGTTTACCTGGTGTACGCGCTATTCAGGGCCGAGAAGCTCTAGAGGGACGAGAGGCTGAGCCTTGATCGCGCTGGTTTATTCCGGTTTCGTCCTCCTGGTCGTACTTCTGGCCATTCCGCTCGGCCTGTACATGGCGCGAGTGTTCTCCGGCGAGCGGACGCCCCTGCACGCCGTCATCCGCCCTGTCGAGAGGCTTATCTACCGCGCCGCGCGCATCGACGAGCAGCGAGAGGTGAACTGGAAGCAGTACGCCTGGGCGCTGCTGCTGTTCAACCTGGGCGGGTTCGCGCTCCTGTACCTGATACTCGTCCTTCAGGGGCACCTGCCGCTGAACCCGCAGCACCTCGGGGGCGTCTCCCCGGCGCTCGCCTTCAACACCACGGCGAGCTTCACGACCAACACCAACTGGCAGGCCTACGCGGGTGAAGCGACCATGAGCCACTTCAGCCAGATGGCTGGCATGACCGTGCAGAACTTCCTCTCCGCGGCCACCGGGCTGGCCGTGCTGGTCGCGCTGATCCGCGGCGTGGTGAGGAGGGAGACGGACCGCCTCGGCAATTTCTGGGTGGACGTGACCCGGGGAGTCCTCTACGTGCTGCTGCCGCTGGCGCTGGTCCTTTCGATAGCCCTCCTGTCGCTCGGGGTCATACAGAACTACAGCCCCAACAAAGTCGTGACGACCGTAACCGGCGAGACCCAGGAGATCGCGATGGGCCCGGTGGCGTCACAGGAGGCCATCAAGCAACTGGGGACCAACGGCGGCGGCTTCTTCAACGCCAACTCGGCACACCCGTTCGAGAACCCGACCCCGGCGACCAACTTCCTCGAGCTTCTGGCTATCCTGCTGCTGCCCGCCGCGTGCTGCGTCATGTACGGGAAGATGGCCGGCAACTGGAGGCACGGCGTGGTCCTGCTGCTCGCGATGCTGATCCTCTTCGCGGCGGGTCTCGGCGCGATGTACTGGTCCGAGGCGCGGGGGAACCCCAGGATAGCGAAGCTGGGGGTGAGCGAGCCGACCGCCATGGAGGGCAAGGAGGTCCGAAACGGGGTAGGCTGGTCGGCTCTCTGGGGCGAGTCCACCACCGCCGCCTCCAACGGGTCGACCAACAGCACCCTCGACAGCTACACCCCGGCGGGGGGCATGGTCGCCCTCGCGAACATCATGCTGGGTGAGGTCATCTTCGGCGGGATCGGCGTCGGGTTGACCGGCATGATCGTCTTCGCGCTGGTGACCGTGTTCATCGTCGGGTTGATGGTCGGACGGACGCCGGAGTACCTGGGCAAGAAGATCGAGGCCTGGGACATGAAGATGGCCGTGCTGGTGATCCTGATACCTTCGGCGGTGATAATGATCGGCGCGGCGATCGCCGCGGTCACGCGTGCAGGCACGTCGGCGACCCTGAACCCGGGCCCGCACGGCCTCTCCGAGATGCTGTACGCGTGGTCGTCGGGTGCCGGCAACAACGGCAGTGCGTTCGCCGGCCTGGACGCCAACACCGCCTTCTACAACCTCGGGATCGGCGTGGCCACCATCATCGGCCGCTTCGGGACCATCATCCCAGTCCTGGCGATCGCCGGGAGCCTGGCAAAGAAGAAATCGACCCCGTTGACAGCAGGCACGTTCGAAACGACCGGCCCGACGTTCACCGCGCTGCTGGTGGCGGTCGTCCTGGTGGTCGGTGCCCTGACGTTCTTCGCGGCGCTGTCCCTCGGCCCGATAGTCGAGCAGCTGTTGATGTGAAGCCGGACACGGTGGAGTGATCGGATTGAGCGTGAACGAGAGGCAGAAGAAGCCCCGGGGGGAGGGGTATCGACGGCTGGTCGGCCCGGCGCTCCTCGAGTCGTTGAAGAAGCTCAATCCGCTGGTCCTCATGCGCAACCCGGTGATCTTCGTAGTGGAGGTCGGGGCCGTCCTGACCACGGTACTGCTGCTCAATGACCTTGTCGCGGGCCGGCTGTCCGACATGTCCTTCTACCTGCAGATCACTCTATGGCTATGGTTCACGGTGCTCTTCGCGAACTTCGCCGAGGCCATTGCGGAGGGGAGGGGAAAGGCACACGCGCGCGCCCTAAGGGCGGCACGTACCGAGACGGTCGCCAGGAAGCTGGTGCGCGATCGGATCGAGACCATCCCGGCCTCCGATCTCCAGAAAGGCGACGTCGTGCTTGTACAGGCGGGCGACGTGATCCCGGGGGACGGCGAGATCATAGAAGGGATCGCCTCCGTGGACGAGAGCGTGATAACCGGCGAGTCGGCGCCCGTGATAAGGGAGTCCGGCGGCGACCGTAGCTCGGTGACCGGCGGAAGCCGTGTTCTCTCCGACGAGATAAAGGTGAGGATTACCGCCGATGCGGGCGACAGCTTCCTGGACCATATGATCGGGCTGGTCGAGGGGGCCCAGAGGCAGAAGACCCCCAACGAGGTCGCGCTGACCATACTGCTGGTGGGTCTGACCATCATCTTCATCCTGGTGGTCGCCACCCTGAAGCCATTCGCCTCCTACTCACACGCCGAGGCCGACGTCCCGGTGCTGATCGCCCTGCTGGTCTGCCTGGCGCCCACCACGATCGGGGGCCTCCTGAGTGCCATCGGTATCGCTGGCATAAACAGGCTTCTCAGGGCCAACGTGCTCGCGATGTCCGGGCGCGCGGTCGAGGCCGCCGGGGACGTGGGGGTGCTACTCCTGGACAAGACCGGGACCATCACCTTCGGGAACAGGATGGCCGTCGACTTCATGCCGGCGCCCGGCGTCAGCGGACGCGAGCTCGCGGATGTGGCGCAACTGGCCTCCATCGCGGACGAGACCCCGGAGGGGCGCAGCATCGTAGTGCTCGCCAAGGAGAAGTACGGCATCCGGGAGCGCGAGATGGCCGACCTCAAGGCTACATTCGTACCTTTCAGCGCGCAGACGCGGATGAGTGGCGTATCGGTCGATGGAAGGGAGATCCGCAAGGGGGCGGCCGACGCGGTGAAGACGTTCGTGGAGGAGCGGGGCGGCGCGGTGTCGCAGGAGGTGGACGCGGACGTGAACGCCATAGCGGGCCGGGGCGCCACGCCGCTGCTTGTCGCCGACGGCGCGAAGGTGATGGGAACCGTCAACCTCAAGGACATCGTGAAAGGCGGGATACGCGAGAGGTTCGCCGAGCTGCGGAAGATGGGGATACGGACGGTGATGATCACCGGCGACAACCCGGTAACCGCCGCCGCGATAGCCGCCGAGGCCGGCGTGGACGACTTCCTCTCGGAGGCGACACCCGAGAACAAGCTCAAGCTCATACGCCAGTACCAGTCGGAAGGGCGGCTGGTGGCGATGACCGGAGACGGCACGAACGACGCGCCCGCGCTCGCCCAGGCGGACGTGGGGGTGGCGATGAACAGCGGGACCCAGGCCGCGAAGGAAGCCAGCAACATGGTCGACCTGGACAGCAACCCTACCAAGCTGCTCGAGGTGGTCGAGATCGGCAAGCAGCTTCTCATGACCCGCGGCTCGCTGACCACGTTCAGCGTCGCGAACGACGTCGCCAAGTACTTCGCTATCATTCCCGCCATGTTCGCGGTGGCGTACCCTGTGCTGAAGTCGCTCAACGTGATGGGACTGGGGACGCCCCGGAGCGCCATCCTCTCCGCGGTGGTCTTCAACGCGCTGATAATAATCACGCTGGTGCCGTTGGCCCTGCGCGGAGTGAAGTACAGGCCGGTGGGCGCGAACGCCATTCTCCGGAGGAACATGCTCATCTATGGGCTGGGAGGGCTGGTAGTGCCGTTCGTAGGGATAAAGCTGATCGACATGGCCTTGAGGGCCATGCACATGGTTTGAGGTGGTTGTGTCATGGGTTTCGCAAAGAGACTCGACTTCAGAGCGCTGGTGACGGCCCTGCTCCTGGTTGCCCTCTTCTGGGCGATCACGGGCCTCCTGTACCCGCTGCTGGTGAGCGGTGTCGGCAACGTGGTGTTCCCCGGGAGCGCGAGGGGGTCACTGGTAGAGCGGGACGGCAGGGTGGTGGGCTCGGCCCTCATCGGGCAGAGCTTCCAGGGCCGGGCGGCCTACTTCCAGGGGCGCCCGTCTGCGGCCGGCGAAGGGTACGATGCGGCGCGTTCGGGGGGCTCCAACCTGGGCCCCACCAACGACAGGCTGACGCGCGAGGTCGAGGCGCGTGCGCGCCGGGTCCGCGAAGAGAACGGACTCGCGGCGGGAACGCCCGTGCCCGCGGACCTGGTCACTGCCTCGGCCAGCGGGCTCGACCCCCACATCTCGCCGCAGAGCGCATACCTTCAGGTCGCCCGTGTTGCGCGGGAACGCGGGCTCGCGAACGCAACGGTGCGCGACCTGGTAAGGGGATACGTCGAGCCCAGGACCCTCGGCTTCATGGGCGAGCCCAGGGTGAACGTGCTGATGCTGAACCTGCGGCTGGACGAGAGGTGCGGCGTGCCTCGAGTCGAAGGCGCACACTGATCAATGGGAGCATAATAGCAGGTGGGGAAGACCGCCTGGACGGGGACATGACGGTAACGATATGACAGTGGATGACTATGAGGAGAAGCGGCCGGATCCCGACGCTCTGCTTGCGAAGATGCGGGAGGAGACCGGGGGGAAGCTGACCATGTTCCTCGGTCCGATAGCCGGAGTCGGGAAGACCTACGCCATGCTCGAGGCGGCCCGCGAGCGCCGGAGCGAGGGCGTGGACGTCGTGGTCGGCATCGTCGAGACACACGGCCGGCGGGAAACCGAGGAGCTTCTCACCGGACTCACGGTGATCCCGATGAAGAGCCTACAATACAAAGGTCATCACTTCGATGAGATGGACCTCGACGCCATCCTTCAGAGAAAGCCGGACCTGGTCCTGGTAGACGAGCTCGCGCATACCAATCTGCCCGGGTCCAGGCACCCCCGCCGGTACCTCGACGTGGAGGAGCTGCTGCAGGCGGGGATCGACGTCTACACGACCCTGAACATCCAGCACATCGAGAGCCTTAACAGCGCCGTTGCAGGGATAACGGGAATAGAGGTCCACGAGACGGTGCCGGACCAGTTTCTCGAGAAAGCGCAGTTCCTGAGATCGATAGACATCCCGGCCGAGGAGCTCGTGAAGCGGCTCAAGGACGGCAAGGTCTATGTGCCGGAGACCGTGGAAAGGGCCTTGAGGAATTTCTTCAGGACCGGGAACATCAACGCGCTCAGGGAGCTCGCCCTCCGGTACGCGGCGCAGAGGGTGGATGAGGAGGTCACCAGGTACAGGACGGAGCACGATATCCAGGCTCCCTGGCACGCGGGCGAGCTGGTGCTCGCGTGCACGAGCACCAACCCGTTCGGCGCGACCGTGCTCAGGGTGGCGAAGAGGCTGGCCACCGAGCTCCACGCTCACCTGATCGTGGTCAACGTCGGGTCGGGGAGGAACCGGAGTGAGCTGGACGAGCAGAACCTGGCTAACAACCTCCGACTGGCCGAGGAGATGGGCGCGGAGGTGGTCACGCTCAACGGCAAGGACATCCCGGGGGAACTCCTCGAGCTCGCGTTCGAGCGGAACGTGACCGAGATCGTGGTCGGCAAGCCGTTGAAGCGTAAGGTGCGCGACTGGTTCGGGCCATCGATCGTGGACAGGATAATCAACGGCAGCCGCGGGATAAGCGTCCACATCGTGCCCGGCGACCCCCAGGCCGTGGTCAGGCAACCCCGCATCAGGCCACGCTTGAAGGCCCCGGCCGTCCGCTACGTGGAAGCGCTTGCGCTGGTGGCGCTGGTAACCGCCCTGGCGAAGGCGCTGGGGCCTGTTCTCCAGATAGAGCAGGGAGGCACGGTCTCGGACCTGACCAACATTGCAATGCTATTCCTGCTCCCGGTCGTGGTCGCGGGGGTGAGGGGTGGGTTCGGGCCATCGGCGCTCGCGGCGCTGGTCGGCGTGGTCGCCTTCGACGTCTTCTTCGTACCGCCGGTGGGGACGATCACCGTGTCGGACCTCCAGTACCTGATAACCTTCGCCGTGTTCCTTGCGGTCGGACTGACGGTCGCGACCATCGCAGGCCGGCTCAGGTACCGGGCTGAGGATGCCCTGAAGAAAGAAGCCGCGACCAACGCCGTATATCGCATGGCCAAGGAGCTGGCGGCGGTCACCGACGAGGAGACCATCGCCCAGATCGTCGCGAACCACGCCGCGAAGCACGTCGGGGGCGACACCGTCGTCTATCTTCCCCGGGGCGACGGGACCCTTGCCGTCGCGGGGAGGAGCAACGAGACGGCGAGGGGTCTCGAGAGCGAGAACGAGCAGGCGGTTGCCGCCTGGACCTTCCTCCACTCGGACGTCGCAGGAAGAGGGACCAACACCATCCCCGGAGCGAAGTGCATCTACGTGCCCCTGGTCTCCGAGCGCAGGACGTTCGGGGCGCTCGCGGTGTGCCTGGCGGAGAAGGAGGCGAGCCTCGAGCCCAGGAAGCGGACGATGCTGGAGGCGGTCGCGGGGCTGGCCGCCCTGTCCCTTTCCAGGTCCGAGCTGGTCCGTTTCGGCCAGCAGGTGCTCTACCTCGAGCAGAGCGAGCAGCTGCGGACCGCCCTTCTCAACTCGGTCTCCCACGACCTGCGGACCCCGCTGTCCACCATCACCGGCGCGGTGACCAGCCTTCTGGAGGCCGAGAGCCGATTCAGCCCCGAGGAGCGCCGCGCTCTGTTGCACGACATCAAGTCGGGCGCTTCGCGTATGGACCGCACGACCGGAAACCTGCTCGCCATGGCCAGGCTGGAGAGCGGGATGGCTACCCTCGACCGTGACTGGTGCGACCTGGAGGACGTCATCGGGGTGGTGCTGAAACAGTACGAACATGAGCTGGCGGGAAGGAATGTCCAGCTGGAGATTCCGGACGACGTACCGCTGGTAATGGCCGACTACGGTCTGCTGGAGCAGGTGATGGCGAACCTCATCGACAACGCGATCAAGTACTCCCAGGAGGGAAGCGAGATCAAGGTGATCCTGGGCTACTCGGGCGGCCAGCTCCGTGTCTCGGTGGCCGACAGGGGCATCGGTGTTCCGGCGGTGGACACGGAGATGATCTTCGACAAGTTCTACCGGCTGAACCGGGACAGCGGAATCGGGGGGACCGGGCTGGGTCTTTCGATAAGCAAGGGGATAATAGAGGCGCACGGTGGACGGATATGGGCCGGGAGCCGTGAAGGGGGCGGAACCGTCTTCACCTTCACGCTGCCGTTGGAGCAAGGGAGCATGATCGGTTGACCCGGACGGGCGCCAGGGTGCTCGTCGTCGACGACGAGCGGGAGATACGCAAGCTCTTGAAGGTCGCCCTGTCCGCTCACGGCTTCGACGTGATTGAAGCGAAGACCGGCAGGGAAGGCCTGGAGATGGCCGCGACTCAACGTCCCGATATCACGATACTGGACCTGGGGCTGCCCGACATCTCGGGCCTGGAGGTGCTACGGTCCATACGCGAGTGGTCGGACGCACCTATAATCATCCTGTCGGTGAGGGGGATTGAGAGAGACAAGATCACGGCCCTCGACTCGGGGGCGGACGACTACGTGACGAAGCCATTCAGCATGGGCGAGTTGCTCGCACGTATCAACGTATCACTCAGGCACATGGCCGCACGCGCGGACGAGCCGACGCTCGATATCGGGGACCTTCACCTCGACCTGGCGGCCCGGACCGTAAGCTTCGCCGGCGACCCGGTGAAGTTGACCCCGACCGAATACGATGTCCTGAAACTGCTCGCGATCAATGCGGGAAAGGTACTCACCCACAGGCAGCTTCTCCGTGAGATATGGGGCATCGAGGACCCCCATGACAACCAGTACCTCAGGGTCTACATACGGCAGATTCGCAAGAAGGTCGAGCCCGACCCGTCGAGGCCGATCTACATCCTCACCGAGCCGGGAGTAGGATACAGGCTTGCCGCGATGATGGATTAGTCCGGAAGGACCCCACTTGCCTGCCCGGTCGGCAGGTCCTTCAGCGTGAACTCGAAGCAGGCGCCGCCGTCGTTGTAGGCGCCGATCCCCCCGCCGTAGACCTTGACTATCTTCTCGACGGTGGACAGGCCCAGGCCGGTGTCGCCCTGCTTGCCCTTGAAGAACGGGATGAACACCTTGTCCAGCGCTTCCACGGGGATCCCCGGGCCGTTGTCCCTGACCAGGAAGCGGTGCTCGCCGGGTTTCTCCGCGGGAAGGGCGGACACCTCCACCACCCGTTTCGGGTTGTCGTTGTAGCGGATGGCGTTGTCTATCAGGTTGGCGAATACCTGGTAGACGTGAATGGGGTAGGCGATCACCTCCCCCAGCCCGGCGCCGATCGAGACCGAAATGCCTTCTTCCCTTATCAGCTCCTGCTTCTCTACTACGACCTGCGCGACCGTGGAGCCCACGTCCACGACCTGGGTCTCGGGCGGGACCTGTCCGGCTTCGGCCAGCGCCAGCAGGTCGTTCACCAGCTTCTCCGACCTCTTTACGTTCCGCTCGATGATGGCGACGGCGTTGTCGATGTCCAGGCGCAGCTCGGGCGGCAGGGACGCTCCCTCGAGCATTCCTGCCAGCAGGCCGCCGGCGAGGTCTATGCTGCTCAAGGGGCTTCTCAGGTCGTGTGAAACGGTGTGAGCGAAGGCGTCTAGCTCTGTATTGATCTGGTGCAGGTCCCGCTGGGCCCGCTTTCGCTCGGTGATGTTCTCGAATTCGGCGACAAAGTGGTCCCTGGCCGGGCTGAACACCTTGATGTAGAGGTCTACGGACAGCTGCTCGACCCGGACCTCGAACCAGCGGGGCTCACCCGTCGAGGCGACCGCCCCGTATGTCTCGAACAACTCCGGGTTTGTCTCCTTGATTCCCGGGATGACCTCGGTGACCCTCTTTCCGACCACGTCCTTCAGGCCCATGAGGGACTCGAAGGCCTTGTTTGTCTCCAGGTACTCCCAGTCCAGGGGACGGCCGTCATCGTCATAGTACATACGGCAGAGGGCAAACCCCTCCAGCATGTTCTCGAAGAGCGCGCGGTACTTCAGCTCGGACCGCTCCAGCGCGATCCGCGCACGCTTGCGGTCCGTGATGTCCATCGCGAATACCGCCACGCCGATTACCTTTCCCGACTCGTCCTCGATCGGGTTGTGCAGTACCTCGAAGTAGTGGCGTGAGAGGTCCTCCTCCCCCGAGTACGCCTCCTCGATGACGCGCTCCCCGGCGAGGGCGCGGTCGAGATTGTGCCTCGCCTCCTCACGGTCCTCCTCCACGGTCTGGTACTCCAGCACACTCCGCCCGAGCTCGATCTCGGCTCCATAGAGGGCCTTCATGGTGGCGGCATGGGCCCCGTTGAAGCTGGTGTAACGGTGGTCCGTGTCGACCGAGAAGATGGGCAGGCCGGCGCTCTCGACGACGCGGATGAGCGTCTCGCACAGCTCCACGGACGGGACGCTTGCGCTTACCTTCCGGCCACCGCCTGTACTAACCATTCCCACCCTTTCTCTTTCCCGTCCTGAATTCGCCGACCGGGACTCCTATCCTTGTGCGACCGTCTGAATAGGGGGAATGGTAGCACCCCGATAGAAGACAGCCAAGGAACGGCCCGGTATTCCGCCGGCCGCCCGAATGATTTTCTCCCGCGGTGCGTATCTGCAGGTAGAGACCGAGGTCCGGAAGGGACGTCCGCCTTATGGAAAGCCGCGCAAGCCCGCTGGAAGAACCGATGGGCCCCATCATCAACAAGGAGATAGTCCTCGAATCCACAAAGGCCGCTTTCCTGATCGGGAGCTGGACGAGGTCCCGGGAACGGGAGCTTGCCGGCTGCGCGAGCGAGACGCTGGACGAGGACGAGCTTGGAGTCGAGCTGCAGCGCTGGTCGCTCCTCGAGATACTTTCGCACGATGACATCTCCAGCTACGACCGGCTCCCCGAGGCCGAACACCTGGTCTCGGTGCTCACCGGGCTGTCGGTCGCCCTGCTGCTGTCATCGGACGAGGGCGAGTACTTTGCCATCAGGAGGGAATGGAACAAGGTGACGGGGTGGCTGAAGGTGGGGCACGGGATCGACCTGTCGGCGCCGGGCACCACCCTGATGGACATCGATGGCGACGGCCCCATTCACTCCGCCGAGAGCCTTCAGCTCATCGTGGAGTACATACCCGAGCTCAAGCGAGGCTGGCAGAGCGGAGGCTCGGAGGGGGTCAGGGACTACCTGACGGTGCTATCGCTGGGGCTCAAGGAGAAAAGGCGACGCAGATGCCGGTGACCCGCGGAGACGCAAGTACGCCCGGGGACGACGGTGACTTCATCGTCGCCACGATCACCACGTCCATGCGTGTGGTGCGGCGGTTTCTGTCCCTGTGCCTTCTCGCGGCGGTAGTCGGCCTGGGGGCGTGGTACGCGGCGTTTGCGATCGAGGGCGGTTCCACGGTCCGGGTGCGAAGCGCGACACCTGGCGGTACGCGGCCGGCCGCGCCGGTCGAGGATTTCGAGCCCGGTGACGTGGTGGGGTGCATAATCATCCCGCGGGTCGGGCTCGATACCGCCGTGGTCGAGATGGCGGACGTGGACGACACCGGGAACCTTGACAGGGGTCCGGCCCACATCAGGGGAACCGCGCTCCCGGGGCGGGAGGGGAACTGCGTCATAGCCGGGCACCGGGCCACGCACGGCCGCCCGTTCTACGGGCTCGACTCGCTGGCAGTCGGAGACGAGATCGTCCTCGTGGGCTCGGCCGGCCTGCGGGTCCGCTACGCGGTCACCGGGGTGCTGATAACGGGGCCCGATGACGTCTCGGTGCTGGCCCCGACCCCGGAGCCGACGGTGACACTGATATCCTGTCACCCCGTTTTTTCAACGAGGCAGAGGCTGGTGGTACAGGGTGCCGCAACGGAGTAACCAGGAGTTCGCAGGAACGTTACAATGAATGAGGAATGATCACTGACAGGCCGGAGAAACGGTGAAGGCGTGCCATGAACGGTTCCGATAACCCGGGTTCGGGGCAGTCCGCGGCGTCGATCGAGTCGGTGTACGCGCGCTATAACTCACAGGTCATCCGTTTCTTCCTGTCCAAGGGCCTGAAGCCCGACGCGGCGGAGGACCTTTCCCAGGAGGTATTCTTCCGGCTCCTGCGCAGCAGGAAGCCCCTGGTGGACGAGGCGTACACGCACAACCTTGTATTCCGCATAGCGCAGAACCTGGCGATAGACTACTTCAGGAAGAACTACGGCTCGGTCATGGAGTTGCAGGGCACCGAGGACGACGTCTCGAACGGTGAAAACCCGTACCTCGTCTCCTACACCTCCCCCGAGGACATCCTCATCTCTTCCGAGACCAGCGACGACGTCCAGACCGTCCTCTCGGCGCTGCCCTCCCGGAGCGCCGAGGCCATCGTGTTGAGGGAGATCCAGGGGCTGTCCTATCGAGAGATGGCGTCTCGGCTGGGTATCTCCGAGAAGGCCGCCGAGAGCCTCCTGCATCGCGCCAGGGTCCAGCTGAAGGACTCCCTGTCCGAGGCCGGTGACCACAGGGGCGGATGGTGGTCAGGGGTCATTGTCGGGGCCGCAGCGATGGGGAAAGCGGTCTGGCGGAAGGCGGTTTCAACGGGAAGGCTGGTGCTGGGAAAGGCGGCAGGTCTCGCCGGAGGCGGCGCCACGGCGGGCCTGGGGCACGCGGCCCTGACGCTGGCGCTGATCGCGTTGATGATCGGTGCCATCGCGGGGGCGGCTGTGCTCGCGGGGCCCGGCGGCGCGACGGGCCCCCCCGCAACGAAGACGACGGTTGCCGGGCGTCCCCCGGGCTTCCCCGGCACGGAGACCGGCGGGCCGGGACAGAACGCGGCTCCGGATGTCGAAGCGGAAGCGGTCGGGGACGAAGGTACGGCGGCACCATCATCGTCGGCGGGCTCGGACGACGCGCGGACGGGCGACCTACTCGGGTTCGCCATGGGAACGACGCGAGGCCTGCTCGTCGATGCCGGCGCGCTGGTCAAAGACCTCACCGGCCGGGTAGCCGGGATCCTGACCGCGGCGGTCGACCCCGTGCTCATGGCCATGGGCGCCCTGGGCGTGCCGGCTTCGGTCCTGGGGGGCCTTCGCGGCGCCTGCGAGCTCGGAATAGCCGGTCGGGTGACCGACCTGCTGGTCGCCAGGGGTGTGGGGTCATCCTACATGGTCGAGAACCTCGTCGGTCCTCCGGCCGCGGTGGCAGGCACGGACGCCGGGCCGAGTGAAGGGACCGACACCTCGAAGGCCCAGTCCCCCGCCGTGGGCACAGACACGCCTGCCGCTCCCGCGCAGCCCGGAAGCGAGCCCCCCGCCACCGCGGGACAGGAACCGGGCCAGGCGGAGCCGCCCGAGGGTCAGGCCACCTCTCCCGTGACGAATGCCGATCCTATCGGCGAGGTCGTCCAGGAGGTCGTCGACACCATCACTGACGTCACCGACGGTCTGCTGTAGCGGATCCCCACCGCATAACAAATGCGTGGGAATACACCTCAACCATCTTTTCTCGTCGTTGGCTCTCGATCCGGGAGATCGTCCCATACGAATAGGGTGGTTTGAGGACTTCCCATAAACAGAGGAGGGGCGGCTCCGGAACGGTGCCGCCCCTCTTGGATCCGATGTCGTTCAACCGGTTCTCGAGGCGAGGTGACGTTCCAGCGCGCCCAGCACCAGCACGGCGCCTAGCAGGCCGCCGATCGCTGCCAGGACTATGTCCAGGGGCTTTCCGCCGGAACCCGGACGACCTCCCGCGCTGGGCAGGTGGTCGTAGGGTCCCCCGGACGTGGGATCGAGGCCGGCGACGACGGCCGGTGAGGCCGGTACCGGGGTCATGGAGCTCGATGACGGATCAGCCACCGGTGTGGGAGAAGACGGAGCGGCCGGTGTCACTACGGGTGGAAAGAGGATTCCCAGCAGCAAGTCCAGAAGGTCGAAGATCGGCTTCAGGATGGGCAGGTCCCTGATCACGCGCGGTATGGGGATGAGGTCCCGCGGGTGCGCCGGAAGAAGGCCCAGGGAAGGCGGAGGCGACTGCGGCAGCAGGCCGGCAACCGCTCCGACCGGAAGTCCGCTGACCAGTCCCTCGAGTTGACTTACGCCACCCGTGGGGAGCGCCGGCAGGCTGGCGTTTCCCGCCACCTGGCCGGCCGTCCGGGTGACCGGGGCGGCGAGTTGCTCGACGGTCTGCGTTGCGGTCTCCACCACCGCTTCGGGTGACACCGGGACGTCCGCGGCCGGGACTACGGCGCCGACCGTGTCCACCACGTCGCCCACGGCCTCGGTGACGTCCTCGACGCCAGGGGTCGGAATGTCCACCGGCAGGGGGGGGACCTCGATGTTGGTCCCCGGGAGCGTCTGCGCCGGCGCGACGCAGGCAAGCATCGCGGCCAGCAGTACCGACACCACCAGGCACGCCGGCAGGACCTTCAATCGTCTCCATCTCAATGCGACCGCCTCCTCTCTTTGTACCCGGGAACGGGCGCCCCCGAGCCTTGGTACAGCGTCAGACCATGTCAGTAACACGCATTCATACGGACGTGGAAGCTCTTTCCTTCGCACAGCCTTGCCCTGATCGGACGAATGTGACCTCGAATGAAAAAGCCGCAAGGCCCGTATCTCTGGAGGAAAGACGGCAAGCCCGCAACGGGACGAGTCGGAGGGAGTCGCTGATATGAAAGGCGCCTGGAAGAAACTAGCGGTGGTAACCGTCCTCTTCGCGCTGATCGTCTCCGCCGTGGTGTTCAGCGGCGGGGTGAGCCGCGAGCGGGTGAACGCTCTCAAGGAGAACGCGGAGAAGATGGACCTCATCGGCCAGTTGAAGAAGCTCAACAAGGAGGTCGGCGGGCTCAACGACAAGACGGTGGACCTGGTCGGAGTGATACACGCCCTGGACAAGAAGGAAGAGCAGATGGCCGCCTCGGTGACACTGCTCAAGTCCGTCAACGCGGGAACGCAGTCTCAGATCTCCACCATCTCCGTGCTGTCCGGCATCGTCGGCGGCCAGCACTCCAACGTGGCCGCCGTCCTGTCGGTCGCTCAGCAGGTCCTGGACAAGGAATGCGGCCTGAAGGCGGGCACCGAGAAGCAGCTCGGAATGGCCGATACCACCCTTGAACTCATCAATGCCCTGTACGGGAACCTGGACTCCTTCCGGGCGATAAACGAGGGGATAAACCGGAAGATGGACCGGGCGCTCGAGATAATGAGCGACATGTAGGAGAGGGTTATGAAAGCGAAAGCCAGGAAGTTCGCGCTCGTGGCCGGGCTGGTCGGACTGATCGGGTTCATGCTCAACACGCTGCTCATGCTGGGGCAGCTCAAGGGCCTGGACTCCCGGCTGTCGGAGAACAACAAGCTTCTCGCGACGGCGATCGAGTGCGAGGAGGCCATGGGTGTCAAGAGCAGGCAGATCGACGCGATGGCCTCCGAGTTCAACAGCATAACCGGAAAGATGAAGAAGGCCAGGGACCTGGCGACGGGCATAGCCGCCACTGCCGAGGACATCAGGCAGATGAACGACCAGTTGCTGGCGGTGAACAGGTCCATAGACGGGATAATCCAGGAGAACGACAGGATAGCCATGCTCATCGCCGGACGGATGGCCGACGTGGTCGGGATCATGGGCAAGGCGGGCAGGCTACTCACACGGATCGGAGTGTCGGCCGGAGGTCAGCTCAGCAAGGTGGCCAGGATGTACAGCCTGGCCTGCGCCAACAACGCCGGGCTGCCTGCCCTTCCCTGAGGAGCAACAATGAAGAAGATGCCGAGGAAGATCGCGGGAGTGGGAGCGTGGATGATAGCCGCCATCGTGGCGGTGGTCACAGCGCTCGGGACCGTCGCAACGCTGGGGGTCGCGGCCAACGTGAACGGCAGGATCGAGCGGGCGGGCCGGCAGATAAACACCTCGTGCGACCTGAACGAGTCCATGAAAAGCGCCCTCGGCCCGACCATCGGGCTCAACGAGAAGGCCGGTGTCGTGCAGGGGTATATCAAGGACATCCTGCGGGCGATGACCGGGATGAGGAACGGTCTGGTGGCGATGGTCAACACCGTGGAGAAGACCAACGGTGTCCTGGCGGGTGTCAGGGAGCACACGGAGAAGCTTATCGCCTCGCTCAACCAGCTCATCCCATACATAAACCAGCTGGCCGACGCGGTGGACACGAGCAACATGGCCTCGGAGTCCTCCCTGGCGGTGCTGGACCAGATAAACAGCCTGAACTCGCAGATCGCCGGCCAGATGGCGCAGATGCGGAACAAGCTGGCCGGCTCGACGACTTACATGGTGCTGTTCAAGTACGCCATGCCGGCGTTGCCTTGATGGGGGAGTGATCGTGATGAAGAAGAAGGCGTTGTTTGCGCTGGTCATGGTGACGGTCCTGGCCGGGATGTCGATCGCGGCGTACGCGATGGTGAAGGGCGGCGTGCTCGGCTCCATCAACAGGAAGTACAACATTTTCAACATGGTGGACGACAGCCTGGGCACCATGCAGGAGATGAACGAGACCATGGACGAGGTGGGATCGAACGTCCAGGTGCTCAACAGGAAGCTCGACCTGCTGGGCGAGACAAACGGCCTGCTGGAGCAGCAACTCGGAGTGGTCGACGAGCTGAACGGGCTGATGACCTCGCAGAAGCCCCTGCTCACGGCGGCCAACGGCTCCATCTCCACCCTTAGGGGGAAGCTGCTGGTGACCCTGTCGGGGGTGACCAGCCTTGAACCGATAATGGCCGAGCTGCTGGCCGCCATGGACGGCTCGCTCCAGGTGACCTCCCAGGTGGTGGAGGGAACCTCGCGGATGGTCGGCCTGGCTTCGACCATCTCTTCGCTGTTCGACGGGACCCTGTCCTGCCTCGCCAGGATACAGCCCCTGAGCGCCAAGGCGAAGGCCTACATGAACGGAGACATCCTCGCCAGGCTGGACCAGTTCCTCCCCAAGACCGCCAGGCTCACAGGGCCGGTCCCTACTACCAGCGGGATAGTCAGGTCCGTTCCGTCGGCGGCGCAGGCCCCCGCGGCGCAGCAGCAGGTGGCGGAGGCCCCCGTTGACCTGGTCGATGAGACGCTCGAAACCGTTGAAGAGGTAACCGAGCATGTGCCCATCGTCAACGAGATAGTGGACCCCGTGCTCGACGTACTGAAGTGAGGTGGCGGTTATGAAGTTCGCGAAGGCTTTCTTCCTCCTGGTGATCCTGGGGAGCACGGCCGTTACCGGGGTCACCCTGGTAAAGGTGATCGGGGTCCAGCGCGAGATCGGGGCGAAGCAGGCCGGGCTGCTCGACGGGCTGGAGCGCCAGAACGGGTCCGTCGTGGAGATATGCGGCGCCTTCAAGCCCACCGAGGAGATGGTGGGCAAGACGCGCGCCATGCTCGCCGACCTGAAGCAACTGGCCGGGGTCGTCAGTGACATGAACGGGCTGGTGGGAAAGGCGACAGACCTTCAGGGAACGACCGCCGGTCTGCTGGACGCGAGCAACGGGGTGATCACAGGACTGTGCACCGCGGTCGGGGCGGCCAGCGCGCCGCTGACAGCGGTCGGCGAGAAGACTTCCAGGACCCTCGTGCTCATAAACCGTACGGTCGACGCCCTCAGCAGCATGGCGGGCGCGATGGCGTCCACGAACTCCTGCGCGGCGGACATCGCGAACTTCATGGAAGGCGGATACTAGACCGGGGAGGGATCATGTTCTTTCCGACGATGATGGTGGTTGTCTCCGCGGTGCTGATCGGCCTGGGGACCCTGACCGTCAAGGCTGTGATACAGGACCGGGGCCCGACCGCGCGGAAACTGGTCCTGGCGACCCTCGGCATATATGCCACCACGGTCATCGTTGCGCTCGCTTCGTCGTTCCTGAACGTGTAACGGCAACGTCAACCCGGTCGAGTACGGCTGCTCCCTCCGGGAGCCCGGATCCCCTGGACCGCCGTTCTGTCTCGATGCGCCCCGTTGTATAATGGCTCTCGAGCGGTGTTATCCGGCTGGCGGAACGGCCTTCAACACCGCGCATGTCTGTCCGGGCGTCGCCCGGTAAAAAGGGGCAACCGGTCGTCTGAACGGGCGGCGAGGCAATCCATCCGCCGGGGCGAAGGGGGTTCGGCCATCGTGGACCCGCGCAAGAGGATCCGGGTTCTCTGCATAGAGGACGACCCCGACACCCGCCTGCTGATAAGGACAATTCTCAACGCCAGGCACATCGCCGAGGTGGAGATGGCGCCGGATTGCGCAACGGCGCGGGGCGTGCTCGGCGAGACCGTCTTCGACCTGGTGACCCTGGACATACAGCTTCCCGACGGCGACGGTCTGGAGTTCCTGGACGAGATCACGGGCATGTCCGACCCGCCCCCGACCATCATCGTCACGGCCCACGGAGACGAGGCCAGCGCCGCGAGGGCGCTGGTGTCCGGAGCTGCGGGTTACGTGATAAAGGGACACCATATGTCCGAGAGACTCACCGACGCCGTCGACAAGGCGCTCTCGGACGCTGAGCTCGCCAGGGTAAACGCCGCCCTCAGTGAATCCGAGGAGCTGTACCGCACGGTGGTCGAGACGTCTCCGGACGCGATACTGGTCGCCGACGTGAAGGCCAACATCGTCAAGGCCTCGTCGCGCGCCCTCGAGATGTTCATCACCGATTCGGCCGCGGACATCGAGGGGAGGAGCGCTTTCGAGTTCTTCGCTCCCGAGGAGAGGGATCGTGCAGGCGGGAACTTCGCGAGGAGGTTCGAGAGGAACGACCTCGGCTATGTCGAGTACACGTTTCTCCGGCGGGACGGGAGCAGGTTCGCGGGAGAGCTGAACGTGTCCGTCCTGAGGGACACCGGCGGGGCCCCCACCGGTGTGGTCGCGGTCCTGAGGGACATCACCGAGCGCCGCAGCATGCAGGACGAGCTACGGGTCGACAGGGCGTTGCTGGATGCCGCCAACCGGATACTCCAGGAGACTCTCACCTGCGAGACGGTGGAGGACGTGGCGAAGATGTGCCTGGCGGTCGTGGAGGAGCTGACCGGAAGCAAGTTCGGGTTCATCGGGGAGGTGAACGAGGAGGGATCCTTCGATACCATCGCCATCAGCAATCCCGGCTGGGAGGAGTGCCTGATGCCCAGGACCAGGGCGGTCAAGCTCCTGCGTAACATGCGGATCAGGGGGATATGGGCCCAGCCGTTACTCTGTGAGCAGGGAGTGATCATAAACGAGCCGATGGCCCACGCCGCGAGCGTAGGGGTGCCGGAGGGACACCCTGAGGTAACGGCGTACCTGGGGATACCGCTCTGGTGGGGCGGACGTGCCTTCGGGACGATCGGGCTGGCCAACAAGGAGGGCGGTTACGAACAGGCCGACCTCGAGGCGCTCGAGACGCTGTCTGTGCCTTTCGTGGAGGCCCTGATTCGAAAGCGGGCGGACGAGCAGATCCGTGAGGCGAACCGTGAGCTGGAGTTCTACTCCCACGCGGTCGCCCACGAGCTGAGGGGTCCCATCTCTACGATCTCGGCGGCAGCCATGATTATCGAGGACCTCTTCGAGCAAGCAGACCCGGAGCGGTTCCGGCTGGAGCTTCGGAACCTGACCTCGATCCTGGCAAACAGCTCTGCCAGGGCCGACCTCATGATCACGGACCTGCTCGAGATGGCCCGGGCGCAGCAGGCGCCGCAGGAGGTGACGTCGGTGAACGTCCACACGGTGGTCAGCAGGGTTGTCGCGGACAGGGCCGACGACATCGAGGTGAGAGGTATCGAAGTCCGCCTCGGCGACGACCTGGGCACGGTAGTCGCCAACCCGACCCACCTCTACTCCATCTTCTCCAACCTTGTGGGCAACGCGGTAAAGTACAACGACAGTGAGAGGCCCGCACTCGAGGTCATACGGCTCGGGCCGGAGGTGGAGGGGGTGCACAGGTTCAGGGTGAAGGACAACGGGTCGGGAGCCGCCCTGGAGGGCCTGAGCGATCCGTTCAGCCCGTTCGCCGCGGGAGAGGCCGGCGGGGTCGGACTCGGGCTCGCGATAGTCGACAGGCTTGTCAGGCTTTACGACGGCGAAATAGGGATCTCGGTGAACGACGGGGTCTGCTTCGACTTCACCGTGTCCGACAGGGTCACTTGACCGGCGACCTTCTCCACTCTCACCGACTCCTCCCCGGGTTGGAACATCTGGCGGAGACGATGACGGTCCCCCGGGTGGGCGTCTCGCCGGGCCGGGACATCGGGGTGGACGCCCTGAGGGGCCTGGCGATCCTGCTGGTCGTCCTCGGCCACGCGCTGAGCGCGGCCCAGAACCTGCTGGTGACCCCCGCCACGGACCCCAGGTTCTACCTGCACAACTTCCTCTACACATTCCACATGCCGCTCTTCATGTTCGTGGGGGGGTACGTGCTGTACGGAAGGCGTTTCAGGGTGCGCGACCGGGCCATCCGCCTGCTCGTGCCGTTCTTCGCCTGGATTCCGATCTACTTCCTGGTGAACCGCTATATCCTCCACTGGCCCGCGCAGTTTCTCCACACGCTCAAGCAGACCATCCTGGAGCCCGGCTTCGGTCTGTGGTTCCTGCCCACGCTGTTCCTCTGCTCTCTGCTGCTCATACCGGTGCGGCATATCGAGAAGAAGGGCCGGTGGCTGGGCATCGCCTACCTGGGGGTGGTGTTCGTCGCCGTGAACCTGCTGCCCTGGGAGGAGCTCGGCCTCATGCAGGTCAAGTACTTCTTCTTGTTCTTCGCGCTGGGGTACCTGGCGGCCAGGTACAGGCCTGCGCTTGACCGGCTCGATCGGAAGCGGGTGAACGCGGCGCTGCTGGGGACCGGTGCCCTGTTCCTGATGCTTTTCAGCCTACTGCAGTACACCGGCAGGAGCGCACCTTACACGTTCCCGTTCTCGCTCTACGACCTGTTCGAGACCCCGGCCGTGTACCTGACGAGGTACGCGATGGCCGTGCTGGGGATCGTCTTCGCGATCGGCCTGGTGAGGCTGATGGGCACCGGTACCGTCCGCCGGGCGTTCGCGTGGCTTGGGCTGGTGACGATGGACATCTACGTCTCGCACGGCCTGTTCGTGGAGCTGACGCTGGGGGCGGGCTGGATCGCGGTGTCGATCTCGTTCCTGAGCGGCATCTTCCTGCCCCTTGCCCTTTCCCTGTTGGTGCTGAGGCAGTTCAGCGCGACGGCACTGGTGTTCCTGGGGATTAGGCCCGGGTCACGGGTTCCCGGAAACTCCGCCCGCGGCGGGGCCTGAAGCCCCCGAGTCAGCGTCCTTCCGCGCCAGCGCCCGAGCCAGCCTCACCTGGCTGTAGCCGAGCGCGGAGACCACCCCTGCCATCCGGGTGCAGAAGGCCATGACCGTCTCGACCGTCTCCCTGCTCCACCGGGGCACGCGTTCCAGCGCGGCCATGTACTTCCGCTCATCGAAGCCGTACCGCCAGGCCTGCTGGCGGAACAGCTCGTAGTCCGGGATCTCGTCCTCGAAGAAGAACTGCCCGAGGTGGAGGTTGCCGACATGATAATCGCCCACAATAATCGGGGTGGCCATGTCCCACATGTTGTTCTTGCACCGGTACAGCTTGAAGGAACCGGGCTCCGCTCCCGTCGCCAGCTCGGCGTCGCTCTCCATGCAGTAGCGTGCGGTCTCGGGATGCGCCCGGTGGAAACGTGTGCAGATCTCCTGCCAGCCACTGGCGACGATGACCTCGCCGGAGACATCCGTGACACCCACGCTGAACGACGTGACCCTGTTGAAATCGTCCATCAGGGACTGGACCGCTTCCACGTCGATGATATCGGGGAGCTCGAGCGCGCCGACATCCACCGACGGCTCCAGCAGCGCTTCCAGCTTCCTGCGGACTTTCCGCTCGCTCTCCTCGAGGGCTTTCCGGCTACGCTCGCGCTCCGAGACATCGTGGGCCGTCACCAGCGCAGCGCGTTCCCCGCCGGACCCCAGCGAGGAAGCAGTGACCTCTACCTGTATCCTGGCTCTGTCCTTGCGCACCACGTCGTAGAGGGCAGTTTCCTCGAACGCGAAACCACCGCCGCTGGCCTGGAACTCATCGAGTATCGGCAGGTACCGGCCGGTCGCCTCCGGGGGCGCCAGGAGTTCGATGACGTTGCGGCCGACGGCCTCCCCGGCCTCATGGCCGAAAACGCGCTCGGCCGCCGGGTTCCAGTACGTGATGTCGCCATTGAAGTCGATGATAAAGATAGCGTCCCTCGACGACTCGACGATGTTCCTGAACCTCTCCTCGCTCTCGAGCAGCCATCTTTGCACGCGGGTGAGCTCGAGGGCCCGCTCGGCCGCCGCGATCAGCATGGAAGCCAGCCTGAAATCCTTGACCACGTATCCCGCGGCACCCAGCCGGAACGCCTCGCTCGCGGCCTTCTCGTCTCCGTGACCGGTGACCATGACCACGGGAGGGGCGCTCTCCATCCCGGTGATCTCCTCCAGTAGTTCGAGGCCGTCGCAGTCGGGCAGCATGTAGTCGAGCGTCACCAGGTCGAACCGGTTCGAAACGAGGATCTCCCGGGCGGTGGAGCAGTCAGGCGCCGTCACCACACTGGCACCAATACGCTTCTCGAGGTACTTCTTTATGGACGCCGCAACGGACTCCTCGTCTTCCACCACGAGGATGAGAGGGCTGTCCCCTTTAGCGGGGCGCGTATCGGTCGTGTCAGTCAAGCTCGCTCATCTCATACATCTGGTGTTCAGCCGGGTGTCTCCCTCTATGTCGGGCATCTTCAAGGCATATCACCCCTCAGCCTCTTCTGTACGGCATTCTGCGCGCGGGTGTCGGCTCCTGTCTGGCTTCTTTGGGGAAATCCCCAACGCTGGTACGCCGCGTATTTCCCTCCCCCGCGCGGGGGAGGGGAAGGGTGGGGGTGTCTGCGTTCGATCGGTCAGCGGGGACCCTTCAGCCTCCTGGCGTTTATCGCCACGATGATGGTCGAAAGCGACATGAACACGGCGCCCAGGGCGGGGGTCAGCAGGATTCCCAGCGGGTACAGGACGCCCGCCGCCGCCGGGATGGCGAAAGCGTTGTAACCTGTCGCCCAGCCCAGGTTCTGCGCCATCTTCCGGTAGGTCGCTCTCGACAGGCCGGCGATGGATGCGATGTCCCGGGGGTCGTTGCGGACCAGGACGATGTCGGCCGACTCGACCGCCACGTCCGTTCCCGCGCCGATGGCAATGCCGACGTCGGCCGCGGTCAGGGCGGGCGCGTCGTTCACTCCGTCCCCCACCATGGCCACTACCCTGCCCGAATCCCTCAGCTCGCGTATCCTGTCCGCCTTCTGATGGGGGAGGACCTCGGCGAAGTAATCGTCCAGCCCGAGCTCGCGCGCCACCCACTCCGCCACGCGCGCGTTGTCGCCTGTCAGCATCATGCACTCGATCCCCATCCCCTTGAGGCGCGCCACCGCCTCGCGCGACTCCTGGCGCACGATGTCGGACATCGCGATGGCTCCGACCGGCTGCCCGTCCCACAGCACGAAGGCGACGGTCTTGCCCTGGCCCGACAGCTCACCGGCCCGTTGATCGGTCACGGACAGACCGGCCTCCGCCAGGTACCCCGGCCCGGCCACGGTGACCTCCCGCCCTTCGACCACGGCCTTCGCGCCCTTGCCCGGCAGCGCCGTGAAGGACTCCGGGGCCTCGACCCGCAGGCCGCGCCTCCCGGCCTCGCCCGTCACCGCCCTGGCGATAGGGTGTTCGGAGCGCGATTCTACGCCCGCGGCTGAGGCGAGCACGGCGTCCTCGGTCGCCACGGTTGACAGCACGACCACGTCCGTGACCCCGAAGCGACCCTCGGTGAGAGTGCCGGTCTTGTCGAATACCACGACCTGGAGCAGGCGTGACCTCTCGAAGGCGGAGCGGTCGCGTATCAGCAGACCGCCCCCCGCGGCGAGGGCGGTCGAGACCGCAACAACGAGGGGTATCGCGAGCCCCAGGGCGTGCGGACAGGCGATGACCATGACGGAGACCGAGCGTTCTACCGAGAAGGCGAAGGTCTTGCCGATCAGCAGCCAGACCGCGAGCGTGATCGATCCCGAGACGAGCGCGACGACCGTGAGCCAGAACGCGGCCCTGTCGGCCAGGTCCTGGGTGTGGGAGCGGCTCTGCTGGGCCGCGCGCACCAGCTCGATCACCTGCGACAGGTATGTGTCGTCCCCGGTCTTCTCGATGACGACCTCGATCGCGCCCTCCCCGTTGACCGCGCCCCCGATCACCTCCTGGCCCGGCCCACGGTTCACGGGCCTGGATTCCCCCGTCAGCAGCGACTCGTCCAGGCTGGTCTCTCCCTTTTGGATCCTGCCGTCCACGGGAACCTTCTCGCCAGGGCGCACCAGGACCAGGTCGCCGGGCTTCACCTGTTCGAGCGGGACGTCCGTGATTGACCCGTCGGCTCCCAGCAGGTGCGCGTCGCCGGGCAGCAGGCGTGCCAGGCCCTCGAGCGCCCGGGAGGCGCCCAGGACGGAGCGCATCTCGAGCCAGTGGCCGAGGAGCATGATGTCGGTGAGGGTCGCGAGCTCCCAGAAGAGCGGCATGCCCCCGAGCCCGAAAGTCACCGCGCCGCTGTAGACGTACGCGACGGTGATGGCGACGCTGACCAGGGTCATCATGCCCGGGGCGCGCTGCCGTATCTCGGCCGCGAACCCCTTGAAGAACGGCCAGCCGCCGTACAGGTAGATGAAGGTGCACAGGGCGAACACCACGTACTCATCCCCTGTGAAGGCAAGCGCGTCCTCGAGGCCGAAAAGCCCGCGGAACCCGGGAGAGAGCAGGAGCACCGGCACCGTTAAGACGAGGCACACCCAGAAACGCCGGCGGAACTCGGCGACCATGTCCCCGTGACCCTCGTGCCCCCCGTGGCCGGCAGGGGGAGCCTCGTGGCCGCCCTGGAGCTTCTCGTGGCCGTGATGACCCTCAGGTGTAGCCGAAGGGTCAGGCCCTTTTGCTACACTTCCATGGCCATCCCCATGGTTCTCATGCACGCCATGTGCAAAAGGGTTAGGCACTTTTGCACCGTGTCCGGTGTGGTCGTGCTCCAAGGTCCTCCGCTCCTCCTCCTCGATGGCTATCGCTCTTCGTATTCTGCCCGGCGCCGCCCTCTCCTTCGAGGGCTCCGGGTCCTGCTCGCTCGGTGTATCATTGGTCGCATGAGAATTCACCTCAACCATCTTTTCTCACATGCCGGGGGCGGGGCCGTGAACGATGCGAAACGGCGTTTGAGGTCGGTGTTTCTGTACGGGGCGGTGCTGGACGCGCTCGCGCTGGTCCCGATGCTCTCGCGCCGCGTCGAGCGAATCATGTGGGGGATCGGGGACACCGACGAGAGGTACTCGTATGCCATGGCGTACGGGGCGCCGCTGATGGCCGGGTGGACCGGGCTGCTGGCATGGGCGGCGCGGAAGCCGCTGGAGCGGCGTTTCGTCGCGCCTCTGACCCTCCAGGTAGTGGTCGGGCTGGTGCTGGTACAGATCTATGCGACGAGAAAGGGCGTGATACGCGCCGGCAGGCTCGCGCCGACACTGGGCCTGCAGGCGTTCACCGCCTGGCTGTTCGCGAGGGCCTGGCTGAGATCCGGCCCCCGGGTCGTGAGAGAAATCGATGAGTAGACAGGGCAAGCCCTCTTACAGACTGGTCAAGGAGGAGTCCCGGGCCGCCGGCAGGAGGTACCGCATCACCCGTGAGGTAGCCGCAGTCGTGTGCCTGGCCGCGGGCGTGGTCATGCTGGTGCTGGCAATCTACATGCTCACCGCCGAGGAGGACAAGCTGGACCGACCCGTGACAGAGCAGGCTCATTCCACGAGCCGTACGATTGTGGTCTCGGTGGTCCTCCTCGCCGTGGGTCCCGGGATGATAGCGCTGGCCGCGTTGCTGCACGCAAGGGCCGCAAAGAACCGCCGCTCGCTTGCCGGCTCACCACTGCTGTGGCAGACCCCCTACATCAGGGACGGCGATCTTCCGTTCCCGGACCCGAAGGCGGGCCCCGGTCCGGACGAGAGACCCGGTGGATGGTATGGAGAGTGAGGAGGAGGGCTTCCTCCCGTCTCGGTGTCGAGGTGCCGGGCGCCGGGCTCGCGATGGAGCAGGACCCTTAAGTTATAATTTCAGCAACTCTAGCGGAGGGCGAGATGGCCGATTTTGAAGGGACCCTGGCAAACCTGCTCAAGGCGCGGTTTCCCTACATATACGTCTCCACCTGGGAGGAGCAGCGGGCGCTGTCGGCCATCTACGCGATAGCATCCGATGCCGCCAGGATCCGCACCCCGCGCAGGGTCTTCACCTGGCGCCTCACCGAGGGGATGAAGGCTCACGACGGCAAGCTCACCGAGGACCTGCGCGCACCGGTGCGCGCTCTCGACTACGTGGCGCGCTGCGAGGAGCCTGCCGTTTTCGTCTTCCTCGACTTCCACATCTACCTGGGGACCGACCACCGCTCGCGCGACAACCAGGTCATCAGGAAGATGCGAGACCTCATTGGCGAGCTGAAGCACAGCGCCGCGCCCAAGAACGTCGTGCTCATCTCGCCGCTGGCCGTCCTGCCGCAGGAGCTTGAGAAGGACGTGACCATCCTCGACATGGACCTGCCCTCCCAGCACGATATCGAGAGCCTCATCGACGCCATGATCGTGGCCAACAGGGCCGGCGGCCGCATCGCCGTAACCCTCGACCCCGAGGACAGGAAGAACCTGGCCAAGGCCGCCCTGGGGCTCACCTGCGAGGAGGCCGAGAACGCCTTCGCCCGCGCGATGGTCCTGGACGGCCGGTTCGACGAGCGGGACCTGGACGTGATCATGGAGGAGAAGAGGCAGATCATCCGCAAGTCAGGCATCCTCGAGTTCATCGACAGCGGCATCGGGCTGGCGGACGTGGGCGGCCTGGACAACCTGAAGGTCTGGCTCGCCAAGAGGGACAAGTCGTGGCTCGAGGCCGCCAAACGCTACTGCCTGCCGGAGCCCAAGGGCATCCTCATCATGGGCATCCCGGGATGCGGCAAGAGCCTGGTGGCCAAGGCCATAAGCGGGATGTGGCACCTTCCGCTGCTGCGGCTCGACGTGGGGAAGATATTCGGCTCCTTCGTGGGCAGCAGCGAGGAGAACATCCGCAAGGCGACCAAGGTCGCCGACGCGGCGGCCCCGTGCGTCCTGTGGATCGACGAGATCGAGAAGGGGTTCAGCGGGGTCGGCTCGATAGGTGATTCGGGCACCACCAGCCGCGTCTTCGGTACGTTCCTGACCTGGCTGCAGGAGAAGACCAATCCGGTGTTCGTGGTCGCGACCTCCAACGAGATAGAGGCTCTGCGCCCTGAGCTGCTGCGCAAGGGACGGTTCGACGAGGTGTTTTTCGTGGACCTCCCCGCCAGCGAGGAGCGCGCCGACATATTCCGTATCCACCTGGAGAAGAGGCTGAAGGACCCGGGCGTGGTGGGCGATTTCAGGTTGACGGACGACGTGCTGGCCAGGCTTTCCGGGGAGGCGGAGGGCTTCTCGGGCGCCGAGATAGAGCAGGCGGTGATCTCGGGGCTCTTCGAGGCGTTCTCGGAGAACCGGAGTATCAGGTACGAGGACTTCGAGAAGGCGGTGCGCAGCACGGTCCCGCTCTCGGTCACCCAGGCGGAGAAGATCCAGGGTATCCGCGACTGGGCCGGGGTGCGCGCGGTCCCGGCAACCTCCGACGGGGGAGAGCCGGCCCTGAGGGTCACGGAGCAGGAACCCCCCGCCGATGCCGCTGAGCCTTCTGGTGAGGTCAACACGCCTGCGGAGTCGGAGACCGAGGAGGGGCTGCTGGGCGGGATGAGGAGGTGGCTCATGGGGCGCCTGACCGGCTCGGGGGGCCCGGGAGGTGGCCGATGAGCGTGGAGCTCGTGCTCATCCCCGTCGCGATAGCGGTAGGGGTCCTGGCCAAGAGGGCCATGGAGAAGCGCCGGGACAGCCTTCACTACTACCAGACGGTCATGAAGGATGCGGGACTGCTGGCGCAGGCGCTCGAGGGGGCCGGGCTCGAGGTCGAGGTCGACGGGGACGTCATCACCACGCGGCTGGCCGGCTGCGTGGCCACGTTCAGCAGGGACGAGGACGGTATCTACTGCGTGGAGCTCGCGGGCCAGGTCGAATCGGATGCCGCGCTCGAGGCGGTCAAGCACCTCGAGCAGCTCTACGCGGGCGTCCTGCAGAGGCAGGTCTACCTGAAGCTCAAGGAGCGGGCTGGCAGGAGGGGGTACATCCTTGAGTCGGAGGAGATAGAACCCGACAGGACCATCCTGCTCACCTTCGAGGTGCCTGAGGGGGCTCGATGAGCGGAAAGCTGGAGATCCGGATATCCCCCGACGGCAAGGTCCAGGCAAGGGTGAAGGGCATGAACGGGCCCCGGTGCGCCGAGTACATCGAGATACTGGAGCAACTCCTCGACGCCGAGACGGTCGATTCCACCTATACCGACGAGTACTACCGGTCGGAGACCTCGGAGTCCGAGAAGTCGGAGCTCCGGCTCGAGGACGACTGATGCCGGTCACGGATCGGGGCCGGCGCTGGGAGCTCATCAACTCGCTGTGGGTCCTTTTCCCGCTGACCCTGTACCTGGGGTTCATGGCGTTCCTGTTCATCGGGACGCGGGCAAAGCGCAGGAAGTGGCTGTACTGGGCCCTCTTCTACGCCCTGGCCCCGGTGCTCCTGATAGTGGGGGCGCTGATAAGCCCCGAGAACGCGAGCTACCTGCCCGGCGATATCATGTTCGGGGTCTCCACCGCGATCGGCCTTGGCTGCATAGTCCATGCCTTCGCCATAAGGCCCGAGTACCTGAGGGCCATCGACTTCCTCGACAGCGGCGGGGTGCCGTCCGCGGGACCCGGATCCGCCGCCCCCAGCGGGCGGTCGGTGGAAGCGACGCCGGCCGGGGACGTCACGGGCGACGAGGCCGGGCGCGAGGTCGATCGGTCCGCGACCGACGTCAACAGCGCCGACCTGTGGTCCCTGTCCTCTCTTCCGGGTATGGACCCGTCGCTTGCGAAGAAGGCGGTGGCCCTCCGGGAGAAGCGCGGCGGGTTCTCATCGGTGGAGGAGTTCTTCGAGGCGCTCGGCTTGAAGCCGCACCAGGTGGCCAGGCTCCAGCCGCACGTGGTGTGCGTGACGGACGAGGGACCGGAGTCCCCTCCGGGTCCGGGCAGGCGGGTGGACTACTGATGGCTCTACGGGTCCACCGCTTCCTTCCGTTGACGCGCGTGGAGGGACCTGGCGCGCGCGCCTGCGTATGGGTCCAGGGCTGCCCGATCCGGTGCCCGGGCTGCGGGGTGCCGTGGACCTGGCCGGAGGAGGGCGGGACCGACTACGAGGTGGCCGACCTGGTCGCCGAGATCGCCCGCGGGCCGGAGGTCGAAGGGCTGACCCTCATGGGGGGAGAGCCGTTCGCACAGGCCGGGGAGTGCGCCCGGCTGGCCGGGCTCCTCCGTCGCGCCGGGCTCGGTGTGGTCACCTTTACCGGTTACACGATTGAGGAGATCAGGTCCACGGAGCGCCCGGGCCGGCATGACCTGCTCGCTGAGACGGACCTGCTCATAGACGGACCTTACGTGCGGGAGCTGGCCGACCTCTCACGCCCCTGGACCGGCTCGTCCAACCAGCGCTACCACTTCCTCACCCCACGCTACGCGCACCTGGAGGCCCGGCTCGACTCGATCCCCAACAGGGTGGAAGTGCGCCTGGGAGCCGACGGGCGCATCGAGATGAACGGCATGTGCGACCTCTCCGACTGGGAGTCGGTGTCAGGTACAGTTAACCCCTTTTGTTAACCCCTGCCCGTCCGAGTAAGTGTTATGTGCCATGCACATAACACCCGGTTCAGGCCTTGCCGGCTAGCGCGAACTTCAGCTTCATGGCGTCCAGGTCGCCCGGCTTGAGCTCCAGGACCTTGCTGACGCACTCCATCGACTCCCCGTAGGCCGCCATCTCGTAGAGGCATATCGCCTTGCGGTACCAGGCGTCCGTATTGCCCGGGTCCTGCTCGATGACGCTGCTGAACGCCTCGACCGCCTCCTGGTGACTGCCCTCCTTCTGCAGTGACACGCCCTTCTCGAAATCATCGCCGTCGCTCATGGGGCTCCCTTCCTCTGCCTCGCCCGGCGGGCCTCACCGCGGCCTACCGCCGCCCCGCTTCCAGCGACGAATCGCGCGTAGCGGGCGAGCTTGGCCGCGATGTGCACGGCTTCCTCCGGGGTCGAGGTGGTGAATATGCCGTGGCTCTCCAGCCTCTTGAAGTCAGCCATGGCCGTCTCGCTGATCGAGACCAGTATTATCGGTTTCTCGAACCTCTTCATGAGTCCCTGCAGGTGGTCTATCAGGGCCCGGTTCGTCCAGAGCCGCAGCTCGGTCGGGTCAATGCCCACCGAGCCCTCGGGGTTGCGCACGTCCTTCTTGGCGACCGACTGGTTGAAGCCCTCTATCATCGACATGAGGAACCCCGGTATCCGCAGCGGGCGGCTCCGGGCAAGCCGGTAAAGGGGGCGCAGGAAGGTGAATAGCATGTTGTTCAGGACGAACTCCCGGCCCAGGGTCGGGCCCATTATCACGAGTATGTCCACATCGTCGCACTCCATCAGCGCCTCGATGACCTTGAAGTGGTTCACGCGCCTGAGGTTGCCCACCAGGTCGACCGGGTTGGCCCTGCTCCAGTAGCTGGGCAGGAACTCGTCCAACTTGCCGACGACCGCCCCGGGAAGCTTCGCCAGGCCGATACCCTCACGGTCGCAGGCGTCGGCCGCGACCACGCCCCAGCCCCCGCCCATGGTCACGACGGCGACGCCGTCCCCGGCCGGGAGCGGAAGCGAGGAGAACGCGGAGACCAGGTCGAGGAACTCCTCGGAGGTCTCGGCGGTGACGATGCCGGACTGGTCGAACATCCCCTCGAACAGCTCCAGCGTCCCCGCCATGGCCCCCGAGTGTGAGAGGGCGGCGCGGCTTCCCTGCTCGCCCTTGCCGCCTTTGAGGACCAGGACCGGCTTGTGCGGGGTTATCCGGGAGGCGACCTCCAGGAACCTCCGGCCGTCCTCCAGCCCCTCTATATAGAGGGCGATCGCGTTTGTCTTATCGTCCCGCCCGAGGAACTCCAGGTAGTCCGTGGTCTCGGTGTTGGCCTCGTTCCCGCTGCCCACGAAACGGCTGAAGCCGACCCCGCGCTTCTTGCCCCAGCTCAGGAGCTGGACCCCGAGGTTGCCGCTCTGTGAGACGAACCCGATGCGCCCCTTCCGGGGCAGGACGGGAGCGCCCAGGGCGCAAAGCGACGACTCGGCGGAGTAGAGGCCCATCGTGTTGGGGCCGATTATGGTCACCTCCAGCCGGTTGGCGGTGGACGCGAGCTCGCGCTCGAGCTTCGCGCCTTCCGGCCCCGCCTCGCTGAAGTTGGAGGCGACCACCAGGACGTTGCGGATGCCGCACGCGGCCGCCTCCTCCACGACCGTGATGACCTTCCTGGCGGGGATGGTGAGTATCGCGAGGTCAACGGGCTTCCCGATGGCCGACAGCGAGTCGTAGCACGGCATCCCCAGCACCGTCTGCTCGTTGGGGTTCACCAGGTAGAGCCTTCCGCGGAACCCGCCCCCCAGGATGTTCATCGGCATGATGAACCCCCACTTGCCCGAGACGTTGGAGGCGCCGACCAGGGCTATGGAACGGGGGTTGAAGAGCCCCTCGAAGTCTCTGTTGAACCTGCCTATCTCCATCAGCCCTCCCGGCCCATCGTCAGGAGCCCTCCGCAGTGATTTAACACCAGTTCGAGGCCCTGTCACAAACGGGTGACATCAGACGGACTGCATCTGCTCGAGCCTGTCCAGGATGCGGCTGAGCAGGCCCATCACCACCCCGCTCGCCGAGAACAGGGACAGCAGCATCCACATCGTAGCGTCGAGCCCCGCTATCTTCCTGTCCTTCACCGCCGCCACCACGGCCAGGATCACGGCCACGGCGGCCCCGGCCCCCCGCAGCCGCATGTAGAACGGCTTTGTCATGAGTTCGACCTGCTTGTCCATCCTCGCCCTCCCTTAAAGAGCTTGAACCCTTACGTAGATTAGGCCGGGACTTCAGTCCCGGATGTGTTGCTCACTCCGGCCGCTCAAGGCACCATGTCGGCCGGCGCCCCGAACTGACCCGCCGTCCAGGTCGGCGCGGCCTTGAGCACCCATGCGCCGTTCTCGTAGTGGAACAGGAACGATGTCGGCTGGCTCCCCGGTGCCGGGGTGAGCGGCGTGGCCGCCCCCGTGGCCCAGTTGATGTCCGAGGTGCTGAACTTCTGGATTCCCAGCTTGTAGTCCGCCGGGTTCTGGCCGTGACTGGACAAATAGGACCTCATCAGGCTGTTTATCTGGCTTGAAGCCTGCTCGACGGCCTTGAACAGCGCCGCGGCCGTCTGCTGGGAGGACACCCTGGCGGTAACGGCGGCGGCCGCCTGCTGGGCCGCCTTGTTCGCCCAGTAGATGGGCCCGTCACTCGGGTTGTACCAGTCCGGGATGGTCTTGGCCGCCGACTTCCGCACGGCGGCGGTCTGAAGGGACTGGTTCGCACTTGCTACGTCGGTGCCGGCCGGCGCGGCCGCTATGACACCCTCGGCGTTGCCCCTGGAGACATCGTAGGTCTGCTCGGCCAGGGCGAACTGGTCTTCCACGTCGTTCTGGATGTCGGCCTTGGCCTCGGTCGCCATCACCAGCGCCTCCACGGGGTCGGACCCGAGCCTGCCTTGCGCCTCGGCGATGAGCTGCCGCTCGTCCTCCGGCACGCTCACGCCCAGTGACCCGGCGTTCTCGAGCTCGTTCTCGGCCGTGGCGATCTGCTGCCTGGCCCTGTCCGCGACGTCCTGGCTCCCGCACCCGGCGAGCAACACCCCGGCCAGCAGCGCCACGATGACCGGCAAACCGACCTTCCGTGCCATGTCCACCTCCCGGCTCGTTTTGCGCAATCATAGCACTGGATGCCACCCTGCGTTTTTTTGATTTCACGTTTGTTGATATCATGTTTGCCGGTCGTACCGAGGACAATGGAGGGGACCGCACGGGATCCCCTGGACAAGGAGGAGAGAATGGCGAACCTGGCGTGCCCGAACTGCGGTAAGGACGACAAGGTGGTTCCCATAATGTACGGGACCACGACCCCGGAGATGGCGGAGAGGGCGGGCAAGCAGGAGATCCGCATCGGCGGCTACGCGGTCGGCGTCGACAAGCCCACCTGGGCCTGCAACAACTGCGGAAACACCTGGTAGGTCCGGGCCTCGACAGAGCGATCCAACAGTCCCCGCTCCGGCGGGGACTTTCCATTGGGGTCGGACCCGGGTGGCGCGCTCGCCGGCCCGGTGTTATATCATCTTTCCAACCGGCTCATCCCACCGGGGTGGGCCGGGTCACGTGTCCGACCAGCGGGGCGGCAGGAGGGCAGGTAGACATGGCAGACATCGCAACACTCATCGCGGAGATCCAGGAGCAGGAGGTGCTGGACGCCGTTAGGGAGGCGCTCGAAGCGGGCACCGAGCCGAGCGAGCTGCTCGAGCAACTGCGCGCCGGCATGGGCGTCGTAGGCGAGCGCTTCGAGGCCAAGGAGTACTACCTCCCCGACCTCATCATGACCGCGGAGATCTTCAAGGAAGCGGTCGCGCTCATCGAGCCGCGACTCACGGCCGACTGCACCACGTCCCGGGGGACCGTGGTCATCGGCACGGTCAAGGGCGACATCCACGACATCGGCAAGAACATCGTGGTAACAATGCTACGCTGCAACGGGTTCGACGTGCTGGACGTGGGCGTGGACCAGCCGGCCGGCGCCTTCGTGGATAGGGCGCGCGAGAGCGGCGCGAAGCTGGTGGGCCTGTCAGGACTGCTCACCGTGGCATTCGACGCCATGAAGGAGACCGTCGAGGCGTTCGAGGCGGCAGGCCTGCGCGACTCGGTCAAGATAGTCATCGGCGGCGGACCGGTCAACGAGACCGTCGTCAACTACACGGGGGCCGACGGGTGGGGCAGAGACCCGGCCGAGGCGGTCAGGCTCGCCGAGAAGTACGCGTAGGGACACCTCTGATGGCCGAACACACGCTCATCATAGGGGAACGGATCAACCCGACGGGACGCCCGCGCCTCGCCGAACAACTGGCGAAGGGCGACCTGGAAACGGCCCTTGCGGACGCGAGGGCCCAGGCGGAGGCCGGCGCGGACGTGATAGACGTGAACGTAGGCGTGCCGGGTGTGGACGAGGTACCGCTGCTGGAGCGGGCAGCCCTCGAGGTTGCAGAGGCCACCGGCCTGCCCGTCTGCATCGACTCCTCCGACCCGGCGGCGCTCGCGGCCGTGCTTCCCGCGCTCCCCGAAGGCACCTTCGTCAACTCGGTGACTGGCGATGCCGAAGCCCTGGAGGTCCTGCTCCCCCCGGTTGCCGAGAGCGGCGCGATGCTCATTGCCATGGCCAAGGATATGTCGGGCATCCCCGAGACCGCGGACGACCGGATAGAGGTGGCCCGCCGCATAGTGGAGGCGGCCGCGGGCCACGGCATCCCGCCCGAGCGCATACTCATAGACTTCCTGACCCTCCCCGTGGCGACCGACCCCGGCTCGGCCGTGCTCGCGTGTGAGTGCATCCGGCGCGCAGGGAAAGAGCTCGGCGCGGGCACCGTCCTGGGGGCCTCCAACATCAGCTTCGGCATGCCGACCCGCAACATCCTGAACTCGGCGTTCCTGGCGATGGCGGTGGAGGCGGGCCTGACCGCCGCCATCCTGAACCCGCTGGAGGAGGGTGTGGTGCAGGCGGTCCTTGCCGCCGACGTCATAGCCGGCCGCGATCCCAGGGGCCGCCGCTTCCTCAAGGACTTCAGGGCCCGCAGGGCCGCCCCGCGGGACTGACCCCGATACGCTCTCGCGGGGCCCGACCGACCCTGCGTTTAGCCCTTCTCAGTTTTAGTTCGCTGTGAAAGAATATGCGCGGCCATATACAAGAGGAGGCGATCATGCATATCAATAAGCGGATACTCGTGTCGGTACTGCTGGTGGCGCTGCTGGCGCTGTCGGCGGTGGCGCTGAGCCTCGCGGTGCTCAGCCGTCCGGCGGCCGCCCAGCTCTACCTGAACGTGACCGACCCGGGCGACAACACGGTGTTCCCCTATACCCCGGGGCAGCTGCGCTGGGCCATAGACCAGGCCAACAACTCCCCCGCGGGCCCGGACGTGATAATCAACTTCGAGGTGAACCTGACGCTACTCAACGCCCAGCTGCCGGCGTTGACCCGCAACAACAACGGAGACCCGAACATCACGATTGACGGGGACCGGGGCGGAGGCACGCGGGCCACCATCTACGCCGGGGCTGCGGTGGGTGCAACGGGCCTGACCGTCAACACCAGTGACTGCACTGTGCAGAACCTCGTCTTCCAGGATTTCGACGTCAACGGTGTGCTCCTGAGCAATGCCTCCGACAATACCGTGGACAACGTGATGTGCTACAGGATAGACGGGACCGGCATCATGGTGACGGACGGGGGCGGAGTGACGACCGGCACCAGCATCAGCGGCTGCCAGGTCCACGAGTGCGCCAGGAGCGCACCAGGCCCCGAGGGGACCGCCGCGGACTACTACGGTATCGAGCTCGAGGGAGCCGCCTGCATATCGACGGACGTCAGCAGTACCAGCATCTATGACTGCGGCGACTTCGTCAGCGGCTTCGGCGGAGGCCTCGGCATCTTCGGCGCTTCCATCAACGACGTATACGGGTGCAATATCGGCAGCTCGAACGGGTTCACCGCCGAGGGGAACGCCTGCGACGGTGTGGCCATCGGCGACGGGGCCGACGAGAACCATCTCGGCCTGTTGGGGCGCAACGTCATCATCGCCAACGGCGCCAACGGCGTGCGGATAACGGGCTCGACGACCGGCAACAACACCCTGGAGAGCAACAACATAGGGGTCAACGCGCTGCTCATGTCGATGGGCAACGCGGACTGGGGCGTGCTGGTGGACGGCGTGGACGGCGTGGCGGACGGAAACGAGATAGGCTACGAGACCCCCGCGGTCTCGAACTACATCGGCGACAACGGCTCCGGCGGCATCGGCGTTTTCGACTCTATCGACACCATGGTCCTCGCGAACGCGATCGGGACCGATATCACGCTCTCCCTGGACTTCGGGAACGACGGCTCGGGGATAAGCATCGTCGACAGCAGCGAAAGCACCATCGGCGGAGATTGGGAAGACATCCTCGGCCTCCGCACCAACTACATAGGCTACAACCAGGGCGACGGCATCCAGATCACGGGGGACTCACCCTCCAACAGGATAATGAGGAACCAGTTCGAGTCCAACGAGGTCGGGGGCGACCCGCCGACCCCGATGCTCGGCATAGACCACAACCCGCTCGCGAACGAGCCCAACGACCCGGCGACCTACGTCTACGGCACCCCGGCGACCCCGAACTCGTTCATGCCGTACCCGACCATCACCTACGCGGCCGAGACGGAGAGCACGGTGGTCGCCGCCGGGACCGCGGTCCCCGATTCGCAGGTGTACCTGTTCTACACCGACATCAACGACGCCGGCTACGGCGAGGGACAGGACTTCATCGCCCGCGCCCTGGCCGACGGGACCGGCAACTGGGCGCTCGAGGATGAAGCCCTGACGGCCGGCGACTGGATCACGGCGACCGCGACCGACACGAGCCTGAACACGAGCGAGTTCTGCGCCAATTACCGCGTCGCGGACGAGATACCCCCCGATGTGAGTATCGTTATAAACAATGGAGATGTGGCTACGGCATACCTGGACGTCACGCTCACCCTGACGGCCACGGACAACCTGTATCCCTCGACCGATCTGGACTACCAGGTCTCCAACTACGCGGACTTCCACGACGCCACCTGGCAGGACGTGCCCTCGGCGAGCTGGGAAATACCGTGGCAGCTGCTCGCCGGCGCGGACGGGAACAGGACGGTCTACTTCCGTGCAATGGATCCGGAGACCAACGAAGGCAGCGACAACGCGAGCATCTACTACAAGACCGAGCCTCCGAACGGTACCGTCCTGATAAACGGCGGGGCGTCGGTCACGGGAACCCCGGAGGTGACGCTGGACCTCACGGTGAACGACGCCTTCTACGACGAGTCCATGCTGGAGATGGCGATATCGAACTACTCCGACCTGCACGACGCCACGTGGCAACCGTTCTCTTCCACGAGCGCCTGGTCCCTGCTGGACGGCACCGGGAACAGGACCGTCTACGTGCGCTTCCGCGATCCGCTGGGCAACACCAGCACGAACCGCACCGACAGCATCTACCTCGACCGGGAAGCCCCCACCGGCAGCGTCGCCTTCCAGGGCGGGGCTCAGACGTCCGGGACCCGGGACGTGAAGCTCGACCTGTCGGTGTCCGACAACCACTTCCCACCGTCACAGTGCCTGATGCAGGTTTCGAACCACTCCGACTTCGCGGGGGTGTCCTGGCAGAGCTTCAAGTCCGACCTCGACTGGACGCTCCTTGCCGGCACCGGAGAGAAGACCGTCTACGCGCACTTCCGGGACGGGGTGGGCAACACCAGTGTCACCTACAGCGCAAGTATCTATCTGGATACGGGGGCCGGGGCGACGTGGTACCTTTCCGAGGGTTCCAACGCCTGGGGTTTCAGCACCTACGTCACGATCGAGAACCCCAACGCCGAGCAGGTTACCGCCCGGGTGACATACATGACCCCGGCGAGCGGGGCCGGCGCCGGGTCCGTCGTACGTGACGTGACCCTGCCTCCCACCAGCCAGACCACGGTAGACCCCGCATGGGACCTCACCAACGCCGACTTCTCGACGGTGGTCGAGTGCCTGGAGGGCAAGACCATCGCCGTGGACCGGACCATGACGTGGACCGGCGAGGGCGCCACCTGCCCGGGAGCGCACTCCTCGATAGGGGTCGCCGGCCCGACCAGGACCTGGTACCTGTCCGAGGGCTCCTCCAACTGGGGCTTCGAGACCTGGGTGCTGGTGCAGAACCCGAACGCCGCGGAGGCCACGGTCAACCTCACGTATATGATCGAGGGTGAGGGCCCGCAGAACTTCACCAAGAAGGTCGCGGCGTTCTCCCGGGCATCGTTCTCGATGGCGACCGACATCGGGGCCAAGGACGCCTCCATCCAGGTCCGCGCCAACCTGCCGGTGATCGCCGAGCGCTCCATGTACTTCGACAGCCGCCGCGAGGGCACCGAGTCGGTCGGGGTCATCGCCCCCTCGAACACCTTCTTCCTGGCGGAGGGCACCACCGCCTGGGGCTTCACCAGCTACGTGCTGGTCCAGAACCCCAACGCGGGCGACGCGGTTGTGACGGTCACCTACATGACGCCCGACGGCCCGGTAGTGCAGGAGCCGTTCACCATGCCGGGACTGTCGAGGAAGACCCTGCTGGTGAACGAGGTGCTCGCCGCCACGGACTTTTCCACCCGGGTCGATGCCGACGTGCCCGTTGTCGCCGAGCGGGCGATGTACTGGGAGAGCGCGTATGGGAGGGCCGCGCACAACTCGGTGGGCCTTACCGCGGCGCATACCACGTTCTTCCTCCCCGACGGTCAGAGGACCCTGGGGTGGGAGACCTGGGTCCTGGTGCAGAACCCGAACCCTACGGACGCGGAGATAGAGCTGAGGTGGCTCGGGCCGGACGGCGAGGAGACCGTGGCCGCGGACACCGTCCCCGCGAACTCCCGAAAGACCTACGATGTGGGCGCCTACGGCACTACCTCCAGGTGCGCCACAGTAGTGACCTGCACGAATGGACTGAAGGTGATGGCCGAGCGCTCCATGTACTGCAACGACCGCGGGACCGGGACCGACACGGTGGGTGGCTGGACCGACTCGCCCTGATCACGCTTGGGCGCGGACTTCAGTCCGCGTAGAGATTGACGATCCGGGACTGAAGTCCCGGCCCAATCCCGGTTGCTTGGGCGCGGACTTCAGTCCGCGGGTGCTCCCCTAACCCGCCGACACCGCCGGACGGCGGTCCGCCCAGGGGCGCGCCTCCTCGAGCTGCGCCGCCAGCCTGAACAGCCCGGCCTCGTCCGCGTAGCGTCCGGTGAATTGTATCCCCAGGGGTAGCCCGGCCTCGTTCCAGTACAGGGGCATGGACATCGCCGGCAGCCCCGTGAAGTTCGCTATGGCTGTGAACGGCACCAGGTTGGCCGCCCGCAGCAGGCCGAGCAGCGGGTTGTCCTCCGGTGCGTCGAAGCGACCGAGCTCGTACGGCGGCTCGGTTATGGTCGGGCTGAGCACCATGTCGTACACGGAGAACAGGCGGGTGATCACCCGCCCCATCATCTGAAGGGCGCTCACAGCGAGCAGGTAGTCCGGTGCCGGCAGGGCCTTGCCGATCTCGTGCATGGCCCAGGTGAGGGGCTCGAACAGGTGCGGCTCGACGACCTTGCCCGACATCATCGCGGTCGCCTCGATGCTCCAGGCCGCCCCGGCGCAGTACACGGCGGTGAACGCCTGGGTGACCATGGTAGTGTCGAGCTCGATCGCCATCTCCTCGACGTCATGCCCGAACTCCTCGCAGAGCGCGGCCGCCTGCCGGACCGCCTTGACGCAGTCGGGATGCACGTCTCCTTCCGTCGGAGATGTCACGGTGAAGCCGATGCGCAGGCGCCCCGGATCGGCTCCGACCTCCTCGGCGAACGGCCGGTCGGGGGGTGGCGCGAAGTACGGGTCACCTATCGCTGGCCCGCAGGTGGCGTCCAGCAGCGTCGCGCTGTCCCACACCGAGCGGGTAACGGCGTGCTCGACGACCAGCCCGCTCATCACGTCACCGATATCGGGTCCCATGGAGATGCGGGCCCTGGTCGGCCGCATCCCGAACAGCCCGCAGCACGACGCCGGGATACGGATGGAGCCCCCCGCGTCGTTCGCGTGCGCCATCGGCACTATCCCCGAGGCCACCGCCGCCGCCGAACCCCCGCTGGAACCCCCGGTGCTGAGCCTCACGTCCCAGGGGTTGTGGCAGGGGCCGAAGAGGACAGGCTCGCTGGAGGGCAACAGGCCGAACTCGGAGGCGTTTGTCTTTCCTATGGTTAGAAGGCCGGCCCGCTTGTGCCTGGCGACCAGCTCGCTGTCATGGTCGGGGACGAAATCGGCCAGGAACCGGGAGGCGAACGTCATGGGGACTCCGGCGTACGCCGCCATCAGGTCCTTCAGCAGGAACGGCACCCCCTCGAACGGGCCCTCGGGCAGTGCCCCGGCGGCCGCCTCGCGCGCGAGGTCGTACATGGGGGTCACGACGCAGTTCAGCTCGCCGTTGACCTTCCCGGCGCGCTCGATCGCGGCCTCGACGAGCTCGATCGGCTTGACCTCGCGGCCCCTCACGAGCTCCGACTGCCCGGTGGCATCCATGTACGCGGTCTCGTCTGCAAGCCCCACTGCGTTCCCCCTTCGTCGTGCTTCGGCAAGGCGAGCCTGCCCCGGGCGGGATGGCACCCTGGAGGCGAGGCCTCAGCGATAGTTATATACCATTGGGCGGGGGTGTGGTTTTCGCATCGGCGTCTGGCACCAATGCGAAAATCCATCAGCCCTCAGCTTCGGCCGGGGAGGTTTCAGGTGGATTGGCCTTATCCTTCCTCCAGTAGGCGTAGGCGGCGCACCCGGCGACCATGACCGCCGCGGTCGCGATCGCGTCCCAGAGGGGGGAGATGAAGAAGTAGAGCACGAGCCAGGGCAAACAGCTTGCCACCAGCAGGGTGAACTTGACCCAGCGGGGCAGGCGGCGGTAGCGGTGCTCGAGGGCGAGCCGTGAGTGACCCGCGCGGTAGTAGACCAGCAACCCCAGCAGGAAGACGACCACGCCGTCGATGAATATCCACAGGCTGTTGGCCGCCTCTCCCCAGATCAGGAGCACGGTCGAGGCCAGCATCACACCGAACGAGGTCCCCAGCCGGACCTTCGAGAGTTTCTGCTCGGGCATCGCCATCGGACATCCCCCCGTTCCGCCCGGGTCCGGATCCGGCCCGGGCACCGCTTCTTAAGACCTGCCGGCGCCGGCATGGGCCGGGCGCCTGGTCTGAATCTTACCGACCCCCGAGCCCCGTGAATAGACTCCCGCCTGACCCCCAGATCAGTCAATCGCTGGAAACGGCATGCGCTGTTGATTTATCATTCACTTGTCCCCCGGCGAAAGGAAAACGAGTGAGATACTGTCGCGGGTGCGGCTTCCCCGTCCCGTACGGCCGCTTTCTGCAGTGGACGTCGGATGGGACCATCCTGGGCAAGGACAAAGGCAGGACCCGGCTGGTGTACCTGGAGGTCGACGACATGCGGCACCTCTACGCCGGCGTATCGAGCTGGATCGGGGTCCCCATCGACCGCATCATCTACAGGGCTGAGAAGGAGGTCGGCAGGCGCTTCATCGAGACCCTGCTCCCCGCGATCATCTCCAGGATGCCCCGCGGCCACTTCCGACCGGAGTGGGGCGTCAAGGCCACGGCCGGCTACGTGCTCAACTACATGTCCGGGCTGGGCATGGGCCACGCCGAGGTGTTCGACTACCAGAGCGGCCGGTCCTCGCGGGTCCGCATCGTCAACCCGCACGTGATGGCCCTGATAGCGGGCGACGCGGCCGGCGTGTTCGGCCAACTGGAGCGCGTACCCGTCGAGGCGCGGTGGGAGCGCATAAAAACCGAGGAGTACTACTTATACATTGAGACGGAGGAGGGCGCCCAGGCCACCCCGGCCATCGAGCGGCTCGGGCTGGAAGAGAAAGGCTACCTGCCGGGCAAGGTCGAGTTCGACGCTTGCAAGTGCGGCGTGCCACTCGATGTGACCCGAAACATCTACCTCGACCTGGAGAAGGGCATCCTGGTCAACAGGGTGACCGGCCTCAGGGAGGTAGCACTCCCGGTGCCCAGCTTCGACGCGGTATTCCGCGAGTTCACGCGCGAGTTCGGCGCGGACCTGCCCGCCACCATGGAGGACCTGGAGCAGGAGTACGCGCGAGAGAACTCGGCGGTGCGGTACCTGGCGGGAACACGAGGCCCGGAGAGCATGATGACCATCCTTTCCGACTTCCCCTGGCGCGGCATCGGAAACCCCGTGGCGGCCGGCCCGGTGCAGGGCGGGATGCAGGTGGTGATCGAGAACCCGTTCCACGCGGGCGTGGTCGCCGGGAGGGTCGCCGGTCTGTACGAGGCCTGGACCGGGACCCAGGTCGGCGTTTCCTGGCAGGAGGACGCGCCGGGCAGGCTGCGCGTGACGCTGATGCAGTAGCCCCGGATCCGCCCCCTCCCACCGGTCCCCAATCCGAGTGACGCGAGAATCACCCATCCGCCGCGTCGGTTTCATCTCCTCAGCCACTCGCTTCGCGCCGATTTCAATAGTGGAGCGAGGAGGAGTCTTGAGATGATTGCTATGAACACCATGTGGTCCGCGGTAGCCGTTGTCATGCTGTCCTCATCAGTGCTGTCCGAGGAGATGGCGAAGGAGCGGCACCGTGACCGCTACTTCTACTTCTTCGCGGGACTGCTGGTGGGTCCCCTGGCGCTACTCGCGATGCTGACGCCGGTACCGGGAGACACGATGGTCCAAGCCCCGCCACGCGAGCGCACCATCAGGGTCGTCGACGATATTCCCTGCCCCGATTGCGGCCGTCAGGTCCCGGCCAGGGCCAGGACCTGTCCCTACTGCAACACCGAGATGATACCCCCCCTCTGGGACAAGCTGCCCGAGATCCAGCCGCCGTACATCGAGGTAGTCCCCCGCCGCCGCTCGAGGCGCAGGAGCCCCGCCGTCGCCGACGTCCCCCTGGCCGAGCCGGTCTCCCTGGTCGAGCTGGAGGGAGCGGAGACGGAGCCCCACGCACCAGTATCACTCCTGGAGATGGACGAGTAGCAACACCTGGTGACAGGTACGTTTAACCCCTTTTGTTAACCCCTGTTGATTATTTCTCCAACGAGAACGACGGCCCGCGTATATAATTACCCTTACCGCACCAGGAGGGGTGACATGGCAGGAAGATACGTCCATTTCCCGCTCAACGAGGAGATAAGGAGCGTTGGGGGCTACTACAAGGTGCTCGAGGAGGGCATCCTGGACTTCGACGGCAGGAAGGTCCTCTACGCCCTGAAGGGCGCCCACGTGGACACCTCGTGCTGTGGCTCGGGAGGGGTCGGCTACATCTCGGTGGCCGGCTACGTCACGGGCTGGAAATCCTCGACCAACGAGGAGGGGTTCCCGGTCACCGAGGTCAAGAAGATCGTCGACCGCGATCCCCGCGCGCGCCTCAAGGCCTTGCTCAAGCAGAAGTACCCCTATATCAACGTTATTGACTTCGACTAGCGCGCGGACGAGACTATACGGGGCCGCGCGCCCGCCGGCCCGCGAAAGGCTCTTCACGCCGCCGGGAGACCGACGGCGAGCAGGTTTATCGAAAGGGAGTGATTAAATGGTTGGGATCCGATCTTACGGTGGGTACGTCCCCCGCTACCGAATGAACCGCATGGTCGTGTTCGGGTCCATGGGCTGGCTCAATCCTGCCAACATCATGAACGCCCAGGGCGAGAAGGCGGTGGCGAACTTCGACGAGGACGCGGTCACCATGGCCTCGGCCGCCGCGACCGACTGTATCGCCGGGTTCGACCGCGAATCAATCGGGGGCGTCTACTTCGCCTCCACCACCGCCTCCTACAAGGAGAGGCTCTGCGCGAACCTCATCTCCGGCTCCCTGGCGACCTCCGAGGCGGTGCGCACCGCCGACTTCGCCAACGGGCTGAAGGCCGGCACCACGGCCCTCATCGCGGCACTGGACGCAGTAGCCGCCGGGAGTGCGAACAACGTCGTGGTAGGCGCCGGCGACTGCCGCCTGGGCAAGATGGGCAGCGTCCAGGAGCTCATGTTCGGTGACGGCGCGGCCGCGATGCTGGTGGGCGACACCGACGTCATCGCCGAGTTCAAGGGCGCCTACTCCACCGGCCACGACTTCGTCGACCACATGAGAGGGGCCGAGTCGAAGTACGACCGCCAGTGGGAGGAGCGCTGGATACGCGACATCGGCTTCGGCCAGTTCCTTCCCGAGGCCATCACCGGCCTGTGCGAGAAGCTGGGGATGGCGCCGACCGATTTCACGAAGGTCATCTACCCCTGCTATTACGGCGGGGCGCGCAAGGCGATCAACAAGAAGATAGGCTTCGAGGGCGAGGTGGTCCAGGACAACATGCAGGCCATCATCGGTGACGCCGGCACGGCCCAGTCGCTGATGATGCTGGCGAAGGCTCTCGAGGACGCCGCCCCCGGCGACAAGCTGCTGGTTCTGAGCTACGGAAGTGGTTGCGACGCGCTCGCCTTCGAGGTGACCGACGCCATCAAGGACCTGCCGAAGCGCAGAGGCATCTCGGGCTGCCTGGCCCGCAGGGCCGAGCTGGACTCCTACACCAAGTACATGGTCTGGCGCCGCATGTGCGACCCGGAAATGGGCCTGCGCGGCGAGGAGCAGAAGTGGACCCGCTGGTCCCTGCACTGGCGCTGGCACAAGGCGATGCTGGGGCTCATCGGCTCCCGCTGCCTGGCTTGCGGAACGCAGCAGTACCCGCCCCAGAGGGTATGCGTGAACCCGGACTGCGGGGCCATCGACCAGATGGAGCCCGTGATCGTTTCCGACAAGGGCGGCAAGGTGGCCAGCTTTACCTCCGACATGCTGGCGGCCAGCACCAACCCGCCGGCCATGTACGGGTCGGTAAACATCAACGGCGGAGGCCGCTACGTCTTCGACTTCACCGACTGCACAATCGACGAGCTCGCGGTCGGCAGGGAGGTCGAGTTCAGCTTCCGCATCAAGATGCACGATGCAGTAAGAGACATAACCAACTACTTCTGGAAAGCGGTTCCAGTTGCAGAGGGGGTCGAGTAATGGCTGAGGGAATCAGGGACAAAGTGGTAGTCCTGGGCATGGGCTGCACCAAGTTCGGCGAGCGGTGGGAGGCCGGTCCTGAGGACCTGGCCGTCGAGGCGTTCACCGAGTGCCTCGCCGACGCGCAGATAGAGAAGAAGGACATCCAGGCGTCGTGGCTGGGCAGCCATATCGACGAGATAAACATCGGCAAGGGAGGAAACTTCCTGGGCCTGACCCTGAAGCTCCCCCTTATCCCGGTGACCCGCACCGAGAACTTCTGCGCGTCGGGCACCGAGGCGTTTCGCGGCGCATGCTACGGCGTCGCGTCCGGCGCTTACGACATCGCGCTCGCCTTCGGCGTCGAGAAGCTCAAGGACACGGGATACGGCGGGCTGCCCGACTCACCGGCCTTCGGGCAGGTGCAGGCGATGATAGGGCCCAATGCCACGGCCCCGGGTATGTTCGCCCAGATCGCCACGGCGTACTCGGCCAAGTACAACGTGCCCATGGACCGCATCAAGGAAGCCATGGCCCACATCTCCTGGAAGAGCCATCAGAACGGCTCCAAGAACCCGCGGGCCCACCTGCGCAAGCTCATCCCCATCGAGCAGATCATGGGCGCGCCGATGATCGCCTACCCGCTGGGGCTGTTCGACTGCTGCGGGGTCTCCGACGGGTCGGCGTGCGCCATCGTGACCACCCCGGAGATCGCCTCCAAGATCAAGCCCAACGACCCGCAGGTCAAGGTCAAGGCGCTGCAGGTGGCGGTCTCCTCCGGCGAGGAGGCGCTCTACACCAAGTGGGACGGCGCGGGCATGATAACCACGCGCGAGGCCGCCAGGCGGGCATACGCCGAGGCCGGGATAAAGAACCCGCGCGAGGAGATCAGCATGATGGAGGTGCACGACTGCTTCTCCATCACCGAGTTCGCGACCATGGAGGACCTGGGCATCAGCGCGCCGGGGACCGCGGCCGACGACATACTCGCCGGTTTCTATGACCTGGACGGCCAGATCCCCTGCCAGCCCGATGGAGGCCTGAAGTGCTTCGGGCATCCGATCGCGGCGTCGGGCCTGAGAATGCTGTTCGAGATGTACAACCAGCTGCTGGGACACTGGCCCGAGGACCGGGCGGTCAAGGACCCGAAGTTCGGGCTCACGCACAACCTGGGCGGCGTTCCCAACCAGAACGTCTGCAGCATAGCGATAGTCGGCCTCGACTAGTCGGGGCTCAGCAAGAAGGCGGGGGGACCGTCGTGACGTGCTCCGGTTCTCGTGGGGGGCATCAGCGCGGGGCGGTTCTCCCGTCTTTTACGGTGAGAATTAACCTCAACCATTATTTCTCACGCAAAACCACCATTTCTACAGTAGGACCACCTCATACTACGCTCTATAGACGGGATCCCGCAGATTTGAATCACTATAGTTACCAAAACAATTCAATAACATATATTAGACTCAGTAATCACAGTCTATCGCCCGGAAATGGACCAGATACCGTTGCTGGTGATGATAGATTATTTTAGTGTTAACTGAAGTTAACCATCGTTATTCAAAACTGCGTTACCACGGCGAAGCCGGCCTTCAGTGAAGTTCCTGGTCTGAGGTACACTTGCATGCGTCTAAACGGATAACAATGAGAAATAAGAACAGGACAAGAAGTAGGGTAACGGTCAGTCTGGCGGCGTTCGCCGCAGCGCTGGTCGTCATGGTGTCTGCAGGGTGCGGCTCCGGGGGCGGACCAGGCTCCAGCAATCCCAATCCCCAGGCTACCAGCCCGGCGACCAGCGGCTCGGGACCGGGCACTTACAAGGTGAACGTCTCAGGGGTGGACATCGCCCTGACGCTGCCGTCCCCCGACGACCTCGAGGCGGGCAAGATCGACTCCCTCTACTCGGCGGTGAAGTCCTCCACAAAGGAGAAGGTCGAGCCGTACCTGCTGGCGATGTGCCAACTGGCCAACCAGTCCGGGGAGACCACCAGCATGGGGTTCGTTTCATTCGACGTGATCCTGAACGACGGCACCAGGCTGCACTCGAACCCGGCCGACAACCTTGTGGCGGGATGGCGCGACCTGGCGAAGCTTGAGGAAGACCAGGTGCTCGCCCAGCGCGCCGAGGCCCTGATGCCCGAGCTGACCCAGATGGTGCCTGTCGGTTCGGGTGGCACCGGACAGGCCTACTACTCCTTCTCGGACTTCGACCTCGGCGAGATCAAGAAGATCGAGGCCTGGTACAGCAAGGGCGACATGAAGCCCCACGTCATGGTGAAGAAGGGGGAGAAGGAGGAGGAGCCCCCGCCCAATTGACCTCTCCTGAGGTACGGGCCGGTTATTTCGTAATCACAATGGGAGTACCGACCTCTACGTGCTCGTAAAGCTCCTCCAGGTCCGCCCGGTACATGGAGACGCAGCCGTCGGTCCAGTTTCGACCGTCCGTCTGCCATTCGTCGCGAAGAGGTCCGTGGATGCCGACCTCGCCGCCTATCTCCGCGGATGACGGCAACTGCCCGGCCTGCTTGAGTTCCCTGTACTCCCGCTCGTCCTGCTCGTCCGGATAACTGATCCAGATGAAGTACTTCCACTGCTTGTGGGGGTACTTGTCACGCACCACGTAGTTGCCCTCCGGCGTACTCCGGTCGCCTTCCATCTTCTTGCCGTCCACCGGGTTCCCCCCGAACAGCACCTTATAGGTCTTGACCGGGATACTCCCCGCGTAGAGGGTGAGGATATAGTCGGACTTATCGATGACAATCCTCGGCTCCCGGAACTCGATACCCTTTTCCTTGCAAATGACGTCCACCGGGCGGGTGTCGAACGACTTCCCGTCGTAGACACCCTTCGGCCTCAAAGGGACCGAGCGATTCGCGCTCGACGCCGCCGGTTCTGCTGCTCCGCCCTGAACTCTCCGCGTGCTGGAACACCCACCGACCATGGCCACCAACACGAGTGAAGCCAGCACCAGCAATCCGGCGGCTGCCGATCTCGCCTTCATCGGGCAGCCCCCTCGAGCGCGTCCTCGGGTGTCGTGTACGGCTTCCAGGAGCGGTAGAGCTCCATGGACGCGACCACGAGGACGAAGAGACCGGCGGTGATGACCAGGCCAGTGTACCTGTCGGCCATTATCGCGAAGGGGAACACGCCTAGAAAGAGTGCCAGCGCCAGTATGCTGACGGGCAGCGAGCCGGCCCCGAGCGTCCGGGTCATGAAGAACAGGATGACCGCCCCGCCGACGCTTGCCGCGATTGCGTACGCCGGTACGATCCCCATGAAAGACACCAGGTACGAGGCCAGGGGGAATACCAGGAAGAAGGCGAGGGCGGTGAGGCAGACGCTGCCCAGATCCGGTTCCCACCCCTTGAGGTAGAGCATCAGCCAGAGCAGCGCGAGCATCCCGATCAGCAGAGCCGGTCCGAGCAGGTTCAGCCTGACGAGGTCCTTCGCGTAGTCCGGGTGCTCGGGCAGCGTCACACCGACATCGAAGCCGCTGATGACGTTGTTGAAATCCCAGGTCATCGTCGTCTTTTTTCCAAGGGTGGTTTTGCTGGTCGGGGCGGTCGTCGAGAGTGGATAGTCGATATTTCCCCCACGGTCGACCGTGACCGTCAGATCGAAGACTTCCAGTGCCTGGGACCGCGGGAGGTGATAGACGTAGTTGTCCAGGCCGCGGGTCTCATAGATCGCTTCAAGTGTTTTCACCTGGCCTGGCCCGAGCACGCCGCTCCAGTGGATGCCCGACGCGTCGAAATAGCTCGTTTCCGCGCCTGGGATCGTACCTTTCAGATCCAGGGCGGTGAAGAGCTCGCCCCCTGCGGGCAGCGGCAGGTGGAAATCGACCGGAACGGTGGCGGCCGTGCTGTTCCTGAAGGCGTAATTCACGTCGAAGGTGGCACGGAAACCCGTCAGGTAGACGAGCCCGCGCTTGCGGTAATCCATGGTGAGGTCCACCTTGCCGGAAGCGCTCGACAGCGGCAGGGTCCCTTGCGGGTTACCCGCCATAGATACGAGGGGGCTCTCCTGAGAGACGCTCGCACCCCAGATCTCGGCCGCCGCCGCACGGCCTTCCGTCACGGCCCGGCCGGTCCTCTCGTGGATCTGACGTGCCATCACCAGCCACCCCGCGGCGAGTGCGACGAGCACCAGTACCGTCACGACCACCGACTTGCCGTCTATTCGCGTCCGCATCGACATGGCCCACCTCCCTGTAGTCCTCGCTCGATGTTAGGGCGGCAAGGTGATGGGTCGGTGCAGCGGATGTGAAATGTGGGTGAAATCCGGAGGATCAGGCCGTGGGGAACGTAATGCGGACCGTTGTGCCCTTTTCAGAGCTGGAGGCTATCCTCACGTCCCCGCCCATCGCTTCCATGTTCCGCCGCGCGATGGCCAGGCCTATCCCGCTTCCGGTGCGAGGTCCCTCCGTCCCGCCGCGATAGAACCTCTCGAAGATGTGTTCCATCTCCTCGGCGGGGATTCCGGGACCCTGGTCGGAGACGTCGACGAGCATCCCCCCGTCAGTTGAGGTCATGTCGCTGCTGACCGTGACCCGCACCTCCCCGGCCGCCGGCGAGTACTTGATCGCGTTGTCGAGGACGTTGGTGATCGCCTGGTCCAGCATCGAGCGGTCGACCAGCGCCCGGGGCGCGGCCTCGTCCACCCGGACGGAGACCGCGATCGCCCGTTTGTGGGCCAGGGGCGCTAGGCGCAGGGCTATCTCCTCGACCAGCGCGCCGGCGTCCACCGGCTCGGTGTTGACCTCCAGGGCCCCGGCCTCGAGGCGCGCCAGGTTCAGCAGGTTGTTCACCATGACGAGCAGCCGCTCCGCCTCGCTAGCGATGTCCATGACGAACTCGCGGTTCACGGCGCCGTCGTCCAGCGCGCCGTCGAGCAGCGTCTCAGAGAGGCCCCTTATCGCTGTCAGGGGCGTCTTCAGATCGTGGGACACGTTCGCGACGAAGTCGCTCTTGAGCTCGTCCAGCTTCGAGAGCTCTGTCATCGAACGCTCGATCCGGTCGGCCATCCTGTCGAACGAATGCGACAGCTCGGCGAGGTCGCCCTGGCCTTTCAGGTTCGAGCGCGCGCTCAGATCCCCCCGCCCGAAGCGGGTGGTCGCGATACGTATCTTGCGGATCGGCCTTGCCAGGACGAAGGCGAAGACGACGCTGACGAGTATCGCCGCTACGCCCGCGATGAGCCCGGAGAACGCGATCCTTCCCTCAATCGTATGAAGCAGACTGCGCACGGAGCTGGTCGGCTTCGAGACCCTGATCACGCCCTGGACCCCCGAGCTGTTCCTGATGGGGTACGCGACGTACATCGTGTACTGGTGCGAGAGCGGGTCGACCCGGGTGTACGCCCCGTAGCCGCTCTCCATCGCCTCGACGAACTCGTCGGACTTGAAACGAATACCGAGCAGCGAATCACCTGCCGAGTCGATGATATCCACCCCGTCCGCGTCGGTGACCACTATCCGGCACGCCGTCTGCACGGCGAGGATCCTGGCGAGCCTGCGGAGCGCCGCGAGCTCGGTCTCGCTAAGCGAGGTCACGCCTTCGACGTCCGCGGACCGGAGGGCGAACTCGATGCTGCCCCGGGCCATCCGTGCCTGGTTCGCTAGCGAGTTCTCCATATCGTGGAGGAGGTAGTACTCAAGGCGCCCCAGCAGCAACACGCTGAAGGCGGCTATCGTTATGAGGATGACCAGGGCGAAACCGATCAGGAGCCTCCAGGAGAACCCCCAGAGCCTCAACCTGGCCACGTGTCTCAGGCCTCCCGGAATCGGTAGCCGGTTCCCCTCACCGTCTCTATGGGGTCGCCGGCGCCAGCGTCGCGCAGCCTGGCACGCAGGGTCTTCACGTGGCTGTCAACGGTCCGTGGCCCGCTGGGAGTGTCATGCCCCCACACCGCCTCCAGCAACTGGAACCTGGAAAGGGCGAGGCCGCGGTTCACCATGAGGCAGCCGAGGAGGTCGAACTCCTTGGCGGTGAGCTCCACAGGGTTGCCCGAGACCAGGCACTTCCTCCTGCCGGAGTCCAGCACCAGGTCACCCTCCCGGAGCACCTCGGGCACCGGGCTCTGCGGACCGCGACGCAGGATCGCCTTGACCCTGGCCAGCAGCTCCCGGACGCTGAAGGGCTTGGTCAGGTAGTCGTCGGCACCGAGTTCGAGCCCCAGCACCTTGTCGGTCTCGCCGTCGCGTGCCGAAAGCATGAGGATGGGTGTCTCACCCCGGGCCCTGAGCTGCTTGCACACCTCGAACCCGTCGGTATCCGGGAGCATGATGTCGAGGATCACCAGGTCAGCCCACTGCCCGGCGGCTTTGTCGAGTGCCTCGGCGCCGGTGCGCGCGACTTCCACACTGTGGCCGTTATGCTCGAGCGAGTAGGAGACGAAGTCGATTATCGATTCCTCGTCATCGACAAGCAGTATGTTGGCCATGGGAACCCGGCCTCACAGCAGCTTCTTGGGTGGCCCGCCCACGCGCTCGTAGGCGAAGTCGAAGGGGATCTCGCCGGTCAGGAAGCGCTCGAGGTCCTCCCCGTCGTACAGCTTCATGACTATCTGGCGGGTCTTGGTGGAGATGAGCTCGAGGAGCGACTTGTTGACCGGCTTGTCGTACAGGTCCCCCAGGTCGAGGGGCACCCCGATGCGCACCTTGGCACGCTTGTAGACGACCGACGAGTACTCCTTGTCCGCCTTCTCGCCCATGAACTTCTCCACCACGGGGGCCGGGACGGAGGGGAGCCTGCGCTCCACCAGCCCGATGACCGCACACGGGATGACGGGGACCCGCGCCCGCAGCGCGAGCCGGGCGAACCCGGTCTTGAACCTCTTGATGCGCTCGACCTTGCCAGGGTCCAGTATGGTCGTTCCCCCCTCGGGGAAGAAGCCTACAACCTCGCCGCTCTTCAGCAGCTCCAGCGCCGGGTTCAGCTCCTTCTCGCTGTTCCCGCCGGAGAGCGTGACCGGGAACGCGCCGAGCCACTTGTGGAACTGCGCGTATCCCGGGACCTTCCACGACCAGGACGCGGCCCCGAAGTTGATGTAGCGGTTGCGCACCGAGTACGCCAGCAGCAGGGGGTCGAACGAGGAGCGGTGGTTGCAGACGATGAGCGCCGCGCCGTCGTCGGGGACATTATGCTGCCCCTCGATCTTCAGGCGCAATCGCAGGTTCAGCAGCGGGCCGATCGTAACGCGCATCGACTCGTACAGGAGCATCTGGTTCACGTCCATCGACACCACTCCCACAAGAATCCGGCTCGAGTGACGTCAATTATAAGGCAAGCGGAACACCCTCGCTTGGGCCGGGACTTCAGTCCCGGAAGCGAGATGGCGGACTGAATAGATCGGTGCCAGGCGAGATTCAAGTCGCCGCTGCGACTACGGTGGGGGTCAGGCGGGAGTCAAGTCATTTGTGTACCTCGAGGTGGCACGCCTTCGGCCGTGATATATTGAAGCCGGTCGCGATAACCGGCTATGGGGGTTCAAGATGCTCGATTACCTGTTCCGCGGAGCGAGGGTCGTCGACGGCACCGGCGGCGCCTCCCGCGAGGCCGATGTCGGCATCGAGAACGGCCGGATAGCGGGCGTGGGACGCATCGGCGACGCGGAAGCCCGCGAGACGATCGACGCGGCCGGCAAAGTCGTGTGCCCCGGCTTCATCGACATCCACACCCACAACGACCTCTACGTTATCAGGGACGACTACGTGGACGTCTTCGAGCCTTACCTCCGCCAGGGCATCACCACCTGCGTGGCCAACAACTGCGGCTGGTCGGTCGCACCATGGCCCGTCGAGCATTCGGCCCTGATGTGCTCCACCCTCCGAAGCATGGGGGTCGCCAGGGACCTCCAGCCGCAGTGGGAGACCCAGGCCGACTTCCACGAGTGGCTTGTCAAGCGCGGCCTTCCCATGAACATGGTTCCCCAGGCGGCCCACGGCCCCATCCGCATGCGGGTGATGGGACAGGAGGCGCGCTTCAGCACCCCCGAGGAGCTGGAGGCCATGAAGGGGCTGGTCCGTGACGCGATGGAAGCCGGCTGCCGCGGGTTCTCCACCGGGCTCACCTACTTCCCCGGCATGTACGCGCACACCGACGAGCTGGTCGAGCTGGCGAAGGTCTCGCACGAGCACGGCGGCAGGTACGCCACCCACACCCGCGGCCTGTCCCAGAACTTCGACCGCGCGGTCGCCGAGGCGGTGGAGGTCGCCCGCAGGAGCGACTCGGCCCTGCAGATATCGCACTTCATGGCGGCCCCGGAGCTGGGCTGGACCTCCGACCTCATCTACTACGCGGTCGGGGCACTGGAGGCCGTGAACCGCGCCGTCCCGCTGCCCGGCATCCCCAACGCCGCCCTGGAGAAGGCCGTCGGCCACGTCGACCGGGCCCTGGAGGAGGGCATCGACGTCGGGATGGACTTCATCCCCTACGTGCTCGGCAACACGACGGTGACCCAGCTCTACCCGCCGTGGGCGAACATGGGCGGCACCGACGCTCTGCTGGAGCGGCTCCGCGACCCGGCGACCCGCGAGCGAATCAGGAACGACGTGCGCACCATCAAGCCGACCTGGCCCAACTGGGTGGAAGGCGCCTGGTCCGACAACTACCTGCGCTCGCTGGGCTGGAAGATGTTCCGCATCCTTTCGGTCGGAAGCGAGAAGAACAACCGCATGGAGGGCCGGCGCGTGGTCGAGCTCGCGCGCGAGGCGGGCAAGGACCCGTTCGACTTCCTGGCGGACCTCACGGTCGAGGAGGACGGCGCCGTGATGTTCCTCATGGGCCTGCCGCCCAGGCCCTGGACGGAGAAGGTGTTCACCCGCATCCAGAAGCACCCGCAGCTCTCCGTGGGCGCCGACAGCCTGTTCCCGGAGAAGGGAGCCCCGCCGCTGTCCGCATACGGCTGCTTCGTGCGCGTCATCGAGCACTACGTGAAGGAGCTGGCGTTCTACACCCTCGAGAACGCGGTCCACCGGACCACGGGCCTTGCGGCATCCCGCTACGGGCTGGAGGACAGGGGCGCGGTCAGGGAGGGCGCCGCCGCGGACCTGGTCTGCTTCGACCTGGAGAGCATCCACGACAACTCGACCTGGGACGACCCGGAACACTACCCCGACGGCATCGACTACGTGATGGTGAACGGCAGGATGGTGGTGGAGCGCGGCGTCTACCACGCGGACGCCCTTGCCGGCCAACTGCTGAAGAGATAGAGGGCGGGGAGGGAAGGGGCCGGTGGCCTACTGCCCGGAGTGCGGAGCCGAATACCGCGAAGGCTTCATCCGCTGTGACCTCTGCGACACCGACCTAGTTGATGAACCCCCGCAGAGAATCATCTCTCCACCAGATGAATCGTCGACAAGAGTGGGTCGTTTACAGACTCACCGGTACATACCACCAAGAGGTGCATCCGGAGACGAGGTAGCTCTCCTGGCCTGGGTCGCCTTCCTCTCAACCGCGCTGGCGCTGATGTGCTCGGCGGGAGTGTCGTTAGAGCAATGGTTTGCATCTCCGAAGAACGGATTCACCTACTACTTGGCTCTCCTGATATCGACGCTGACGCCTTTTGTAACCCTGACGGGCATACTGCTCCTCATCACCGGTCTGTTGGTTTTCATGCTTGACAGCCGCCACAGGCTCTTGGCGAAACGGTTTCTGTGGGTGGTTACGATTACCTACCTGGCAGCCGTGATGACGTATGTGGTCGGGGCATATTATCTATTGGTATTCAATAACGAGGGGGCCTCGATAAACACAGGTCTGGATGTGGCTAGAGTTATCGTCTGGCAATGCATCTACTCTTCCTACCTCATTATCGGAGCAGCCGTCATATACATCCTGAGTGCGAGGACGAGCGGGAGGCCAAGAAGTGAAGCGAGCAATGATGCAGGCTGACTGGCACGAGGAGTACTCCAACCATCAGACCCAAGACACCGCGAAGGTTCTCCCTTCAGTGGAAGAAAGTCGACCAGACGGATTAAACCGCGTACCCACCGTGCTGCTGATCATCGGTCTCAGTATGCTTGCGCTCTACCTGCTGCAAACGATAGCAGGAATCATCCAGTGGCTGGACATCGCGTCTGAGTCGCATGGCGCCATGGCGGATACCGGCTGGCTACTTCTCGAGGCAATCGTATTCAGTGACTACTATCTATTCGCGATCATCGGCGCAACCCTCGTGCTCATCGCGATCCGTGTCGCCAATCGACCCAAGTGGGCCAGATATGTTGCTGTTATCAAGGTCTTCGCCGCCTTGATAATCGCTCTTGTGCTGACGGGATTGATCGGAATGATCAACTCGGACTTCCGTCGAGTGGCGGCACCGACTTTTTCGTACGTCGTGTATCGCATCCCGATTTCGCTGGTCGCGGTTACGGCCTTCTCGGCCATCTTCATTATCGAGACGCCCGAGCTCAGGCGGCGGCTCGGTGATTGGTTCAGAAGACTGCTGCACAAGCAGGAAGCGTCAGAAGCAGAGATTCCGGAAGAGGACTAAGCGACTAGCCGCCGGTGCGGATGGCTTCCGCCAGGGTCCGGCCGAGGTCGAAGGCCTTCCGCTTCTCCCTGTCCTTGAGGCCGCGGTGGAAGAGCATCCCCACGTAGAGGCTTCCCACCTTGCGTGCGTTGTACACGTCCCGGGCCACGCCTGACATCTCCCGGCTGGCGCCCGTGACGAATCGTAGAAGAGCGGGGATGCCGCCCGCGGTGGTCGCGGTCACCACGTAGCGCTGCCTGTCCTTGATGCGGGACTCCTGCCAGCCTATATACCTGGACAGGCCGCTGTGGGGTCTCCACAGGGGCCAGATGCTCCTCTCGTTGAATTAAAGATATGCGCTCATTTTTTATTTTGACTAACAAGAATATTGGCTGATTGAACCGCAATTGGGGTTGAAATGTAAAGCAATCGCCGTTATTCTTTAAATTGATTGTCAAGAATTAAGAAGACTTCCAATCGGCATCTCGGAGGCTCTGATGGCCGACAGTGAACGAACCGGGACTTTCATCCGACAGGAAGGCGGGTTCAGCGCCTTCTATCCGCGGGATCTTCCACCCGAGCCGCCGATTCGTCTGGAGGGCAGTCTCCCGGGGCTGCTCGCGGAGGCCAGTGCCGGAGTGGGCGGTCTGAAGCAGATCGCACGGTCAGTCCCGCACCCCGAACTGTTTCTGCTCATGTTCGTAAGGAAGGAAGCCCTTCTTAGCTCCGCGATCGAGGGTACCGAGAGCACGATGGACGACCTTCTGGCCTTTGAGGCAGGCGACATGTCCAGGCGCAACGCGCGAGAGGTGTTCAGGAACGTCGACGCGATGATGTTCGGGGTTGAAAGGATGAAGGAGAAGCCCCTTGGTCTCGGCCTTCTGAAAGAGGCCCACGCGGTGCTCCTCGGAGGGGCTGGAGCGAGCTCGAGCCCCGGGGAGTACAGGACGAATCAGGTCGTCGTGGGAGGCAGGTACCATCCACCTCCGCCGGCCGCGATGCCGCACCCTCTCGAGAATCTCGAGATGTTCGTCATCGACAGGGAAGCGTTCCCAACGCTCGTGCAGTGCGGGATCGCGCACGCGCAGTTCGAGACCATCCACCCTTTCCGGGATGGGAACGGAAGGCTGGGGAGAATTCTGGTCACGTTGATGCTCTGCAACCGCGGGATGCTCGATGTCCCTCTTCTCTACCTGAGCCATTTCTTCAAAGAGAACCAGCGCGAGTACTACGACCGCTTGATGGCCGTACGCACCGAGGGGGACTGGGAAGGCTGGCTCGAGTTCTTTCTCAGCGGTGTCAAAGAGGTCAGCGACCTTGCTATCGACAAAGCCAGGGCGGTAGCGGATTTGAGAAACGCCCTGGATTCGAAGCTACGGGAAGAAGTGGGATTCACCGCCAGGGAAACCCTGGCACTCGATTTCCTGTTCGAGCACCCGGTGGTAAGTGTCCAGGAGTTGGCCGACGGGGTGAATTGCAGCTACCCGACGGCGAGGAGACTGCTGGACGGGTTCGCACGAAAGCGGATCGTACGCGAGACGACCGGTGGCGGCTACGGCAGGCGATACGCCTTCGATCCCTATATCGCCCTGTTCAGGTCGTGAGCCCGGTCTCCAGAATGGCCTTCAGGCTCTTACCCTCTTCCTCCATGTGGGCGAGGATGGCCCGGCTTATGCCAAGCTTGCCAAGGAGCCATCCGAACCGAAGGCGGATCACCGCGGTCATCGTGCAGCATGTCTCCCCGGGTACGACCTCGAACGACCCGCTTACGCCCAAGATCTTGTCAGGGACGGACAGGCCCACGAACTCGATGTAGGTCCTGCCGTTGCGCTCCAGCCTGGTGATACGGCACCGTGACTTGTACATCCTGCCCTTGAGGCGCTCCTCGTAGTAGAAGGTCTTGCCCTCGGCGAGCTCCCCGTCCAGGTTCACCCACTTGACGTGGTCGGGGTGCCAGTCGGCATAGTGCCTGTCGATCTCGAGGAGCCATGCCTCGATGCGCTCTTGAGGGACGCAGATCTCGATGGAGTCTCTCAGGGTCACCATTTACACCGCTCCCGGCTAATACTTCCTGGCTAATGTGCCTGGCACCAGTATTAGAGGGCGACCTCGCGGCCGCCGCCGAAGAAGAGGCGGTAGGCCTTCGCCGAGGGGCACTCCTTCTTCCAGTCCGTGCCGTACTCCGCGCAGTGCCGGCACGCGTGCAGGAACTGCCCCCAGAAGGTGATGCTCGCCAGCAGCATGTAGAGCGCCAGCAGCCTGCGGCTGTGCCGCATCCCCACGGCGGGCGCGTTGCTGATGGTCGAGAGCGCGAGCAGCTCCAGGACTATCCCCAGGTTCGACGGGCGGTCGTGGCCCTCGACCTTCGGCATGTACTTCGAGGTTATCTCGCCCAGGTAAAGGCTGTAGCACTTGTTGCCGTACCCGGCGCAGCGAGCGCATATGAGGTAGCGAGGCACGGTCCAGAACAGCGCGAACCCGCCAAGCCAGGCCACGAGCGCCTTCCAGGAGCGCTCTTTCACCAGGCCGACGAAGCCCACTATCACCTGGGCGAAGATGACCAGGAAGCGGAACATCATCACCCTGGGGTTGGGGCCCATGTACTCCTTGCACTCCGCGCACTGGCAGTTCACGGCGACCTCCTAATCCAGAAGACTCTAATCGATCGCGGACTGAAGTCCGGGCTCAAGCGTGGCGCTCAAACCAGCGGTGTTGCGGGAAACCTCACACCCCGGGACAGCAGCGCCCCGGCGCGGAACACCGCCTCCACCCGGTCCAGCGCCCTCACATCCTCCATGGGGTTCGCCGACAGCAGCACCAGGTCGGCCAGCTTCCCGGGCTCGATGCTGCCGAGCTCGCTCTCCATATCTAGAAGCCCCGCGGCGGTGATCGTCGCGGAGCGCAGGATGTCGGCGTTGCTCAGGCCCATGTGCCGCAGTATCTGCATCTCGGCGACCAGGTAGCCGGGGAACGAGATAGGCGTCCCGCCGTCGTTCCCGCAGCAGACGCGCCCGCCCGCCTCGTATATCTTGGTCACGTTGCCGGCCGATCCCACTATCGCATCTATCATCAGCTCGTTGTCGAACAGGAAGCGCGCCGCCGGACCGCTGGGTTTCGCCCTGCCAGTCATGTACAGGTCGGTCACCTTGCGGTTCGCCCTCTGCACGGCCTCCTCGCACATCCCGGGGGCCACGCGCTCCATGAGGTACTCCCGCCCCAACTGCATGGCCTCGACCAGCTCGTTGCCGCGCGCCGGGTGCCCGGGCGGGGCCATCCCCAGGGCCATGCTCACCGCGGCCGTGGGCGTCACGTGGTGGTCGCCGCTCATGAAGTCGGCCACGTCCCTGTCGGTGAGCGTCCCGTCTGCGGGGAGGTGCTCCAGGTCGTCCACCCCCAGCCGCAGCGCCCGGCGGTAGCCGTTCATCTGGGTCTGGTGCACCCCGACCCTTCGCCCCAGCCGGTGGGCCTCGTCCACGATCGCCTTCACCGATTCGTCATCGATAACGTTGAGCGGCTTGTTCCCGAAGAACAGCGAGCGGTCGTCGAAGAACAGCTTGATGAAGCGGGCCCCCTGCTCGACCGCCTTGCGCACGCCTTCGCGCCCCGACTCCGGCGAGTCCACGTACAGTGACAGGTCGCCCCAGCGGGCGGCGAGCCACCCCGGGACCTGCATGGAGAAGTCGGGGTAACCGCCCTTCGCGACGAGCGACGGTCCGCAGGAGACCACCCGGGGCCCGAGCATCTCGAAGCGCTCGATGGCGGCGGAGACCTCGCCCAGCAGGCCGGAGAAGGACGTGGCGTCCCGCAGGGTCGTGACCCCCCGCAGCGCGCATTCCTCCATGTTGCGCACAGCCTGCCGCCTGATGCTCATCATCACGTCAGCCCCGAAGGCGGCCGCGCAGGGCATCAGCGCGTGCACGTGGCAGTTAATGAGCCCGGGCATCAGGTACAGCCCGGAGCAGTCGAAGACGTGGTCGGCGGCCGCTTTGTCCAGGTCGCGGGTGGAGACGATCTCGCCCAGTTGCCCGTCACAGAAGAGCACGCCCCTCTCGCGTAGCACCTGGCCGCGCTTCACGTCCACCACGTTCGCTCCCCGGAGCAGCACCGAGCGTCCCCGCCCGGGTTTCCACTCGAACCCGCACCGCTGCGGGGTGAGACCCTGCGTGAGGCTATGAACGTGCGCCGCGGTGTAAGCGGAGACCGCGACCCCCTCCAGCGTGAGGATCTTGCCCAGCATCCTGCGCCGCGCCGCCCGGTCCGACCAGTCGAATCCCATGAGAATACCTCCCGATGTTTGGGATACATACTACCGCACCGGCTCCGGGCAAGCACTCCCCGGGGCGGCATACCGGCAGGTGTGCACCTTGACCGGAACGTGACTCGGAAGAAAAAGCTTGACAACATTGTTATCCCGGCATAACATCTCCGACAGTACAATATAAATGTCCAATATGGGATAACTCAGATGATTGTACCGTCCGGCGAAAGCAGACCGATTGATGGGCACCGAAACCGCCCGGGATACCCTGTCGTAACGGCTATTGACAGCGAGTACCTTGTTTTGATAAAAGTTATGCTCCTTTTGCTAATTTGCTCTGCTTGTGGCTGGGGGAGTGGAAGGTAAGGGCGGAGAATGGCGGAGATACTGTACCTGGACGGGTCGGCAACACGGAGTGTCAAGAGGTCACTGGCGAAGCACGGCGACGTATTCCAGGCGGGAGACATAACCGAAGCGCTCTACCTGATGGCGGAGCGCGACTTCGACTACTACTTCATCGACGCGGACATCCGCGAGGCAAGGCCGTTCATCCACCACATCCGGCATGACCCGCAGCTGGCACCGCCGCATGGGATCGTCCTTCTGACGGACAACCGGGAAGAAGACTGCGAAGCATGGCGTGTCGACACGTTCATCAACCGCGAGCGGTTCGCCCAGGACGTCCCGTACGTCTTCTCGCACCTCAGGGGCAGGGACGAGGAGCCCGAGAACGTCATCCGGATAGGACCGGCGCCCGTCGCCGAGAAGCGGGACCGTGTGTCCGAGAGGCTGGAGCGCGCCACCATAGGGCCGGCGCGTACCTCTGCACGACCGGGGAGGGTCTCCCGGTTCCTGGACGAGGAGGCGTTGACCGGCGATGCGAATGCCGGGGAAGCGGTAGACGCCGAGAGCGTCCCGGTGGCCGAAGGCGTCAGACCGAGGGTGTCGACCGGGGCCGACTTCAGTGGCGGCTCAGCGAGGGCACCTTTCAAGGTGGCCGTGGCGGTCGCGCTCGTCGGAGCTCTCACTGTGTGGGCTTTCACCCTTGGCCCTCTCTCCGGCAGGGCCGCGCACGAGGCCGAGAAGACCGGCAAGTCCAAGAACGTGGAGGCCGAGTCCGTTGACAAGTCCGGCTCCGGCGCGGGTGAGAGCGGTAGCCCGGCTCCGTACACGACCTCGCCCCCGGCGTCGAGTCAGCCCGCGGCGGCGGCAGGACCCGCGCCCGCGACGACCGTCCTGGACAGCGGCGGGGCCGAGCCCGCAGGCGCGACACTGCCGGCTACCGAGAGACCCGCGCCGGCAGAGAACCGCGCGCCCAGCGCGAACATCTCGGGTCCCTCGGTCCTCCACGAGGGCGAGACCGGTTACTACACCGCCACGGGCAGCGATCCCGACGGCGGCCCCGTTACGCTCAGCTGGACCTCGAGGGCGTTCACCGGAAACGCAGGTTTCCATTCCATATCAGTGACCGTCACCGACAGCAGGGGGGCGTCATCCTCCGCTTCTTTCAGCATTCAGGTCATTTAAGGAGAGACACGATGAGAAAGACCGCCGTCATGCTTACCCTGGCCCTGGTCGCAGGGCTCGCGCCCCTGATGATCGCTCCGGGTCCCGCGGCCGCTTACCCGACCGGCTGGACCCTCCAGCAGGAGGTATGCGGCTCGGGCGCGACCGAGGTAGACGTGGATGCCTTTGACAACTACGTCTACGTCGTCTGGAGGGCTTCCGACAACGTCATCTACTTCCGCCGCTCGACGGACTACGGTGTAACCTGGGACGCGCCGCTCGTCGTCGCCCCCAACTCGGTCACAAACGAGGGGCCGGTGGTGTGCCGGGGCGCGAGCGCCGGTTATGTCTACGTACTCTGCACCCGTAAGCCCCTGGGCGTCGGCTACGAGACCTGGATCTACCAGTCTCAGAACAACGGCGAGAGTTTCTCCAACATCTACCAGACCGACGGCTCCTCCAACCGCCGCTACCTGGACGCCTGCCGCATGCCGGGCACCAACGAGATCATCTACGTCTGGTCCGACGATGTGAGCGGCACATACGAGATACGCTGGGGTGTGATCACCGTGAACGGAACGGTCTCACCGCAGGCAGACCAGATCTCACCCAACGGGGACGGTATCGCGGGCACATACCCGACCGTGGCGGGGGAGGGCAGCAATAACATACTCATTGCCTGGCAGGAGGCCCAGGGGGGCGGCTTCGATCACGCTCACCTGCGATGCAACATGACCACCAACAGGGGTGCGGCCTGGGGAGAGTCATACTCGGGGAACGTACCCGACAACTCCAATGAGCCTGACCACATCGCGCGGACACCCGTTGCCTTCTGGGATACGAGCCCGGGGGGTACGCCCGGCGTTGTCTACTCTGGAGAAGATGAAGATGCGGGACACTACTACGCCGGTCGTTACAGGATAGGAACCGGGGGATGGACACCAGACAACGCCGCCTCCAGCAACCTCTTTGACACCGGCGCCGCCTTCCCGTACACCGCCGCCTGTGGAAGCGACCCCGCAGACGTCTTGTACCGAAATTCCGCCACAAGACTAAGCCGTTACGGGGTCTGCGACGACTTCCTGGGCCCCGAATCGGTCTATGCCAACACCAACTCGATAGCTTCTGCCAGAAGCAACGAGGATATTGACTACTGCGCCGCCGTCACCTCGGGTGGTAAGGTCTACGTCAGGCGCACCGACTCACAGCCTCCCGATACTGTGACGTTAACGACCCCCGACTTCTCGGGGGGCAACGTCTACCGCAACGCCGACTTCACCATAGAGTGCGCTGGTGCGGTAGACGATTACAAAGTTACGGGCACCGACCTGGCGGCGGGGCAGACTCAGTACGATAACGGGATCGAAAAGGTAACCTACCTGTACACCATCAACGAGGTCGTCTGGAACCCACTTCCCTGTATTGGAGGCAACAACGAAGCCTTCGGGCAGCCTTTCATGAAGGACGTCAATACGGAGGGTCTAGACCAGACACGCATGCTTATCCGGGCTACCCCCAAAGATTCCGCCGGCAACACCTTCACCTACGAAACGCCAGCCTATATCTACATCGACAAGCAGGATCCTGTGAGCTCCCTGGACGTCGCCGGCACGCTTGGGACAAACGGTATCTACCGCTCGAATGTGAGCTGCACCATAATCCCCGCCGACTACACCCCCGACTACTCCGAGTACAGAATAGAGAACCTGGACAACGGGCAGATAGATTCCAACTGGACCCGGCAGGTCGGGCCCTTCCCTCTCACTGAGGGCCACTGGAAAGTTCACTACCGCTCCGCGGACAAGGCCGGCAACGTCGAGACCACCAAGTACCAGAACGTCACCGTGGACAAGACCGGGCCGGTTTGCTCCGTCACCCGCCCTGCAAAGGACACAATCCAGACCGGCTACTACTCCGACGACTACTTCCGCATAACCGGGACAGGTACAGACGCCAACGGCCTGTCCTGGTCGGCGATCTACATAGACGGGGCCCTGAAGTACCAGACCGGCAGTGATTTCAACATGTCCTGGACCTGGGACCTCGAGGGCGTCACTCCCGGTCAGCACGCCATAATGGTCAAGGCAAAGGACCGCGCCGGCAACCAGGGCTCGTTCTCCAAGAATGTGCTCGTGGACTCGGTCGCCGAGAACTGGTACTTCGCGGAGGGTAACACCCTACCGGAGATGGATGAGTACCTCTCCATCATGAACCCGGGTGACGAGCCTGTGAACTACCAGGTCACCTTCATGTGCGAGGATGGTAGCGTCTACACAAAGGACCGCTCCATGGCTCCGTACCAGCGCGATTCCATCTCCGTCAAGAACGAGATCCCGCAGGGCAAGGTGGGCGTTTCAACACAGATCCACGCGAACAACAAGAAGTCCATAGTCGCCGAGCGGCCCATGTACTTCGTCTACAAGCAGGGGGTCCCCGGCTTCAACTTCAAGGGGGGCCATGACGTTGTGGGCGTGAACGTCCTCCAGAAGACCTGGTACTTCGCGGAGGGCACGACCCGCAAGGGCGACGCCGACAACAACAGCTTCGACGAGTGGATACTGCTCCAGAACCCGGGCTCTCAGACCGCGACGGTCAACATACTCTACATGCTTTCCACCGGCGAGAACGTGAACAGGTCCTACCAGGTCGGGCCTCAGAGCAGGAAGACCGTAGAGGTCGCCGCGGACGTAGGCATCAACCAGGACGTCAGCGCGAAGGTGACCTCGGACGTGGACATAATGGCTGAGAGGGCGATGTACTTCAACTACCGCGGCTACGCCGTTGACGGCTCAAACGTTGTCGGGGCTACCGGGCCCTCGAACGAGTGGCACTTCGCCGAGGGCACGACCCGCTCGGGGTACCAGGAGTGGTTGACCATCCAGAACCCGAACGATACCCCAGCGGTCTGCACTATCACGTTCTACAGCACCGAGGGCACCATGATAACCAAGAAGCGCACGGTGGCCCCCAGGACCAGGGACACGGTCGACGTGAAGGGCTACGTCGGTGATTACAAGGACATCTCCACGAGCCTGGTCTCAGATGTTCCCGTGATCGTGGAGCGGCCGATGTACTTCATCTACGGCGCGGACCAGGGCAAATACTGGACCGGTGGCGAGAGCGCACTGGGCAATCCCGCTCCCGGCTACGAGTACTACGTCGCCGAGGGCACCACCATCACCGATTTCGACACCTACTACACGATGATGAACCCACGCACCGATCAAGACGTGAAGGTCCAGGTGCAGTACGTCTTCCCAGACGGAAGCACACAGAACGCCGAATACTGGATCGAGAAGCACAGCAGAATCACCATCGACGTCAGGAGCGCCACCGGGCGGGCCTCGGACGTCTCGGGTTCGATATGGGCCGGCACTCCCATCGTCGTCGAGCGGCCCATGTACTTCAACTACCAGCAGCGCATCACGGGCGGTCACGTGGCGAGCGGCTACGGCGTGGACTGACGCTGGCCCTGAGTATGCCTTTTCACTATAATTGATATGCCTGATATTTCGCAGAATGGCATATCAAGGAGCGCAGCCATGCCGAGGACAACGCTGATGATCGACTCGGAACTGCTCGAGGAAGCCAAGAAGATCACTGGCATCAAGACCACCAAGGGCGTGGTCGAGGAGGGCCTCCGGGCGCTGGTCCGTAGAGCCGCGATCGAAGATATCCTGTCGCTTCGGGGTTCCGACATTATCGACATGACCCTCGAGGATCTGCTGGCCTGGAGAGAGACGGACCGGCATGAAGTATGAGCTGGTGATGGTCGATACGTCAGTCTGGGTGCCTTACTTCAGGCACGACGGTGATGTGCCGGCAGGTGACGAGCTGCAGGGTCTTGTGTCAGAGGAGAGGGCGATCGTGGCCGATCCGGTGCTGCTGGAGCTATCGGCCGGAGCGCGCTCCGAGAAAGACCTCCAGCGGATCCAGCAGAGGCTCGTCGAGCTTCCGACGGCCCATGTCAATGCGCATACGTGGCAGTCGGCTAACAGAAACGCGTTTGCCCTCGGACAGCGCGGTATCTACCCGCCCGGCATCGACATCCTTATCGCCACGCTCACCATAAACCACGGGCTCGAGCTGATCCACCTGGACAGGCATTACGAGAGGATGGCCGAGGTCCTGCCGCTCAGGCAGCGTAGGGCCGGCGCCGGCTCGGGCTGAAGTCAACATTTGAATATCAAATGTTTATCACTTGTGTTATCCTGTGGCCGGAGGTGAGGTCATGGGATACTCGATCAGTTCCTCTGACATGTTCGTGGGCCGCCGGAAGTTCCGTGAGGGGATGACCGCCCTGATCAAGAAAGCTCACCAGAAGAAGGCCAAGATAATCATCACCGACAGGGGGCGACCCGACGCTGTCTGCATGCCCATCGAGGAGTACGAGGCACTGATAGAGTACCTGGACGACGTCCACGACCGGAACGTCCTGCTCCAGGTGGCCAGGTCCCGCCGCGAGATCGAGAGCGGCGACGTGATGGGCCTCGAGGAGCTCAAGGGGTTCCTGGAGATTGAGTGAGCCGTACCGGGTTCTGGTTCCGCCTTCGGTGGCTAAAGAGATCAAGAAGTTCCCAACTGAGGGGCGTAAGTCTGTCTTCCACGCGATCTCCAGGTTGTCGGAGAACCCGCGGCCGCCAGGCTATGTAAAGTTGAAGATCTCCGACCTGGGCGAGTACCGGCTCCGCGCCGGCACTTTCAGAGTCCGCTATGACGTCGACGACGAGAATCGCGAGGTCCATATCCTCGCGGTGAAGCCGCGTGACAGGGCGTACAGGATCTGACCCCGGGGTGGGAATTCACCTCAACCATCTTTTCTCACGAGGCGCCGGCTCTGACCGGTCCGCCGTTATGGCACCTGCGGCCAGGTCGGGTAGTTCTTGAGCGTGTTGACCAGGTCATCCCTGTCGCGGGCCTGGAGCATCAGGGTCGATTCACCGGACATCGCGCAGTAGAACAGTTGCCGGTCCGCTTCGTACAGGTACCAATCGTCGCCCGAGCCAGCCTTCTTCTCCTTGCCCTTGAAGCGGTCGGCGAGCAGCTCCTCGTACAGGTCGAAGAAGTCGAGGGAGTCCTTGCTCGTGTCCCAGAGCGTGAGGCTCACAAGCGAGTAGCGCTTGCCCGGGCCCTGGAAGTACTGGATGGTGTTGCCCGCCCACCCCTGCGAGGCGTCCTCGGCCGCCAGCGCCCCGCTGTACTGCTCGAACCACGCCTCGTAGTCGAACTCGCCCAGGCAGTCCTCGTTGATCTTCTTCCAGTCCGCCCCCAGCGAGGCCGAGATATCGGCCAGCGGGACCGCGATCGGGTTCTTATCATCCGGCCCCAGGTAGGTATCCGGGTGGATTATCTGCTCGCTGGAGAGCGGGGGGTCGCGCAGCGAGGCGTCCATCTTCGCGAACTCCCCGTCGCCGTACACCTTCTCGGCGAAGGTGAAGCCCTCCTCGTAGGGGAACAGCAGGGCCTTGCGGATGTAGGGGGGCGCGGCGTCGAGTTCCTTGGACGACTCCTCGGCGGCGCTGAACGCCTCCGGGGTGAGCCTGCTCGGGTCGATGTACTGCCTGGCGTAGAGCACCATGGTCATGGTGGCGTCGCCCTCGATGAGCGACTCGACCGCCAGGTCGTTGTCGCCGTTGTAGGTCTCGACCTGGAGGGGCGGCTGCTCCAGTCCGAAGTTCTGGTCCTGCAGGGCGTGGCAGGTCTCGTGGGCGAGGGTCAGCTCGTCCATCACGTCGCCGGTGTCCTTGCCCTTGACCAGGGTGATGTCCTTTGTCTCCGGGTCGTAGAAGCCGGCTATCTGCTCGGTGTACACGTCGGTCACCGTCTTCTCCAGGCTCTCGCCCTTCGGGAACAGGCCGAGCGCGACCAGCAGCTTCTCATCGGCCTCGATGTCGCCCTCCGGCGATTCCTCCTCCGTCTCCTTCATTATGGTGAACCTGATCAGCTCCTCGGAGCACTCCCGGAACCGAATGGGTTCTTTTATCGGCAGCTCCCTTATCTCGCTGACGTTCTTCTCGAGAGTCTCCAGCTTGGGGGTCTTTACTATGGTGCCGCTGGTCTTCAGGTCGACCTCGAGGTCGTGCCGGAGGAACTGCTCCAGGGTAAACTCCTTGAAGGAGAACTCGCTCTCGGCCTCGGCGACGGGGGACTTCCACTCCTGGTAGGTGTAGGAAGCCGCCCCGACGATGCCGAGCACGACCACCACTACCAGCAACAGCAGTAGAAACAGCTTCCAGTTGTACATCCACGTCCTCTTCGGTTTCGGGCGCGCCCGGGTACCCACCTGTGACTGTATAATAATACCCGACCATGGCCGAAACGGAGGATGGGTGCACGCAGCAACCGGGTCTGGCAACGCCACACCGTCGCAGGAGTTGCAAAGGGGTCAGACCCTCCTGCAACAGACCCTATTGCAGCATCGACGCGGGCTCGTCGCGGGAATCGTGACGCTGCTGGTGGGGATGGCTCTCCTCGCGGGGGTCGCCGGCTGCGGCAACTCCGGGGTCCAGCAGTACACCACGCAGGTCGGCAGCACCATCTTCGCGCTGAACAACGCCGAGGGCGAGATCAAGAAGCCGTGGGGGCTTCCGCTCGCCCAGCAGGGGAATGCGCCTGAGGCGGTCGCTGCCTTCCGCAAGGAGCTGGAGAGCGCACAGGAAAAGCTCGACGCCACCGACGCGCCGCAGGTCTGCCGGAAGCTCGACAACACCCTGAGGGACATAGTCGACCAGGGGCGGGTCATGGCGGACATCGCGACGGGGTACTCGGACTACGTGGGGGATATGTCGTCCTTCGCCACGCAGATGGACACCCTGGTGGCCACTCTGCAGACGCTGTCGGAGGCCAACGACATACCGAGCGGGCTGGCCGGCCTGGTCACGACCGCCGAGAAGATCGAGCGCGAGGCCAAGGCGGTGGTCCCGCCTTCGGTTTTCAACGGCTTCCACCAGGAGATCGTCGGGTACATGTCCGAGCTGGTCTCCACCCTGTATGACGCGAAGAAGGTCCTGGGGGAAGAGAAGCAGCAACCCGTCGATATCGACGAGGAGAATACGACACCGGAAGACGAGGAGGAGGGGACGGCGCCGGACGCCCGGACCGAGGAGCAGAACCGCGCGATCGAGCCGCTGCTCGAGGACATCCCGGACGACTGGGCGCGCTTCAACGGTCAGATGAACTCGATGCTGGACACGGTCCGAGGCGTGATCGGCCTGAACGCGAAGATCGCGGAGATCGAGGGGCTCATAGGCCAGGCGGTCACAGAGATCCAGTCCCTGGAGAAGCAGTACAAGTAACTATTCTCCCTCTCCCCTCCGGGGGAGAGGGTCGGGGTGAGGGGGAATGAATGACCGTCATCGAAGACATCGCGCGCTGGACTTCCGGGCTCAGGCTCGAAGACGTACCCGAGAGGGTCCGGGAGGTCGCACGCAACCAGGTGCTTTCCGTGATGGGGGCGGTCCACGCGAGCGCGGGCTGCGCCGGGGGAAAGGCGGTCATCGAGACGGTCGGGGGGCTGGCCGAGCAGGGACCCTGCTCGAAGTTCCCCGGGGGCGAGCGGACCTCGCTGTCCTCGGCGCTGCTCCAGAACTGCTCGCTATCCATGGCCCTCGACTACGACGACTACGAGTTCCTCGGTCACTCCGGGCACAGCGCGGTGTGCGTCTCGCTGGCCGTCGGGCAGCTTCGGGGCGCCGATACCGCGGAAGTGCTGGCGGCGCAGGTTGCCGCCAACGAGGTCGCGGGCAGGCTGGGTGCTTCGGTCGTGTTGGGGCCGCATAACGGCCAGATGTGGGCGCACATACACCTGCTGGGGGCCGCGGCCGGAGCGGCCCGTGTCCTGGGGCTGGACGAGGAGGCGACCGCCGACGCCCTGGGCATCGCCATGGCGGAGCCGGTCTACGCCCTGTTCCCGGGGTTCATGGGGCCGCAGTCCAAGCTGCTCACCGCCACGACCCCCGCCCTTACCGGCACCAACGCGGCGCTCCTCGCCGAAAAAGGAATGACAGGCTCTCGCTCCATCCTCGAGGACCCTCAAGGGTTCTGGACGCACTTCGCATTCGTGCCCCTGCCGTTCATGATGGGTGGGCTTGGACGCTCGTGGGTGACCGATACCATCGCATTCAAGCCTTACCCGGGATGCGCGTACATCGACACCTCGATGGACGCGCTCTTCGAGATAATGGGCGATTTCTCCGAGGACCACGGGCGGGCGCTGGAGCCCGGCGAGGTCCGCGAGGTGCGGGTGAAGGCCAGCCTGCTCACCTGCGCCATGGACGCCATATCGCGTGAGTACCTGGACCGGGAGCACCTCTCACCCACAAACATCAACTTCTCGCTGTCGATCAGCATCGCCATAGGACTGCTTGCCGGGCGGCTTACCGGGGCCGAGCTCACCGAGGAATATCTCACGAAGAACCGCGAGGACATCCTGGCGCTGGCCGCGCGGGTAAAGCTGGAGCATAGCGGGCCGCTGACGGTGGAGTTCATCCGCTGCATGGACGAGGAGGCCGACATGGCCTCGATGCTGGGGTCGGTGGACGTTCGCGCGCTCATGAGGTCGCGCCAGAGGATGCGCCGGCACCTCTCCCACGTCGGCACCCTCGGCGGCCGGGAGGCCCTCGACGCCTGGCGGAGCCTGGACTCCAGGGACCGGGCGTTCCTGAAGGGGCTCGCGCTACGGGCGATCAGGGAGCGGGGTTGCGAGTACGACCTGGGCGAGGCCCGCTTCGACCGGCTGCGCATGCCGTTCGGGGCGCGGATGGAGGTACTCCTGAGTGATGGGAAGGTGCTGGGTGCCGAGAGGTCGATCCCACGGGGCGCGCCCGGCGACCCGGGCCGGTTCGAGGTGTGCTCCGAGAAGTTCGTCCGCGAGGCCGGCGGACTGCTGGGCAAGAAGAAGGCCGCGAAGGCCGTGAAGGTCGTCAGGGGGATGGAAGGCGCCACCCTCGACGACATCGTCTCGGCCCTCTCGCCCTGAGAATCCACCTCAACCATCTTTTCTCATTCACTGAGAAAAGATGGTTGAGGTTATTTCTCACGATGAGGTTATCAGCGCTGTGAAGCAGAAGAGAATGCTGCCGGGCGATCTGACCCCCCGCGAGGCCGCCGCGCTCCAGGAGAGGCTGGCCTCCAGCGTCGTCGCGGATATACCGCTGGACCTCGGGCAGATCCGACGAGTGGCTGCGGCAGACGTCAGCTACCGCAGGGGGGACGAATGCACCTTCGCCTCGCTCGTCGTGATGAGCTTCCCAGGCCTGGAGCCACTGGAGGAGCTCTCGGGCTCGACACCGGTCACCTTCCCATACGTCCCGGGGCTGCTGTCCTTCCGCGAGCTCCCCGTGCTGATCCCACTGTTCGAGCGAATGAAGCACGCCCCGGACGCCGTCCTGGTGGACGGGCAGGGCATCGCACATCCGCGCCGGATCGGGATTGCCAGCCACCTCGGGCTGCTCTTCGGCGTACCGACGGTCGGGGTCGCCAAGTCGGTGCTGGTGGGGGAGAACCGCGAGCCCGGGCGCCGCAAGGGGGCGAAGCGGCCGCTGATCTTCAACGAGGAGACGGTGGGGTACGCCCTGCGGACCCGCGACGGGGTCAAGCCGGTGTTCGTCTCCCCCGGGCACCTCACCGACCCGGAGTCCTCCTGTGCGCTGGTCCTGGCCTGCTGCCGCGGGTACCGCCTTCCCGAACCGAGCCGCGCTGCCCACGCGCTGGCCAACAAATCCCGCACGGAGAGCTACGGCCGCTGATCGCCCGCTTGGGGCGGGACTTCAGTCCCGCACCGTTGTGAATAGAATGGTGCACCATTCTATTCACTGAAGGCCGGGCTCAAGGTGGCGCAGGCTCGTCCCCCGCGGGGCCAGCCCCGGCCTTCATTATCACCAGCAATCCCGCGGTGACGATGAGGGCTCCTCCCACGATGCCCTGCCAGGAGGGCGACTCCCCCAGGAAGAGGTAGGCGCAAAGGGTCGCGGAGAGCGGATCAGTGTAGGAGACTATCCCCAGGTGCTGCGCCTTCACGTACTTCGCGGCCCAGACGTAGATGAGCACGAACACGCCGCTGAACAGGAACCCGATGACCATCATCGACGCCCATCCCCTGCCGTCGAGCTTCGGCAGGCCGAAGCCGGTCAGCGGCAGCATGATCAGCACGCTGACAACTCCCGGGTAGAACGACGCGGCGATAGTGGGAAGCCGCTCGCGCATGGCCTTCAGGGTGATTATCAGGGCCGCGTAGCAGCACGCCGCCAGCACACCGTATACCACCCCGTTGAAGTTGAACTCCTTCCCCGAGGCGCCCTTCTGCGAGAAAGAGATGAGGGCCAGCCCTCCCACCGCGATGACCAGCGCAACGTAGGTGACGGGCTCGAGCTTTTCCTTGAGGATCAGAGGCGCCAGGAACGCGGCGATGACGGTGGACAGGTACGCCAGGAAGATCGCGTGGCTTAAGGGGAGCAGGCTTATCGCCTTGGCGCTGAAAAGCATGCTCAGCGATGCCGCAACACCGCTGCCGATCATCAGCGGCCAGTGCTTCTTGACCGCGAGCTGTCCCATACGGCGCGAGAGGAGCGCTACCGCGAGGATGACGGACAGCCCCATCAGGTTCCTCATCAGGATGATGTGCTGCTCGCTACCGGCCAGGCCGACCCAGCGCTGGAAGACGCCGTAGGAGCCCCACAGGGCCATGGTCACGAAGACGGTGATGTAGGCGTATCGGTTCTTCACGCCGTTTCCGAAGAGAGCTCTGCCAGGCGCTCCACCGTGCGGTCGATGAGCCAGTCAGGGGTGGAGGCTCCTCCCGTGACACCGACCGAGCCGACACCCGTAAGCCAGGAGCGGTCTATCTCGCCGGGGTCCTCGATGAGGTGGGTTTCCGAGCCCGCGCTCCGGCAGCAGTGCGCCAGCGTCCGCGTGTTGCTGGAGTTGCGCCCCCCCACGACCAGCAGCAGGTCCACCCGCCCTGCCAGGTCGACCGCTTCCTCCTGCCTCTGTTGTACGGCCGTGCACAGGGTGTCGACCGCCTTCACGTCGCCGACCGCTTCGCCCAGGGCCTCCACCACCGACCGGAAGGCGTCGCGCGCGACCGTGGTCTGTGCGATGACTCCGACGGGAGGCGCGGGCTCGCCAAGGGTCCCTGCCCACTCACGCGCCGCGGCCGCGTCCGCTACGACGGCCACGGGCCCTCCGGCCCTTCCGGCTATCGCCCTGACCTCCGGGTGCTCCGCCGAGCCCACTACCACGACCGCCCGTCCCTCCTCGAGCAACCGGCGCGCGGCGTCCTGGGCGCGCTTGACAGTCGGGCAGGTGGCGTCCACGAGCCTGGCCCCGAGTCGCGTCAGCCGCTCCTCGGTCGCCGAGTCGATGCCGTGCGAGCGGATTATCACCGTAGCGCCGGAGAGCTCACCCTCGTGCGACTCGTCCAGGATCTCCAGCCCGCGCTCGCGCAACGTCTGTACCACGGCGGGGTTGTGGATTAGGGGTCCGCAGGAGTAGATGGGCCTGCCGCCCTTCTCCAGTTCTTTCTCGGTTGTCTTCACCGCGCGAGCGACCCCCGGGCAGAACGAGGAGACGGGCGCGACCTCGATGCGCAGTGCCATAGGCATACGATAGATTATCGCTGCCCGATGTGACACCCCCCGCCCGACTGATCCGGGACCCCGATCTTGAGCCCGGCCTCTCAGGCCGGGATTCTGTGCGGGGCTGAGAGCCCCGCCTCAATCATTATTTAGTGAACCGCCGCGTCAGCCGCAGAGCTCTTCCAGGCGCTCCCTCTCACCCGAGTGCTCTTCCGAAGCAAGAGGAGGGCACTCCGAGGCGTGCATCTCGCCTTTGGACACCTCGGCCGCGAACGCCATGCAGGAGGCGAGCCCGCACTCCCGGCAGTTCGTGCGGGGCAGGAGCTGGAAGATGGTTAGAGCCGGCACTATTCTGAGCTCACGGTAGTCGGGCTCCAGCTCGTCCCGCCCGGCCCACACATCGTTTATCATGCGGACCGTCTGCTCCATGAGCTCGACCGCGTGCCCGCGGTCCTTCGCCGGCGAAAGGGCTAGCTCGTGCTCCCGAAGGATGAAGACCCGCACGGATTCCTTCCACCGAATGTATGAGTTGTCCCGGCTGTAGTCGGCACGGTCGAGCACGGCGTTGAGGTACGGCATCACGGGCGAGGCGTCGGCCTCGAACCGGGCGGTCGCCCTGTAGAACGAGCCTACCGCGCTCGGCAGGCACTCGGGATCCCCCAGCTCGAACTCGTATCCCTCTATGAGTGGTGTTGCATCCATCGGCCGGCACCTCCCGTCGTGGAATACTGTCAGAGTAGCACAGGGCCGGGGCCATGCGTGGCGTGACGGACACGCTTCCGGCACTCATTGAACGCCCCATGCACTTCTGAAATACTGTATCCCGTCGCGTTGGCCGTTCCTCAAGGAGGTAGATACCGTTGCCCCTTCCGCTCGAGGGAATGAGGATCCTGGACCTGACACGGCTGCTGCCCGGGCCGTTCTGCACGCTGCTGCTCTCCGACATGGGCGCCGAGGTGATCAAGGTCGAGGACACCCAGGGGGGAGACTACGTTCGCTGGAACCCGCCCATCACCGACTCGGGGATGAGCATCCACCACCACGTGCTCAACCGGAACAAGCGCTCCATCGCAATCGACCTCAAGAACAAGGAGGGCCGCGAGCTGCTGCTCGAGCTGGCGGGCTGGGCCGAGGTGCTGGTGGAGCAGTTCCGCCCCGGGGTCATGGAGCGCCTGGGCCTGGACTTCGACACCATCCGCGAGGTGAACCCGGCCATCGTCTACTGCTCCATCACCGGGTACGGGCAGGACGGCCCCTACAGGGACGTCGCCGGGCACGACGCGAACTACCTCGGCTATGCCGGGGTCCTGGGCATAAACGGCCCAAAGGGCGGCCCGCCCATGATCTGCGGGGTGCAGATAGCCGATCTGGGCGCCGGCGGCATGTTCGGGGCGCTCTCGATCCTCGCCGCCTATACGTACGCGAGGCGGACCGGCGAGGGCCAGCACGTTGACGTCTCCATGCTCGACGGAAGCGCCGCCTGGCTGACTATAAACACAGGCGATTTCCTCCTCGGCGGCCCGTCCCCGGGGCGGGGGGAACAGATGCTTCACGGCGCTGCGCCCTTCTACAGCATCTACGAGGCAGCCGACGGCTACATGGCCGTTGGCGCCATCGAGGAGAAGTTCTGGAGGCGGACCTGCGAGCTTCTGGGCGTCCCGGAGTACGCCGACCGGCAGTTCAGCATCGAGATGTACGACGAGATATTCGACCGGTTGCGCGAGACGTTCAAGAGCAGGACCAGGGCCGAGTGGATGGAGGTGTTCGGGGGCGAGGACACCTGCGTGAGCCCTATACTCTCCCTGGAGGAGGCGGCCGCCGACCCCCAGATGGTACACCGCCGCATGCTGCCCATGGTCGAGGACCCCAAGCTCGGCACGGTGCGCACCATCGGCGCGCCGGTGAAGTTCTCGCTCGGGGAGTGGAGCATCGAAAGGTCCGCGCCCTCGCTGGGTGAGCACACCGACGAGATCCTGCTCATGCTGGGCTGCTCCCCGGACGATATAGAAAGGCTGAGAGCCGACGGCGTCATCTGCTGATCGACCCCCGGCCGGATCACCCGTAGAACGGATGTTATGAAAGACTCCGCGAAGAAGATGTCGAAGATGCTGGGCACCGGGAGCGCCGAGACCGCGGCGCACGCCTACATCTACTACAGATACGTCGACCACTACATATACGCGATGGGCAAGCCGATCGGGGTCGTCTCGAAGCCTCCGGAAAGCCCGATCCCCGAAGAGATACAGGACATGCTGGACATCCTCACCCGCAAGGTGGCCTCCGAGGCGATGTCCACCGAGACGTCCACCTACCACGGAAAGATAGTCCCCCTCGAGCACGCCGAGGCGCTGGTCACCATCGAGGAGGACATCGAGCTGCGCGACCTGGAGACGGTCATCCCCTACAAGGTCGCCCGCGACATAGTGCTCGAAAGTCCGCAAAGCATAGCTCTCATGGACTGCCCGTGCCGCTCGCTGCAGGAGAATCCCTGCGAGCCGCTCGGAGTGTGCATGGCGGTGGGGGAGCCGTTCGCGAGCTTCGTGGTCGAGCACGGGGTCATGAACGGACGGCGCATCACCAGCGAGGAGGCCGTGGAGATACTGCGCGAGGAGGACCGGCGCGGGCACGTCCACGGGGCGTACTTCAAGGACGTGGCGGGCGGGCGCTTCTACGCCATCTGCAACTGCTGCACCTGCTGCTGCTTAGGCATGCAGGCGTGGAACAGGCTGAAGATACCGATCATCTGCTCGAGCGGTTACGTCGCCCGGGTCTCGACCGACTGCACGGCCTGCGGCGACTGCGCGGAGATCTGCCCGTTCGGCGCCGTGACCCTCCAGGAGACGGCCGTAGTCGATGAGGCTGTGTGTATGGGATGCGGGGTCTGCGAGGGGGCCTGCCCGGACGTGCTTATCAGCCTGGAGCCGGACCCGACCAGGAGCGGGCCGCTCGACATCAAGAAGCTCATTGCCGAAAAACCGGGGAAAGCGGAGTAGAAGGCGGAAGGTGGGGTTTGATGAGTCCCAAGGCGAGTGACGACGGGCAGAAGAAGCAGGCGGCCGGGAAGCCGGCCAAACCGGCGAACAAACCGGCGGCGAAGCAGGCGACGAAACCGCAGCCGGCGAAGCAGGAGCCGACGAAACCGCAGCCGGTGAAGCAGGAGCCGGTGAAGCAGGAGCCGGCGAAGCCCATCCATACGCCCGGTGCCAAGGTGCTGCGCGCGATGGGAGCGGCGGCGGGGCGCATGATGTCCAGTGAGGAGATGATCTCCGGCACGCTGTCCACGCTGGACCCCAAGGTCCTCGCCGAGGCGTTCAACGAGAACCCGGAGTTCTACGCCAGGCTGCTGGGCGAGCTCTCCAGCGACGTCATCTCAAACACGATCAACGAGAACCCGCAGTTCATAGAGCAGATCATGGAGCAGCTCGACCCGGCGATAATAGCCAGGGCGTCCAGCAAGAACCCCGACTTCATGGTGACCTTCATGCAGAACATGGACCCCGTGACGATCGCCCGGGTCATGAACGCCACGCCGGAGTTCATGATGGAGGTGACGAGGCGCCTCGACCCCGAGTCGTTCGCGGGGGTCGCCAACCAGACCATGGAGTGGATCGCCGAGCTCATGCAGCACACCGACCCCGACGTGGCCGCGTTGCTGGTCAACAAGCACCCGGAGTGGGTGGCCGAGTTCATGAGCCGCTTCGACCCGAAAGCGATCGCCGAGGTATTCGAGAGGAACGCGGACTGGACGCTGGACCTCCTGCGGGCGCTGGACCCCGCGGTGTTCGCCGGGATGTTCAACGAGTACCCGGAGTTCTACCTGGGCATGATGAAGCACACGGACCGCAAGGTGCTCGCCGAGGTCATCCAGGCCGCGTGCGACGAGGGGGCGCTCGACGGCGTGGTCCTGCTGACCGATACGGAGATCCCCGGCCTGGGCTCGTTCGAGGGGTGCCGGGTGCGCATCAGGGGCGCGAGCTTCGAGGGCGCCAAGAAGAGGAGGTAGCATGGCTCCCGCCGCCGTCGACGTCAAGTGGATAGCGATCATAGCCGTGGGGATAGTGGTGTGGCTGTTCTGCATGTACACATGCGCCGAGCTCGCCCGCAGCAACGGCCAGAGCTACGGGCTGTGGGTCACGATCGGGTTCCTGACCGGGCCGATCGGTCTCGCGTTCGCCTGGGCGTACTTCCGGCTGACCGGCGAGCGCCACCGCAGGATACGCTACGGGGTGGGGGGCAAGTCTGACCTGCCGGAGATAATCCAGTGCCCGCGGTGTGGACAGTCGGTCCCCAGCGCCTTCGAGTGCTGCCAGTTCTGCGGCTCTCCGCTGCACGGCCGTCGCTGAGCGGACCGCGCGCTGATGATACGGAGGTAGAGGATTGAAGGTCGAGACGTTCACCGATTTCTCGTTCGGTACCAACACCTACCTGGTGTGGGAGGACTCCTCCGACCACGCCGTGCTCATCGACCCGGGCCTCTCAGAGCGCAACGTCCTGGAGTACCTGGGGAGTAAGGGGTTGACGCTGGACGCCGTGCTGCTGACCCACGCCCACCCGGACCACATCGCCGGCGCCGCCGAGGTAGCCGAGGCCACGGGGGCGGACGTGTACCTGCACTCGGTGGAGATAGAGGCCGCGCGGGCCATGCCGGCAATGCTGCTCGCGATGCTGGGCATCGAGGAGCTGCGGCTCCCCCCCGAGATAAAGCCGCTGGAGGACGGGCAGGTGCTCGAGCTTGCGGGCCTGCGCATTGAGGTCCTGCACACGCCCGGTCACTCACCCGGCAGCGTGAGCTTCCTCATCGGGGAGGCCCTGTTCGACGGGGACCTGGTCTTTCGGGGCTCCATCGGCAGGACCGACTTCCCCGGGGGGGACTTCGAGGCTCTGATGGCGTCCGTCAGGGAGAAGGTGTTCACCCTCGACCCCGAGACGAAGATATACCCTGGGCACATGGGCAGCACCACGGTGGGCTGGGAGAAGAAGACCAACCCGTTCCTGGTCGGCCTCTGACGAAAATGAGAATTCACCTCAACCATCTTTTCTCAACCGCGATGCCGGGCCTGCCGGTCTGGCTGGAGCCGGGTGCAAGCAGCTGATAGGTAGCAGGGCTTTGATGCGGGAGGTGGTCACGTGAAGAGCAAAGCGGGAGCGCTGAAGGTCCCCAGGCTGGGCCAGGTCGGAGTCGTGGTCAGGGACATCGATGCCGCGATGGCGTACTACAGCGACGTGTTCGGGCTCGGACCCTGGGCGGTCTTCGAGGGGACTCCCGAGAGGTGCACGGACCGCGGACGCGAGGTCACCTTCACCGGCCGGATGGCGATGGCTCAGGCCGGAGGCGTCCAGGTGGAGCTGATAAAGATACTCGGGGATGAGAAAACCACCCACACCGAGTTTCTGGAGAGGCACGGTGAGGGCATCCACCATGTCGGATTCTTCGTGAATAACCTGGACGAGCGCCTTGCCGCCGCGCGCCGGGCCGGTATCGACGTTCTGCAGCACGGGCTGTTGAAAAGACTGGGGCTCTCTATCGAGTATGCCTACCTCGATACAGTCGAGACCGGCGGCGTCATCATCGAGTACATCCAGCCGCGCTACCTGGGCCTGCCGTTCCCGATGCGTTTCTCGCCTCTCCTCAGGCTGTCCGCGCGTCTCTCCAGGATGCTCCCCGGCGGATGAGCACACCTGTGGAGATGAGGCGGTGAAGGCGCAGGAGTTCGAGCAGGTCGTGTCCGCGGTACTGGACGGCCTGCCCCCCGATTTCGCCGAGAAGCTGGAGGAGGGCAACGTCGGGGTCGTGGTGCGCGCACGTCCGACACCCGAGGAGCTGGAGGCGCTCGGCGCCCGCAAGGGGACGACCCTGCTCGGGCTCTACCACGGCGTCCCACCGGCCAAACGGGGGTATCACTACTCGCTGGTCCTTCCTGATACTATAACCATATACAGGGAGCCGATCCTGGGGTTCTGCACCCAGACCGGCAGGCCCGTACCCGACATGATCAGGGAGGTCGTCCTGCACGAGATAGCCCACCACTTCGGCATCTCCGACGCCAGACTCAGGGAGCTCGGCTACTAGGACCCCCCCTTCCGCAGTACGACATGGAGAGCGCTTGAAGATAGTCGCGGTCAGCGGAAGCCTCATCGGGGGCGGCAACGTGGACACCCTGCTCGACCATGCGCTGGAGGAGTACGCGGGCAAACCGGAGTTCGAGGTCTCGCGCTTCGGGCTGGCCGACATGGAGGTGAACCCCTGCCGGCACTGCAACTGGTGCCTGGGCAAACAGGAACCGGGACGTTACTGCTCGCAGGACGACTCCATGACCGCCGTGTACCCCGCGCTAATGGAGGCCTCCGGGGTCATCGTGGCCTCGCCGGTCCACCTGGGAAGGCTGTCCGGGACGACCGCCGACTTCCTGGACAGGCTCCGCGTCTTCGTGCACGGCAACATCACCCGCGGGGTCATGAGGAACAAGGTGGGTGGGGCGCTGGCCGTCGCCTGGTTCCGCAACGCCGGCACCGAGATGACGCTGATGACGCTGAACACCGCCTTCTGGGCGCTGAACATGGTGGTGGTCACCCCGGACCTGGGGCTGATGGGCGCCGCGGCGTTCTCGAGCATCGACGGCTCGGGAAAGGCCGTCAAGGAAGACCGGCACCTGGTTCGCCAGGACACCCTCGGGATGGCCTCAGCGCGGTCGCTGGCCTACCGTGTTGGCGAGATCGCCGGCCTGCTCGAAGCCGGAAGACAGGATTGAGCCCGGCCTCTCAGGCCGGGATTGTGACAATGACTGTGACAGCGGGGCTGAGAGCCCCGCCTCAAGTGCCGGTTGGAGGAGATATGGACGAGATAGACAGGGATGAGCGGGTTGAGGAGATCAAGGGGGCCATGCGGTCCGCCGACTACCTCTGCGACGACGCCATCGCGACCGCCCTCTTCCTGGCCGACGAGCTCGGCAAGCCGATACTGGCCGAGGGGCCGGCGGGGGTGGGCAAGACCGACCTGGCCAAGGCGTATGCCACGTCTACAGGCATGCCGCTCATCAGGCTGCAGTGCTACGAGGGCCTCGACGAGGCGAAGGCTCTCTACGAGTGGAACTACAAGAAGCAGTTGCTGCGCATCCAGGCCGATACCGCGGGCGAGTGCTCGTGGGAGGACCTCGAGGGTGACCTCTTCAGCGAGGAGTTCTTGCTGCCCCGCCCGCTTCTCAAGGCGATCACCTGCGACGAGCGGGTGGTGCTGCTGGTCGACGAGGTGGACAAGTCGGACGTAGAGTTCGAGGCGTTCCTGCTGGAGGTCCTCTCCGACTTCCAGGTCTCGATACCCGAGCTCGGGACTGTCGAGGCGCGGAGGCACCCCTTTGTGGTCCTCACCTCGAACCGGACGCGCGACCTCTCCGAGGCGCTGAGGCGCAGGTGCCTGTACCTCTACATAGACTTCCCCGAGGCCTCTCGCGAGCTGGAGATTATCCGCCTGAGGGTGCCGGGCCTGGCAGAGGGACTGGCGGAGAAGGTGCTGGCCGTGGTGCGCTACATCAGGCAGATGGACCTCAAGAAGGCGCCCAGCATCTCCGAGACGCTCGACTGGGCGACCGCGGTATCCGTACTCGGCAGGGACGTGATAGACCAGCGGCTGATGTCCGAGACGTTGAGCCTCCTGGTCAAGGAGCAGAAGGACCTTGAGAAGGTGGTGGCCAGCCTTCCGGCGGTAGCTCGCCAGGCGCTCCTCTGAGGAACGATCATGCCCGTAGATGACAGGGTCCTTGAGTTCGTCGATTACCTCCGCGGGGCGGGGATGCAGGTTTCCGTGGCGGAGAGCATCGACGCCTGCCGCGCGCTGGAGGTGGCGCCGCTCTCGAGCCCCCGGCTCCTGCACGCCACCCTGCGGGCCACCCTGGTCAAGAGCGAGCGCGACTACCCCGTCTTCGACGCCGCCTTCCACGAGTTCTTCCTGGGGGTAGAGGTCCCCGCCATGGAGGCCGAAGGGGAGGAGGACCGGGAGGCGCCGGAGCCGCTGTCCCCCGAGGACCTCAAGAGCCTCCTTGCCGAGGCGCTGCTGACCTCGGACGTCGACCGTCTCGCCGCCCTGGCCCGCATGGCGGCCGCAATGGTCGGTGCGCAGGAGGGCGGCTTCGGAGGCGGCTCCCGGCCACTTTCGATGAGCGCGGGGCCGGGCTTCTACATGTTCCGGGCCATGGAGATGCTGGACTACAGCCAGATGACCGGCGAGCTGGCGGGGCTGCTGGATGCCGGGGCAGGCGTGGGGGATATGCCGCCCGCTCTGGCGGCGGAGGTCCTGCGCGAGAACATCGAGCGCTTCCGGTCCGAGCTGGAGCGGGAGATCCGGCGCCGGGTCGCCGCCTCCCGGGGCCTGGACCCGGCGGACCTGCGGAAGAAGCCGCCGCCCCGTCCCGAGGAGGTGGATTTCCTGAACGCCTCGCTCAGGCAGGTGGAGGAGATGCGCCGCGTCCTCCCGGTCCTGGCGCGCAAGCTCGCCGCCCGCATAGCCCGCAGGCAGAGCGCGGGCCGAAAGGGCAAGGTCGATATCCGCAACACCCTGCGTCACAGCATCTCCTACGGGGGGGTGCCGATGGACCTGAAGTACCGGAAGAGAGCCCCGTCCAAGCCCGAGCTTTTCATCCTGTGCGACGTGTCGGGGTCCGTCAGGACGTTCAGCACCTTCACCCTGCAGCTGGTCTACAGCCTCCACCAGCAGTTCAAGGCCGTCCGCAGCTTCGTGTTCATTGACAGGGTGGACGAGGCCACGGGCTACTTCGGCCCGGAGGGCGTGGGCGAGGCCGTCGAGCAGGTCTACCGGAAGGCCGACGTCGTCGACGGGGACGGGCACAGCGACGTGGGGCGCGCCCTGGCCCTCTTCGAGAAGGGGTTCTCCGGCGACCTCACCCCCCGCTCGACGGTCCTGATCCTCTCGGACGCGCGCAACAACATGCGCGATCCCAGGGCCGACGTCCTGGGCCGGATCTGCGACCGCGTCAGGCGGGTCTACTGGCTGAACCCCGAACCCCTCGAGAAGTGGAACAGCGGGGACAGCGTAATAAGCGAGTACGAACCGCACTGCGACTCGGTGACCGAGTGCAGGAACCTGAAGCAGCTCGCGGAATTCGTCTACAGGGGCACTTGACTCCGCGATTGGGCCGGGACTTCAGTCCCGGAACGATTCGGCGGACTGAAGTCCGCTCCCAAGAAAGAGCGATTGGGCCGGGACTTCAGCCCCGGGATATGACGGCGGACTGAAGTCCGCTCCCAAGAAAGAGCGATTGGGCCGGGACTTCAGTCCCGGAACGGCTCGGCGGACTGAAGTCCGCCCCCAAGAAAGGGAAGGGGCTGTGTGAACCGGCCCCGTGACCCCTTCATTGACAGTTATTGTATCCAGGGCTAACATTCGGAGTGCTTCCGAAGTAGAACCCAAGACCTGAGAAGGGGTTGTTGAGATGTTTGGACTGGGACCGACAGAGCTCATCGTCATCCTCGTCATCGCGCTCGTCATCTTCGGGCCGTCCCGCCTCCCCAAGGTGGGTCAGTCCGTCGGCCAGGCGCTGAGGGCGTTCCGCGACTCGACCGACAAGGTCCACGAGGAAGTCAACAAGAGCATGGAGGCCGTGACCTCGCCGGCCTCCGAGTCCGAGAAGAAGGAGTAGCCCCCGCCGGGGGTTATGGCAGTTGGCTTCCTTCCGGATGACCTACCTCCAGCACCTGGAGGAGTTGAGGCGTCGCATCATCGTGGTCGTCGTTGCCCTGGTGGTGGGCTTCGGGTTCTCCTGGGCGTTCGCGTGGGACATCCTCTATATACTGAAGAAGCCCGCGGGCAGCATAGCGCTCCACTACATGACTCCCATGGAGCCGTTCCTGGTCCGGTTCAAGCTTGCGCTGTTCGGGGCGGTGCTGCTGGCGCTGCCGGTCATCCTCTTCGAGATACTGGCGTTCCTGTCGCCGGCCCTGAAGAGCCGGGAGCGCAAATACACCCTGCTGATCCTGGCCATGATACTGGCGTTCTTCGCGCTGGGCGTGACCTTCGGCTACTTCTACGTGATGCCCATTGGAATACGCTGGCTGCTCGGGGTCGCGGGCGACCAGATGACCGCGATCATCTCGGCGAGCAGCTACGTGACGTTCGCGGGGTGGTTCATGGTGGCGTTCGGTGTCTCTTTCGAGACGCCCATGTTCATCTGGATGCTGGTGGCGCTCGGGGTGATAACCCCCCAGCAGCTTCGCAAGCAGTGGCGCTACGCCTACGTGCTGATACTCGTCTTCGCGGCAGTCATCACGCCCGACTGGAACCCGGTCACCATGTTCCTGGTCGCGGTCCCGATGGTGGTGCTTTACGAGCTCTCCATCCTGCTGGCACGGCTGACCGTGCACAGGCAGGAGGAGGAGGAGGCGGTCCAGCCCCTGGCGGAAGCCTCCTGATCCCTGAAAGGAACCGACATTGATCGTTGAGACGGAAGATCCCGGTGTGGTAATAGTCCGCCAGGTGGCCGATGAGCTGTCCGGGGAGAACCCCGATTGCGCGGAGGCGCTGGCCCTCTACCGTGAGCTGATGGAGGCCCAGCAGGAGCTGCTGGGACGGCTGGAGTGTACGATGTCCCTCGACGACGAGGAGAGGGAGCGGCGGCTGAACATGGGAGAGCCACTGGCGGATCCCCTCGAGGTGCCTGTGGACCGCGAGGTCTTTCTCCGCCTGTTCGAGAGCCTGGTCCCCCTCGTGCTGGACCGGGCCGAGCCGGGGCACGTATCCCCGGAGTCAGTGCTCGCGTGGGACGGACTGGGTGAAGAGGTCTTCGAGGAGACGCGCCGGAGGGTGCTCGCCGGCGAGGAGCTCGACCACGGTAATGACTGGAGCACCGAGGACAGGAATATTGTCTCTGACGTTTTCTGGGAATCGCTTGTGCCTTTCTTCAGGAAGTGTGGTAGTATCCTGACATTTAGTATGGAGCAATCCATGTGGCAGAGGGGCTACTGCCCTTTCTGCGGTGGTGCTCCGTTGATGGGCATGCTCCGCCGGGACGACGGGCTATGGCTTCTTGAGTGCTCGCTGTGCCACACATGGTGGAACGTGCGCAGGGCTGGCTGCCCTTTCTGCAATGAGTCAGAGGGTTCGCTCGAGTACCTCTACCTCGAGCCGGATCCGGGCAGGCGGGTCTACCATTGCGGGTCCTGCGGGACCTATGTAAAGACGGTCGACTTGAGGGGGAGCGACCGCCGGACGCTGTTGCCCATGGAGGATATCGTAACGGTCATGCTCGATCACGCCGCTGAGCAGGAGGGCCTGAAGAAGGCCCCGGGCTACCGCTAGTGCCTCCGATTTGCCGCGTCATCTTAAGGTGGGATACCTGTATCCCCTGCCGGGCGCGGCCGGAAAGTGTGCACGAGTACAACTCCATGGCGACCGCTTCACATATTCGACAGGGAAGCAGTCCGGGCGATGACCGGTCCGCGAAGGGGGGCCGGTCGGCGAACAGGAAGCCGGCCCGGTGAAGGTGTAAGCCCATACGAAGAGGGAGGAGGGCATGGAACTAACACGCAGGGACTTCATAAAGCTGTCCGGCGCCGGCATAGGCACGGCTGCTTTATCGACCCTGGGCATTAAACTGCCCGCGCTCGCGTCCACGGACGGACTGCGCATCGCCAAGGCGATCGAGACTACCGGCGTATGCTCTTTCTGTGCAGTGGGCTGCAGCACCATCGTTTCCGTACTCGAGGAAGGCGGCCACCCGAAGGTCGTCAATATCGAGGGGAACCCGGACTCTGCGATAAACTTCGGCACGCTCTGCAGCAAGGGCGTTGCCACCATCCAGAAGTCCTACATCGACGGCAAGCTGAACCCGGACAGGGTCACCAAGCCGATGTATCGAGCTCCGGGGTCCTCGTCGTGGCAGGAGATCTCCTGGAGCGAGGCTATCGACAAGATAGCCGAGAAGGTCAAGGAGACACGCGACGCCAACTGGATCGCGGAGGACGACGTTGTCGGCGCCGACGGCACCCCGACCGGCCAGAAGGTCCCGGCACTCCGGACCGAGGCCATCGGCGCGGTGGGAAGCGCCGAGCTCTCCAACGAGGGCGCCTACCTGTATCAGAAGCTGATGCGCTCCCTCGGCGTGGTGTACATAGAGCACCACGCCCGGTTGTGACACTCTCCAACTGTCGCCAGTTTGGCGGCAACGTACGGCCGGGGCGCCATGACCAACCAGGTGCAGGACGTCAAGATGAGCGACTGCATCATGATCTGCGGCTCCAACGCCGCCGAGAACCACCCGATAACCTTCAAGTGGGTCGAGCAGGCCATGAACAGGGCCGAGGACCCGGCGAAGCTGATCGTGGTGGACCCCCGCTTCACCAGGACGGCCTCAAAGGCCGACATCTTCGCGCAGACCAGGCCCGGGACCGACATCGCTTTCTTCGGGGCACTGATCAAGTACGCGATGGACAACAGCATGGTGAACTGGGACTACCTGAAGACCTATACGAACGCCTCGTTCCTGGTGAACCCGGGCTTCGGCTTCGACCCGAAGACCGGCGTGTACTCCGGCTTCTCTGAGACGACGGATCCCAAGACCGGGAAGAAGAAGAAGAAGTACGATACGGCCACGTGGTCGTTCCAGGTGGGCGCGGACGGCAAGCCCCTCAAGGACCCCACACTGACCAACCCGCAGTGTGTATGGAACCAGATGGTGAATCACTACAGCCGCTACACCCCCGAGAAGGTCGAGCAGATATGCGGCATCCCCAAGGCCAAGTTCGAGGAGATTGCCAAGGCCTACTGCTCCACCTACGAGAACGGTAAGAGCGGCGTCCTGATGTATGCCATGGGGCTCACCCAGCACACCTACGGGACCCAGAACATCCGCACCTTCGCCATGCTCCAGCTTATCCTGGGCAACATTGGGATGCCCGGCGGCGGCATCGACGCCCTGCGCGGGTGCGCGAACGTCCAGGGGTCGACGGACTTCGCGCTGCTCTTCCACATCTGGCCGGGGTACAACCCCACACCCAACAGCGCCAAGAACCCCACCCTCGACGCGTACAACGCCGCCAGGCTCAAGGCGGTGGGAAGCGCCTACTGGAGCAACACCCCGAAGTTCATGGCGAGCTACCTGAAGGCGCAGTTCGGCGACAACGCTACGGCTGAGAACCAGTTCGGCTACGTCTGGGTCCCCAGGATCAAGGACGGGGTCAACTACTCGCACATCGCGCTGTTCGAGGCCATGGAAAAGGGCGACGTGAAGGGCCTCTTCGTGGTCGGGCAGAACCCGGCGGTCGGCGGCCCCAACTCCAACCAGGAAACGGCCGCCATGGACAAGCTGGACTGGATGGTGGTCTCGGAGATCTTCAACCACGAGACCCCAAACTTCTGGCGTCGCCCGGGCGCGGACCCCGGAAAGATAAAGACCGAGGTCTTCCTGCTGCCCGCGGCGGCATGCGGCGAGTACGAGGGAACGTTCTCGAACACGGGGCGGGTCGTCCAGTGGTTCTACAAGTCGGCGGAGCCCAAGGGAGAGGCCAAGAAGGACGTCGACTTCTTCAGCCTGCTCCAGCAGAAGCTGGTCGAGCTCTACAAGGCCGACGCCAAGGCCCCCAACCGCGAGTCGGTCGTCAACCTGTACTGGCCGTACGGTGACGACGTGAACATGGAAGCCGTGCTTGCCGAGATCAACGGGTTCAACTGGGTCACCAAGAAGCGCCTGAAGAATTTCACGGTGCTCGCGGCGGACGGCTCCACGGCGTGCGGGAACTGGATAATGGGCGGTGTCTACCCCGAGGAGGGCGACTACCCCGGTATCACCGACCCGGACCCCGCCAAGGCGGCGGCCGCCAAGGCAAGCTTCGCGAAGACCAAGGGCAACCTGGCCAAGCGCCACAACAACGAGGACACGGGCAACGTGGCCATCTACCCCAAGTGGTGCTGGTGCTGGCCGGTGAACCGGCGGATCATCTACAACCGGGGCTCGGCGGATCCCGCGGGCCAGCCGTGGAACCCCAAGAAGAACATCGAGCAGTGGAACGGGACAAAGTGGGTGTCGGTTGACGTGCCCGACTTCAAGGCCACGGACCCGGCCCTTCCGGGCAACCCCCCGGTCGCTCCCACGGTCTCGGCCGCAAACCCGTTCATCATGCTCAACTTCGGGATGGGGCAGCTGTTCAGCCTGGCTTCCGTGGCGGACGGCCCGTTCCCCGAGCACTACGAGCCGATCGAGTCGCTGTTCAAGAACGAGATGAACGGCATGCAGAATGACCCGATGGCAAAGATCTTCAGCGATTCGCCCAACGATAAGCTGGCGCCCCTGGGCGACAAGAAGTACCCGATAATCGCGGGCACCTCTCGCGTGACCGAGCATTTCCAGTCGGGCACCATGACCCGGAATATGCCGTGGCTGGTCGAGATGCAGCCCAACATGTTCGTCGAGATGTCCAAGGACCTGGCCGACAGGAAGGGCATTTCCAACGGCGACTGGGTGAAGGTCACCAGCATAAGGGGCGAGACCGAGGCCGTGGCGGTCGTAACGGACCGCATCCAGGTCCTGGAGGTCAGCGGCCAGAAGACTGACGTGGTCAACATGCCGTACCATTTCGGCTACATGGGCTACTGCACGGGTGGTCCCAACGACATAAGCTACGCGGCGAATCAGCTGACACCGAACGTGGGGGACGCCAACACCACGATTCCGGAGTCGAAGGCGTTCCTCGTCAACATCGAGAAAGCCTAGGAGGTGATGTGGCATGGCTGAGGAAAAGGCAATACTCGTCGATACGACCAAGTGCACGGCTTGCCGCGCCTGCCAGGTCGCCTGCAAAGAATGGAACCAGAACCCGGCCGAGAAGACCAGGAACCGGGGCTCGTACGAGAACCCGCCAACTCTTGGTTCCTACACCTGGATGAGGATCCTGTTCAACGAGTATTACAAAGACAACAAGATGAGCTGGCTGTTCACCAAGCACCAGTGCATGCACTGCACGGACGCGGCCTGCGTGGAGGTCTGCCCGCCCAACGCGACGACCCACCGCCAGGCGAAGCTCGCCGACGGGACGGTCGTCAACAGCGTGGCGACCGACCCCAGGCTCTGCATCGGGTGCAACTACTGTAGGGTGGCATGCCCGTTCGACGTCCCCGGGTACAACCAGAAGAAGAAGGGCATCTACCGATGCACGCTGTGCGTGGACAGGCAGACCGGCGACAAGGCCGGCTTCACCGTTCCCGCCTGCGTGAAGGTATGCGCCCCGGGGACCCTGTCCTACGGCAACCGCACCGAACTCATCGCCAAGGCGGAAGCGCGCGTGGCCAAGTTGAAGGAAGCGGGCTACTCCAAGGCGCGGCTCTTCGGGGTCAGTGAGCTCGAGGGCCTGCGGTACATCTACATCCTGACCGACGAGCCGGCGGCGTACTCGCTGCCCGACAACCCGTCCATACCGGCCTCGGTCAAGGTCTGGAAGACCCTGACCAAGCCGTACGGCGCGTTCGCGGCGGGCGGCGTCCTGCTGGCCCTGATACTCAACGGGATAATCAACGCCAGAAACCGCGGGCTCGAAGAGAAATTCAAGCTGGAGCAATAGAAAGGAGGGATGGAAATGGAGCTCAAGACATTCAGGGGCGGCATACATCCCCCCTACAAGAAGGAGGCCACGGCCGGTAAGGCGACGGTGAAGTCGTCGGTCCCCGGCGAGGTGGTCATCCCCGTGCAGCAGCACGTGGGTGCCCCCAACACACCCACTGTGAAGGTGGGGGACCGTGTTGAGGCGGGGCAGAAGATAGGCTCCAGCGAGGCTTTCATCAGCGCGCCGGTGCATTCGAGTGTCAGTGGGACGGTGAAGGCTATAGAGGAGCGGCCGAACCTCACGGGCGCGCCGACCAACTCCATAGTGATAACGGTCGACCCCTCTCAGCCTGAGAAGTGGGCGGAGAAGAAGGACGTCTCCAGCCTCACGCCCGAGCAGATCCGCGAGGTGGCCAAGGAAGCCGGACTTGTCGGACTGGGCGGGGCTGCGTTCCCGACCTTCGTGAAGCTCACGCCTCCGAAGGACAAGCCCATCGACACGGTCATCATGAACGGCTGCGAGTGTGAGCCGTTCCTGACCTGCGACCACCGCCTCATGATGGAGCGACCCGACGACCTCATCGCCGGCCTCAAGCTGATGATGAAGGTGGTCGGAGCCCAGAGGGGCATAATCGGGGTCGAGGCGAACAAGATGGACGCGATCGACCTGCTCACCTCGAAGGTATCCGGGGAGCCGGGTATAGAGGTAGTGGCCCTGGAGGTCAAGTACCCCGAGGGCGCGGAGAAGATGCTCATCGAGGCGGTCACAGGCCGCCGGGTCCCGCCGCAGAAGCTGCCCAGCGAGGTATCGGTCCTGGTGCAGAACGTCGGCACCGCGATCGCCCTCTACGAGGCGGCCGCCTTCGGCAAGCCCGTGGTGGAAAGGGTGCTCACCGTGACCGGCCCCTGCATCAAGGAGCCCAAGAACCTGGTGGTCAAGGTGGGGACACCGATCTCCCACGTGATAGAGCAGTGCGGAGGCCTGGTGGGTACGCCCGTGAAGATCATCATAGGCGGCCCGATGACCGGCTGGGCGCAGAAAGACCTCACCGCGTCGGTGGTCAAGGGCACCAGCGGTATCCTGGCACTGGATGCCGCGACCGTGGACATGAACGCCGAGCAGCAGTGCGTGGGGTGCGACCAGTGCCTCGACGCCTGCCCGATGTTCCTGACACCCAACTGGATAGCTAAGTGCGCGAGGCTCGGGAAGTGGGAGGACGCGGACAAGTTCGGTGCCCGCGACTGCTTCGAGTGCGGTGCCTGCTCCTACGTCTGCCCGTCCAAGATCCCGCACGTAGCGTACGTACGTAAGTCCAAGGCGGAAATCGCCGCCGCAGAGAAGAAGTGAAAGGGGGCGCTTAATACATGTCCGTGAACGAGTACTTGCTGACAGCGCCACCGCACATCAAGCGCGAGGACCAGATCTCCACGGCGATGAGAGACGTGGCTATCGCCCTCATACCTGTGATCGTGATGGCGTTGGTCTTCTTCCGTCTCTACGCGCTGGTGAACCTGGTCGCATGCGTAATCGCCGCGGTGGCGTCGGAATGGGTGATGCGTAAGATAATGGGTCGCGAGCCCACCATCGGCGACTTCAGCGCCATAGTGACCGGCCTGTTCGTGGCGCTCCTCATGCCTCCGGCCGTGCCGTTCTGGTACGCCATGATAGGGACCATCATCGCGGTGGCCCTGGTGAAGGAGCTCATGGGCGGCCTGGGTTACAACATCTTCAACCCGGCGCTGTTCGGTTTCGTATCGATGCTGATCATCTCCCGTTTGTGGGCGCTCGGCAACGCCACCTACAACCTGGGCAGCCTGGACGGGGTAACCTCGGCCACGCCTCTCACCTTCCTCCAGGAAGGGGCGCTGAACGGCCTGAGGCCCGGCTACTGGGGGCTTTTCCTGGCACACGCCGGGGGAGCCATGGCCGAGGTCTCGCTGATAGCCGTGCTGATCGGAGCCGCTTACCTGATGTACCGGGGCCACATCACCTGGCACATCCCGGTCTCCATCATCGGCACCGCGTTCATCCTGAGCGCGATCCTGGGCCAGAACCCGCTGTACTTCGTGATGGCCGGGGGACTGGCGTTCGGCTCGTTCTTCATGGCGACCGACTGGGTCACCAGCCCCGACAACAGGCTGGCACAGATCATCTACGGGGTGATCATAGGAATACTCATAGTGGTGATACGGGTCTATGCCGCGCCCACCGGGGCCGTGGCGTACTCGATACTCATCGGTAACGCGCTGACACCGCTGCTGAACAAGGTAGTGGTGCGCAAGCGCTTCGGTGCGGTGAAGACCGTCCCAGTTACCGAGACCGAGTAGCCCGAATCACCGTCTGAAAAAGAGTCCGGGCCCCTTTCGAGGGGCCCGGTTCTTTTATATCTGTCTTTTTCTCTATTACTCCCTCTCCCCTGGGGGGAGAGGGTCGGGGTG
>JAZDFZ010000056.1:0-82028 GCA_043807425.1 Actinomycetota bacterium
CCCTGAACCCCATCTATGGAATGCTGCTTGCTGCCACCAGGATGAACTTCCGCATGGAGACCAACTGGGCCCCCGAGGAGAAGATAACCCTAGGGGAAGCCATCCGGCACTGGACCATCGACTCCGCCAGGGCGCTTTTCATGGAGGAGGAGATAGGGTCCATCGAGGTCGGCAAGCGCGCCGACTTTGTCATCTTCACCCAGAATCTGCTCAAGATAACTTCGCCGTTATTCATGCTCACATACAAGATTGAACTCGGCGCCCTCGACGGATTCGTCGACATGACGGTCGTTGAAGGCAACGTGGTCTACCGCAAGGTCGTCGCGAGTTAAAGACGAATGCCCTAACGACCAACGGCATTGCCGGCGGAACCATGACCCGGTCGCGGGTCGGAGAACAGTTCGATCAATAGAACTGGAGCGGGTGATGGGTCTCGAACCCACGACCTTCAGCTTGGGAAGCTGACGCTCTACCTGCTGAGCTACACCCGCTCGGTGAGCAGATTATATCGGAGCGCTCGGCCCCGCGGCAACGATTCGCAACGGCGTCCGACCCCGATGCCAATCCCGGTAGCCCATTTGGCGGTTTCCGGGTACATAATGTCAAATGCGGCCAAGATTTATCCCCCATACGGGTGTCTTTTTCCTTCAAGGAGAGCCGGTAAATGCCCGATAAATGGAGTAGGTGTGCGGGGAGGTCCATTGGTCAAGCCCAAAATACTGGTAGTAGAAGACGAGCGCGACGTCTCGAAAGTAATATCGATCAACCTCAAGCTCGAGGGGATGGACGTGGTGGAGGCCCACGACGGACCGAGCGCCCTTTCCCTGATCGAGGAATCGATGCCCGACTGCGTCGTCCTGGACGTCATGCTCCCCAAGATAAGCGGCTGGGACATCCTGAAGTACATCAAGTCCAACCCTGTGACCTCGGAGATACCCGTGGTCATGGTCACCGCCAAGGTGGGCGAGCGCGATCAGCTGCGGGGCCTGGGGGCCGGGGCCGTCAAGTACATCACCAAGCCGTTCAGCCCCCTTACCCTCACCGACGCCATCAAGAGCGTGCTCAAGCCGCAGGCCCGCGAGGAGGTCGCGCGAGAGAGGCGCGAGGCGATCGAGCGACTCCAGCTCTCCACCATCCACAAAATCAGCGACATCCTCATCAGCGCCCCGGTCCTGGACGAGCTGCTGGAGGGCGTGGCCGAGAAGCTCATCGGGCTCTTCGACCTGCCGCTGTGCGCCATCGTCCTGGACGACGAGGAGGAGCCCGAGGTGTACGTCTACCGCGAGAGCGGGGACCAGCGCGGGCAGGGCCTGTCCGTGACCCGCAACCCCATCACCTCGGAGTCGGTGTGGGTGCTGCGCCAGGCCTTCGCCGCCAACCGTCGGCCGGCGCGCATCAGCGAGCTGGAGGGATTCGACATCGAGCTGGTGTTCCCGGTCCCCGCCCTGGCCGAGGACGGCTACGTGCTCCCGCTAATGGAGCACAACAAGTACCTGGGCTCCATCATCATCGCCGGCCGCTCCGAGGTGACCCTCTCCCTCGACGAGGAGGACCTGCTCGCGACCATCGCCAACCAGGTCGCCGCGGCGGTGGCGCGGGCGCGCCTGCACGAGAACCTGCGCGAGGACGAGGTGGTCCACCGGCGCCTTCTCCACCAGACCATTACCGCCCAGGAATCGGAGCGGCGCCGGCTGGCGGCCGAGATACACGACAGCGTGGTCCAGTCACTGGTGGGGATCTCCTACCGGCTGCAGGCGGTCGAGAAGAAGATTCCACCCGAGAGCGACGGGGAGCTGGTCGAGGACCTCAAGATGCTCGCCGAACAGCTCAACACCAACATCAAGGAGCTGCGCGACCTGCTGCTGGGCTTGAGGCCCCCGATGCTGGACGACATGGGCCTCTACAAGGCGCTGGAGACCCACCTGAAGAACTTCGGCATCAAGAGCAGCATGCAGACCAACCTGCGCACGTCGGACAACCTTCCGTCGCTCTCCCGCGACGCGCAGACCAACCTGTTCAGGATAGTCCAGGAGGCGCTCAACAACGTAGAGAAGCACGCCGCCGCGTCCCACGTGACCATCGAAGTCGAGAGCACTCCCCAGAAGCTCTACCTGACCATACGGGACGACGGCAAGGGTTTCTCGCCGCAGAAGAGCCGGGCCAAGACCCGCAACCTGGGACTCGCAAGTATGCGCGAGCGCACGGACCTGCTGGGTGGCAACCTCAGGATAAAGTCAGAGATCGGAAGGGGTACGATGATATCCATCGACATCCCGCTCCGGCCGATACTGGAGGCGTAGTATGACCGCTATCAAGGTAATGATCGTGGACGACCACAGCCTGGTGCGGGAGGGCCTGAAGGCCGTCTTCGACCAGGGAAAGGAGATCGACGTCGTGGGCGAGGCGGGCTCCGGCGAGGAAGCCATCGACATGGTGGAAAGCGTCAAGCCCGACGTCATCCTCATGGACATCAGCATGCCGGGCATGAACGGTATCCAGGCCACGAAGCTGATACGGGAGAAGAACCCGGAGGCCAAGGTGGTCATACTGACCATGCTCGACCAGGAGGGCTACGTCTACGAGGCCATCAAGGCGGGCGCCACCGGCTACATGCTCAAGAGCACCTCGAGCGACGACCTGGTGAACGCCATCCAGACAGTCCACGAGGGGAAGGCACTGCTGCACCCGGACGCGACCGCCCAGCTCCTCAAGGAGTTCGTGACCCTGGCCGAGAACAAGGCCAAGGACTACGGGCTCTCCAACAGGGAGATGGAGGTCCTGCAGTTGTTGTCCGAGGGGAACACCAACAAGGAGATCGCCAAGGCGCTCTGGATCAGCGAGCAGACGGTAAAGACGCACGTCGCCCACATCTTCGACAAGCTGGGTACCTCGGACCGGACCGAGACGGTCGCCCGCGCGCTGCGCGACGGATTGGTCACGTAGGGGTTACCAGGCGGGGGGGCCGGTCTTCTCGCCCGACAGGCCGCTGTCGGCGGGAAGCTGAAACGGCAGCCGCACGTTCAGGGCCTTCCGCTCGACGCTGATGTCAAGCCTCTCACCCGCGTTGACCTTGTAGACCTCGCCGTCCACCTGCATGAAGGACTCCTCGAGGATCTCGACCTTGAACCAGGTGCTCCGGTCGTGGATTATCTTCTCGCTGCGGAACTCCTTGTTAAAGCACTTCATCAACAGGGACCAGGCGGCGATCGGCTTCATCGGCCGCAGGGCCGACATGTCCAGCACCCCGTCATCCATCAGCGCCTCGGGCAGCCAGTAGACGTACCGGCCATAGAGGGGGGCGTTGCCGAACACGGCTATCAGGAACCTGCCTTCGAGCACCCCGGTCTCGCTCTCGACGCGCAGCTCCCTGGGCGATTTCCGCATCCGCTCGATGAAGACGGTGCGCAGGCCGACCGCGAAGTAGGCCGGTATCCTGATCCTCTTGTGCGAAAGCGTGTGGTAGACGATCTCGGCGTCCACCCCGATCCCGAGGGTGACCGCGGCGTAGCGGTCGTTGTAGCGCATCAGGTCGATCGGCCTGCTGCTGTCGGTGAGCAGCACCTCCAGGGCCTTCTTCCTGTCGCGGGAGATCCCGATGTTGTGGCAGAAGTCGTCCGCGGTCCCGGCCGGGAACACAGCCAGCGGCTTGTCGCTCCCTGAGGCCATCACCCCGTTGATCACCTCGTTGACCGTTCCGTCGCCTCCGACGGCTACGACCACGTCCACGCTGTCGATCCACCTCTTGACTATGTTGCGCGCGTGCCCGGGGTAGTCGGTGAAGAACGCCTCGTGGCTGACCCCCAGCCGGCTCAGGTGCTTCACCAGCCACACTCCCTCGCGCATGGCCTTGCCGCCCCGGCTCACAGGGTTCACCACCACCAGGTAGCGCTGGTGCTTGCCGGTCGCCTTCTCCAGCTCGTGCAGGTCCTCCCTGAAGCTCGCCTGGGTGAATCGCTGCAGGTCCATCTCCTCACACCACCTCCGACGCCTTTACTCTCAACGCATGAGGCTTCACTTTCATCCGCAGCACTTCGCCTTCCGGGAAGATGACCACCTCTCCGTCGAACTGCGCGTAGACGTCCCCCAGGCACTCGATCTGTACCTCCGGGGCGCTGTACTCGTTCATCTGCTTCGCCCAGGTGTGCTTTCCCATCATGGACATGCCGAACAGCAGCAGCACCTTCCAGCGGTTCATGATGTCGAAGGTGGCCAGGTCCAGCACGCCATCGTCCATCTTCGCCTTCGGCAGCATCCTCATGTAGCGCCCGTAGCTGCTCGCGTTCCCCGTGATGGCCAGGAGGTAGTCGTTCTCCATCCTGTTGCCGCCGATGGTAATCGCGAGCGGAGAGCGCGGGATCGGCTTGAACAGCATCGACAGGCCGTGGTACCAGTAGGCCATCAGCCTGAGGCGCTTACTGCCGTAGGAGCGGTATGCTATCTCGGCGTCCAGCCCGATGCCGACCGTGACCCCCGCGTAGCGGTCGTTGACCTCCATCAGGTCTATGGTCCGCTCGTTCGCCGCGAGAAGGGTCTTGAGGGCCTCGTCGCGATCCCGCGGTATCTTCATGTTGCGGGCGAAGTCGTCCGCGGTGCCGCTGGGGAACACCGCGAGCGTCCTGTTCGAGTCGCGTGAGCCCATGATCCCGTTGATGACCTCGTTGACGGTGCCGTCACCACCGACCGCCACCACCACGTCGACGGGGTGCGCCCAGCGGGAGACAAGGTCCTTGGCGTGGCCGGCCTTCTCGGTGAAGAGGGCCTCGTGCTCGATGCCCATACGGCGGAACTTCTGCAGCAGCCAGATGGCCTGGCGCTGCGCGTGCCCTCCCCTGCCTACCGGGTTCACCACCACGAGGTATCTCTCGTCGCGTTCCAATCGAGCCTCCGCATCAGTCTATGAGAGAACACAGGATACCATAACCCATGGACGAACCGTGGGGTCAGACACTTGCAGTGCCGTTGGAGTACGCCGATTCGTACAACCGGGGGGTCCGACACTTGCAGTGCCGTTGGATTACGTTGATCTCGGTAAGGCCATAACGCAATGAAAGTGTCTGACGCCCCTCTATTCTTGAAAATGTACGCAATGAAATTGTCTGACGCCACTCATTATCTGTTTGGGGTTTCGCATCGGCGTCTGACCCCGATGTGAGATGACCCTGATGCGAAAACGACTCCTGTCGCGCGGCCTTTTGATATCATTATCCTGTGTTTACACACAAAGCAGCGGATCTGGACAGAGACACCTTGAAACGCGGCGCGACCCGGACCCTTTCGGGCAAGGTCCTGCTATCGGCGGCCCTTCTCATCCTGGTCGTTACCACCCTCGCGTCGACGTCCGGTGCCGGCGTCAGTGCCGCGACCTCGAGGGCGCGCAAGGTGGTCATCGTCGTGATTGACCGCATCGGCCTGGACGACCTTGTCCCGGAAACCGCGCCCAACATCCTGGGTCTGGTCGAGCGCGGGGGCATCGCCCTCATGAACGCGCGCGTCAAGTACGACGTCTACGGACCCGGCGGCTACGTGGTGATAGGTGCGGGAGGGCGCGCCATCGGAGGGCCCAACGCGGGCCTGGCGTTCGACTCCGGCGAGCTCCTTCGGACGGTGGACAGCGGTCTGGTCCCGGCCGGCGAGCTGTTCGACTCGAGGACCGGCAGGCGCGCGCCGCGTGGCGGCGTCGTCAACCTGTACATCGAGGAGATGGTCAAGGCCTCGGAGAGCCCCCAGGCGACCAGCACGCCCGGACTGCTCGGAGAGGCCCTCTCCGAGAGCGGAAAGACCGCCCAGCTGATCGGCAACGCGGACTCCCTGGCCCCGCAGGGTACGGTCGCCGACTTCGAGAAGAGCCAGCCCCCGGCTCCCACGGTCTCCCTCGGGGCGGCCGGGTCGCTCGAGATGGTCGGCCAGGTCCACCGCGAGTCGTCCTGCCTGATCATGGACCAGGGGGGAGTCATCACCTCGGGGGAGGTCTCCTCCATGCTGGCCGTCCGCAGCCGCGGGCCGGCGGGAATCGAGACGGACTTCGGGGCGCTCCTGTCGGAGGCGAAAGCGCGCCTGCCGGTGACCGACGTTCTGGTCGTGGACATGGGACAGACCGCCCGCGTGGACGAGCAGGCCGGGTTCATGACCGAGGAGCGGCTCGCGGAAGCTCGCGCGGATGCGCTCGAGCGCTCGGACCGGGCGCTCGGAGACCTGCTGGACATGCTCGACGATTCGGATCTGGTGGTGGTCTGCTCCCCGAACCCGAGCAGGGAGATGATCGAGGACGGCAACCTCCTGACCCCGCTGGTGATGGCGGGGCCCGGCATCTCGCGTGGCACGCGCCTGCACTCCTCGACCACCCGCCGCACCGGTGTGGTGTCCAGCTTCGACGTCGCACCCAGCATTCTCCAGGCGCTGGGCGTCCAGATCCCGGCGGAGATGGACGGCAACCCGCTTTCCACGACCGGCTCCACCGACATAGAGGGGCTCCGCACGACACAGGACAGGGCGGTGGGCTCGTCCAACACCCGCAGGCCCATGGTGAAGTTCTACATAATCACCACCATGGTGCTGGTGGGACTGCTCTTCCTGCTGCTCCTGTTCAGGGAGGACCTCGTTGCCGCGCACCGGGCCGCCTCCTCGATCGTGTTGCTCGCCATGCTGACCGGGCCCCTGGTCTACCTGGTGGTACCCTCGTTCGCGACCCCGGCGCTCGCCTGGCTGCTTCCAGCCGTGATAGTGGGATGTGCGGTGGCGGGAGCCACAGCCTACACGCTCAGGGATGCCCGCAACGAGGAGGAAACCTCGCTCGCGGTCGCGCTCCTGCGCCCGATGCTCCTCGTCTCCGGGGTGACGTGGTTCGCGCTCATGCTCGACACCGCTCTGGGCTCGAGGCTCATGACCGCGAGCCCGTTCGGCTCCGACATCATCCTGGGTGACCGCTACTACGGCATCGGCAACCTGTACATGGGGTTCGCCGTCGGGGCGGCCATCCTGTTCGCGAGCCTCGCCCTCTATCTCTACAGGGAAAAGCTCGACCGGCCCTGGAAGCGGTACGGGCTTGCGGGGGTCGTACTGGGTATCACGGCGATCATCATCGGGGGGCCGCGCATGGGCTCGCAGGTGGGTGGGTTGCTCGCGGTAGTCGCCGGGGGCTCGGTGATGCTGATGAAGCTCGATGGCAGGCGCATGACCCTCCGCAAGGTGTCGCTGGTGGTTGCCATCGTGCTGGTATGCGTGGCGGGACTGCTGCTGCTGGACGTACTGCTCCCTGGGGGCCAGTCGCACGCGTCGCGCGCTGTGAGCGGGGCGCGCGGCGGGGGGCCCTCCACGATCGTCACACAGGTGTCACGCAAGCTCGCCGCCAACTGGTCGCTCTTGATTTCCTCCACCTGGCGCCTGCTCCTGCTCCTGCTGGTGGTTGTCATACTCATACTCAACTGGCGGATGGGCCTGTTCAAGAGGGTTAAGGTCGAACTGCCCGAGATGGTGCCCGGGCTCATCGGGATGGTCGTAGCCCTCCTGGTCGCCCTGCTGTTCAACGACTCGGGGATCGAGGCGGCGAGCGCACTTGCGATCTTTCTCTTCGTGCCGTGCATCATGCTGTTGATCCCCTGGCACGGCGTGGCTACCGGGGACGTGGCGGAGGTCGAGGCGGAGTGAAGAGGACCAGGAAGAAGCCCGACGGGCTGAAAGAAGAGAAGTACCGCAAGAGGATCGCGGCCGCCGAGAAGAAGGCTCTGAAGGCCAGTGTCGACAGCAGTGTCATCCAGCGACTATGGGAGCTGGTGAGCCTCTTCCCGAAGATCACCGACCCACGCCTGGAGCGCCGGGTGGAGCGGTTCATCCTGAACGCGGCCCCCGGGCAGTTCTTCGTGATGCAGCAGGTGCTGGCCAACCAGTTGTCACCGCTGCTGGCCGAGGACGAAAGGGTCGGGCAGGTCCTGTGCTCGCTTGAGGGTAAGTGCATCGGGCTCTGCATTACCGGCGAGTACGAATCGACCCTCACTTTCAAGTCGGACTGCCTGGTGGCGCAGCGAGGCATCAGCGACCACATACCGGTGATATCGGCGGAATCGCGCCGGGACTACGCGGATGCCATACTCAACATAAAGGACCCGGTAAAGCTGATACTGGGCCGCAGGATCAGGGCCACCCACAAGTTCACCCTGCTGCGCTGGGGCCTGCCGCACCTGGACATAATCAGGGACAAGAGCCTGCTGGAGAAGTACCTCTCCTACCAGCCGGAGATCGAGCAGATCCTGGAAGACACCCTCACACGCATGGGCTACTGATCTACTGATTGGGCCGGGACTTCAGTCCCGGATCTCGAGCGGCCGAGTCGTCAAGGCCTCTCGATCAGCGGCCTAATCTCCACGACCGGTGCCGTGGGTGGCTCTGTCGGGGCCGGCTCTTCAGCGACGGCGACGGGTGGCGCCGCGGCCGCGTGCTTCGTCGCGGGTTTCCTGGCGGCTGCCTTCTTCCTGGCCGGAGCCTTCTTCGCTGGAGCCTTCTTGCCGGCCGCCTTCTTTTTCGCGGGCTTCTTTGCCGCCTTTTTCTTCGCGGCTTTCTTCGCCGGCTTCTTCTTCGCCGCCGGCTTAGCCGCCTTGGCCTTAGCCGGCCTGCTCACCTTGCGCTCCAGGGCGTCCACCCTGCGGTCGATGTCCGACATGTCGTCCCTGGTGACGATGCCGGTGTTCTCCAGGACGCGCTGCACGGTACGGGCGACCACCTTGGAGAAGTCGTCTCCCTTGGACACCAGGCCTTTCTTCTGGCTGGCGATCTTCTTCCTGCCCTCGGGGGTCAGGCTCTTTCCCTTCTCGATCAGGCGGTCCGCCGCCTTCATAATCTCTTCCTGGGCGGCGACGCCGATGCCAACCACCAGGTACGGGATGTCGGAGACGTCTTTCTTGGCCATCGGTCCCTCCTATTCACCCTTCTTCGCGAGAGTCTTCTCTATCTCGTCCATCCGGCGCACGACCCTGGCCAGGTCGGTGCGGGTGACGATGCCGGCGCTGGAGAGAATCTTTTTAACCTCCGCCCCTATCGCGGAGATGAGCTCCTCCTGGCCCTGCTTGCCCTTCGCTATCATCTCGGCGACCGACTCTTTCTCGCGGGTGCGCCTGATCAGCTCGGATACCTGGGGGCTCTCCTCTGTGGTCTCCTGCCCCATCTTCTTCTTGCCCTTCACCACCAGCGTGCTGTAGAGCTCGTCGAAAAGCTCGTCCAGGGTGCCGGACAGGCCGTCGAAGAAGTACTGGAGGTCCTTCATGTCCATTTCGCTCACTCCCGTTGTAAGTGCCGTTCCCGCCGCGAAGACCCAATTCCACCGGTTCCCTTCGGACCCTTCAAGAAAAGGGTTTTAAATGTACTATTCCCCGGAGGAAGCGTCAACATACACTGAGCAGAACGCTAGCAGCACGGCGCATTGAGGCTGCTGCCGGTCCCGGGTCAGTCGGCGGTAACGCCGATGGTGTCCGTGCCGGCGCCCCTGCCGTTCCAGTACATCGCGCGCTCGACCATGATCTTCGAGCCGGGCGTCTTGCAGGTGACGACCGTCGAGGCGCCGCAGGGTCCGCTCAACGCGATCGTTTCAGCCAGGCCGTAGCTCCTTCGAGAGTTGGCCGGGATCGTGTCGGTGAAGGAGCTGATGAGCCCGTCCGTCCCCAGGTAGCTGACTTCGACGATTACATCGTTGCCATTGGGATTCTGTACCAGCGTCCAGGTCTCCACCCCGGGCCCGGCGTTCCCGTCGGGGAGGATGAACGTAGCGTGGGGCGAGTCGAGCCCTATGGAGTCGTGGCAGGCCTCCCCGAGCGCAGAGTCCTCACCCCAGTACATCGCCCGCTCGGCGATTATGGGGCGGTCCGCCGTGACGCGGGTCGAGAAGTCCTGCGCGGGAAGGGCGTCGTTCACGCGGATCGTCTTCCTGGAGTTGGCTGGCATGTAGAACGCTGAGAGCATGATCGGGCCCTCCGTGGTCATGTACTCGATGGCGACCTCGGCCTCGGCGTTGTTGGGGTTCTGAACCAGCACGTACGTGGTGAAGCCCCAGTTCGTGGACCCTTCGGCCAGGTAGTAGTCGGTCGCCGGGGTGGTAGTCCCGACGGAGCCGTGACCCTCACGGCGGTTGTCGCGGTACATCGCCCTCTCGGGTATGACCCCCAGGTCCGACTCTACCTTGATCGAGGCGTCCTTCGCCCCGATGTCCTCGGCCATGTTGAAGGACCTGCGCGAGTTCGCGGGAACGACCTTCTCGAATGTCCTTGGCCCCTCGTTCTCTATCATGTAGGTAAGCAGCAGGTTTGCGTCCTTGCCGTTCGGGTTCTGGATAAGCAGCCAGCACTCGAAGCCCCAGCTCGAGGAGCCCTCGGGCAGGTACCAGGTCTTCGCCGTCGCGCCCAGGGCTGCCGAGGAGTGCGCCTCGAAGGCGGGCGCCCCGGGGCCGGTCCAGGTCATGGTCCTGTCCACGCCTATGGTCTCCCCGCCGGGGCACTCGACCATTGTCGAGAAATCCCTCTCGCCCAGCAGGTCCGAGGGGATGACGGTTGTCTGGCTGAGCGGAGCGAGGCTCAGGTCGCCGCCGGAGATCGGACCCGTGTCGGTCATGTAGGTCACCCGCGCCCGGACGGACGAGGCGTTCGGGTTCGCGATGTTTATCTCGGTGACGAACCCCCAGGCCGTGGTCCCCTCGGCCCGGTACCATCTCTTCGGCGTCACGGGCTCCACATGCTGCTCGACCACGAAGGCGTCCGCGCACGTCCCGCTCTTGTCATCGTTGTTGGTCACCCTCACGTCGTAGGTCCCCGCCTGGGCGCCGTCGAGGTCGAACTCGCAGGTTATCCTGGTGGGTGACACCACCACCACCTGGCCGGCGTCTATGGTCCCGCCTCCGCTGCTTCCCTGGGACGGGCCGAGGAGATTGACGGTCGCGCCGATCCGGAAGTTCGTCCCTGCGAGGTTCGTGATGTTCACGGTCGCGTTGTTCTCCGCCCCGGTGGGTGTGATCGAGGCGACCGTCGGCGCCGGGTACTCCACGGTGAACCCGCCGGCGAGCGTGTCCGACTTCCCGTCGTCGTTCTGGACGACCACGTCCCAGGCTCCAGTCGCTTTCCCGGCCAGGTCGAACCGGCAGGTGATGCTGGCGGGAGACACCACGTTCACATCGGTCGCGTTGATGTCGGACTCGCCTGCCTTCTCAAGCCTGGCGGAAGCACCGATCCTGAAGTCGGCGCCCGCCAGGTCCGTGATGTCCGCGACGCCGGTGTTCTCCGCGCTGTTCGGAGTCACGGCGTTCACAACCGGCGGTGCGTACTCTACGGTGAAGCAATCGGCCAGCGTGTCTTCCTTCCCGGTGTCGTTGTCCCGCACGTAGAGGTCCCAGTCGCTCGCCACGGGCGCGCCGGCGAGATCGAAGTCGGCGCTTATCTGCTGCGAACCCTGCCAGGTGACTCCGGTGCCGGTTACCGTGCTGCCCGGCCTTCTCAGCTCGACCGCGAGGCCGGCGTTCCTGAAGTCATTCCCGGTGATGACCGCATCGTTCAGGGTGTGGTCTCTGAAGCCCGTGTCGGGGTCTATCCCGTCGACGTCAGGCGGTGGGAACTCAACAGTAAACCCGTCATCCAGCGTGCCCCCCTTGCCGTCGTCATTATGCTGGATGTAGACGTCCCAGTCGTCCCTGACCTCGGCGCCGGAGAGGTTCAGGTCCGCGGTTATCTCGTTGGCCGAGACCCGGTGCACGTCCGTGGCCGTGATGGTCTGGAACGGGCAGATGATCCGGACCGTGGCAGCCACGTCACGGAAGTGATCTCCTGTTATCGACACGTCGTTCAGGGGGTAGCCGCGCAGTCCCGTGTCGGGGTTGATGCCCGTCACCTCGGGGGCCGGATATTCGACGGTGAAGCCGTTCGCCAGCCGGCCCTCGAGCCCGTCGTCGTTGGTGACGACCACGTCCCAGGCACCGACCGCCGTCCCGGTGAGGTCGAAGGAGCACGTTATCTTGTTCTGCGACACCACGGTCACGCCCGTCGCGTCTATATCACCCTGGCCATCTCTCTCGAGCCTGACCGTCGCGCCTGCGCGGAAGTAGCTCCCTGCCAGGTTGGTGATCTCGACGCTGCCGTTGTTCAGGCCGGATGAAGGGGTTATCGAGCCTACCGCCGGGGGATCGTTGGTCGCGCGCTGCGCGTAGATGTCCCAGGTCGAGTCCGTCGGGCGCGCATCCTCCCACGCGATGATGGCCTCACCGGTTCCATCGGCCGCAATGACCTGGTCCCGCTGGTCGTCTATAGCGTCACACATCACCGCGCCGCCGGGGTTCCACAGGGTGCTCCCGCCGGAGCTGACCTTCTGCGTGTAGACATCCAGGCTGGAACCCCTGAAGTCCCGCCAGGCGATTATCGCGCCACCCGTGCCTTCGCCGACCATCACGATGTCATGCTGGCTGTACGCGGCGGTGCAGATCGGAACGCCCACGGCCGTCCACTGCGGGTTCCCGCCGGAGTCCACCTTCTGGGAGTACACGTCCGTCCAGTTGACGTCGTTCCGGTCGTCCTCCCAGGCGATGATGGTGTTGCCGGAGCCGCAATCGAGGATCCTTGCAGCCTCCTGGTCGCTAGCGTAGCCGCACACCGTCACTCCGTTGCCCACCCATTCCTCGCCGCCGTCGGCCGCCATCCTCTGCGCGTAAACGTCCCAGCCGGAGCGAAGGTCCGTCCAGGTTATCACCGCGCCACCCGAGCCGTCCCTGGCGATGTCGGGGTCGAACTGGTAATCGGAAGCCGTGCAGACGGGCTCGCCGTTGGCGAGCCACTGGATCGCACCCGAGGAATCAACACGCTGGGCGTAGATATCTTCCTCCGGCACACGGTAATCGCTCCAGCATACTATCGCGCCCCCGGCATCGTCGGATACCAGCCTGTTTGACCACTGGTCGCCCGCAACCGTGCATAGCGGGACGCCGTTGGAGGTCCACTGGACCGCACCTGCGGAGTTCACCTTCATCGCGTAGATGTCCTGGTCGGCTCCCCGGGCGTCTATCCAGCAGAGTATGGCGCCGCCCGAACCGTCGGGTATCATTTCTATCCCGGTCTGGTTGTCCGCCGCCGTGCAGATCGCCACCCCCGAGCCCCCCCAGAGCATCTCACCCGACGGGTCTATCCTCTGTGCGTAGATCTCGACGTCGTCGGTACCGTACCTCTCGTCCTCCCATGCGATGATGGCTCCCCCGGCACCGTCGGAGACCATCTCGGGATTGAGCTGGCCATATCCGTTCGAGCACACTTCCTGGCCGTTGAACGCCCACCCGGAATGGACCGCCCCGCTCGCATCGATCCTCTGGACGAAGATGTCGGTATCTGACCACCTGTATTCCTCCCAGGCGATGAAAGCCCCTCCCGAGCCGTCCGGGGCTATGCAGGGGTCGATCTGATCGTCGGAAGCGGTGCAGACCCCGACCCCGTTGTCCGTCCAGCGCTGTCCCGCAAGACAGACCTGTACCGCCAGCAGGATGACCGTCATCGTCAATGTCAGGACCAGCATCAGCGGAAACGCGATGCCTCTCCCGCGCCTTTCCGCGTTCATGACATGCCAGGAACCGGTGTACGTATGGTGCTTCGCAGCCATCACAGTCCCCTCTCCCTCGCGGGTCAATTAATCGTATGATAAATTAAAACATACGTTATGTCAAATAGATTCCTGACGGGAACCAACCTCCTGTCCGTTCGTAGCGTCTAACCTCGTGAGGAGCCGGGGAGCGGTCATGGGGAGGTCCTTCATCCCTGTGGTAGAATCGGTGAAATCAACTAGGAGGTAGGCGTGATGAGGAAAGCCCTGGTCGTGCTGATGGTCGTTCTGCTCGCCTGCGCGGTTGCTGTAGCGGCCGGGTGCGGCAGCAAGACGGAGAGCCAGAGCGACGCACAGAAGATCCTGAAGCAGAGCCAGGACAAGATGTCCGAGGTCGAGACCGTGAAGGTGACCGGCAAGATGGTCATCGGCACCCCGGGGGCGGAGGTCAAGCAGGAGACCGCCGATCTCTCCATGGAAGCCAAGATGGTGACCCCCGACGAGGTCGAGGGACACATGGTGATAACGGAGAGCACCGGGGCGAAGACGGACGTCTACATGTCGCAGGGCTACGTCTACACCAATGACCCGGCCACCGGCTGGTACAAGCAGAAGGCCGACGAGGCCGGCACCTCCTCCACCATGATGTCACCGCAGGACCTGGAGGAGCTCAGCAAGTACGCCGAGAACGTCACCATGACCGAAACCGGAGACGAGTACAAGCTGACCTTCGACGTGGGCTCCGAGTACTTCGAGAAGGCCATGGCCGCCCAGTACGGCGACGAGTCAACGCAGACCATCCCCGGCTCCAAGGAGCTCGAGGAGATGATGAAGGGCCTGATCAAGAGCATCGAGATGAGCGTGACCTACACAATCGACAAGTCCACGATGCTCGCCAGGTCGGCGGACATCGAGATGACGATGAAGGACGCGCCGATGATGGGCGACGTGAGCATCGCCATGGACCTGAACTTCAGCGATTACGGCGCGCCGGTCGAGGTCGCGCTGCCCGCGGAGGCCCAGTCCGCCCAGGAGGTCACTCCGGGCACCGCGATGCCTTCGATCCCGGGGCTCGGTATATAGTAAGAAGCCGATTAGAGGTCTAGAGCCGGGACTCCCGGTCTCAGTATCTGCAGTCAGGCAGTTGTGGTGATCTCGCGGAGGCTGTCGAGGAGGTAGTCCACCTCGTCGGCGGTGTTCATGTAGCTGAGGCTGACCCGCAGCGTTCCCGTCTCTAGCGTCCCCAGTGTCTCGTGCGCAGCCGGCGAGCAGTGCAGGCCCGCCCTGGTGGCGATCCCGTAGCGGGTGTCGAGCGACTCCGCCAGCTCGGGGGGGGATTTACCCTCGACAGTGATGGGAACGATGGCGACCCTGGCTTCCGGTTCGGTGGGCCCGTAGGTCACCAGCCCCGGGATGGAGCCAAGCCCCTCCAGTAAGCGTCCCAGCAGCTCCAGCTCGTGGCGCCGGATCTGGTCCAGGCCCGCCTCCGCGATGAAGCGGGCGCCCGCCCCCAGGCCGGCCAGCCCCATCGCGTTCAGGGTCCCGCTCTCGTAGCGGTCCGGGACCTCGCGCGGCTGCTCGAAGTCGGTGGAGTGGCTGCCGGTTCCGCCGTAGCACAGGGGGGCAAGCTCGACGCCCTCCCCGATGTAGAGGCCGCCCGTCCCCTGGGGCCCGAACAGCTCCTTGTGCCCGGTGAAGGCGATCAGGTCCGGTCCACCGGGGTCCATGTCCAGCGGGAGCCGGCCCGCGGTCTGGGCCACATCGATAAGCAGGCGTACACCCCGCCGCCTGGCGATCCCGACGACATCGGCCAGGGGCAGGATGGTGCCGGTGACGTTCGAGGCGTGGGTGATGACCACCAGGGTGGTCTCGGGGCGCAGCGCCGCCTCCAGGTCGGACGGCTCGAGCCTGCCGTCGGGGGCGCACCGCACCACCGAATGATCGACGCCCACCGAGCCGGCCGCCACCAGCGGCCGCATGACGGAGTTGTGCTCGATGGAGGTGGTGACCACGTGGTCGCCCGGCCTGACCAGCCCCCAGATGGCCAGGTTCAACGCCTCGGTGGCGTTCTTGGTGAAGACCACGCGCAGGGGGTCGCCCACGTTCAGCAGCCGCGCCACCGCCTCCCGGGCGGCGTACACTATCCTGCCCGCCTCCACCGCCCTCCGGTGGCCCGAGCGCCCGGCGCTCCCTCCGACCTCCCGGGCGAAACGGTCCATCTCCCGGTAGACGGCCTCGGGCTTGGGGTACGTGGTGGCGGCGTTGTCTAAGTACGCCTGTCTCACGGTGGCGTCTCGCATTCCCGATCTCCGAGGAAGACCGGCAGGCGCCTGGCTCTGCCCGCTGCCTCCAGCCGCCCGAACACGCCTCGCTCGACCAGGCAGACCAGGCCGCCTGCGATGATGAGCGCCCCTGCCACGAACATCATGTAGAACCCCGGCCTGAGGTCCTGGTACTTCACGTAGGCGAGGTAGTGGACCAGCAGGATGAAGGCGCCTATCAGGAAGTCGGCCAGCAGGTATAGCCCCTGGAAGAGGCGGGAGCTCACTCCCAGGAAACCGAGCTGGATGAGGACCGGTACGAAGGCGAACCAGGGAAGCAGCCCCGCCAGGCCGAACCTGATCTCCTCCCCCGAGGCGTTGCGGCCCCAGGGCAGGGACAGGGACAGGGCGATGAACACGACCTCCAGGGCGCAGACACCCAGGATCACCCAGCTGAAGGCGGAGACCCTCAGCTCGAAGCGCGGGGCTCGCCCACTCTCGCCGGGCTTCTCCTTAGTGCTCCATTCCATAAGTACGCTCGCATTCGAACGCCGCTGCATCCACACCCGCTGCGTTCCGCTCCTTCCGAGTACTAAAGAAGTACGCGTCAGTCGCGCGCCTTGCGGGATGCGGCGCATCGACGCTCTCGGTACGTAACCGTACTCATGGAACGGAACACTCAGACGCGGTCGTAGTAGATATCAAACGGCTTCTCGCCGGTCAGGAAGCGGTCAAGGTCCTCACCGTTGTACAGCTTCATGACGATCCTGCGGACCTTTCCGCTTATCTCGCTGATCAGCTCCTTGGTCATCTCCTGCTTGTAGTACTCGGAGAGGTCCAGCGGCCTGCCGATGCGGACGTAAGCGCGCTTGTAGTAGTTCCACTGGACCCCCTGCTGGAAGTCAGGGTGGTCGAAGAAGGGCTTGACCAGCGCGGGCGGAATCCTGGGGAGGTTGCGCTCGCCGCTGCCGATGACGCAGGTGGGAATCACGGGCACCTTCGCCTCGAAGGCAATCCGGGCGAAGCCGGTGCGGAAGGTCCGTACCTTCGCCACGGCGTGCAGCTTCGCGATGGTGTGGACTCCCTCCGGGAAGACCCCCACCAGCTCCCCGTCCTTCAGCATGTTAACCGCGGTCTGGAGGCCGGCCCTGCTCTTCTCGCCCCCGAACACGTCCACCGGGGAGACCCCCCAGGCCCAGAACAGCTGGGAGATGACCGGGAGGTTAAAGGCGACGGAGGCCGCAATGAAGTTCACCGGGCGCTCGACGCTCAGCGCCAGGCTCATCGGGTCGAGCACCGGGTTGCGGTGGTTGCAGACGATCAGCGCGGGCCCTTCCGCGGGGATGTTCCAGGCGCCCTCGCTTTTGAGGCGCAACTTGAACCGGACCAGCGGACCGATGGTCATTTTGCTTATGGTGTATACGAGTAGCTGGTTTACGTCCATGGATACCCCGTGCTCTCCAGACCCCGGCTAGAACGTGTCCGGAAGGACACGCGTGTTGTTGGTCTTCGGCTTGCGGCTGGGGTCCATGCGCGTGGCGCCCGTCATCTGGACCTGCATTGGGAGGAACTTGTGGCGCATGGGGACCGAGGTTATCACCTCCACCGCCACCTCCCCCAGGACCCGGTTCTTGAAGAGCCTGTTGACCACGGAGATCAGCGTATCCGGGCTGAGGGAGTCGAGCACCTTCTCCATCAGGCCGGCGAACTCGTCGATGGACCCGGCGATGACCGCGGGGTCTATCTCGCGCATCAGCTCCTTCGTCCAATCGCCGATCACGTTCACCGTGGAGGCCAGTACCTTGGGGTCGATCTCGGAGGTGACCCTTGCCAGCCACGCCGCGTTGCGGTTAACCCCGTCGGCGATAACCGCCGGGTCGATTCGCGAGAGCAGGTCCGTCGTCCAGGCGGCGTTCTGGTTGACCACCCCGGCGATGACCTCGGGGGATATCTTCGAGGCCAGCCCGGCGATGAACTCCGGGTTCTCGTTGACCACGCGGGCGACCACCTCGGGGTCCAGCGACCTCATCAGCCCCATCACGAATGCAGGCGTGTCGTAGATGACCTCCGCGATCACCTCCGGGGACAGCGCGTCGATGGTCCCCATCAGGAAGTCCGGGCTCAGGTTCAGCGCCTCGGCGATGGGCTTGGGGTCTATCTCCTGGAGGTAGTCGGCCAGCATCTGCGGGTTGCCGTCCAGGGCGCCCACCAGGACGGCGGGGTCCACCTGCTCCATCATCCTGGCGAGGAAGTCGGGGTTGTCGTTGATGGCCTCGGCCACTACCCGCGGTGACAGCGAGGCGATAGCGCCCGAAAGCAGCTTGCCGTAGCCGATAACGGTGCCGGCAGCGCGGCCGATCATCTCAAGGATCATGCTAACCACCTCGTCATCCGAGACCTGGTCGGCCGGCTTGTCGACCGTCCGGCTCGCGCCGACCAGTATCACCTTGAACCGCTTGTAGAGGACGCGGCGCGTGAGGTCCGCCCCTATTCCCGTCAGTACCCCTGTCGACATCCGGGCCCATCCAATGATAGCAGTTTTCGGCCGCGCCGGAGCCGGGGTCGGCTCAGGGCGTCCAGCCTATAGAGACGTGGCCCCCGCCGCGGCTGTTCCAGTACATGGACCGCTCGGCCATTATGGGCTGGTCGCTGGTCAGCTTGATCGACGCGTCGGTGTTGGGCAGCTCGTCGGCCACGTTGATGGTCATCCGGCTGGTGGGCGGCACGAAGCGGGTGGCGCCCGCGACCGGGCCGTTGTTGGTCATGTAGGTCACCTGCACCTCGGCGATCGCGGCGTTGGGGTTCTGGATGCACACGAACGACTCGAACCCCCAGGCGGTGGAGCCCTCGGCGAGGTAGATGGTCGTCTCCGGGGAGATCACACCGATGGTGTCGTTCCCGGCCTTGCCGCTCCCGTTGTTCCAGTACATGGACCGCTCCGCTATTATCTCGGTGTCCGAGTCCACCTGGATGGAGACGTCGTAGTCCTGGATGTAGTCGTTGACCTTTATGGTCTGGCGGCTGTTGGCCGGCAGGCTCATGGTGGGTTCCACTATGGCTCCGTCCGGCGTCATGTAGGTTACATCCACGTTGGCCGCCGTCGCGGTCGGGTTCTGGAGCAGGAGCCAGGTGGTAAATCCCCAGGCGGTGGAGCCCTCGGCCATGAACCAGGTCCTCGAGCCCTGGACGGTGCCGATGGAGTCGTGACCGCCCCGGCGCCCGTCCCAGTACATCGACCGCTCGCAGATCACGGGCTGGTCACTGACGACCCGGGCGGAGACGTCGCAGAAACCCACGTCCTTGGACACGTCCAGGGAGACGCGCTGGCCGGTGTAGACCTGGATGGTGGCCTTCTGGATCGGACCTGTCGGCGTCTGGTAGGTGATGTCGACGTTGGCGGGCGTGACGGACAGCTGGTTGGGGTTGGCGACGAGCAGCCAGGTCTCGAACGGGTAGGTGGTGCAGCCCTCGGCCATGTACCAGACCATGGAAGGCTGGACTACCCCGATCGAGTCGGTGCCCTCCGTCCGGTTGTTCCAGTAGATGGACCTCTCGGCGACTATCTCCTGGTCGGACTGCAGCTCCGTGGAGACGTCCACGTTGGGGATGTCGTCGTTGAGCCGCATGGTCACCCTGGAGCTGGCGGGCACGATCACCGCGGTCGGCCTGGGAATGCGCCCGTACTGCTGGGTGTTGTAGACCACGTTCACGCTCGCGTCGGTGGCGGTGGTGTTCTCCATCAGGACGAAGGTCTCGAACCCCCAGGCCGTGGAGCCTTCGGCCAGGTACCACGTCTGGGCGGGGGTCGGCGGCGCGGTGACGGTAAAGGTCACGCCGTTGCTGACACCGAACGGTGTCGTCACCACAACGGGCCCCGTGGTGGCGCCGTCGGGAACGCGCGTGGTGATAATGGTGTCCTGCCAGACCAGCGGGGTCGCGCCGACGCCGTTGAAGGTGACGACGCTGAAAGGCCCGACGGCCCCGAAGTCCGAGCCGTTGATGAAGACCAGCATCCCCACCGGCCCCGTGTCGGGGAGCACGTTGGCGATGAAAGGCACCAGGGGCTGTGCCCCGGCGGGTGCGGCCCAGCAGGCCAGGGCCGCCAGGGCCAGCAGGACGACGACCGCGGTGCAGATGGCGCGCTTCATGAATACCTCCAGGTACGTTTTGGTAATAGTATCAGATGACTAAGGCGGGGGTCAGGCGAGATTCAAGTCACCCCTGCATTCCTGTTGGTGTGAGAAAAGATGGTTGAGGTTAATTCCCGCATCAGTCGTACATCGCCTCGATGGTGTCGCCGTACTGCTTCAGCACTTCCTTGCGCTTGATCTTCAGCGTTGGGGTGAGCAGCCCGCCCTCCTCGGTCATCTCCTCCGGCAGCAGGGTGAACCGGGTGACCCGCTCGTGCCGGTCGAAGTCCGCCAGCGCCGCGTCGATACGCTCCTTCATGAACGAGTTGACCTTCGGGTCCGCCAGCATCGTCGCCCTGTCCGAGGTGTCAACGCCGTTCTCCTTCGCCCACGCCTCCAGGTCCGGGTAGCTGGGCACGATAAGGGCGCTCACGAACTTGCGCTTGTCGCCGATGACCGCCGCCATCTCGATGTACCTGTCCAGCTTGAGGGCGTTCTCGATGTTCTGGGGAGCGACGTTCTTGCCCCCCGAGGTGACAATGAGATCCTTCTTGCGGTCGGTGATGTACAGGAACCCGTCGTCGTCGAAATGCCCGATGTCACCGGTGTGGAACCAGCCCCCGGCCAGCGCCTCAGCCGTGGCCTCCGGCATGTTGTAATAGCCCTTCATCACGTTGGGCCCCTTCACCAGTATCTCGCCGTCCCCCGCTATCTCGACCTCGTCGCCGGGGATCACCAGCCCCACCGAGCCGAACCGGTAGTTCTCCGGGGTGTTGCAGGTCACGACCGGTGAGGTCTCCGTAAGGCCGTACCCCTCCAGGATGAGTATGCCCATGGCGTGGAAGAACTCGGCTATCTCCCTGGCGAGCGGCGCCCCGCCGGACACGAAGAAGCGCAGCCGGCCGCCCATCTTCTCGTAGATCTTGGAGAACACCAGCTTGTCGGCCACCTTGTACTCAAGACCGAGCCAGACGGGGATCGGCTGGTGGTTCATCTTGAGCTTGCTCACCCGGCCGCCGACCCCGGCCGCCCAGTTGAATATCTTCTGCTTGAGCGGAGGCTCCGCCTCGACGTTGGCGAGCACGCCCGCGTGTATCTTCTCGTACAGGCGCGGGACGCTCACCATCCACTCCGGCTTTATCACCGCTATGTCGTCCACCAGCGTGTCGATGGAGCCCGCGTGCGCGATGGTGCACCCGTTGTAGATCGAGCCGTAGTAGCCGCTCATGCGCTCCAGGACGTGGCTCAGCGGCAGGAAGGAGAGGACCTTGTCCGTGTCGTTGATGTGGACCACCTTCGAGACGGTGGACACGTTGGACATGAAGCAGCGGTGCGGCAGCATGACCCCCTTCGGGTCTCCGGTGGTACCCGAGGTATAGACAATGCTGCTCAGGTCCTCGGGCCCGACCTCCGCCAGCCGCTCGTCGAACTCGTCCGGGTTCGCGTTCTTCTCCCCCAGCCCGAGCACGTCACCGAAGGTGATGACGTCGGGGTGGTCGCTGGTGGTGTCGTCCATGGTCACTATCTTGCCCAGCTCGGGAAGGTTGTCCTTCACCTCCAGGACCCTGGCCAGGTGGTCGGCGGTACCGACGAAGATGACCTTGGACCCCGAGTCCTTGATTATGTACTCGGCCTGCTTCGCGGTGATGGTCGCGTACAGAGGCACGTCCGCCGCGCCGATGGAGAGCGCCCCGACGTCCACCATCTGCCACCTCGGGCTGTTGGCCGAGAAGATCGCCACGCGGTCTGAGGGGTCGATGCCCATTGTGATCAGAGCCAGCCCCAGCTTGCGGGCGTTATCGTAGAACTGGTTCCAGGTGAGCTCCTTCCAGGTTTCCCCCTCCCTCCACTTCATCAGGAGGCGGTCACCGTATCTGGCCACCTGCCCCTTGAACATGGCGCCTATCGTCTCGTAACCCATACGGTGGGCTCCTTTCGCGTTGTCCGCCGCCATCCGCCGTTGAGTTTCTCACTGGTTGCCCCCCGAGTAAAGCGCCGGCGGCGGTGGCGCGCGCGCCTGTGCTACAGTCATTCCATGGACGAAAAGCTGTTCCGGAAGGTCGAACACGCGCTGGCGGAGCCAGGGCGCCTGGAGTCGATGCGCTCGGCCTTCCGCTCGGTGCTGGACAAGCAGGCTCGCAACGCCGGCCGCATCCCCGACCTGGAGGAACGCAGGGAGCGCCTGCGGGAGGTGAGGGCTTCCTGCGCCGGTGACGCGGCCCTGCTGGAGCGGGCAGTAGCGGGCCTGGAGGCCAACCGCTTCCGGGTCCTGCGCGCGGCGGACGCCGCCGGGGCCGTCCGCCTGGTGCTCGAGGAGATCGGCGACGAGAAGCTCCTGGTCAAGTCCAAGACCAACCTCGCACGGGAGATAGGGCTGTCCGGCGCGCTCGCGGAGGCCGGAATAGAGGTCGTCGATACCGACATAGGCGACCGGGTGCTGCAGCTCGCCGGGGAGCAGGCCGTTCATCCGACCGGGCCCTGCGCCCACCTCTCTCGATACGATATAGCGGCCATCCTCTCCGAGAAGCTGGGCATCGAGGTCGAGGCGGACCCGTCCGCGATAATCGAGGCCGTGGTCGCCGACCTGGTCCCCCACATCGCGAGCGCCCGGGTGGGGCTCACGGGGGTGAACGCGATCTGCGCCGCCGAGGGCGCCGTCCTGATGGTCCACAACGAGGGCAACCTCGACCTGGTCAGCCAGCGTCCGGGCAAGCTGATAATGCTGGCCGGCATCGAGAAGGTCTACCCGTGCATCGAGGACGCGGTGAGCATGGCCAAGCTGGAGACCTACTATGCCACGGGGCAGCCCGTCACGTCGTTCATGCGGGTGATAGGCGGGCCCAGCAAGACCGCCGACATCGAGAAGGAGCTCTACTACGGCGTCCACGGGCCGCGGGAGCTGACGCTCATACTTGTGGACAACGGGCGCTCGACGCTGATGGCGGACGAGGGGCTCCGCGAGGCGCTCTTCTGCATCGGGTGCGGCGCGTGCCTGCTGGAGTGCCCGGTCTACGACCTCGTAGGCCCCGTCTACGGCTCGCCGGGCCACCTGGGGGGGCCCGGTGTCTGCGCCACGCCGATCCCGGGGTCCGGGAGAAGGATGGAGGCCGCCGTCGAAGCCGGGCTGCCCCTCTGCACGACCTGCGCGCTGTGCCGGGAGCGCTGCCCGGTCCGCATCGACACCCCGGCGCTGGTGGAGGAGCTCAGGGAGATGGCGGTGTCGGCGGAGCTGCTGCCGTTCGGTGAACAGGCGACACTGGTCTCCTCCGTCCGTAACTACTCGAACCCGTGGGGGCAGCCCCGTCGCGGGCGGGAGAAGTGGGCGGCCGGGCTCCGGGTCCCGGAGGCCGGTGAGAGCACCACGGTCTTCTTCGCGGGGTGCTCGCTGGCCTACCTCGCGCCCGAGGAGGCGCGCTCGGCGGTGCGACTGCTCACCGCGGCTGGGGAGGCTCCCCTCCTGCTTGGGGCGGACGAGGCCTGCTGCGGCGGCCCCCTGGCCCGCATCGGAGAGCGGGACGCCTTCCGCGAGACCGCGCGCCGCAACATCGAAAGCCTCCATGCGGTGGGAGCCACCAGGGTGGTCGCGGCATGCCCGGGCTGCTTGAAAGCCCTGCGGGAGTACGCATCGATATCCGACCTCGACATCGAGGTGCTTCACATCACCCAGGTGCTGGACGGGGCGCTGGCCGAGGGGCGCCTTGTATTCAGAGCCCCCGAAGCACTCACGGTCACCTACCACGATCCATGCCACCTCGGCCGGGGGTGCGGGATATTCGACGAACCGCGCCGGCTTCTGGAGGCAGTCGACGGACTCACGTTGTTGGAGATGGAGCGCAGCGGAATCTACTCCGCGTGCTGCGGCGCCGGCGGCGGGGTGCGCACCGCCTTCCCCGCCCTGGCCGCCCGGATCGCCGCCGGACGCGTCGCGATGGCCCGCGAGACCGGCGCCGACCTGCTAGTGACCTGCTGCCCATGGTGCGAGCAGAACCTGGGCGAGGCCGCGGGCGGGGCTGGCGGCCCCGAGGTCGTGGGCCTGCTGGGGCTGCTGGAAAGGTGCCTCCAGCCACGTGATTGAGCCCGGCCTCTACGATTGAGCCCGGCCTCTCAGGCCGGGACGATCGCAGGGCTGAGAGCCCCACCTCAAGCCAGGAGCAGGGGCTGGCCCTCGCGGCAGCCGACGTACCTCGCAACGCCGGGGCACTTGGCCTGGAACAGGAAGAACACCTCGCGGCCGCACTCCTCCAGCGTCTCCCAGTTCCCCTGGCCCTTGCTGAGCACCGCGTCCGCGGCCTCGAAGCGCCGGACGAACTCCTCGGTGGCGCGTCCCGGCACGGTGCCGGGCATCTCCATCCCGCTCGAGATGACATCGCACAGAGTATCCATGCCGACCTGGCGGGCCTCGACCATGGTGACGTCGTTGATGATCGGCGCACCCCGCACCGCGAGCGTGACCTGGAGGTCGTAACTCTCCAGTAGCGTCTCGACGAGCACACGGTCGAAGATCAGCTCGCCGCAGTTGTCCGCTATCACCATGACCCGCCGGGCCAAGCCCAGCCTTTCCACGAGCGGAGGATAGGCCTCCAGCCCGTCCTCCCCCGCCAACGCCTCGGTGATGCTGTGCTGAAGGTCGAACGACTCCCGGGCCCCGGGGTCCACCGCGTTGCCGGCGATCGCCAGGCGCACGGCCGTCAACAGCGGGTCGGCAGATTGCGATACCTCGCCGCGCAACCAGGGGAGAAGGCGGGCCACCGCGTCGTTCTGCTCGCGCTTCTGCGCAGCGAAGGGGTCGGGGTTGCCGGACAGCTCGCGCACCATCCCGTAGATCTCCTCGCCGGCCTCGGGAGGGGTCATGTCGCCGCGGGCGCGGGCCATGACGGCAGCCGCCTCGGAGAGGACCCTGAGATGGAAAGCCTCGTCGTCGGACACCAGCCGCGCGGCCGAGAGGGCCTGCCTCATGGCGCAGGCGTAGCACTCCCCGAGCAGCTTCACGCGTCGTCCAGCGCCGCCGGCGCCCCCCGCACGATGGTGCCCGGTACGTGGCGCCTTGCCGCCGCCAGCATCCCGTCCATGTCCTCCTCGGTGAAAGGCCGAAGCGCCGCGAACCGCGGGTCAAGGGTATCGCGCGGGCTGAAATGCTGGAGCACGTAGCGCCCCTCACCCTCGAGGCTCTTCGCGATGCGGGACACCTCGTCGGGGCCGTGCATCATGGGTACCACGGTCGTGCGGAACTCCCGTTCCAGGCCGGACAAGCGTATCAACTCGATGCTCTCGAGCACCCGGTCCAGCAACCCGGGGTCGTCAACCCCCGTGGCCACCCGGTACGGGCCCGGCTCCAGCGGCGCCTTGACGTCCATCGCCACGTAGTCGATCAGGCCCTCGTCCATGAGCCCCGAGAGCGCCTCGGGCAGGCTGCCGTTGGTGTCGAGCTTCACCCTCACCCCGGCGCCCCTGAGGGAGGCGCAAAGGTCCGGCAGGTCCTCCTGCAGGCAGGGCTCTCCACCGGTTATGCAGACGCCCTCGATCCATCCCTTTCGGTCGGCCAGGAAGTCCAGCACGACACCCAGCGGCACCGTTTCCAGGGTCGAGGGGCTCAGCACCAGGTCGGGGTTCTGGCAGAACGGGCAGCGGAAGTTGCAGCGCGGCAGGAAGACGGTGGAGACCAGCATGCCCTCCCAGTCGAGCATCGAGCTTGGTATGAAACCCTTTATCTGTATAGCACACACGGCCGGGCCGCTAAGCCTCCAGGCGCTTTCTGAGCTCGTCGGGCTGGCAGACGCCGATGACCTTGTCGGTCTCCTGTCCGCCCTTGAAGAAGACGATGGTGGGGATGGCGGTGACTCCGAACCGTCCGGCCAGCTCCGGGTTCTCGTCCACGTTGCAGCGGGCGACGACCGCCTTGCCGGCCATCTCGTCGCTGAGGCCCTCGATGACCGGGTGCATCATCTTGCAGGGGCCGCACCACGGCGCCCAGAAATCCACCATCGCCGGCTTGTCGGCGTTGATTATCTCGGACTCGAAGTTCTGATCCGTTATCTCCAGCACGTCGGCCATCTTTCCTCCCAATCTCTCGGCGTCGCGGGAGCCCCGGCTCTCAACCGCGCCATTCTACACCATCTTCACGGCACCCTCGGGGCAGGCCTTGGCGCAATCGCCGCACCTCCGGCAGTGCTCCAGGTCCACCAGGGGATACTCCGAGGCGCGCCCCTGCTCCTCCTCGGATTCGGGCCCGACCTCCAGCGCCCCTCTCGGGCACACCCTGGCCGCCGCGCAGTCCAGCTTGCGATCGCATCGGCCACGGTCTATCCATGGCATCTTCAATATCAAGGCGGAACCTCCTGCCCGCTAGAGGTAATGCAAGCTACCGGTAACAGTGCCCGAGCATCCATCAACAGCCGGACAGACTAATACTCTTACGCTAATGTGCCTGGCACCGACTATTAGCTACTTCATCATCCCGGTGGAGACGTGGCCGCCGCCCCGGGCGTTCCAGTACATCGAGCGTTCCGCGATTATCCGCCGGTCGGAGAAGACGTAGGCCGAGGCATCGCTCGCCGGCACCAGGTCCTCGTTGGCGTGCACCGTCACCCTGCTGTTGCCGGCCAGCACGAAGCCGTCCCGGTCCACCGGGCCCTGCGGGGTCATGTACCTGACGCCGATGTTGGCCGGCTCCGGGTTCGGGTTCTGGACGAGTATCCACTCGTCGAAGCCCCAGTCGGTGGTGCCCTCGGCCAGGAAGCACTCCTGCCTGGACTGCAGGACCCCGACCGCGCAGTGCCCGGCCTTGCCGGTCCCGTTGTTCCAGTACATCGCGCGCTCGGCGATGACCCCGACGTCGGACTCCACCCTCACCGAGACGTCCTCGGCCGGCAGGACGTCGTCCACGTGGATGGTCTGGCGGGTACCCGCATCGACCGTCACCGGCGGTTGCGGTACCGGGCCCTCCGGCGTCATGTAGGTGAGCGTCACGGTCGCGTTCTCGGAGCCGGGGTTCTGGAGCAGCACGTACTCGTCGAAGCCCCAGTCGGTGGTGCCCTCCGCTATGTACCAGGTCCTGGCGGGCGTCACCGTACCGACGGAGTCGTGCCCCCCGCGCATCCCGTCCCAGTACATGGAGCGCTCGGCGATGACTCGCTGGTCAGAGAGCACCTTGAACGACATCTCCTCGGCCGGCAGGTCCTCCGAGACCACGATGGTCTCGCGGCTGTTGGGGGCCATGGCGAAAGGCGCCTTCTCCACCGGCCCTTCCGGCGTCATGTAGGTCACGAGCACCGTGGCCGGCACGCTCTGTGGGTTCTGTATCAGCAGGTAGGTGTCGAAGCCGTAATCGGTCGTCCCCTCCGCCAGGTACCAGGAGTGCGCGGGCGCCTCGACCCCTATGCAGTCTGTACCCTCCACCCTGCCGCCCCAGTACATGGAGCGCTCGCAGATTATCTCGGCATCGGAGGTAACCTTGGTCGATACGTCGGTGTCTATGGCGAAGTCGTTGACCCGGATTGTGGTCCTGCTCAGGGCGGGCACCGGTACGGACAGCGGGTCCAGCGATCCGGTCGGGGTCATGAAGGTGACCGAGGTGTTGGCCTGCGTCCCGCCCGCGTTCTGTATGAGGACGTACTCCTCGAAGCCATATGAGGTCGAGCCCTCGGCCAGGTACCAGGTGGTGCTCATCGGAGGGTCGGCCACGAACCCGCCGTCCAGCGAATCGCCGAGCATGTCGTCGTTCTCGACAACGAGGTTCCATGGACCGGCCTGGGCACCGGTGAGGTCCACGTCGCAGTCGATGCGCGTGGAGCCGCTCACCGCGATGGCGGTCCCGGCGATCGCCAGCTCGCCTTCGCGCTGCAACGCCACCTTCGCCGGAGTCGCGAAGTTGGCGCCGGTGATGGTCAGGTGCGCGTCGGCCCCCGTTTTCGAGTGGTCGGGCGTCACCGAGGATATCGCGGGACCGTTCCCCGACGGCTTTGGGGCCAGCAGGGCCGCCTCCGCGTCGATGAGGCCCCAGCCTGTCTCGTTGTCCCAGCCGGCTGCTCCGATGTCCCTGCATGTCGAGCTGATGGCCCCGGTGACCTCGTCCACCGTCCAGGTGGTGTGCTCGGAGCGGACCAGGGCCGCCACCCCCGCGACGTGGGGGCAGGCCATGGAGGTTCCCTGCATGGAGGTCTCCTCGAACCCGCTCGAGGGGTTTCCGAGGGTTTCATAGGTCATCTGGATGATGCCGTTGAGGAAGGCGGCGCCGTCGCCGCCGGGCGCGCAGACGTCCAGCTCGCTGCCGTAGTTGGAGTAGGAGGCCCTGTTCTTTGCCCTGTTGGTGGCACCCACCGCGATGCAGGACGGGTAGGCGGCCGGGTAGCCCACCAGCGGATCGTCGTCGTTCCCCGACGAGGCGCACAGCAGCGTCCCGCGACCCCGGGCGAGCCTCAAAGCCTCTTCGAGCGCGGCGTTGGTCTGGGGGCCGGAAAGGCTCATGTTGGCGACCTCGACCCCGTGGGTGGAGGCGAACTCAAGGCCCTGGATGAGCTCGACGTCAGTGCCGCTGCCCTCGCCGTCCAGCACCTTCACGGGCATGAGGGTGCACTGGAAAGCCACCCCGGCCACCTCACGCGCGTTGTTGGTGCTCTCCGCGATTGTGCCGGAGACGTGGGTGCCGTGGCCGTGGTCGTCGTCGGCGTACTGGTCGTCGTTGATGAAGTCGTAGCCCTGGGTGAACGCGGTCGTGTTGAAGTCCGGCGATTTCTGGAAGCCGCCGCCGTTCCTGTAAGCGATCCCGGTATCGAGGACCGCTACGACGACCGTCGGCGACCCCTTCTGGTTGTCCCACGCCGCGGGCATGTTTATGTCGGCGTCGTTCACAGGATCGTCGAGGTTCCACTGCCACCCGAAGTTAGGGTCGTTGGGGGTATAGTCGGCGCTGCGCAGGTAGTTCGGCTCCGCGTAGTAGACGAGCCCCGAGGCCCGCAGCGCCTCTATCGCCTCGTCGACCCCGCCCGGTACCTCCAGCAGCTCGATGCCGCTCTCGGTGAGGCGCTTCGCCCGCCTGGCCCCCAGTCCCGAGAGCATGCTCTCGGCGGCCCCCGCTCCCGCGGCCTCCCTGAACCTGACCAGCACCTCGCCGGGCGCGTACCGCCCGGGCCGCGGAACGGCCGGACCCGCCGGTTGCCCCGCCATCGCTGAAGAGAGCACCATCGCGGGCGCCACGGCGGCACAGACCAGGACGGTCAGCAGGACGGCGGCGATGCTTCTCTTCACGGCATTCCTCCAGGGAGAGCTCGGTACTGCTTCTTCCCGCCATGATAGGGCGGCCCCCCGGGGTGGTCAACGACACTCGACACCCGACGGTCGATTGGATAGTATCCTCGTCGGTATAGCGGCTAACCGAGGAGGGGGCGCCATGGCACAGTTCGGAAGCCAGGAGTGGGTGGAGAGACTCAAGACCACGGTCAACAAGGACAAGGAGCTTCCCAAGGCCGGCAAGGGGTTCGACGCGACGATACACTTCGTGGCAACGGGCACCAAGGGCGGCGACATCCATTTCTGGACACACATGAAGGACGGAGCCGTGCTCGAGGCGGTCAGCGGCGAGGATAAGAAGTGCGACTTCACCGTCACCGGCAACTACGGGGTGTGGAAAGACATCGTTGGCGGCAAGCAGGACCCCCTGCAGGCCATCATGACCAAGAAGCTGCTCTTCGAGGGCAACATGCAGACCGTCATGAAGTACATCAAGGCCGTGAACATGGTGATGGAGTCGGTCAAGAAGGTCTCCACTTCCTGGGCGTAAGCTGTCGCTGCAGTCCATCTGCTACAATCGGTTTTGAATGTACGCCCCGGTAGCTCAGACGGATGGAGCGACGGATTCCTAATCCGTAGGTCGCGGGTTCGAGTCCCGCCCGGGGCTCCACACAACCCTGATGTGCAAAAGGGTCAGACCCTTTTGCACACGCGATAGGGAGCGCACGCTGAGGTGAGCGCACTAGACACCTACATAGTGCGGAGGTTCAAGCCGGAGAGGGACCTGGCCGGCGCCTGCGACGCCTTCGTGAGCGGATTTCACCACATACTCTGGCCCCTCATCGACCACGCGGACAGGTCCCTGCTCGAGGATATGATCCTCACCGCTAACGACATGAGCACGGCGACCTACGTGGCCGAGGCGGACGGGCAGGCACGCGGCATCCTGGTCGGCGGGCTTCCGTTCGAGAACCGCCGGGCCGCGCGCATGGTGGGGACGGGCATGTCGTTCCTCATGCGATGGTTCGCCGGGCGGAACCGGGCGAAGGCCACGCCGTTCGCCAAGGCCTGCCTGCGCAGGGTGCTATTCGGCTATCTGCCGTTCACCTACCGCCACCCGATGAGCCCCAGCACCGAGACCCTCATGCTCACCAGCCAGAAGGAGTACCGCGGAGGCATCGGCAGGGTGATGATGGACGCCTGGGTCGCCGAATCGCGCGCCCTGGGCTATCACAAGACCACGGTCGGCACGGACACAACACTCTCGTGGGACTTCTACGAGAGGTACGGGTTCTCCCGCGTGCGGGAGTTCAACCTGACGGCCTACGACTACTCGCTGCCCGGCGAAGAGGTCACGGGGTACATCTACTCGCTGGAAATATAGCTTGGGCCGGGACTTCAGTCCCGGGAAGCCGACCCGGCCGCGGACTGAAGTCCGCGCTCAAGAGGGGGGAAGGGACATGCGCGAGGGCCGATACAAGCCGCTCCCTTACAGGTCGGAGCGATACCAGTGGGACGGGCGGAGCGAATACACCCAGTGGTGGTTCTTCGACGGCGAGTTCGAGAGCGGTCACCGCGTAATGACCATCATGATGCCCCGCGTGTTCGGGGCGGTGGAGGACGACGACAACGGACCGGTCCCCGGAATAACCCTGGCCGTGGTCGAGCCCGGCCCTGTCGCTCACCGTTCCCATGCCTACTACCCCGGGGAGTTCTCCGCGGACGAATCCGGCATGAGGATGTCGTTCGGCGAGGACTTCGCCTCATTCGAGGACGGCCGGTACCGGGTGCGCGTTCTCCAGGGGGACGTCGGCTTCGACCTGGAGTACAGGCCGCTGCTTCCACCGTGGCCCCCGTTTCCCGGGCGGGCCGGGTTCATGGCGAAGCCCCTGCTCTGGACGCTCGCGCCGGGAAAGTACTTCCACTACGCGTCAATGGTGCCCCGGGGCGCGGTCGAGGGGCGACTTTTTTTCCCGGGCGGCGAGGTGGCCGTAAGCGGGGTCGGTTACCACGAGCAGGGCCGCACGGACGCCCGCTTCCAGGGCCTCTTCAGCTACTGGTACTGGAACCGCTTCTTCCTGGGCGACTGGACTTTCATCTTCCCCGTGGCACAGGCGCCCCGGCGGGCCCTGAACGCGACCATGCGCGCACTGCTGGTCTATCGCGGCGACGAGTGTCTCGCCGATATCTTCGACGTCACCGGGCTGCTGCTGCGCCACCGGGTGCTCGAGTACCAGAAGCACGCCCCGTCGGGCCGCCGGCTGCCGAAACGTGCGCTCTTCGAGGCGAGGTGGCGCGGGACCGATCTCCACGTGGAGATGGAGCTGGGGCAGGAGATCGAGGCATTCCGCTTCCAGGCCCTCGGCGAGACGTCCGCCCTGCAGCCGGTCTGGTCGCAACACGTGATGAGTGTCGCCGTCGGTGGCCGCGTGGCGGGCGAGCCGGTGGACCTCCAGGGCGAGGGCGTCTTTGAGAGCATGCTCACGGGATCGGAGTAGAGGCACACAGGAGCAGGGATTGGCGCCGGAGGGCGGAAGTCTGTATCCTATGCAATGATACTGGCACTCGGACTCCAAGGGGGGAGCGCATGGAACAGGACTTCAGAATCGGTGACGCGGTCTCGTTCGGCTGGGAGCAGTTCAAGGAGAACCTGGGGTTCTACATCGCGGTGGTGCTCATCATCGGCATTGCGGGCGCCATCCCCAACTTCTTCACCAATATGGGAGTATTCGTGAACTCGAGGGGGATCATCGTCACCTTCGGGATCGTCTTCGGGATACTCGCCTTCATCGTGGGCGTGTTCCAGAACATGGCGCAGACGAAGATAGGGCTGACCGCCTGCGACCAGAAGCCGGCGGACTTCACAGACCTCTACTCGCAGTACAAGAAGTTCCTGGACATGCTGGTGGGAAGCATCCTCTACTTCCTGATAGTGCTCGGCGGGCTGATACTCCTCATAGTCCCGGGCATCTACTGGGCCGTGAAGTACCACTTCTGGGGATACCTGATAATAGACCAGGGGATGAGCCCCGTGGACGCGATCAAGAAGAGCGGCCAGATGACCAAGGGCCACTGGTGGCACCTGTTCCTGTTCTTCCTGGCGATGTTCGGACTCGGGATACTCGGCTTCCTCGCCTGCTGCATAGGTATCTTCGTAACGGCCCCGATCATCATGATCTCGATCGCCTACATCTACCGCTGGCTGCTCGCCGCATCCGGCACGACCGCCGTTATGCCTCCCGAGGAGTTCGCAGCGCCTCCGCCGGCGGTCCCTCCCACTGAGCCCCCGGCGCCTCAGGCATAGACCGCGCACCTGCTGACACGACAAGGCCCCCGGCGAAGACGTCGGGGGCCTTTTCTCTTTCCGGCGCTACGGTTACGGCAGGCTGTTCAGGTCACTAGGTACGGCCTCTCCCTTGAACTCGACTCCCGGCCACGGCGGCCCCTGGTCGGCGAGGCACTGCCAGTCGCCCAGCATGTTGTTGAAGACGACCAGGAAGTTATCGGAGGTCGCTTCCCTGGTCCCGGTGACGATCTCCCAGTTGGGGTCCTGGGTGCTGACCTTGGCAACCCTGAAGGTCCATCCGTCGATCAGCTGGCCCTTCGCCTGCAGGTAGGCGGTGATCGCCGCGGCTTCCTTCGGCGGCTGTGGCGGGGTCGGGGGTGTCGGTGGCGACGGGAGCAGGTCGCTCGGAGCCCCGTACTTCTTCAGGTCGTCGGAGGTGATGGTCTGCTTGGCCTCGACCACGGTCCAGTTCCCCTTTACGTTGCGGAGCAGGAACTGGCCCCAGAGGTTGCCGCCCTGGTAGGCGTTGTCGATCTTCCAGTTCGGGTCGCTCTTGCTCACGGAGTAGACGCTGAAGGTCATGCCGGTCGCATCGACGCCGCTCTTCTTCAGCCACGCCTCCATGGCCTGGACCGGGGTGGTATGCTCGATCTCGCCGGGGTTGACCGCGTGGCTGGTCCCGGTCTTCAGCACCTCGAAATCGAGCGGGTCGCTGGTCCCGCCCGAGGTGGTCACGGTCACCTTGTAGTCGCCGGCCTTGAGGTCCCTGGGGACCATGGCCGTGACGGCGGTGTCCGTCCAGCTCTGCACGGCCGTCTTCTGGTCGCCGAAGGAGACCGTGGAGTCCCCCTGCTCGGACCCGAAGTCCTGCCCCAGGATCGCGACCTCCAGGCCCGGATCGGAGCTGGCAGGCGTCGTCGAGGAAACGATCGGCTTATTCGCCCCGCCACACCCCGCGGAGAGTGCCACTACCATCGCCAGGACGCAGACGGCGGCGGCCGGCATAGTCACCCTGCCACGTCTCATTTCTACCCCCTTCGCTCGCCACTGCCCGTCGAAAGTATGTTCCGTCAAGGACGCGGGTCTCCCTTTACAGGTCCTGGACCTGGAGGGCGGGTGTCGAAAGGAGGGCCATCTCGAAGGCCACGATCGAGCGGTGGCAGTGGCCCGGGTCGGCCTCGTAGCAGACCAGCGCGACCGGCATGGCCGATGCGAGGTTGGCCAGCTCCTGCAGGATGGACCCCTTGCCCTTGAGCGAGTTCTTGTAGTGCCGGGTGAAGTAGGTGCGGTCGCCGTCGGCGATGTACTTCTTTCGCAGGTCGGGAGGGCTGCCGAGCTCCGGGAAGTGCTGGTAGCTTATCCCGTGCTTCTCCAGGTTGGCCTTCAGGGCCGACTTGGAGAAACCGGCCTTGCGGCTGGAGGCCCGCTCGCGGACGTCTACGACCAGCTCGACACCATTACGCCGTAGTGTCTTGACCAGGTCACCGGGGCTCAGACCCTCGTACCCGATGGTGAAGAGCGTCCCGGACTTGCTCTTGCGCCGCATAAAACGCCATCCCCGCCACTCGATGATCAGCCTGCACGTCGATTGTACACCCACGGCAGGGCGCGCGGAGCGGCCCTGACAGGGCTGTGACATAATCTAGGGGTCAAACCTGAAATTTTGCGTTTATTGCGTTCTTGTTGCAGTCGTCAGGGGTATGCAAAATCTCAGGTTTGACCCCAAATGCAAGAAATGCAAAGAACCAGGTTTGACCCCGGAGGTGTGCATGACCGCCGAGATAGTGGTGATGAACAGGGAAGCGGTGGCGCTGGCCGCCGACAGCGCCGTGACCATACAGAAGGGCCGCGACGAGAAGGTCATCACCTCCGCCAACAAGATATTCACGCTCTCCAGGAAGTGCCCGGTCGGGGTGATGATGTTCGGCGGCGCCAACCACATGGGAGTGCCCTGGGAGACCGTGGTGTCCCTCTACCAGGAGAGGCTCGGCGCGGGGTGTTTCGACACGCTCGAGGAGTACGCCGACGATTTCATGGGCTTCCTCTCCGGCGAGATGCGCCTCTACCCCGAGTCCGAGCAGCGGGAATACTTCGCCGCCACGGTCACAGACTGTTTTGTCTTCGTCAAGAATGTGCTCCGTGACGCGGTCAACTCGCTGGTCGAGGAGAACCCCGCGGCCACCGACGAGCAGAAGCGGGACGCCGCGAACAAAGCCTTTCGCGCGATACTCAAGGTCTGGGACAAGGCGGAGGCGCTGCCCAGCGCTCCGGCCGACCTGGCGGAGAGGCTCGAGGCCCAGTACGGGAAGGTCATCGGGGAGATCCGCAGGAAGGTGTTCCGGCGCTGGCCCGCCTCCCCGTCGTACTCGGGCAGGCTCAACAGGCTTGCTCTCGATATCTTCATCAAGTCCCCGTCCACGCCGCAGTTCGGCACGCTCTCCGGCGTGGTGGTGGCCGGCTTCGGCGAGAATGACATCTTCCCCACCGTGGTCGAGTTCCTTGTGGGCGGGGTGGTCTGCGACTATCTCCGCTACAAGAAGGACCGGGTGTCCGGCACGGGCTCCGGCACGCGGGCGGCGGTAATCCCCTTCGCGCGCCGCGAGATGGTGAACGCCTTCATGGAAGGGGCGGAGCCCGCCTACAACGACACCGTGTTCAACAGGTATGGCGTCGCGCTCGACGCTTACCGGGAGTTGGTCGAGGGGCTCATCGGCGGGCTGAAGGACGCCGGCGACAAGGAGGACTACCGCAAGCGGGCGGACTCGATCCGGAAGGGGGCCGCCGAGATACCCAGGGAGCTCGCGGCGTTCCGGCGCAAGAAGTACGTGATACCCGTCATAGACGTCATAGCGGGCCTGCCCAAGAACGAGCTGTCCGAGATCGCCGAGTCGCTCGTCAACCTGACCTCGTTCAGGACCAGGATGTCTTTCGCCGCCGAGTCGGTGGGCGGTCCAATCGACGTCGCGGTGATCACCCGGAGCGACGGCTTCGTCTGGATAAAGCACAAGCATTACTTCGCGCCGGAGCTGAACCCCCAGTTCTTCATCAACTACTTCTCCGAAGGCCGGGACCGGGGCTGACCATGGTCGAGCTGCGCGGCGCCTCATACTTCGACGACAGCGAGCGCGGGGAGCTGTCGCCCCTGGCGTCGCTTGGGACCGACCTGCCCGCGAAGACCGGCCGGGTCAGGGCGTGCGAGGAGCCGCCCCAGGCGGAGCGCCCGCGCTTCCAGCTCGACCGCGACCGCATCCTGTACTCCTCCTCGTTCCGCAAGCTCCAGTACAAGACCCAGGTCTTCGTGACCCACGAGGGAGACCTCTACCGCACCCGCATGACCCACACCATTGAGGTCATGCAGATATCCCGATCTCTGGCGCGCATGCTCGGGCTCAACGAGACGCTGGCCGAGGCCATCGCCCTGGTGCACGACATCGGGCACCCCCCGTTCGGGCACGGCGGTGAGACCGCCCTGGACGCGCTGATGAAGGACAGCGGCGGCTTCGACCACAACCTCCACGGCCTGCGGGTGGTCGACTGGCTCGAGCGCTGCTACCCGGCGTTCCGCGGCCTCAACCTCTGCTGGGAGACTCGCGAGGGGCTGGCGCGGCACAGGACGCTGTTCGACGAGCCCCCGGTGCTCGAGGAGTTCTCCGCATACGCTCAGCCCTCGGCCGAGTGCCAGGTGGTCAACGTCGCCGACACCATCGCCTGGTGCACGCACGACCTGGATGACGCGCTCAGGATCGGGCTGGTCAGCGCCGACTGGCTCGGGGAGCGGGCCTCGGAGATGCCCCTCATCGCGCAGGTAGCCCGGGTGATGGTCGACTCCATCGAGGACCCCGGCTGGGACCTGGGCGCCAGCCGAACGGACGTCGGGCGGATGCGGGCCATAAGCGGGATGATAAACGCCCTCATCACCGACGTGGCGAGGGAGACCGCGGGCAGGATGAGCAGGGCGGGAGTCGAGACCCCCGAGGCCCTGCGCGAGCTGCCCGACCCGCTGGTATCGTTCTCGCCGGGCATAGACTCCCAGGTGCACGCCTTCGCGCTCGCCATGCTGGAGGAGGTCTACCTGAACCCGATCGTCAGCCGGATGATCTTCAAGGGCGAGAAGATCCTCGGCGGCCTGTACGAGACCTTCACCTCCAAGCCGGATATGCTCCCCGCGCCCCTTGTGGAGGACCTCGAGAGCGAGCCGGCCGAGCGCGTGGTCTGCGACTACCTCGCCGGCATGACCGACCGCTACGCGATGGACCTCTACGGCATGCTCTACCAGCCCAACGTCAGGACGACGGACTGGTTCTGACGGGCCACCGGGATCCCTTTGCTCGAGCCGGGAATCTCAGACCAGTGATCAACAAGGAATTCTTGAGGCGGGGCTCTCAGCCCCGCAGTTCCCCCGGCCTGAGAGGCCGGGCTCAAGACCGCGGACTATAGTCCGCGCGCAATCATCTACAGCTTCCAGTCCTTGCGGTGGATGATGTAGAGCAGGTGGCGGGCGCGCGAGACCGCCACGTACTGGTTTGAGCGGCTGCAGTACGGCTCGCCGCCGTCCACGTCACAGAAGATCACCACGTCCGACTCGAGGCCCTTGGCGCGGTGCAGGCTGGAGAACGCGATGGTGTCCTCCTCGCCGGGGGGCCGGTACTCCACCAGCGGGTACCCCTGCAGTCGGTTGACCCCGGCCAGGCAGGAGCGGGCCCTGCGGTGTGACGAGATCACCATCACCTGTGAAGGGTCGATGCCTTTGTCGAGAAGCTCCCTGACCACCTTCTCGATCAGGGCGACCTGCTCGGACGGCTCACGGTAGGGGAAGTACTTCACGGGGGCACCTTTGACCCAGTCTGGGAAGCACCGGATATCGACCGAGCCGGCCTTCCGGGCGACCTCGCAGACGTTCGCGGTGCTGCGTATCTGATAGCTCAGGTCGTAGGGCACGGCCTCGAAGGGGAACTCTAGCTCCTTGCCGTAGACGTTCTGCTGCTCGTCGTAGAAGATGTGGAAGACGTCCATCCCCGCGGGGTCGAGCAGCTCCGAGAGCACCCGCAGCCACTCCAGGTGGAAGTCCTGGCCCTCGTCCACCAGCACGCAGTCGAATCGTCCGGGCACCTCGGCCAGCGCCGCCTCCAGCAAGGCCGGCGATCCCCTCTCGTAGAAGGCCTGCAGCGCGTCCGGCTCGTCCTCCGGCGGGACATCGAAGTCGAGACCCGCCTCGCTGGCATACTCCTCGGCGAGGCCGTGGAAGTGCCTGACCGTTACACCTCCGGCTCCGCAGACGTTCGCGGCCCACTGTGAGAGGAGTTCCGCGAGCGGCTGGTTGTAGCAGACCACCAGTACCCGGGCGCCGTCGGCGGCGAAGCGCCTGGCGTTCTCCATCAGCAACTGCGTCTTGCCCGTCCCCGCGTATCCCCTGAAAAGGGCGCGCTTCCCGCCGGAGACGGTCTCCAGGATGCGGCACTGCTCGTCGGTCAGGGACTCGAAGCGCTCCTTCTCCCGCCCGAACCTCACGCTCAGGGGCACTGTCACGCTGAAGCGGGTGAGCAGGACCTTGTTGCACAGGTCGTTGAACTCCCCGGGCGTGAAGCCGCGCGACCCGGGCCTCTTCTTGCGCCAGGCGCCGAACAGCCCCTCGACCCGCGCGGTCATCCGGGTCGCGTCCCGGCTGTCTATGACGACCTCCGGCACCACGTGCAGCGGGAGGTTTTTCTGCTGCGCCACCCCGTCGGGGAAGGCTACGCAGTAGCCCACCGTGACGGGCAGGGTCTTCAGCGGGCCTGGGCCGAACACCCCTGAGTCCCTGATGCGCTCGACGATGGCGTTGACGTTGCGTTCGGCCTGCAGGAAGGGGTCCTTGATCGGATGCTCCTCGCCCCGGTAGTCCGTCGAGGTCCACCGGCCCCGGCCCGGCTGGCAGGTGACCTTGCCGCCCTTGACCTCTATCACCAGGAAGCCCAGGTCCTTGTGGAGCACCACGAAATCGGCCTCTCCGCGTCTCAGCGAGCCGCTGGACTGCCGGAGCAGGTGGACGCCGTGGAAGACGCGGTAATCGTCGGGCAGCACCTTGAGCCACCGGTAGAGGAGTTCTTCGCCGTGGGGATACCGGCCGACCTCGATCTCCGGGATCATCCTGGCCATCTTCAGTCCTCCCAGAGCTCGACGCTGGCGATGCGGTCGACTCTGAAGGACTTGGTCACGTTGTCCACGTGGCAGCGGGCCTCCATGTAGCAGTGACCCCCCGCCGAGTACACCGATACCGGCGACAGCCGCCTGGGCGCGTTGCCCTTGCTGCCCCCCCTGTAGACTACCACCACGTCGCCGCGCCTCTCGAGGGCGGCGAGGATGGCCTCCATGCCGGGGGGCAGGTCGGAGGGCGCCTGCGGCCGGTAGCGCAGGGTGCAGCCGCCGGCGGTATCGGCAAGCAGGTCCAGTGGCCGGCTCTGCCACTCCGGGACCGAGAGCACAGTTCTCTCGAAGATCCTCCTGCAGGCCTCGGCGTCCTCGAGCGCCCGGTGCTTGCGGGGCCGCCCGATGCCCAGATCGCGCGACAGGGCGCCCAGCCCGTAGCTCGGCAGTCTCGGCAGGAACCTCCTGGCCAGCGCGATTGTGTCGAGGATGAGGGGCTCGGGCGGCTCCAGCCCGGCCCTGTGCAATTCGGTGGCCATTATCCCGGAGTCGAACGCCGCGTTGTGCGCGACCAGCACGCACCCGTCGGCGAACTCGAAGAACCGCTCGATAACCTCCGGTGCCGCGGCGGCGCCGGCCACCATGGAGTCGGTGATCCCGTGGATGCCGATGACCACCTCGGGGATGCTCCTGCCGGGGTGGACAAGCTCGCTGAAACGGTCGTGCACCGCCTCGAGGCGGAACTGGACCGCCCCCACCTCCACTATCCGGCTGAAGTTGGACAGGCCCGTCGTCTCGAGGTCGAAGGCGCAGAAGTCGACCTCTGGCAGCAGCATGTTCTCGCTCATTTGATCCTGTGGTATTTACGGTTGTCCACGAAGAACAGGCCGGTCTCCTTGACGGTCTCGCCCGTGCACCCCGCCCAGGCCCGGCCGTAGAGCTCGAGCTGCGGGGCGTACTCGTCCGCCAGGGCCTGCTCGCTCCTCGAGGTGCTTATCCTGTCAGTCTTGTAGTCCACTATGACCCAACCCCCCTCCTCGCGGAAAGCCAGGTCCATGGCCCCGTTCATCGTGGTGGGGATGTCCGTATCCCCGAGGAGCATGTGGAACGGGACCTCGGTCAGGCACAGGTCGGAGGCAAGGGCTCTTTCCCACAACGCCGATCCGGTGACCGCCCGGACGGTCTCCACCGCCCGCGGCGTCTCACCCGGATCGATCTCGTTCTCCCCCAGCACCCTCTCCGCCCAGGCCTCGACATCGAAGTCCGGCCGGCTCATAGCCAGCTCCAGCAGCAGGTGCATGGCGGTGCCCCAGTTGATACCGTACTCAGGCCCGCCCGCGGTTGATGTTGCAAAAGTGCCTGACCCTTTTGCAACTTTTTCGACATCCCGGAGGGCGTACTCCTTGGCGGCGAACCTCGCGTAGGTGGGACCGGTGGCGCGCCGGATCCTGCCTGCCGCCTCCTCTGAAGCCTTCGTCACGTCCTCCACCGAGATGTCTAGCACCTCCCGTGATGGTGCGTTCCGCGGGCCCGGGTCAGGCAGGCCGGGCGCCCCGGAGAGGTAGTCCCTGAAGTACTTCCAGGGATTGGAGCCGTTGGCCCTGCCGTCCTCGCGCTCGCACACGATCATCGCCGAGCCCGCCCTGGTGGCCGCCACGTAGCGCAACCTGAGCCTCTCGGCGGCCTCGAACTCCTTCTCGACGGCCTGGCGGTCCGCCCAGCCGCCCGGCGCGGCCAGCAGGGGCCTGTACCACTGGCCCCACCGGGGGCCGAAGACACCGAGGTACCCGATCGTGCGGTCGCCTCCCCGGTCGATAAAGACCTCCGGGCCCGCCCTCGGCTCGCCGGAGCTGTCGGCGAGGAACACCACCGTGGACTCGAGCCCCTTGGCCTTGTGGAGGTTCATGACCCTCACCACTCCCACCTCGTGTGACCGCGCCGACACCCCGTCGTAGCTGTACTCGCCCTCGACCAGGTCGGCGAGGAACTCGACCAGGTGGGAGGTGCTCCAGTGCGCGCGCTGGTCACCCCTGAGCAGCTCGAGCGCCTTGCCCAGGCTGCCCGCCTGGACGTCTCCGCCGTCGCGCATCGCGGCGAGTACCATCAGCCCGAGGTCCGAGATGACCTTCTCGAAAGCGGCCAGCGGCGGCATGGACCTCGTCCAGTCACGGTACCGGCGCAGCCTGGCGAACGCGTCGGTGATGGCCTCCTCGTCGTCGGGGGGCAGCCCCTCGGGCACCGGGCTGGTGTAGTTGAAGTAACCGCCGTTCCGCCTGAACCGGTACAGCCCCGCGTCACTGATGCCGAACAGCTCGCTCCGCAGCGCGCCCACCAGGGCTACGGGATCGTCGACCCTGTCCACCGCCCGCAGGCATGTCAGCAGCAGCCGGAGCTCATCCACCTCGTTCAGGGCAGTGCCCCCCGTCACCCGGTGCGGGATGCCGTACCTCTGGAGGGCCTGGCCGTAAGTGCTCAGGTGGGTCTTGTTGCGCGTGATGATGAGGAAGTCCTCGGCCTGGAGCGTAGCCGGGTCGTCGAGTGGCCTGCGCCTGCGGATGTCCTCGAGCTCCCTCTCGCTTCGCGGAACGGTGAGGCGATCGTCTATCGCCCGCCGGATGAAGCGGGCGATGAGGTCCGCCTCGTAGGATGCCGCGAGTTCGCTCCTGGTGTACCGCCGTGCCAGGCCCGCGGCCTCCTGCTCGGTGGGCCGTCCGCCCTCCACGAGGTGGGATGTGAGCAGGACCTCGTCGGAGGGTATGGTCAACTGGAACACTCCTCCCAGCTCACCCTCCAGGGACTCGCTCCGCCCGGCCTCCAGCCGGACGTAGGCTGGAGACTGCTCGGAGGCCGCCTCCGGGAAGCGCACCGGCCTGCCGTTCTTGTCCGTGCAGTCACCCCGGGGCGCGAAGACCTCGTCTATCCATTCGATGACGGGCGCCGACGTGCGGAAGTTGGCGAACAGCCTGACCTCGATGCCTCGGTCCTTCCCGCCGTCGCCCTCCAGGATCATCCGCCTGACCCTGTTGTAGGTGACGATGTCGGCCCTGCGGAACCGGTATATGGACTGCTTCGGGTCCCCCACCACGAACAGCGACCCGGGGCGGGGCACGCACAAGCGCCAGTCGTCCTGGCGGGGGTCGGTGGCGGTGAGCAGCAGCATGACCTCCGCCTGGATTGGGTCGGTGTCCTGGAACTCGTCGACCAGCAGGTGTGAGTAGCGCCCCGCGAAGTAGGAGCGCACGTGCGGGTTTCCCTCGAGCAGGCCGACCGCCTTCATCAGCAGGTCCTGAAAGTTGAGTTGGCCGCGCTCCGCCCTCATGCGGTCGTAGACGACCCGGGCCTCAGCCATCACCTTCATCACCGTACGGTAGCGGAGCTCGCGCCAGGCCTCGGCGAGCGGCGCGGCGAACTCCTCGCGGAACTCGTCCCAGGCGTCGCGCTCCGAGCGCGCCTCCTCCTGGGTAAACCCGCCCTTCTGCACCCACTCCCTGAGCACCGCGCCCGAGCGTTTGTCGAAGAACATGTCGATGAGCTCGAGCATCGAAGCGCGGTCGTTCAGGTCCTGGTAGTGCGAGACCACCCTCGGCATCTTCGAGTAGCGCGGCATCAACTGGTCGGACCCGCACTCCCTCGGCAGCCTGTCGGCGAGCTTCCTCATGCGCTCCGTGAAACGCTTCACCGCCACAGCCGCCTCCTCGAGGTCCGAGAGGAGGTCGCTCTCGGGAGGCAGGGGCCATTCGTCCACGTCCGGGTACTCGGCGAACCTGTAGAAGGTGTCGGCGAGGTCGGACAGGTTGAGGTTGAGGTCGTCGAGGTCGTCGATCACGCTCCCGGGGCCGAGCCCTATCACCGACTCGGCATATGCCGCCCACGCCTCTTCGCGCAGGCGCGTGTCGGCGTCCTCGTCGAGCTCCTCGAAGGCGAGGTCCACCCCCGCCTCGATGGGCCGCTCGCGCAGCAGCCGGCCGCAGAACGAGTGGATCGTACCCACGAAGCACTGGTCGATGCTGTCGAGCGCCCCTGCCAGGCGCTCCCTCTCGTCGCCTGCGGCCTCCCGCACGGCCTTCTCCAGGGCAAGCCTGAAGCGGTCGCGCAGCTCGGAGGCGGCCTTCCGGGTAAACGTCACCGCCGCCATCCTCCGGATATCGTCGCACGCACCCGTGCGAAGCAGCGCCACCATGCGGTCCACCATGCTGGTGGTCTTCCCCGTTCCGGCCGCGGCTTCGACCACAACGTTGCGGTCGAGCGCGCTGACGATCAGGTCGCGCTGGTCCTGATCCAGGGGCCTCTGGCCTGCGGGCTGCACGGTCATTCGCCCTCTTCCTCCTGCTCGTCCAGCTCACCGGCGCGCAGCTCGCGGTACGGCAGCAGCACCGCGTTGGCGGCGTTGTCCACCTTGACCCTCGCCTGCCCGGCGGCATAGGCGACGTCACCATACGCGAAGACGAAATCGCTGTAGGCCAGGTCGAGGCCCGGGTTGATGGTGAAGGGAAAACAGCCGGTGGCGAGCATCGCGCATAGGTCCGCGAGGACCGTCTCCCCCGCCTCGAGCTCATCCATGGTCCATCCCACCCGCTCGCCCCTTCCGTACAGGCTAGGGAAGTAGTAGTTGAAACCCTCGACGCGCGCGCCGGGGAAGAGCTCGTCGAGCCTGCTCTGGAGGAGCCGCGTATAGAGGATGTTCTGCACGTGACGGCCGCAGGCGAACGGGTCGTTGACGTCGTACCGGCCCGTGCCGCCCGACTTGTAGTCGCAGACCTCGAAGCGGCGGCCTTCGTCCCCGCGAGGGAGCTCGTCCACCCGGTCCATCTGCCCGTGAGCGAGGAAGACCGCCCCTGTCGGCAGGGCGATCAACACGGGCTCGGCTTTGTCTATCTCGTTGCCTCGTCTTCCGGGCAGGTCGGGCATCCGACCGATCGAGACCTCGAAGTACGCCGGCCGCCTGTCGACGCAGTGCAGCTCCTCCTCCGTCAGGAAGATGCAGGCGGCGCGCTCGAGCATCCTGGCCTGGGCCCTGTAGGAGGCCTCGTTGTGCGGAGGCACCCCGCGCCGCCAGTAGGCGAGCTCGTCGTCGAACAGGCGCCGCAGCTCGGCGAGGTGGGCGTCCCGGCTCGGGCGCTCGCCCCGCTCGTCCAGTCTCTCGAGGAAGATCCTGAAGCAGCCATGGAGGAAGTGGCCGACCTGCCTGGCGTCGAGCCACTCGTTGGGGTCGATCTCGTACTCCTCGAGCGGGTCAATGCGCAGGACCCGGTGGAGGAAGTACTCCAGGGGGCACCTCGCGAGCTCCTCGAGGGCGGACGCCGAGAGCGGCCTCGCCCCCTCGCGGGCGGGATCGCACTCCGAGGCGGCCTCGGGCACGTAGCCGTCGTACTCGGTGAACGCCTGGCTCTCTCTCATCTCGCGCGCCCTCATCCCGCGCCCCAGGTGGGGAAAGCTCGCAGCGACCAGTCCGGCCGGGACCAGCCGGTCGGTCCGGCCGCAGGCAAGAGAAAGCCACCACTCGGTGGTGTCGATGGCGCGCTCCGGCGACGCCGGCGCGAAAGAGACCGGGTCCCCGCAGTAGGCGTCGAGGTCCTGCTGGTCGCCGTCGCGCTTCTCCAGCACGCGGTAGGCGGACAGCAGCACCGGGCTCGGGAACAGCTCGCGGTCGTCTGCGAGGCTCCGGCAGCAGTAGCTCAAGGTCACCTCGCCCCTCAGCCTGGCGAAGAGCAGCATCAGCTGCTCGAGTTCACCTGTGAGCCTCGCCTCCCCCGTGAGCAGATCGTCCGACAGCCGCTCTCTCTCCCCGTCCAGCAGCACGGGGTCCTGCCTGCCCGAGCCGGGGAACCGGGCCTCGTCGAAGCCTACGATGAACGTATGCCCGCGGCCGGAATGCCCGCCGGCCGTCAGGGGGGCCGCGTGCAGGCGGCCCGGGGCGGGCCCCGATCCCTCGACGCCGGTCGAGGAGATCACCTCGTCCAGCCAGCTCCAGGGTTCGAAGCCGGCAACCTCGCCATCCTCGAGGCACCGCTCGATCTCGGCCACCGAGTCGAGCAGTATCACCCTGCCGTACTCGTCGAACTTCCCCGAGTGCCTCGCGTGCCTCGCGAGGAACAGCGACGCGGACCTGAGCGCCTCCACCTGCCCACCGGTGGAAGGGACTACCTCGAGGAGGCCTGCGACCAGCTCGCGCAGCGCGCCCAGGCCCTCCAGGCGCTCCGAGAGGCTCCGACGTCTCTGCGCGTCGTGCCCCTCCTCCGCCGCTTCGTCCAGCCCGGCGATCTGCGAGGTCAGGGCGCGACCCTCCGAGTCCATGGCGGCGAGGTACCTTTCACGCCCGGCCCCGATGGCCACCGACCGTAGTATCGCTCCGAGCCTGGCGAAGCTGAGATCGCCACCCTGGACCGCCGGTATCTCGAGCAGCCCGTCGTGGACCATGTGGACCAGCGCGCCCTGGGGGAAATCTCCGCCCCTCACCCAATCGAGCCACCCGGCCAGTGCCCTTCCGGGCCTCGAGTACCGGGTGGGGACGCCCTCCAGGAATGTAACCGGGAGCTCATCGGACCCGTCGGCCGCCAGGCGAGAGGCCAGCTCGAACAGGAGCGGGAGGTACGTCGCCGGTTCGGTGTACAGCACCTCGACGTCGTCGAACGGCAGGCCCTCCTCGACGACCCGCCTGAAGACCTCTCGGACCTCGTTGACCTCGCCGACGGCTCGGTACATGGTCACGCCGTCCCCTTCGGACGAGTGTGGTGCAAAAGGGTCTGACCCTTTTGCACCGTCGGCGTGCAGCGCGAAGCTCAGCATGTAACGGCGCGAGGAGACGGTGCTCGCGTCGCCGGGCAGGTCCACGTCGAGCACGCGACGGTTGTCTCGCGGTATCGAGGACCAGAGCTCGCGCTCGAGGCCCGCCAGGCGCTCCTCGAGGTCCGCGGGAATCGCCACAAGGGAGTCGAGCGGGAGCCCTCTATCGGAGGTGACGCGCTCGACAGCCAGGCGGAGACACCCGGCGTAGTCGGTGAAGCCGCCCTCCGCCAGCACGGATTCGAACGCCTCGAGAAGCGCCTTCACCTCGGCGCCCTTGGACCTCACCTCGAACGCGCGCTCGTCGATGGCGTCCGCGTCCAGCCCGGCGAGGCGAAGGTCCCTTACGGCCCCGAGCAGGGTGCGGACGAGGCCCGGCCCCGGCTCGAGACGAGACAGGTAAGGCTCTTTCGGGGAGATTCGGGCGAAGGCCCTGTCCATCAGGACCTGCGCGCGGATGCCTCCCGCGAGCTGCAGCCCCTGCTCCACCATCAGGGGAGCGGACAGCTCGAGGGCGAGCCCCCGGAGCGTCCGGGAGCCCGCGTTCAGGACCGGACGGCCCGACATGGCGACGCGCTCGAGCCACTGGTTCCCGGCCCGGTTGGAGGGCGCGATTATGATCTTGGGCTTCAGCGGCTCTTCCGCGCACAGCGAGGCGATGGCCTCGACCAGGGTGTTGCTCCCGGGGTTCTCGAGCGTGCATTCATCCATGTCGATAATTATCGCCCCCACCAGTGACATGTGGCCGGTGCGGCCGCGCGTACTAGTACTCGCGTTTCTGGTAGACAGGGTAGACCTTGAACCAGGTCCCGCCGGACAGCACGTCCAGGCCCGTATACTCCTGGGTCGCCTCCCACTCCTTTATCTTCACGAATTCCCCGCCCGGGACCACCACGGGCTCGTTGGCGGTGTCGGCCGGCTCGAGTGTCTGCACGCCCGGTATCAGCGCCGCGATGTCATCAGGGGGCACCTGGGGGGTCTTCGGCGGCTCGCTCTGCCGGGTGACGTATAGGTACCCCTTTTCCGGGACGTAGGGGTGCTCACCGGTGACCGGGAATCCATCGATGGCCTTCAGGGTGGCCGCGAACCCGGGCACCTCGGCCATATATACGGCCACCGACTTCTTACCGTCCTTCAGCGATGCCGATACGGTCACCGTCACGCCGTCCATCACCCTATTGTCGCGATATGAGTCCTTCAGCCCGAAGAAACCGGCCTCCTCCATGCTCGCGAGCAGGCCTTCCACCCCGCCGTCGCCGAGCCTGCCCTCGAGCAGCATGCTGTTGTTCCGCTGGTCGTCGGCCGCCTTGACCACTCGCCCGTCACCGAAGGCGCGGAAGGAGGGGACGCTGTCGAGGTAGACCGGTGCCAGCCCGCCGCTGGAGTCGATCTGTACGACCACGTTCTCCGGCGAGGGGTCGTAAGCAAGGGAAGGTTGCTCCCCGCAGCCGCCCGCCGCGAGTGCCGCGGCCAGGAGGAGCGCTATGGCTATCGATGGGTACTTACCGTTGCGTCGCATGGACGGCACCTCCGTTCGCGGGCGAGAGTTGGCGGCACGCCGCCGTTCGTATGTATTATATTGGCATACCACGCAAAGACTAAGGGGGAGTCCCATGGCAGAGACCGTTTACGTCGAACTGCGAGAGTTCCTCGACAGGCTCCCGGGGGGCTACCCCGAGACCCCGACCGGAAAAGAGCTGGATATACTCAGGAAGTTCTTCACCCCGGAAGAGGCGGAGCTGACCATGAAGCTCCGCCAGTTCCCCGAGCCCGCCGGCGCTATCGCGAAGCGCCTGGGCATCCCCGTGGCCGAGGCGGAGGAGAAGCTCGAATCCATGGCCCGCAAGGGCCTCATACTGAGTGTGAGGAGCGGGAAGGACAGGTTCTACCAGGCGGCTCAGTTCGTGGTGGGGATCCATGAGTTCCACGTGGACAGCATCGACAGGGAGTACGTCGAGCTCGCGGAGGAGATCGACGGGTACTTCGCGGACACGGTGGTCAAGCAGTTCCGTGTGGTGCCGGTGAACTCGGCCGTCGAGACGACCACGACGATAGGCAGCTACGACATGGTCCGCGAGATGGTAAAGGGGCAGACGGAGGTCGCGGTCGCCGACTGCATCTGCCGCAAGGCCCAGCATCTCGTGGACAAGGGCTGCGACAAGCCGCGGGAGTCCTGCCTCATCTTCGGGCTCGGCGCCCGGTACTACATAGACTACGGCAAGGGCAGGAAGATCGACGTCGACGAGGCCCTGAGGATAATCGACCGGGCGGAGGAGGCGGGCCTGGTGCTCGCGCCGTCCAACTGCAAGGAGATAATCAACATATGCTGCTGCTGCTCGTGCTGCTGCGGGGTGCTCAAACTCCTCAAGATGCACGAAAGACCGGCGGAGGCCGTCTACACCAACTTCCAGGCCCGCATCGACGCGGACCTCTGCAACGAGTGCGAGACCTGCGTCGAGCGCTGCCAGATGGAGGCGCTGGTCTCGCGGGAGGGGTCGATGCGGGTGGACCCCGACAGGTGCATCGGCTGCGGGCTCTGCGTCTCCACCTGCCCCAGCGGGGCGATGAGCCTGATATCCAGGCCGAGTGACCTCGTCCTGCCGGAGGGGCAGATGCACATGACGGCCTTGCTGGCCCGGGACCGAGGCCTGGGGTTCGGCAAGCTCGCCCCGCTGATGAAGGGCGGCAACGATGAGGCCTCGGTCAGGAGACTCCCGCTGCTCTACAGGTCCGGGCTCGGCAGACCCCTGGTCAACTTCATGGCGAAGCGCGGCTGGGTCTAGTCCCGCCGGCCCTTGCGCCACAGGTCGTCCGGCAGCTCGGTAAGCAGCATCCCGGCGAAGATCAGCCCGCTGCCGACCGCGCCCCGCCAGGTAAGCGACTCCCCCAGGATGATTATGCCGAACACCACGGAGAAGACCGGCTCCATGATGAGCACCATCGAGGTCCGCACCGGGGTGAGCACCTTCTGGGCGTGCCCCTGGACGTAGAACGCCAGCGCGCTGGCCAGCGCCCCGCAGATTATGACCGTCATCCATACGAAACCGTTGGGGGGGAGGACGAACTCCTCGAACGCCAGCGCCGAGCCGGTGTTGGCCACCGCCAGCACCACCATCTGGATGAAGGTGAGCAGCGCCAGGTCGTGCACCTTCACGTACCTGTCGAGCAGGAGGATATGCACCGAGTAGGTGAAGGCGCACGCCAGCACCAGCGCGTCCCCCTTGTTGATGCCCATGTTCGGTTGCACGGAGAGCACCCACAGCCCGCACAGCGCTATGCCCACCGCCAGCAGGGACTTGGCGCCCGGCCTGTGCCTCAGGAACAGCACGGAGAGCAGCGGCGTGAAGACAATGAAAAGGCCGGTGATGAAGCCGGCGTTGCCCGCGGAGGTGTACTGCAGCCCGAAGGTCTGGAACGCGTACGAGCCGTACAGCAGCGCCCCCAGCAGCAGGCCGGCGACCAGCATGCGGCGGTCCAGGCCTTTCAGCTTCCGCGCGCAGAGGACGAGCATGATAGCCGCGGCCAGCATGAACCGCCAGGCCATGAAGGTGAACGGCTGTATGTCGTCCAGGGACTTCTTTACCAGTGCGAAGGTAAGACCCCAGATGACGGTGATGCCGATGAGCAGCAGCTCGGCGGAGCGCTCGTCGCTTAGAAGCCTTTTTCCGTTCTCCCTCAACCTTGACCCCCCCGATTCGTTCCCTTATATCACAAACCCGGGCCCGCCGATCCCGGCCGGCCGGAGGCACTCCACTGAAGGCCACCGGCCCAGTCAACCGTAGACCCCTCGCGATGTAGTAACATTTCCATACCCCGTAAGGGCGCATTCATGCCTGAGAGAAACGGAGGCGGCGAGTTGGACGAGCTTCCCGGGCGGGCCGGGGTCGTGGTGATAGGAGCGGGTGTCATAGGCTGCTCGATCGCGCGCGAGCTTACCCGTTACACGCACGACGTGGTGATCCTGGACAAGGAGAGCGACGTCTCCTCCGGCACCAGCAAGGCGAACAACGCCGAGGTGCACAGCGGCATCGGGGAGAAGTCGGGCACCCTCAAGCAGCGGCTGAACGTGCGTGGAAACCTGATGTACGACGACTTCGTGTCGGGCCTGAACGTGGACTTCAGGCGGCAGGGGCTGCTGATAGTGATCACCCCGCGCTCGCTTCCCGAGGGGCTGGCCAGGTACGCCCCCCGCCCGTTGCGCGACCTCCTGGCCCGGAGGGTCCTGCCGCGGCTCATCGTCCGCAGCGGGAACAGGAAGGGGATCCCCTGGCTCACTGTGGTGGACCGAGACGAGATATTCCGGATGGAGCCCAACGTCACGCGCGACGCGATAATCGGGGTCCACGACCGGACCTACGGCCTCGTCAGCCCCTACAAGCTCACGATCGCGCTGGCGGAGCACGCGGTGCTCAATGGCGCGCGCCTGTGCCTGGACACGCGCGTCACGGGGATCCGCACCGAGGGCGGCGCCGTTCGCGCCGTCCTCACGGACGCGGGCGAGATCGAGTGCGGCCTGGTGGTCAACGCGGCCGGCGTTTACGCGGACGAGATAGCGGACATGGCGGGCGCGGGCGGCTTCCGCATCCACGGCAGGAAGGGCGCCACACTGATATTCGACAGGGAGGCGACCAGGGAGTACGTGAAGGGAAGCGTGGCGGAGTTCCGCATCACCGGGCGCAAGAAGCGCACCTCCAAGGGCGGGGGCGCGATGCCGACCCTGGAAGGAAACCTTCAGCTCGGCCCCACCGCCATCGAGGTCGACGACAAGGAGGACACCTCGATCTCGGGCGACGAGATACGGGAGATCTTCGACCGTTTTCACTACCTGCTCCCCGACTTCCCCAGGGATTCGGTCATCGCGATGTTCTCCGGCGTCCGGGCGCCGAGCGAGGATGAGGACTTCATCATAGGCGCCTCGAAGGAGGTCGCGGGCTTCGTGAACGTCGCCGGCATGCAGTCCCCCGGCCTGGCCTCCGCGCCGGCCGTGGCCGAGATGGTCATGCAGATCCTGCACGACCTGGGCATCCCGCGGGTAAAACGCGCTTACTTCAAGCAGGCCAGGCCGACCCCGAGGATGTTCGCCGACTGCGAGCGCTCGGAGCAGGAGACGCTCATCGAGCGTGACCGCCGGCACGGGCACATCGTCTGCCGCTGCGAGCAGGTGACGGAAGCCGACGTGATCAACGCGATTCACGGTGTGGTGCCCGCGAGGAGCATGGACGCGGTCAAGCGGCGCACCAGGGCGGGCATGGGCAGGTGCCAGGGCGGCTTCTGCACCCCCTGGATAAGCGAGATACTCGCGCGGGAGCTCGGCGTCCCCCGGCACGAGATAACCAAGAAGGGCCCCGGCTCCGAGCTGTTCGTCGGCCCGGCGAAGTGCCTTCTCGACGGTGCCGCGCGACGGGACGGCGATGGGGGCGCGGCATGAGTAAGGTCCGAAGGCCCGACTGCGTGGTGATCGGGGGTGGCCCCGCCGGGCTGGCCGCCGCGCTCGCGGCCTCATCCGCCGGGCTGGACGACGTCCTGCTGATCGAGCGCGACATCGAACTGGGCGGGATCCTCCCCCAGTGCATACACGACGGCTTCGGCTCGATCGTGTTCAAGGAGACGCTGACGGGGCCGCAGTACGCGCAGCGCTACGTGGACGAGCTCGCCCGGACCGCCGTGGACGTGATGCTGGAGACGATCGTGCTCGACCTCGCGCCCGACCGAAGGATAACGGCGATGAACTCGCGGGACGGCCTCGTCGACATCGAGCCCCGGTCGGTGATACTCGCCATGGGATGCAGGGAGAGGACCCGGCACCAGGTGTTGCTGCCGGGCTACCGCCCGGCCGGGGTGATAACCGCGGGCGCCGCGCAGCGGTACATAAACATAGAGGGGCTCATGCCGGGCGGGAAGGTTGTGATCCTGGGCTCCGGCGACATCGGCCTCATCATGGCCAGGCGCTTCACGCTCGAGGGCGCGACCGTCGAGGGGGTCTACGAGATACTCGACCACCCCGGCGGCCTGACCAGGAACATCGTCCAGTGCCTGAACGACTTCGAGATCCCCCTCCACCTGTCGCACACGGTGACCTTTATACACGGGCCGAGGAGGGTGGAGGGCGTCACCGTCGCGGCCGTCGACCCGGACCGCCTCCCCGTCCCGGACAGCGAGCGCTTCGTCCCCTGCGACACGCTCATGCTCTCGGTCGGGCTCATCCCGGAGAACGAGCTCTCCAAGCGGGCCGACCTGCGGCTCGACCCCGTGACCGCCGGCCCTATCGTGGACGAGCGCATGGAGACCTCCGTGGACGGGATATTCGCCTGCGGCAACGTGGTAAACGTGTACGACCTGGTCGACTACGTCACCCACAGCGCCGAGATCGCCGGCAGGGGCGCCGCCGAGCGCGTGCTCGAGGGCCGGCCCAGGAAGGCCCCCGTGACGGTGGTGCCGGGGAGGAACGTGAAGTACGTGGTCCCGCAGCTCGTCCGCTCCTTCGAGCGCGACATCGACTTCTACTTCCGGGTGGAGCACCCGGAGAAGGCGGTCAGGATGACGGTGAAGGCCGGCGGCGAGACCCTCGGCCGCAGGAAGGCGAAGATGGTGCACCCCCCGGAGATGGCGATGATCCCGGCCTCGGTCCCGGGCGGGGGTTCGGAGGGGGTCCGCGAGCTCGTGGTGGAGGTGGCCCCGGATGCGGAGTAGCCACGAGTTCACCTGCATCAACTGTCCGCTGAGCTGCCCGCTCGAGCTCGTCGAGGAGGACGGCCGGGTCCTCGAGGTGAAGGGCGCGGAATGCCGTCTGGGGGAGAAGTACGCCGAGGCCGAGTTCACGGACCCGCGCCGGGTGGTCACCACCACCGTATCGGTCCGGAACGGGACGCTTCCACTCCTGCCGGTACGCTCGACCGAGGCGATCCCCAGGCGCCAGGTGCGCGAGGCAGTTGAATCACTGGCCTCTATCGCGGTCGAGGCGCCGGTGAAGGAAGGCCAGGTCATCGTCGCCGACGTGCTCGGGACCGGCGTGGACGTGGTGGCGAGCCGGGACCTCGGTGGGTTCGTCCTTGAGCGGCCGCAAGGTGACTAGGCGAGGGGTCAGGCACAATTCAATTCACACCACACAGGTCGTGCGAACTAATTGCTGAAATTGAATTGAGCCTGACCCCGCATATATAATCTTCTAGATTGCGTATTGGCGGCATCCATGGTTCGGGGCCCCTTCCGGGGGGCGGAGGAAGGAGGCAGCATGAGGGGGAGTAGGTTGGCGAAGGCCGTGATCGGCCTGCTGGTGGTGGCCGCGATGGCCCTTCCGCTGATGGGCGGTTGCGGCGGGGGCACGGGCTACCTGATCACCAGCGGCAAGCTCCAGATGGGCAGCGACACATCGTACCCGCCGTTCGAGAGCAAGGAAGGCGGCAAGACGGTGGGGTTCGACGTCGAGCTGGCCACGGCGATCGCGGAGAAGATGGGCGTGGAGCTCGAGGTCATCTCCACTGCCTGGGACGGCATCATCCCCGGGCTGAAGACCAAGAAGTACGACATCATAATGTCGGCGATGACCATCACCGACGAGCGCAAGCAGGAGATCAACTTCTCCGATCCCTACATCGACAGCAACCAGTCCATCGCGGTCGTCTCCGACTCGACCATCAAGTCCGAGGCGGACCTCAAGGACAAGGTGGTGGGGGTCCAGATAGACACCACCGGGCAGTTCAAGGCCGAGGAGCTCCAGCCCACTGTCGGCATCAAGGAGATCCAGAAGTTCGACACCATCCTGGTGGCGTTCGAGGCGCTTGAGCAGGGCAAGCTGGACGCGATCATCAATGACCTGCCGGTCAACGCCTACATCTGCACCAAGAGGGGCAAGACCAAGGTCGTGACCACGATCAAGACCGACGAGCAGTACGGAATTGGGGTCAATAAGGAAAACACCGAGCTGCTGGACAAGGTCAACGCGGCCCTGAAAGAGGTCGTGGACGACGGCACCTACAAGGAGATCTACCTGAAGTGGTTCGGCGTGGAGCCGCCCAGCTGATAGCGACGGGCACCTGATGCAGTTCGTGGGCCTGCGTCCGTGCGGACGCAGGCCCATGTTTCTAAGATGAGGACACCGTAGATGGAAGAAGCGCGGACCGAGCTGTTCCGCGAGCCGCTCTCCGAGTTCGAGAACCCCGACATCAGCGGCTGGGCCAAGGCCTCCGTCGTGTGCGGGATACTGGGACTGCTCTCCATACCGGGGGTCGTGGCCATCTTCCTCTCCGTCTTCTCCACCGAGCTCGAGGCGGGCAACATACTGGGGAGCGTGGGGCTCTCCGGGCTCCCGGTCATCGCCTCCATCCTGGCCATCGTGTTCGCGCGCGTCGCGAAGAGGCAGATACTCCACAGCGACCTGGGCGGCGTGGGACTGGCCACGGCCGGCCAGACCCTGGGGATAATCGGGCTGGCGCTGGTGGCGGCAGGTTTGTTCGTGCTCTTCATGCAGGACCGCCTCCGCGCTTTCACCGAGGACTTCTTCGACTGGGAGACCATAAAGGAGTGGTGGCCGGAGGTGGCGCGCGGGTTCCTCACGACCCTCAAGCTCGCCGTGGTCTCGGAGGTCTTCATCCTCATATTCGGGCTGCTGATAGCCATGCTCAGGATATCAAGGCTGCGCACCTTCCGGGTCTTCGCCGCGATATACATCGACGTGATCAGGGGCCTGCCCCTCATCCTCCAGATCTTCATCATCTATTTCGGGCTCAGCTACCTGGGATTGAACTTCAGCCGGTTCAGCGCGGGGGTGGTCGCGCTCACGGTGTGCTACTCGGCCTACGAGGCCGAGATATACAGGGCGGGTATCGAGTCCATCCACAAAGGGCAGATGGAGGCCGCACGGTCGCTGGGCATGACCTACCTGCAGTCCATGAGGTACGTGGTGCTGCCACAGGCGGTCCGGCGGGTCATCCCGCCCCTTTCCAACGAGTTCATCATGCTCACCAAGGACACCGCCCTGGTCGCCTTCATTGGCATGGGCGAGGCGTTCATGATGGGGAAAGAGGGCATGGGTCAGGCCGCCAACGTGACCCCGCTGGTGGGCGTGGCGTTGTTCTTCCTGCTGGTGACCATCCCGGCCATGCGTGGGGTGCATTACCTGGAAAACAGGCTGGCGAAGGGAGACTGATGGCCGACCGCCGCGACGGCGACGAGCCGCCGATGGAGTTGAAGCCGGGCGAGCCCATGATAAAGATCGAGGGCCTGCACAAGAAGTTCGGCGACTTCGACGCGCTCAAGGGCATCGACCTGGAGGTCCTTCCCCGGCAGGTGGTGGTCGTGGTGGGGCCGAGCGGGTCCGGCAAGAGCACCATGCTCCGCTGTATAAACGGGCTCGAGCACGCCACGCGAGGGCACATCTACATAGAGGGCGTGGACGTGACCCACCGGGCCACGGATATCAACAAGGTCCGTGAGAAGGTGGGCATGGTCTTCCAGTCCTTCAACCTGTTCCCGCACCTCACGGCCATCAGGAACGTGACGCTCGCCCCGCTCAAGGTACGGGGCATCTCGCAGGAGGAGGCGCTCGCCAAGGCGGTTGAGCTGCTGGGGAAGGTCGGGCTCGGGGACAAGGCGGACGCTTTCCCGGCCCACCTGTCCGGGGGCCAGCAGCAGCGGGTTGCCATCGCGCGGGCGCTGGCCATGGAACCGGACGTGATGCTGTTCGACGAGGTGACGAGCGCGCTGGACCCCGAGCTGGTCAAGGAGGTCCTGGACACCATGCAGGACCTGGCCCGCGAGGGGATGACCATGATCGTGGTCACACACGAGATGGGGTTCGCTCGTGAGGTCGGAGACCGGCTGATCTTCATGGACGAGGGGCTGGTCGTGGAGGACGGTGACCCGACCGAGATCTTCAACAACCCGAAGCACCCCCGCACCCAGGACTTCTTCAGTAAGATCCTCAGCCACCTCTGACTCAAATAGGGGTCAGGCACAATTCAAGTCACACCATACAGGCCGGGCAGACACGAAGCTGACATTGAGTTGAGCCTGACCCCATTCGCATCAGCGTCTGACCCCGATGCGAAACTGGTAGACTCGAGGTATGAACCTCGATCCCGACGTGAAGCAAGCCATACAACGCTACCGGGGCAGGGCCCTGCTCGCCCGCCGGGCGATGCTGGCGGTCCTGTCGCTGATGATCGCTCTCATCATGGTCCTCGTCATCGTCCCCTACGCCGCGGGTAATACCACCTTCAGCCCGCTGGTACGAGGCACGGGCGGGCGTACCGCGATCCTCATCGCCGCGCTGGTAGTGCTGGTCCTCTTTCTCGTCGGCATGGTCACCATCTACGTCCCTTCCATCATCCGTGACGGAGCCGCGTTCGGCGCGCTGACGGCGGGCGGGGGGGGCTTCGATATCGCGAAGCTCGGACGGTTCCTCAACACGCTGGACCAGGTCAGCAAGGAGGCCGGGGTCCACGCGCCGCGGGTGAAGGTGATCAGGGGCGATCGGCCCAACGCCCTGGCGTTCGAGGCCGATGGCGGGCCGGAGATCGGCGTGACGGTGGGCGCCCTGGAAGCCGACCTCACCTACTCCGAGGTCGGCGCCATAATGGCACAGGAGCTGGCCGGGATCCTCGCCGGCGACTACCTGGCGCGCCCCGGGCCGATAACCCCCGACGCGCTGATAACGGGGCTTTTCGGCCTCTACACCGCCCTCGCCCTGTTCGCGGTCCCCATGGCCGCGAGCGGTGGCAGGTCGCTGGTCGCGGTCGCGGTCGGGTTCATCCTCTGGATGGCCCTGCTGCTCATGGTGTTCTTCAACAGGAAGCGAAGGAACGCCCGCGGGCACGACGACATCCTGGCGGACTCCATCGCGGTCCGCCTGACCGGCGAGCCGGCTCCGCTGCTGGAGGCTGTCAAGAAGCTCGACTCGCTGGTCAACAACGCGAAGGACTCCGCACTGCCGGTCAACGACATGGGCCTGGATTACATGTTTATGCCGCCGTACCGCTGGAGCGAGACACCGCAAGAATTCCTGCGCCGTCAGCGCGACGAGCTCGGCCTCAAGTGGAGCGACGCCTCGGTGGAGAGCCGTGCCGCCCGCATGACGACCAACCTCGAGGAGTTGTCCGCCTGGGGCAAGGGGCTGGTCGCCGAGCGCATCACAAACCTGGAAGCGATCCAGGAAGGCCGCTGGATGGCGTTCGAGAGTCGCGCTTGAGGCCGGCCAGCGGGATCTCATTGTAGAATAGGGCATCCATCGGGTGTGTCGCGGGGGGGCGGTTTGAAGTTCGAGCCGCAGATCGAGAAGAGTCTCAGGAAGTACAGGACCAGGGCGCGGCTGCGCGTTGCCCTCGCCCTCCTGCCGCTCGTGCCCATCGTCCTCATCACCGGCTACATGGCGTTCAGCTCACTCAGGCTGCACTCTTTGACCGGCAGGTACGGGCACAGCTACTCGAGTCGGGCTCTTATGGCCGAGCCTTTGCTGATGGTGGGCATCATGGCGATCCTCTTCCCCGTGGCGTACTACTTCGGATTCCTCAAGCCCCTCGTCCAGCAGTACCGGTCCCTGAGCCGCGGCACGGAGACCTACGACCGCCATCGCTTCCACGTTTTCCAGGAAGCCGCGGAGGCCGCGGCTATTGCCGCCGGGGTCAGGCCACCAGGGGTGGTAGTCGTTGGTATGCCCACCGCCAACGCGCTGACGTTCGAGGTCGGTGGGAGGCCCGTGATCGGCGTCACGCCCGAGTTGCTGGACGCGAAGCTGAGCGGCCCGGAGGTCGAGGCCATGATGGCTCACCAGGTGGCGCACGTCGCCGCCCGCACCGGCCTGAAGGCGCCTATAGCACTGAAGCCGCAGACCCTGGCGATGATCGCGCTGGTCGCCCTCGCGGTCCCTGTGATAGTCGCGGTATGGCTCGACAGCCCATTCGTCGGCATGCTGCCGCTCTTCATCATCCCGGTCGCCCCGCTGTGGCTGGGGGTCATAGTCCAGCCCTACATGCCCTGGAAGCAGTTGACCTACTACCAGAAGGCCCGGGGCGCAACGCCCTTATCGTTCTTTACGGGCCAGCCGAAGCCACTTCCCGAGGGCACCGAACTGGCCGGTTTAAAGGTCCGCGGCCCCGGCCACAACGAGACCCTGTTCGCCGACACACTGGCCTCCAAGATGACATCCAACCCCAAGGCGCTGACCAGCGCGCTCAAGAAGCTGATCGGGCTCATGGAGGTCGCCGCCGTCATGCCCACCCAGACACTGGCGTTCCCCCACCTGTTCATCCCTCCGCTGAAGCCGTGGGAGAGCCCGCCTCCCGCGTCCGGCACTCGGTGGGCTACGTTCCTGCTGCGCCCGAGGGGAGCGCCGATACCCACCCCCGGCCTGATTGCCGAGGAGATGAAGGCGTTCAACGCCATTTCGCGGAACCTGCTCTCCGAGCGACTGGAGAACCTGCAGGAGATCACCAAGGCATTGTGGCACGGTTCGGAGGAGGTAGTAGACGGCGAGATCCGCTCCCGCCCCGACTCCTGGGAATGACTCAACCAGGGGTCAGGTCAGATTCAATTCATTTGAAGTGCAATGACCTTGATGCCTACTCGCCCAGGAGCTCGGGGTGATGCTTCTTCAACCAGTCTATGACCTTGTCACGTAGATCGAGTGCGGCGAGAAGCATTTCCTGCGCTTCGGATTCAGATACCAGACCGGCTCGCTCGTAGTCGCTGATATTCCTCTTCTTCCTGAAGCCATCCAACTGACGGATGAGATTGTCGTCTGCCCCGATCGTGAACTCAAGGCTGCGGAGGACGCGAAGGTGGTGCGCCTCTCTGGCGGCACGGTAACCACAGGCAGCGAGCGCTGCCGTAGCCGCTTGTAGCGCAGCATTGTAGGCGATATTGAGTCGCCAGTCAGGTGTGAGACCTTGGATCTGGCTTTCGCGGATATCCCGTTCTACCAGCCTGAGAAGGTCCGCGATCTCATCCGGGCTTGTTCTGTGTTCGGTCAGCCAGCCTTTGCGAAGCCAGCTTTTCAAGCTCATACGCGTCTCCTATTACAAAAATCTTGGCGCCTTGTAGTACCTCGTTAACGAAATGCTCTCCAGAGCTGACCCTGCTTCTGAACTCCTCGCGAGTGAACGTGCTCGGGTTTACTTCGCGGCCCAGCGCGTCTTGGGCGCGGGCAAGCGCCGCGACTACCGCTCTGAAGCTCGCGGAGCCGATGATGAACAGGTCCACGTCGCTGTCGGCCTTCAGATCTCCTCTGGCAGCCGACCCATAGATGAATGCTACCAGCACCCTGTCACCCAACTTTTCCAACGCTTCACCAAGGAACTCTGCGAGCCCGGCGGTTTTGAGCATGATCATCTTCAGCTCATCAAACACGGGAGATGCCGTGTTGGCTCTGAAGTGTACCTGATTCCCTCTGATGTGCCTCTCGACCAACCCTGAGGAGACCAGGTTCTCGAGCTCTCTCTGCACCGAGCCCCTTCCCAGGCCCAGGTCTCGGATTATCTCCCTGAGGTAATACGATCGAGCGGGGTTGGTGAACAGCAATGCAAGTATGGAGCGTCGGGTCTTTCCGAACAGTGCCGATGCGATGTCTTTGTTTGTGTAATTAGTCCCCATAATAGGTACTATAGTACCCATTTAGGGGACTTTCAGTCAACGGCCATGCCGAGGACTACACCCCGGTGGTGGAGCGCGGCCATGGCCATCACCGCGCGCTCGGGACTTGGGTACACCGGGATGCCGTGGTCGGACATGTACTCGAGGGCCTCGTCGTCGCGCCCCCAGAACGATGACATCACGATCGGCATGCCGTACTCGCCCGGCAGGCCCGTGAACCGCTTCACCATCTCCATGATGATAGGGGCCACCCGCTCCACCGGGTACTCAACGCGCTCCCCCATCGCCTCCTGCATCACGCGGAAGAGCATGGAGCCGAACGCCCCGTACATCACTATGCCGTCTATCTCGCCGCTCTCCAGCAGCAGGCGGGGCAGCCGGTCGTAGATGTCCTTGATGTTCATGTGGAAGGTGATGTCCACCGGGTTCACGCTCGCCGCGGTGAACGGCAGGTGTGCTCGCAGCTTCTCCTGCAGGCCGTCGGAGAGCAGCGGCACCTCCAGCCCAGCCCGCACGCAGGTGTCGGCCATGCTGGCCCCCGGGCCCCCCGAGTTGGTCAGCACGCAGATGCGCCTGCCCCGCGGGGGCGGTTGCGTCTCAAGCGCCCAGGACCAGTCCATCAACTCCTCGATGGTGTAGGCGCGAAGGATGCCCGCCTGGCGCAGCATCCCGGAGTAGATGTCGTCGTCCCCCGCCATCGCGCCCGTATGGGACATCCCGGCCCGGGCACCCGCGCCGGTTCCGCCCACGTACAGCGCCACCACCGGCTTCCTCGCCACCGCGTAGCGCGCCGCCTCCATGAACTTCTCCCCCTCCGGGATCCCCTCTATGTAAAGCGCGATCACCCGCGTCTCGGGGTCGTCCGCGAAGTAGCGGATGCAGTCGGCGAGGTCGGTCGCCAGCGAGTTGCCCACGCTCACGGTGTGGCTCAAGCGCACCCCCAGCTTCCGTGTGAACCCGTAGACGTGGCAGGAGTAGGTGCCACTCTGGCTGATAATCGTCACCCCGCCCGGCTCCTGCTGATAGGGGAAGTAGGTCGTGTTCAGACCGACGTGGAAGTTAGAGACCCCGATGCAGTTCGGCCCGATGAGGGCTATCCCGTGCCTCTCCACCACCTCGGCCAGCTCCAGCTCCAGCTCCACCCCGCGCCCGCCCACCTCGCGGAACCCGCCCGACACCACCACCGCGGCCCGCACCCCCGCGCGCCCGCAGTCGTCCAGCAGCCTCGCCACTATCTCGGTGGGCAGGACCATCACCACCAGGTCGGGGGTCTCCGGGACGTGCTCGATGTCGGGGTAGGCCGGCAGGCCCAGCACGGTCTTCTCGGAGGGGTGGACCGGGTAGATGGCTCCCTGGTAGCCCTGAAGGATGAGGTTGGCGAGCTGGCCGGTCCCCATGGTGAGCGGGTCGTTGGACGCCCCGTAGAACGCGACGGAGCGCGGCTTGAAGACCCTGTCCAGCCGGTCCGGAGGACCGCTAGGCACCTTCACCCGCTGCTGCCTCGCCGGTGCCCGCGGCTTTGCCTGCGCCTTTACCCTTCGCCGCCTCGACGGACTCCCCGCCGGGCTCCGCCTTGCCCCCCTCGGTCAGCACCTCGGAGATCACCTCGCTCACGTTGGTGACGAAGGCGAACTGCATGTCCTGCTTAACGAAGTCGGGGACCTCCTCCAGGTCCTTCTCGTTGTCCTCGGGGAGGATGACCTTCTTGACCCCGGCCCTGTGCGCCGCCAGCACCTTCTCCTTTATCCCGCCTACCGGCAGGACCTTGCCGCGCAGCGTCACCTCGCCGGTCATGGCGATGTCCTTCACCAGCGGCTTCTCGGTCGCGGCTGACACCAGGGCCGCGGCCATGGTCACGCCCGCGCTGGGGCCGTCCTTCGGAATCGCGCCCGCCGGCACGTGGATGTGGACGTCGTTCTTCTCGAAGAAGTCGGGCGAGATACCGAGTGCTTCCGAGTTCGCCCGTGCGTAGGTCACGGCGGCCCGCGCGCTCTCCTGCATCACCTCGCCCAGCTTGCCGGTCAATGAGAGGTTGCCTTTCCCGGGGAACGACTCGGCCTCGACGAACAGCACGTCGCCACCGACCTCGGTCCAGGCCAGCCCTGTGGCCACGCCCACCTCGTCCGCCTGCTCTATGACTTCCAGGCGGAACTTGATGGGACCAAGCATCTCGTGCAGGTCGTCAGCGGTTATCTTGAACGGCCCCTTCTCGCCCTCGGCCACCTTCCGCGCTACCTTGCGCAGGGTGCCGGCGATCTCACGCTCCAGGTTACGCACGCCCGCCTCGCGGGTGTAATTGCGGATGATGCCGTGCAGGACGCCGTCCTCGACCTCCACTCCGTGCCCGGTCAGACCGTGCTCCTCCAGCTGCCTGGGCACCAGGAACTGTTTGGCGATCATCACCTTCTCCGGCTCGGTGTAGCCGGGTAGCTCCAGCACCTCCATGCGGTCCAGCAGCGCCGGGGGGATGGTGTACAGGATGTTCGCCGTGGTGATGAACATCACCGTGGACAGGTCGAAAGCCACGTCCAGGTAATGGTCGGAGAAGGAGTGGTTCTGCTCCGGGTCCAGCACCTCCAGCAGCGCCGCGGCCGGGTCCCCGCGAAAGTCCACCCCCAGCTTGTCCACCTCGTCCAGCATGAACACCGGGTTGTTGGTGCCGGCCTTCCGCAGGCCCTGGATGATGCGCCCGGGCAGCGCCCCCACGTAGGTGCGCCTGTGCCCGCGGATCTCCGCCTCGTCCCGTACCCCGCCCAGCGAGATGCGGTGGAAGGTGCGCCCCAGGGCGCGGGCTATGGAGTGACCCAGCGAGGTCTTTCCGACCCCGGGCGGACCCACGAAGCAGAGGATTGGCCCCTTGGTGTCCTCCTGTATGTTGCGCACCGCCAGGTACTCGACTATGCGCTCCTTGACCTTCTCCAGGTCGTAGTGGTCCTCGTCCAGGATGCGCGCCGCGCGCTTGACGTCGAGGTTGTCCTCGGTGCTCTTCTGCCAGGGGAGGTTGACCATCCAGTCCAGGTAGGTGCGCGCGACCGTGTACTCCGCGGCCGCGGCGGGCATGTTGGCCAGTCGGTCCAGCTCGCGCTCGGCCTCCTTGCGGGCCTCCTCCGACATGCCGGACTCGTCTATGGCCTCGCGGATCTCGTTGATCTCCATGCTCTTCTCGTCGAGCTCACCAAGCTCCTTCTGGATAGCCTTGAGCTGCTCCCGCAGATAGAACTCGCGCTGCCCCTTGCCCAGCTCTGACTGCACCTGGTCCTGAATGCGGGAGCCTATCTCCAGGACCTCCACCTCGTGGTTGAGGAAAACGGTCAGTCTGCGCAGCCGCTCCTTTACGTCGAGCTGCTCCAGGATCTCCTGCTTCTGGGTGGTGTCCAGGTTGATGTTGGCCGCCAGGAAGTCGGCCAGGTCGTTCGGGTCGCCCACGTTCATCGCGGCGATGAACATCTCGTCGGGCAGGTACGGCGCCAGGTTCACGATCTGCCGGAAGAGGTTGAGGGCGTTGCGCGCCAGCCCCTCTATCTCGACGCCCTCCTCGATCCTGTCGGTGAGCTTCTCGACCGAGGCGCGCAGGTACGGTTGCGTCTGCGAGTACTCAGTGACCCTGATGCGCGCGATGCCCTGCACCAGCAGCTGCATCTTGCCGTCGGGCAGCTTGAACATGCGCGCCACGGCGACGGCCGAGCCCACCTCGTAGAGCTGCTCGGGCGTCGGTATGACCTCGTCCTCCACCTCGACCTTCGCGGTCACCACGCCGACGATGCGGTCTCCGGCCAGGGCGTCGTCGATCAGCTTGATCAGGGGCTCCTCGGTGACCAGCAGCGGCGCCACGATGTGCGGGTATATCACGGTGTCCGTCAGGGGCATGATGGGGAGCTCAGAGGCGATCTCTATCTTGTCTACGGGCGTTCCGCTCTCCTCCCGCTCGCCGGCGGACGGCGCGGACTCGGCCTCGATCACCGTGGGCTGCTCCTCGGTGGGATTCCCGCCAGCGGGTGCCTCCTCCGCAGGATTCCCGGCAGGTTGCTCCTCTGAAGGATTCCCCTCGGCGGGCACCTCCGGCTTGCTGTCTTCGGAAGAATCACTCGGAGGGCACATTGATATCAACCTCCTTCCGGAGCGGCGCGGCGACCTTCGGCAGCCGTATCTCCAGGAAGCCGTCCACGAAGACAGCGCGAGCGTTGTCCGCGTCCACCTCGATGGGTAGCGGTATCTCGCGCTCGAAGACGCCGTAGCTTATCTCCATCAGGTGATAGTTCCTGCGGGGGGCGCTGGGGGGCTCCCGGCGGATGCCCCGGATCATCAGCGTGCTGCCATGGACCTCGATGTGCACGTTCTCGGGGGTGACCCCCGGAAGCTCGACCACCACCACGAGGTCGACGCCGGTCTCGGAGACGTCGCAGAGCGGCTTCCACGCCTTTTCGAAGAAGAAGACGGGTCTCTTCCACCGTCCGAGGTGCTCGAAGAAGCGCTCCATCTCCCTCTGGAGGTCTTCCGGCCCCGTGGCGCGTACTTTGATCTGCTCCATGAGTGCCACCTTTCGGGTGTGAGCGGACCGCGGGAATGGGGCTCTGACTCAGTGCCTGTAGTCCGAGCCCAGGACCACGACCACCGTCGCGTCGTGGTCGGAGGTGACGCCAGCGCCTTCCTCGATCACGGGCTCCCTGGCCCCCTCGAGGTCCGAGGCCACCAGTCCCGCCTTCGAGCTTTCGCCCGGGGCATAGTATACAGTAGTCCGACTGTAGGCGTCCTCGGCGTTGCCGGTGTTGACCCCCCCGTAACCCGCCTTGCCGAGCTCGGCGGCGACCTTCCCCGCGAGACCGGTGACATCCGTCCCGTTCAACACCGCGACCTTTATTCCTGCCCTCTGGTCGCTGCTCGATTGGCTCTCCGCCTCGGGCTGGGCCGGGACCTCCTGCGAGCTCATGAACGTCTCCAGCATCTGCCGGAAGGCGTCCTCGTCGGCGATGTAGTACCAGCCGCCCTTCGTGTACTTCGGGGTGCCGGGCACGGTGGCCATCTGCATCTGGTCGCCCGCCCCCTGGAGCTTGCGGCCCAGGGAGAGCATCTGCAGGAAGGTGAGGTCGGTCTTTATGTTCAGGGAGGCGACGTCCACAACCTTCATCAGCTTGAACGGGTTTCGTACGTGGGACACCGTGGAGAGCATCGCCTGGAAGAACTTGCGCTGGTTCTCGACACGGGACAGGTCGCCCTCGGGGACCGAGTCGGGGTCGTGCCGGGCGCGCACGAACGCGAGCGCGGTGTTGCCGTCCAGCACCTGGTCCCCGGGGGGGACGTCGCCGGCGTACTGGTCGTGGATCTCCGTATCGACGTGCATCTTCACACCGCCCACCGCGTCCACTATCCCCTTGAAGCCCTCGAAGTCCATAAGCACGTAGTGGTTGATGTCCAGGCCCGTGAACTGCCTGACCGTCTCGATGGCGAGCGGCGGTCCCCCGAAGGCGTTGGCGGCGTTTATCTTCTGGGTGCCGTGCCCGGGTATGGTGATCATGGTGTCGCGGGGGATGGAGATGACAGCGGACTTCTTCTCGCCCGGCTTGACGCTGACCAGCATCATGATGTCGGTGCGGTAGTTGCCGGTCTCGCCGGGCACGCTTCCCTTGTCGACTCCCATGATGAGCGTGGTCACCGGCTGCCCGGGGCGCACAGGGTCCAGCGCCTCGGAGATGCCCGCCAGGCGCATGCGCGACTCCCTGGACTTCATCCAGGAGTAGCCCCAGATGCCGAGTCCGATGAAGACGAGGAGAAGCACTATCACAGTGAGCAGGAGGATTCTAGGCCAGCGCCGGCGTTTCTTCCTGTATATGGTGGGCTCCACCTGCTCCAGCGGGACGCCGGGTTCGGCGGGCCCGGACCGGCGCCGCGGCCCACCCCTGTCATCCAGCCTCTTCAATCGTTTTCGTGTACTCATGTAAACACCTTGAACACCCGGTGGCAGGCACTTCCGGCCCTTCTTGTTGACCCCTCATGCAGAGAGGCCGGGAACTGTGCCGGCCACACATAGTTCTATTATCGCTTTTTCAAAGAGGGCGCCTGAATCCCACCCCTTCAAGTCTACGCGCCGGGCCCTTTTTTTTCGACGAACCGCCTCGATGCCGCGTTCATGGCAGGGTAACCCGCGCGGCGCGCATAACTATTCTTCAAGACCGCTTGGAGGCCCTTTGAAACATCGTATGCCCGCGCTGGGCGAAAGCGAAGAGATCGTCTTCGAGACGCGCCACCACCTGTGGGTCCTGGTGCCCTCCGGTGTGGTCGCGACGTTCTCGCTGGCGGGCTGGATAATCCTGATGGTGGGGTTCGGCGCGCAGAAGTGGCTGGTCATAGTGGGGCTGATCGTGGTCCTGGGGACCTGGTTGTTCTTCCTGTGGCGAGTGCTCGAGCGGACGCGAACCAGCCTGGTCCTCACCAACCGGCGGCTGATCTACCAGTCCGGGGTGTTCAGGTGCCGCTCCCGCGAGGTGCCGGTATCGAGCATCCAGAACGTGGCATCGTACCAGCTCGTACTCGGGCGGTTGCTGCGCATGGGGGATCTGCTGGTGCAGGACTCGCAGGGGTCGGTGAGGCAGGCGTTCTTCGACGTCCCGCGCCCGGAACACCTGCGGGCGAGCATACTGGAGCAGGCGCATCCTGCCGAAGCGGGTTCCCCGGTGCTGGACCCGGACGAACTGGCACTCAAGATGGCGCGTGAGTTCAACAGGGCCCAGCCGACCTCCGAGATGGCGCCGCTCCCCCCGGAGCGCCCGCCCATCTACTCGGAGATAGTGGACCAGATCGAAAGGCTGGACGCCATGCGGGGCCGCGGTGTCCTCACCGAGGAGGAGTTCGATAAGGCGAAGAGGGCGTTGATAGACAGGATAGGCGAGGGGAGCGAGGAGTGATCTCCGACTACCACGTTCACACGGCCCTCTGCGGGCACGCCCGCGGGACGCTGGACGAGCTCGTTGCGGCCGCCATCGACAAGGGCTTCGCCGAGATAGGCATCGCGGACCACATGCCGCTGCTCTACGACGACAATCCCGACCTGGCGATGGCGCGTGAGCAACTACCCCGGTACGTCGAGCAGGTGCTGGAGCTCAAGGAGCGTTCCGTGGGCCGGATAACGGTGCGCCTGGGGATCGAGGCCGACTACGACGCGGCCACCATGGAGGAGCGCATCGTCATGATGAATGCCTACCCCTGGGACTACGTCATCGGCTCGGTGCACGTGCTCGACGGCTGGATATTCGACGACCCCCGGAACCTCGACCGCTACCGCGACATAGACCTTGACGAGTTCTACCTGGAGTATCTCTACGCCGTCGAGTCGATGGTCCAGACCGGCCTGTACGACATCATCGCCCACGCCGACCTGGCCAAGAAGTTCGACATGCGCGCCTCCATCGACCTGCGGCCCCATTACCGGCGCCTGCTGGAGAAGGTCAAGGCAGCCGGGATGTGCTACGAGATAAACACGGCCGGGCTGCGCTGGCCGGTGGCCGAGATGTACCCGGAGCCCGAGTTCGTGCGTATCGCGGCCGAGCTCGGGGTGCCTGTGACGCTCGGATCGGACTCGCACAGCCCCGATGACATCGGTCGCGACTTCGACCGCGCGCTGGAGCTGGTACGCTCGGCGGGCTACGCGGAGCTTGCCACCTTCGATGGCCGGAAGATGGGCAGCGCGCCGATCTGAGACGCCGGGTCAGCCACCTTGCCTTTGGGAAGCAGGGGCCGGTCACTTACGTGGCAGGAGAGAGGTCGGAGGCGATCTATATCTCCAGGGATATTCGAACCCTTTCACCGATCTCGGAGATCAATCCCGCGGGAAGGCGACCGAGATAGCTTATGAGGCGCGCCTGCGAAATAGTCCTTAGATAGTCACAGACGGCGAAGCTCGTTTCGCGAAGGCCTCCAAGAGGCGGTCTTACCTCCATGCGCAATTCGTTGCCTTCCATGCGTTTCGTTGAAAAGGGGATAACTGTTGCCAGCCGCCAGCCGCTCGAGTTCAGGACATCAGAGGAGAGGACAAGTGCCGGCCTCTCCTTGTTCATCTCTTTTCCCATCACCGGCTCAAAGTCAACAATCCAGACCTGGCCGCGCTCAACCTTGTCGGGCCTGGCCGGCCTTGCGGCTCCATACCTGGTCACACGTTCTCCAAGCCTTCGTCAGGAATATGGTCCCACGCTTCTATCTCCTCATCGAAGGCCTGAGCGGCCTCAGGATCCTCGCGCATGCGGTCGTATGCTCTCGCGGCTGATTCCAATATCCGCTGCCGTCTGAGTCGGTCGAGTGCGAACTCGATCACCGCGCCCTGCGAGATGTCGAGTTCATGTGCCATCTCGTCCAAGATGTTTTTGGTCTCCTTCTTTATTCGCACATTCGCCCATGCTGCTTGGGCCATGGTGACCTTCCCGAGTCCGAGTGCGTTCGAACTCAAACTACGATATGTAAACAGATATGTCAATCTATCTGTAGACATAGAACTCGACTGCCTGCGGTGGGATCCAGACCACCCCACGCGCCGTCGACTGGAGTCTCGGCCCTAACGGAACGCAGCCCACCAGACGAGCAACGTAGCCAGCGCGAGTGCGGCAATCATCAGCCAGGCATAGCGGCCCAGGCCGGGGGATGGTCCGCCCGGGGCCTCGACTTCCCGACGTTCATGGCCCGCCGGGGCTTCCTCTCCTCGTATCGTGTCGCCCGGCTGCCCGGGGCGGAAGCCGGATCGAGCGGGCGCCCGCGCCGACACCTCTTCCTTGAGCCGGCAGATGGGGCACCCGTCGCGATCGTCGGGCCCGTGCTCGTCCGTAGACAGCCCCAGGGCCCCGGCCAGCTCTCCGGCGGTAGCGTAGCGGGCCAGGGGCTGCTCGGACAGGCAGCACGCCACCACGGAGGCCAGCTCGGGAGGGCCTTCGAAGTGGGCGTCCACGATGCCTGATCGATCCCCTGCCCGGTCGGGACCGCTTCCGCCAGCCACCACGGAGGCCAGCAGCAGCCCCAGTGAGTAGACGTCGCTCGCAGCGCTCGCCTTCCCCTCCCCGTGCTGCTCGGGAGCCAGGAAGGCGTCGTCGCATGGCAGGGCGTCGGGGAACCGCCGGCAGACGTACCACAGGCCGAACTCGGCTACCTGCACCCGGCATGCTTCCTCGCCGCGCGCGACCCATACGTTCCGCGGGCTCAGGCCCAGGTGCAGCACCCCGAGCCGCCGCGCGTGCTCGACCACCTCCAGCAGCGGCCCGAAGAGCTCCTCGTAGCCTGGTGCCTCGCCCGAATCCAGGCACTGTGACAAAAGGAGGCCTGCGGGCATCTCGGTGGTGAGAAACGGCCCCGAGGCGGTGAGTCCCCAGTCAAGGACCTGCAGGATGCCCGGGTGGTCCAGCCCCGCCCAGGCCTTTATCTCGGCCTCGGCCAGCGACCACGCGTCGGGGTCCTCGCCCAGACCGGGCGGGAACCGCCGCAGGAGCACCTCCCGGCGGTGCCGCAGGTACACGGCGCGGTGAAGCTCGCCCCAGCGGTCGTCCGCCAGGCGCTCGGCAAGCTCGTATCCTTCTTCCTTGAAGATATCAGAGTCATCCATGCTTGTTCTGCTACGATGATAGAGCAAAACAAGCAAACGGTCAATGCGGGATGATCTGAGCCTCGGCCGGTCCCGGGCGGTCAGTATGCACCGTGCCGTGGTAGAATCATCTCAACACCGGGGGTTTTAGATGAGCAACTCCGAGTCAACCGCGAGCGAATCGCTGTATTCCGACAGCCTGGTCGAGATCCGCCGCGACTCGATCACCTTCCACTGGTACCACTTCCCGCATGGCGACAAGACCATGCCCCTCGCAGAGATCGAGGGCATCTACTGGTGGGTGCCGACGTGGTGGAACGGCAAGTACCGCTACTGGGGGTCCGGCGACTTTCGGACCTGGTGCCCCAGGGACTACCGGAGGCACAAGAGGGACAAGATATTCCTCATAACAAAGAAGGACCGGTGGACCCGAATCGGCTTCACCGTCGAGGACTCCAACCGGGTGGTAGAGGTCCTCGGCGAGCTCGGCCTGTCTGTCCTACCCCTGGCGGACCTGAAAAAGGCTGAAGGCCGCGCGGAGACGGACGATACCACTCAGGGGGCATAGGATCCCACGGATGGTAGTACAATAGTCCGGACGGCGAGCAGCGGGGAGTTGATGGGGATGCTGGCCTGTCCAAACTGCGGCGTGGAGCTCGACCTCTCCGAGATGGGTGAGGTCTGTTCCAACTGCGGATTCCTGGTTCCCTACGAGGCGGACATCCGCGTCGAGGACGAAGAAGAGCTGGACTCCATCGAGGAATTCTGACTCGGATAGGACGAGCGGCCCTGCCGGTCAGATTCCCTCGGTGGGTACGTCGCTGCGCTGGTGGCTGAAGCACTCCGTGGAGAGGTAGCGGTCGCCTCGGTCCGGGAAGACGACCACGATGGTGCCGCCATCCATCTTCGTCGCCTGGTGCCTCGCCTCGCACATAGCCGCCCCCGAGGAGATTCCCACGAAAAGCCCCTCGTCCTTCACCAGCGCCTGCGCCATGGTGAAGGCCGAGCGGTCGTCGACGTTCAGCTTCTCGTCGAGGACCGAGATGTCGAATATGGGCGGCATGTAGTCGCCCAGGTTGCGCAGGCCCTGGATGCGGGAGTTCGGAAAGGGCTCTACGGCGACCACCTTCATCCCGGGGTCGCGCTCGCGCAGCCGCCTCGAGACACCCATCAGGGTACCCCCGGTGCCGATACCCGCGACCAGCACGCCCACGCTGTCGGTCTGCTCGAGCAGCTCGCGGCCGGTCCCCTCGTAGTGCGCCCGGACGTTGTCGGGGTTGGAGAACTGGTCGGGCATGTAGTACTTCGCCTCGCGCGCCATCATGCGCCCCAGCTCGATGGCCCCGTTCATCCCCTCCTCGCCGGGGGTGAGGACCAGCTCGGCCCCGAACGCCTTGAGAGCCTGCTGGCGCTCCACGCTCATGGTCTCGGGCATGATTATCTTCAGCTTGTAGCCCTTTACCGAGGCGACCATGGCAAGGCCGATGCCGGTGTTGCCGCTGGTCGGCTCCAGGATGGTCATGCCGCCCTCGAGATCGCCCCGCTCCTCGGCGCCCTCGATCATGTAGAGGGCGATGCGGTCCTTCACCGAGCTGCACGGGTTATGCCCCTCGAGCTTGGCCAGTATCCGCACCTTCGGGTTGGGGTTGAGCCGGGCGATCTCCACGACGGGGGTATCTCCGACCAGGCCCAGGATCCCGCTGACGGCGGGCGCGTTCATCCATGTCTCCTTTCCGCGAGGTCCCAGCATTATAACGAATAAGTCGGTGCCAGGCGGGATTCGATTCACATGACTAAGGAAGGGGTCAGGCACCAGTCAAGTCACGGCCCCGGTGGCGGACTCATCAGGGAAATGAATAGAATAGTGCCTGACCCCTACTCTAGTCAGGAGGATGAGATGGCGGATACAACCAGCGCGGGCCTCACCGATTCGATCACCATCAACGCGGGCGTGGACGAGATAAAGGGCGCCCTGCTCGACTTCGAGTCCTACCCGGACTGGATGAGCGGCGTGGAGGCCATGGAGGTGCTCAAGCGAGACAAGAAGAAGCGGGGCACCCAGGTCCGCTACACGGTGGACATCATCCTGCGCAAGATATCCTACGTCCTGTCCTACTCGTATGATGACAAGGCCAACCGCATCGACATGGGCTACGTCGAGGGCGACCTGGACGACTGCAACTCCTACTACGAGTTCGAGCCCCTGGACGACGAACGCACCGAGGTCACCTACCACTACGATGTCTCCTACTCGATCCCCAGGGCGCTGATGAACCCGGTCACGAAGCGTCTCCTGAAGTCGGTGGACAAACGCGTCATGAACTCCGCGCTCAGCGACCTGAAGAAGCGGGTGGAACGTGGGTAGGCCTTTGCATCCAGATCGCATGGCCCATGTGGGGAGTACCGGATCTTGATGGATAATGTAGAACAGGAAGAGGGCACGGCGGTACCGCCGGGAAAAGGGGCGGCCGCTCCGAAGCTGAAGAAGCGGGCCATGGTGTCGCTCGTCGTCGGGCTCGCGGTCGCGGCGCTGGGGATCCTCGGAGCCGCGCTTCTCACGTTCCCGGACGTCTCAATCCGCAGGGTCGGCTTCTCCACGGAGGGGTTCGAGTCCCCGGCCCGGAAGGTCAGCGGGCTCCTCATCACCCCCGACAACCCGGTCGCCAGGCCTACCCCGGCGGTCGTCTTCTGCCACGGGTTCACCCAGTCCAAGGAGGCATACTTCGAGCCGGCCCGCGAGCTCGCGCGGCGGGGGGTCGTGGTGCTCGACATCGACCTTCGGGGGCATGGCAGCACCGGGGGAGCCGCCGACCAGAACTACTCGGAGGCCATGGACGCCCTGGGCGCGGTCTCCTGCCTGCGCTCGCTCCCGGGGGTGGACCCGGACAGGATAGCGATCACCGGTCACTCGCGCGGTGGGGTCACATCGACACGTGCCGGGATACTCCAGCCGGACGAGGAGATAAAGGCCGTCGCCGCGGTCTATAGCTCGACGAGCGTCCGCGGCGCACTGGAGCGCCAGTACGGCGGCGCGGACGGTTTCATCGGCAGGCTGTGGTCGCACCTCGCGGTCTCCCACGCCTTCGACGTCCACTCGGAAGCCGACGTGGACGACAGGGACTTCGCCGACACCATCACCGCCGACAGACCGCCGAACTTCCTGCTGGTCATCGGCTCCAACGACGAGCTGACCTCTGTCGAGGAGCAGGAGAAGGTGGTGGCGCTGGCGGCGGGGCTGCCCCGGGTAGTCCCGGGGCGCACCTACGGATCGTTCGAGGACGGCACGGCCCGCAAGTTCGTGGTGACGAAGGACACCCACTTCAGCGAGATGACCAGCCCCGCGGTCTGGACGGCGGTCTACTCCTGGATATTCCAGGCTTTCGACCTGAAGGCGCCCGCGCCCGCGACTCGCACGCCGGTTGCGCGCGCGCTCTTCCAGGCGATGGTCATGCTCGGTTTCCTGCTGGTGGCGCTGGGGTGCCTGTATGCCGGGAGGTACGCCTTAGGTGAGGGCCGTAAGGCGTGGCACCCGGAACCTACCCCGGGCAGAAAGAAGGACTACAGCCTGGTCGCGATCGCCTGCCTGCTCTGCTACCTGGCGGCGTCGCTCGCAGCCCTGCCCCTGACCGGGGCGCTGGGGCTCGACGCCTTCGTCCCCTTCTCGTCCCTGCCGCTGATACTGGGTCCCGACCTGCTGGCCGGAGTCGCCGCGGGCCAGGTGCTCGTCATGCTCCCGGCCTTCGCCTTACTGGCCCTGCTCGAGCGGAGATGGAAGCTGGCACCAGCCAGCGTATGGCCCAGGCCCTCCGCGTGGATGAAGCGGGGGCGGGGCGAGGAAGAGCCCGAGACCCTGGGGGCGGGAGCGGTCGCGTTCGTCGGGCTGGTCCCATTCACGGTCTTCGCCCTGCTGTACTCGCCGACGGCGTACGCGCTGTTCCTGCCGCGGGGTGTCCCGATATCGATCGGCTGGTTCCTGGTCCTGGCGGGCGTGACGGCGGCTTACCTGTACGTATCGGGTCACTTCTTCCACGCGTTCCTGCTGCCCCGCTGGACCGACCTGGAGACGCGGCGCAGACGCGTCACCTACGTCCTCGCCGAGGCAGGGGTCCGGGGCGTGGGGCTTGCGGTCGCCTTCATACCGGCGGCCCTGAACCCGTTCCTGCTCATCGGCGGGATAGTGCCTCACGCCAGGGTGCCGCTGGTGCCCGTAGTCGCCGTCATAGGCTTCGTGGCTTTCATCCCGGCTTCGGTGCTTACGCTGTTCTTCCGCCGCCGGGGCTACGGTGTCGCCTCATCCTCGCTTTTGATGGGGCTCGCCTTCGCCTGGATCTTCTCCACCCAGGTCGCGGTACGCTTCTTCTAACCCAAGGCGTTGTCGCGTTTTCGCGAATTTACCCCTGGTCGGGTCTACTGTTTCTGTACAGATTCGAGATCCTCTCGCGGTCTTCGTTGTCCTTGTCACCCTTGTAGTAGATCTCGATGAGAACGATGCGGTCGCTCGCTTTCTCGAAGGAGTATATGAGTCGCATGCCGGAGCGACTTCCCGTCCCTTTCAAGCTCCGGCAGGCGAACTTCTTGACCTTGTAGACCGGGGGGTCTTCAAACCCGAGCCCCGTGAGGCGGAATATCCCTCCCGCGTCGATATCCAGTCTGTGAAACGCGAAAAGACCGCTATTGATGAGTGTAGCGAGGTCTTCCTCGAGGGTACGGAATCGCTTGATCAGCTTCTTCAGGTCGCGTTCGAATCCAGCGGCTCTCTGGACATCACCGAACGGAGTCGTCATAGCTTCTCTGGGAATACTGGGCAGTCCGGTAGAAGACCGACTCGTACTCTATTACTTCGCCATCAGGTGTGGTCAACCAGGGGACGTCCTGGTGGGAGTAGCTGCTGATGGTCGACGCATCCATGTCACTGAGCCTGCAGAGCACGTCATCGATCACTTTGACTTCAGAGGCTTTGAGCATCTGCAGGTCGGGCTCTCTCAGCGGCAGGTACTTCGTCTGAGGATATTGGTAGTACTGGTGTTCGACCCTGTGGATCTCCCCATCCCGTATCATCTGCTGGACGATCTGGCTGAACTCGACCGGTGTCGGGCCATACCTGTTCTTGATGTAGGTCGCTCCGACCAGTTGCTCCTCATACCTCTCGTAAAAATCGAAGTCGATGAAGTACAGGAGTTTGTAGATCACCGTCTCGCCCACGTTCGGGCGCGCGCCCACCTTCTCGAGGATATATACCAGGACCTCCTTGAACTTGCGCACGTTCTTCTGTGGAACGTTTATCCGCATACGGTCTTTCACGAGCCCAACGCTTACCTCTTCCAGCACGACTTGTACGCTTCTCTCAGGGTCGAGGAGAGCGTCGATGGAAACAGACAGCACGTCGGCGATCTTCGCGAGGTCATAAGCCGTGAGCCTTCGCTTCCCAGTCTCTATCTGAGAAACCGTGGAGCGGCTAACGCCCAGCAATGCAGCGACTTGCTGCTGGCTGAGGTCGCGTTCCTGCCTTATGTCTCGTAGCCGTTTACCCAGCTCCGAATCAACGATACCCATTGCCTATCACCCCGTAACCATGCTACAGAGTGTTAGCATTACTGTCAATAATATGTTAGTAATTCTAACAAGTCTACTTACACGGGGTCACGATAGACGGTATCTGGAGAAAATGCCGGGCGGCATACGGCGACGTACTCGGCGCCCTCCGGCAGCGGAGTGCCGTACCGGACCCATTCGCCGCTCTCGACGATCACGGCCTGCCCCTTGCGCACGTCGTGAGTCTCATCCCTGGTGGTCACACGGAGCATTCCCGCCAGAACGATCGAGTACTCCGTGAACCCGGCTGTCTGCCCCGGCTCGGTCCATCCGCCCGGGCTTTTCATGATGGCTATGCTGATCTCGTCGCTCCCGGAGCTCACCCTGCCGACGAACTCCTGGATCTTCTTCGGTGGATATCCGGCCGCGACGACCTCAGCCGGCCGGTCTATTATCCTGACCATCTTCTCACCCCATGTAGCTGTTCATGTAACAAAAGGGTCAGACCCTTTTGTTACATCATGCTAACATCTTCGTGAGGTCCACCCCGTAATCAGTCAGGAGGGATGATGGGAGGACGTGTCCGCCGGGCGGCGCTCCTCGGCCCGGCGAGGGTCGGGCTGGCGGTGTGCCCTCCAGGGCTTCTGGCCGCCTGGGCCAGGTCGTTCGTAAGGCGGGGGCAGAGGAAGGGCGAGAGGATGATCACCGGGCGCTCCGCACTGGTGAGGTTGCTTACCGGGACCGCGGCCCCGTTCTCCAGGATCGCCGTGGAGATCGACGGCAGGACAACAACCATAGAGATCGTGCCCTGGCTGACCTGGTTCAGGTCCTCGGCCTACTGCCGGTACCTTACCAGGGCCGACCTCATGGACCTCTCCCGCCGGTTCTCGTGCAAGGTACGGCTCAGGGCGATTCCGCCCGCCGGGCCCCCCCTGCCGCTAGCGACCTACCCGGGCGTTGTCTCTGAGGCCGGCGCCGACGTCCTGGAGTGGCTCATCAATACCTGCTTCATGGACTCCCGAGCCGGTTCTTGATCTTCTCGAACTCCTCCTCGGTTATCTCTCCCGAGGCGAGCCGCCGCTTCGCGATGTCCATCGGGGTCTCGGTCGGGCCGGCCGCCGGAGGCTGAGCCCGCAAGACGCCCTCCTGGTGGAGCGCCCTGATGATGATGTAGATCACCGCGATCACCAGCAGGGTCCCAACGATCATCATGATGCCCATCCAGAACCAGCCTCCCCCGTCGAAGTCCATGTGCGGTCCCCAGTCGGCGAACCGGCTCATGCTGTCCAGCAGCAAGGTCATAGAAACCGCCTCCTGTTCTCACGAGGTTGCGCCCTGCAGGCATTATTTGACGGAAACGGGGCTGTTCCTGCCGGGCGGACGGTGGCGTCCTCCACCCCGTCGGAAGGTGAGCGAGAAAGGCCCGGCCGTCCGCCGGGGACGACCGGGCCCTCTCTGTCCGGCAGGCTGCGGGAGACTGCTCAGTCTCTGTAACCCCCGATGGTATCGGTGCCGGCCTGCCGGCCGTTGGAGTACATCGACCTCTCGACGATGATCTTCGCGCCCGTCGTCTTCGAGGTAACCACTATGCCTGCCCGCCCGTTTGTGATGTGGTCGGCCATCGAGTATGTCCTTCGGGAGTTGGCGGGTACGGTGTCGGTGAACGACTTGTTGCCCTTGCCATCCGGCGTCAGGTACTGCACCTCTACCTGTACGTCGCTCCCGTTGGGATTCTGGACCAGGGTCCAGGTCTCCGTTCCGCTGGTGGTGTCCCCGTCGGGCAGGTGGTAGGTTGTGTGCGGGTCGGCCGTCCCCACCGAGTCGTGGCACACCTCGCCGGTGGGCGAGTTCCAGTACATGGCCCGCTCGGCTATTATCGTGCCGGGGCAACTGACCTTGATGGAGAAGTCCGCGTTCGGGAGCACATCGTTCACCCTTATCGTCTTCCGGGAACTCATGGGCATCTGGAACGTCGGCTGGATCACTGGACCGTTCGACGTCATGTAGGTGACCGTAACGTCCGCCGTCCCCTTGTTGTTGTTCTGGATAAGCAGGTAGGTGGTGAACCCCCATGCGGTAGAGCCCTCGGCCAGGTAGTAATCGTACCCGGGCAGCTCGCAGGGGATCGACTCGTGCCCCTCACGCCGGTTGTTGCGGTACATGGCGCGCTCGGGGATGACCGGGACGTCGCTGGTCACCTTGATGGAGGCGTCCTTCTCCCCGATGTGGTCCTTCATGCTGTATGTCCTGCGGGAGAGCGGCGGGAGCGTATCGTTCACCATGACCGGGGCGTCGTTCTCCATCATGTAGGTCACAGTGACCTGCGCGTTGGTCTGGTTCGGGTTCTGCACGCACGTCCAGGTCTCGAAGCCCCAGGCGCTGGAGCCCTCGGGCATGCACCACGCGCAGCTCGGCCAGGTGACCCCGATGGACGAGTGGCTCTCGGGGGCCGCGGCGCCCGTTCCGGTCCAGGACATGGTCCTGTCGACCGCTATCGGCAGGCCCTCCACGCAGCGGACCCTGGTAGAGAAGTCGGTGGCGGGAACCACCTGCGCCGGGTCTATGGTCGCCTGGCTCATCGCCGGCATCGTGACCGTCCCGCCGCTCACCGCGCCGGTCCCGGTCATGTAGGTTATCTCGGCGTTCACCGCGCTCGGGTTGGGGTTCAGTATGGAGATGTAGGTGGAGAACCCCCAGTCGGTCGAGCCCTCGGCCAGGAACCACAGGTCGCTGTTGCCGCTGGGGACCGGCGGGGACAGATAGACCGTGACCGCGTCCAGCTCCACCTGCTCCAGTCCGCTCGACTGCAGGAACGCCTGCAGGTACAGCTTCGATGCCGCGGTCTGGTCGAAGTCGCCGATCCTCAGGTCGACCTCGCCTGCGCTGTTGGACTGCGCCGGGCCCGTGGCCTTCTTCCAGCCGTTCGAGTAGTAGTACCAGTCCTTCCCGTTTGGGGAGAGCTGGTAGGTGATCGACCCCTTGTGCTTGCTTCCCGGCTTCTCCATGAATCCCGAGAGCGCCTGGCCCTGCTTCTCCACCGGCTTCTTGAACCCGACGGTGGTCATGGAAGCGTACTTTCCGGGTGGGTACTTCTTGATGATGAGGTCCCGGGTGGTGCCCGCCGTGCAGTACCCGGCGACGATCACGTTTCCGGTCGCGTCGCAGCAGATGGAGCGCCCGCTGCACTCGACCCCTCCCTTGGTGAGGCGGTTCCAGACCGTGCCGCCGGTGGCGCCGTTGAACTTGTTCACCCACAGGTCCCACGAGGTCCCGCTCTCGAAGTGACCGCTTACCACCGGGTTGCCGTCCGGCCCGATCGCCACGCCGAAGGCCTGGTCCCAGCCCTTGCCGCTGGCGATGAGCCTGGACCAGCGCGACTGCCCGTTCCGCCCGTCGTACTTCATCACCCAGATGTCGTTATCGGCACCGTTGTGCACGTTGCCGCAGACCACCGGGTCCCCGTCCGGGCCGATGGCGACACCCGTGCCCGCGTCGGGACCGACCGTGCCCGGGATTATGCTTGTCCAGAGGGCGTTCCCCTGGCTGTCGTACTTGCGGACCCAGATGTCCGTGTTGCTGCCGCTGTTGAACTCTCCGACCACCACGGGACAGAGGTCGGGGCCTACGGCCACGGCGTTCGCCGAGTCGTAACCCTTGCCGCTGTCAACGGTCTTCTGCCACCTGCTGCCCCCGGTCTGGCCGTCGGCGTTGCGTATCCATATATCGGTGTTGCCCGATGCGTCACAGTAATGACCCACCAGCACCGGGTTGTTGTCGGAGCCGACCGCGACCCCGTTCAGGGCGTCGTTGTTTATCCCGCCGCCCTGGACCTTCCACAGCTCGGTGCCGGCGCCCGCCGCGGGGAACTTGCCCGCGTACAGGTCCAGGTCCGAGCCGTTTGACGTCGTCCCCACCACCACCGGGCTGCCGTCCGGACCGACGGCGACGGCGTGGCCGCCGTCGGTACCGGGCTTGATGAAGGACACGCCGGTGACGGCTTTCCCTGTGTCAGCCGAGCCCCAGGTGACGAACATGTCCGCACCCGAGCCCACATCCTGGCTCCCGGTGGCGAAGTATGTCCCCTGGTCGTTGACCGCGACCCCGCCGAACCTGTCGTCACCAAGCGTGCTGGCGGTGCGCTCCTCCCAGTAGCCGCTGTCCAGGGGAAGGGCCCTCGTCCGGATCGCCCCGCCGGAGACCTCCACCTGCGCGCCGTTGTAGGTGTAGTCGCCCGGGCTGCTGAACCCGTACACCGACTCCGCCGCCTGCGCGCCGCCTCCCAGCGGGATGATGCCCGCCAGCAGGCCCAGCACCAGCGCCAGGGCTACCAGCCCGGCCGCCCTTCCGATTCGTGTCGTTCCTCTCATCTGAACCACCTCCCTGTCGGCCCCGTTTCCGGGGGGGTTACGATGCCTATAAAGACACGCGCGAGAGGTGGCTTCCACGGGTTGGCGGCTTTGTGGTAACGGGTGGGCGGCGCGGGGAACGAGCGGGCGGATGCGGGAATGAGTCGGGGGGCTCCGGGGGCGTAGAAAGGGGTCAGATGTCCACGCGGGAGCGAAGCGCCTCGGCGTAGGAGTCGCTCACGTGTACCTGCGACTTCGCCTCGTCCGACATGGTTATCAGGTAGCGGCTCCTGGTGTCCCTGGTTATGTTGAGCACGTGGTCCAGGTTCACGATGAAGGAGCGGTGTACCCTCAGGAAGCGCGGCTCGCCGGCCAGTGACTCCTCCAGTTCGGAGATGGAGTAACCGGTCAGGTGCTTCTTCGACTTCGTGTGGGCGTAGGTGTACTTGCCCGAGGCCTCCAGGCAGAAGATCGCCTCCAGCGGCAGCAGGTATGTCGCCTCCCCGTGCTTGACCGGCAGGCGGTCGAGCCGCTTCGAGCGGTCCCCGGGCGCCGTGGTGGCGCGCTTGCTCAGGATCTTCTCCACCCGGGTCTCGAACTCCAGCGATTTGAGCGGCTTGAGCATATAGTCGTCGGCCCCTCTCAGGCCCTGGACGACCGTGGCCTCGTCGTCCACCGCCGACAGGAAGAGGATGGGTATCTCCGAGGTGCGGGGCTCGAGCCTCATCCTCCGCATGACCTCGATGTCGCTCAGGCCCGGCATGGTGACATCCAGCACCACCAGGTCCGGCCTGGTCTCCTCGAGAGCGCCCAGGCACGCCTCGCCGTCCTCGAGGGCGGTCACCCGGTAGCCGGCGTGGGCCAGAACGCTCTCGAGCGTCTCGCGCATGATCGCCTCGTCATCCACCACAAACACGTGAGCGTGCGGCTCAGTCTCCGGCAGCTCAACCACCTCCAGTGGGGTCAGGTCCCAAACGTTTCATCCTGAAACACGGGGTCAGGTCTCCGGCCCCGCATCGGCGCTCGACGCGCTCGCGGGGCCCCACGTGAGCTCGAAGCAGGCCCCTCGGTCGTTGTAGGCTCTTATCCCGCCGCCGTAGGCCTCCAGTATCCTCCTGACGACGGCGAGCCCTATTCCCGAGCCGCCCCCGCCCATCCGGTAGAACGGCGTGAACACCTGCTCGAGGCTCTCTGGCGGGATGCCGCTCCCGTTGTCCCTGACCAGGAAGCGCGCGGCCCCGCCGTCCGCGTCGGGCAGCCTCCGAACCTCGATGAGGGGCGTGTCGCTGTCGTTGTGCCGGATGGCGTTGCCGATGAGGTTGGAGAACACCTGGTAGACGTGTGTCGCGTCGGCGGCGACGGTACCCGGCTCAGCGTCCACCTCCACACTGACGCGCTTCTCCGCCAGCGCGCCCTGTCTTTCGGCCAGGATGCGGCCCACCACCCCGGAGACGTCAACCGGTCCGACCTTCAGCGGACGCTGCCCGGCCTCGGCCAGGGCCAGGACGTCGTCTATTAGAGCACTGGAGCTCTCCAGGCTCTCCGACATCAGCCCCAGCATCCTGGAGATGTAGTCACGCTCGGGTTCCAGGGCGCCCTTCTCCACTATACGCTGAAGGTTGGTGCTCGCCATGATCGCCGCGGACAGGGGCCCTTTGAGGTCGTGCGACACCGTGTGAGCGTAGGCGTCCAGGGCTTCGTTGGCCAGGGCCAGCTCCCCGGTGCGCTCCTCCACCCGTGTCTCGAGCACCTCCTCGGCCCTCTCGCGCTCGCCGGCCATCTTGTTGAAGGTGTCGGCCAGGTCCCCCAGCTCGTCGCGCGAGGCGACCTCCACCCTTGCGCCAAAGTCACCTGCCCCCACCAGGGATGCGGCCTCCGTGAGCCTGACGATGGGCCTCACGATCCTGCGTGAGAGCAGCCAGGGGACCAGCAGCGCGAAGACCAGCGCCAGCAGGGCCAGCAGGGCCACCCCCCACAGGGTCCTGGTGGCCGTCGAGGAGATGCGGTCCAGGTCGCCCTCGATCGCCTTCCTCTGCGCGGAAAGGAAGGCGTCCACCTGGCCGGTGAATGCCCCGTACCCTTGCGAGCCAAGATCCGCGCGCACCTGCTCCAGGGCATCCTCCTGCCGGCCGGTCAGCGCCAGCTCGACGGTGTCGAGTCCGACGGCGAGTAACGCCTCGTACGATATCCTCAGATTCTCCTCGTCGTCCCGCAACCGGTTCAGCTCCGGGCCCGGAGGGAGATCGGCGGCCTGGGCGTCCAGGGCGGCCAGAGAGCCGTCGGCCCGGCCACGTGCTTCCTCCATCTGCACCCGCTCGGCCTCGTCCGCGCGCGAGGCGATGTCCTGGAACTCCTTGAAGAGAATTGCGCAGGCGGCGGCGAACCGCCCGGCGGTGACCGTGTTGGCGAGGTGCGCGGCGACCAGGCCCAGCTCCTCCTGCATGCCCAGCATCCTGTAGACCGCGGCGCCTCCCACCACGCCCTCGAGGTAGCGCACGTTGCTCATCAGCGCCGCGGCCCGCTCGTCCTCGATCAGCGTTGCCCTGTTCGCCAGCTCGCGTGAGACCGCGGCCTCGGCCTCCTCCTCCAGGATGCGCAAAGCCTCCGGGGAGCGGCCCTCGCGGATCAGCAGGTCCGCTTTTTCGCACGCCTCGTCGATCGGCTGGTAGTCGCGCTCCAGGTCGCCGAGGTCCTTCAGCTTGCTGTCCCGCCGGCGCCGGTCCAGGCCCGGGCTCGTGCGTATCGCCTTCGCCCAGCCCTCGAGGGCGGCCCGCGCGTCTTCGCGCGCGTCCCGGTAGTCCTTCTCGAAATCGGCGGCTCCCGTCAGGGCGTATGAGTTCAGGTCCAGAAGGGCGCGCTCGAAGGCCACCCTGAACTGCTGCTCGAAGGAGATCTCCTCCGCGTTGATGCGTACAAGCGGGATCCGATCGAGGATCCTGGTTGCGGGGCCGACAAGTGTCGCCATCAGGGCAAGGATGATGACGACAAGGGGCAGGATGAAGAGGTAGTACTTGGTCCGCAGGGACAACCCGCGCCTTCCGGCGGTTCCGCCTTCCGCCCTGGTATCGCCGGTCACAGCCCCGCTCCCTGCGGTATGCGCCCTTCCGCCCACTCGAAGAACCGCCGTACTCTCTTGACGGCATCCTCGGCGTCCCTGGCGCTGTAGCTGCGCCTATCGTACTCGGCTGTCGTCTTCATGATGACGACCCGCTGCATCTGGTTTACAGCGTTTCTCGCTTCCGGCCCGGTAACCGCGAGCAGGTAACCGGCCGCCCCATCGTGGTCCTGACCTGTGTAGTACTCGCGCTTCACCTGTGCGGTAACAGCATTGGCCATCAACAGGAGTGCGTGGACGCCGTTTGAGACCGCGGGGTCCCAGAGCCCCTGGGAGTACGCCATTTCCATTGCTTGCTTGTACTCGGAAGCTTTCTGGGACAGGATCCCAACGTCCGCAGCCTCGGCCCTGGACGTACGCTGCTTCTTTACCACTCCACACCAACCTCGATCCTGACCGCTTCAGCCAAAGCCCGTGAAATAAAACTGTCTTTCCGTTTCTGCTTCCTGGCAAGCTCACTCTCGGAAAGAAGCGTCACGTTGAATCCCGTGCGGAAGCGCCCGTACGCCTCCGGCGTATTCTCGCTGAGCCTGTCGAGGGCCTTC
>JAZDFZ010000057.1:0-2655 GCA_043807425.1 Actinomycetota bacterium
GCTATTGGTGATGATCGTCTTGACCTCGGCGGAGCTACCTGGTGGTGTATCAATCACCAGGTAGTCCAGTTCACCCCAGTCTATGCCCCGTAGCATCTCCTCGACGATGCCGACCTTCATCTGCTCCCCCACGAGCACCGGCAGGTCCCGGTCCATGGAGGCGCCGATGGAGAACACAGCGAGACCATGGGCCTGGGCCGGCGCCAGCTTACCGTCCGCCTGGATTCCCGGCCTGGTGGCGGCCGCCAGTACCGGCAGACAGGGGTTCTCCAGGTCGGCGTCGAGCAGTCCGACCTTATGCCCTCGGCGCGCCAGCCCCTGGGCCAGGCCAATGGCCACGGTGCTCTTGCCCACCCCACCCTTGCCACTTACTACAAGCAAGACGCGCACGGCTCACCTCCTGACCTTTTGGGCCAGGTCCGACCACTCGTCGTCCCCTACCTGGCCCTTAGCCCTGCGGGCCCGGTAGATCTCCGCCAGGTGCTCAGGGGACACCCCCATCTGGCGCAGGTTCTGGAGGTTGATATACTCGGCGGCCTGGTCGAACATACGATCGCCCCTCTTGAGCAGCCTATCCTGGCGCTCGAGTTGGGCCGAGACGGCTGCGGGGAGGCCCGCCGTCTTCCGGCTCTCGTCCAACTCCTGCCGCATCTGGTTGACCTCTTTCAGCAAGGGCCTCACCTCCCGGTCTCGTACAGCCTCCTCGGCCTCCAGGCGGGTGCGGTCCAGTTCGATCTTCTGCCCAAGCTGTTCGACCTGCTTCTGGAGAGGCTCGGTGGCCTCCTTGGCTGCCCGCCGGATGTCCTCGGGGCTTATCCCAGTTCCCTGCTGCTTGGGGAACATCCCCATCCACCTTTGCTGGGCGGTCATCAACCGGTCGAAGCTCGCCTCTTGCGGGTCGTAGGGCTCCTCCACCATGTCGAAGATGACCTCGCCGCTACGGTCCCGGCGGGGCTCGCCGGTCTCGTCCACCTGGGGCACCGCGCGCCGGCGCATGGGTGGTCCCGTATTCTGGCGGGCGGAGACGGCCTCCGTCAGCTTTAGCAGCGCCGCTTCGAGCTTATCCATGCGGGCCTCGGTCTTCTTGTCGACTTCGTCCTGCGCCCCGCCGACCTGGATGATGTGGGGCCCGCCCGACTGTTGCTGGTAGCGGTCCTGGGGGTTGAGGACAATTACCGGTCCGAGGCCCGGTATGTTCATGGTGCTCACACCACCCACCCCCCCGGTGGTCCCCTGGTCGCGGCTACTGCCGGGGAACATGGCCCTGGCGACCCGCCGTATCTGGCCGGGGTTCAGGACGTCGTGGTAGTCCTTCTCCAGCCAGTCTATGAGCTGATCACGCGTGCGCAGGCCGTCAAGCTGCTGGTCGAAGTCCATGAGGAGGGCGCGCCGAGAGGTTTCGCGCATGTTGCTAACGTTATCCGAGAGCACGACGGCAAAGCGCGTGCCCATCTCGGAGACATCCTCCGGGTCCGACTTCCTGGCGGATGGCTGGTCTTTGGGTGGCTTGGTCTTGGTCTTCGCCTTCTTCTCGTCGGGGTGCTCATCTCGCTCATGCCGGACAATGGCAAAGGCCGCGAGGCGGTTGTCCTTCTCCTGGGCCGTGAAGTCGCAGTAGGAGCACTTGTAAATTCCCTCTTCAACCTTTTCGCCCACCTTAGCCTCCTTGTGGTGAAGTAGCTACGTGGAGATTCTACACCAATCATAGACGAAATGCCAGACGGGGCTTGACAAGTAGGTGTTCGAGTGTTAATATCCGAACACTGTGAACATACGTCCTGGTTGCGGGAGGTACTAGTTGCCAATTGAGGGATGGTACACTACTGCCGAGGTCTCCCTGCGGACCGGGATACCCTACTACACGGTTAGACGTTGGGCCAGGGTGCAACTCCTCCAGAACCCCATGCCCCCGTGGCTGCACAGGTTGCCCCGCGGCTACCTCATACGTACCGAGGGTATCCAACTCCTGACCAGCGCAAGAGGGAGTAAAAAGTAAACGCCGACATAGCCCCCATTGGGGAGGTCTGGGCCTGGATCTGCGTGCGGATGCCCGCCCTGGCCCAAAGCAGGGGGTTGGGCATAGCTGGCGGTCCGCCAGGGCCAACGACCTATACTGAGGGCGTTCTGTTGTTCCTACTGCAGGAGGCCTTCGGCTTACACCGCGACGGGATGGGGTACTCCGTGCAGTATAGGCCGGAACGGGATGGCCGGGTAAAGGTCAGCTGCACCCTGTATGTGGGCAACCCCGAGAAGTTCCCCGATGTCCGCGCCGAGACCACGTGCATGTGGGGTGACGCGTCCCGTGACCCCGCCAAAGAGGTATTGCTGCGGTGCGCAGTCAAGCTCCTGGAGGTAACCAGTGTATGAATAAGCAACTGACCGCGGTCCCCGATAGCCAGCCGGCCCCGTTATCCGCCGAGGCTATGAGCAGAGGCCTGGGCATTTCGGCGCAGGCGGTACAGACCATTGTCCGGGACATAGCGCTCTTCCAAAAGCTTGCCCGCGACGTGTTGGAGCCGGGTGTGGACTGGGGATGGGCCAGGGGGACGGGCTTCATGCTGCGCCAGCCTGGCGCCTCCAAGATTGTCGGGGCCTTCAATTGCCACGCCGACTACGAGATCGTGCAGTCCAGGGATGATGACGAGGTTCTCAGCT
>JAZDFZ010000058.1:0-33149 GCA_043807425.1 Actinomycetota bacterium
CCGGCCAGACAGGTCAAGGTGGGTGACGTCAACATAAGCTACCGTGAGTACGGAGAAGGTTATCCCCTGGTGATGCTGATGGGCCTGAGCGGAACGATGGGAGTATGGGATCCCGACTTCATCACCGAGCTCTCAAAGAACAACCGGATAATCATGTTCGACTACCGCGGCATCGGAAAGAGCGGTAGCGGAAGCAAGCGTATCACCATAGAGCAGTTCGCGGACGATACCTCCGGCCTGATGGACGCCCTGGAGGTAACCAGGGCGAACGTGCTCGGCTGGTCGATGGGCACCTACGTGGCGCAGGAGTTCGTGCTCGCCTGTCCCGAGAAAGCCAATAGAGTAGTGCTGTACGCGGCGGACTTCGGGGGTGAGAAGGCGGTCATGCCGTCCCAGGAGGTCATCGATGCCATGACCGACCAAACGGGCTCGCCGCAAGACAGGGAGCGGAGATCGATGGAGACCCTCTTCCCCGCCGAGTGGCTCGAGAACCCGAAGAACCAGGAGTACCTGAAGGAGGTGTTCGGCAAATACTCGGACACCCCGACCGGGGAAGCGGTGGAGGGGCAGTTCGAGGCATGGAGGTCATGGCGGGGAACGTACGAGCGGCTCCCCCAGATGAAGAACAAGACGCTGCTCATCTCCGGCGCTTCCGACATCAACACACCCTGGCAGAACACACCCATGATGTTCGAGAGACTTCCCAACGCCTGGATGACGCTGATAAAAGGCGGAGGGCACGGCGTGATGTTCCAGCAGCCCAGAGAGATGGCAAGCGTCATCAACGGTTTCCTGGAATGAGGCTGGAGCGAGAGACCTGCCTCGTTCAAACTACTCATTAAGATATGTTTTTATATGTTGTCTTATGTTGCTATATATAGTACTATTGTGCTCGGAGGTGATAGATATGAGCGTGAAGGACATTCTCACCGTCAATGATGCAGCCGAGCTTCTGGGAGTAAGCCCATACACAGTCAGGAAACACGCCCGGCAGGGATTGATTCCCGGCAGGAAGATCGGAAAGGAGTGGCGCTTTTCCCATGATTCCCTGCTCGAGTGGCTTGGCTGCGAACTGTCACGTGATGATCTCGCCGCGGTAAAGCGTGGAATAGAAGATATAGGCGCGGGCCGTGTTGTTTCCTGGGAGACACTGAGAGGGGAACTCGGGGAGTGAGCGCCTGGCGAATCAAAGTATCCCATGAGGCAACTTCAGCCCTTCGGCGCCTTGACCGTAATACGCAAGAAAGAATGAAGAAGGCTATCGACCGTCTTGGCCTTGATCCCTCACCGGGCCCGGGGAAAGATATCCGCCCTGTCCACGGCGTTGAAGGACTCCTACGGCTTCGGGTAGGAGACTGGCGAATCCTGTTCACGTTGAACAAGCTGGATAGAGAAGTGTTCATCCTGGCAGTCCGTCCTCGAGGGCAAGCCTACCGAAACACCTGACAGTGTGGAGCGGGAGCCTGGTTCGAGACCCGCACGTGATGGAGAAATAGACGAGAGCGGGAGACCGGTCTCGAACCGGCGACCTAGAGCTTGGAAGGCTCTCGCTCTACCAACTGAGCTACTCCCGCTCGTGTTGATATTAAACCACGGGAGGGGCCTTCTCAAGGAAGCGTGCAGTCATGAGACCCCCAGGCACTTCTCGCAGATCTCGAGGGCAGGCCTCCCCTCGCGCGCGGCCTTGCGATACCTCTCGAAGACCTTCTTCTTCCAGATCTCCTCGATCCGCTCGTCCCTGACGTTGCCCATGACGTGGGCGTGGAAGTAGTCCGAGCAGCACAGCAGCTCGTTGCCCTGGTAGTCGATGACCAGTATGCCGGTACCCGTGCACTTCCTCATGGGCACCTCGTTCTCTATCTCGATGGCCCCTCCCCTGTTGTTGAGGGAAGGAGAGTTGTGGATGGAGGTCACCCTGATATGCCCGGGGTGCTTATCGATCATCGGTTGGAGTCGCTCCATCATCTCTGCGGGATCCAGGTCGTGGACGGTGATGCTGATCTCCCGCATCCCCGCATCGATCAGCTGCTCGAAGAGCTCCATGGTGAGCAGATCGCCGTTGCTCACCACCTTGATGAACATGACTCTGGGCAGGTTCTCCCGGGTGTATCTCACGAACCGCACCAGCCGCTCGTCCAGCAACGGCTCCCCGTAGAACTGGAAGGTTACGCCCCCCGTGTACCGGATGTCGTTCAGGTTCGCGATCACCCTCTCGAAAAGCTCCTCGGGCATATGCTCGTCGGGGGTCCCGTACTTCGAGTTGGGGCAGTAATAGCACCGGCGGTTGCACATGGTGGATATCTCGATGGCGACGGTCCAGAAAAAGTCGGCGTACCGGTACTTGAACAGGCAGTACACCCTGTACAGCAGGAAGAAGGAACCGGCCGCCATCCTGTACAGCAGCTTGTTGTCCTTCAGAAGCTTGGCTATCCAGACGGTTATCCTGCTCGACATCGCTCCCTCTCACGGTCCGCCTAAATCGTACACCATCGGTAGGGTTCGGCGATTGAGCCTCGACAAATCCACCGGCGCGAGCGCCCTTGAATGTTAATATGAAGCGGATGTCGACAGATGAACCGGCCGATACAATCGAACGGGAGCCTTCAGTGCCACTGGTCTGCCCGGCATGCCTCGCCCGGGGAGACGAGGTGCCGATCGGGGACCTCGCGCAGGTATCCGGTGAGATGGACACCGACCTCGAGTGCTCCGTATGCGGGGAGGCGTACCCCGTTATCGCGGGTATACCCATCCTGGTACCGTCTGAAAGGCGCACTCCCGGGAACTACCCGGGCGAGCAGGTCTCCGGTGAGTATACCGGGTACGAAACAAAAGCCACCAGGAAGGTCGCCGCGCTCGTCTCCGGCTACTCCCGCGGGCTGTGCCTGGACCTGGGTTGCGGCAAGGGCCCCTACTCGGAGTACTTCCGCGGAGACCTGGTCCTCGCCGACAGGAACTACTACTTCGTGCGCGAGTCGCGCAACGGGTACGGCGGGGCATACCGATCGCTCGGAGCGGTGGTCGAGGCGGCGCACCTCCCGTTCCCGCAAGGCGTTTTCGACTTCGCCTTCTGCTCCAGCATGCTGGAGCACCTGCCGACCGAAGACGTCAGACCGGCGATAGCAGCCCTGAAGCGGGTCAGCCGCGACCGCCTGCAGGTGGACATCCCGAACGCGAGCGCCTTCGCCGAGCGATTCCACTCGCTGATGCGGAGGCTGGGGGTCTTCACCTCCGACCGCTACGAGGACGATTCCCTGATGCATACCGAGCAGATGCTGGATACGGACGTGCTCCGCGGGGAGGGCTTCCAGGTCAGGGGCTGCATCGGCTGGGTCGGCAGGGAGCGAATAAAGATCGGCTTCCTGTGGGACGTCTACGACCTCATAGTATGGAGACTGCCGGCCCTCGCCGGCACGCACATCTGCACCTACATCAAGCCGCCCGGCCGTGGCGCGCCCGTCTAGAGTAACCGACCGAAAGGAAATCGATGGAGACGAAGCTGTCCGGGGTAGTGGCCGTCAATGGCTCTCCGAGAGCGAATGAAGGGATGACCGATATCGTCGTGCGCAGGTTCCTGGCGGGCGCGGAGTCGGCGGGGGCACATACCGAGGTGCTCTACCCGGCGAAGATGAAGATCGCCCCCTGCCTGGGTTGCCTCTACTGCTGGTTCCGCACCCCGGGGGTCTGCAGGCACAAGGACGACCACCCGGTCCTGATGGAGAAGTTGCGGCAGGCCGACCTGGTTGTCTTCGCCACGCCCATATACGTCGACGGCATGACCGGCCAGATGAAGACCATGTTCGACCGTTTCGTGACCTATACCCCGCCGTTCTTCGAGTTCGAGGGGCACCGCTCATATCATCCCAGGGTCGGCGAAAAGGAGTTCCGGGTGGTGGTGATATCGGTGTGCGGCTTTCCCGAGCGCGAGCACTTCGACGCCGTGGACCTCCACTTCAAGCGGATAGCCGAGAACATGAGGGCGGTCTCGCTCGGCGAGATGTACTTCCCGGCGGCGTCCATCATGGCGACGGAGCCCGGGGTGGTCGAACCCAACCTCCAGGCGGTCGAGGCTGCCGGAGCGGAGGCGGTCAGGGACGCCGCCATCTCCGCGGATACCCTCGAGCGGGCCAACAGGGAGTACATCGATGACCCTCGCGCATTCGGCGAGAAGCTCAACGAGATATTCCACGGGCTGCGGCGTCACCACGGCACGGAGGTGTAACGTAATGCAACATCCGAATGGAGCGGTCGACCAACCCCTGGACGAATCGTGGGGTCGGACATTTGCGTTCATTCCGTGCCCACCGATCAACTCCTGGAGGCAAGGAACGAAATTGTCCGACGCCACTCATCATTAGAATGGAGTCGACATGAAGTACGAGACCATAGGCGACATCGAGATGTGCTACCGCGTGACCGGGGTCGGCCCATCGCTGGTCCTGATCATGGGGCTGACCGCGAACATGGACTGGTGGGACCCCGACTTCATCGACGCGCTGGCGGAGAGGTTCGAGGTGCTGGTCTTCGACAACCGCGGGGCGGGGCGCACCGCCACCCCCGGAGAAGGCGATTTCTCCTGCGAGCGGTTCGCCGACGACACGTTCGGGCTGATGGACGCGCTGGGCATCCAGCATGCCCACGTGCTGGGGATGTCCATGGGCGGGATGATCGCCCAGGAGTTCGCCCTCAGGCACCCGGAGAAACTGGACAGGCTGGTGCTGTGCTGCACCTTCCCGGGGGGAGCGAACGCGGTACACGCGGACAGGGAGGTCTTCAAGATACTGATGGACCGCAGCGGCACCCCCGAGGAGCTGTTCGAGAGGACCCTGCCCGTCATGTTTCCGGCCGCGTGGCTGGAGACGCACAGGGAGTACGTTGAGGGTTTCAAGGAGCGCTACCTTCGGGCCCCGACCTCCGACCATAACGCGGCGCGGCAGTTCATGGCCACCGTGCGCTTCGATGCCTATGACCGCCTGCCGGAGATCCAGGTCCCGACACTTATCGCCTGCGGTGACTCGGACGTCCTGATCCCGCCCGTCAACTCGCGTACGATCGCGGAGCGGATACCCGGGTCGAAGCTCGTGGAGTACCCCGGCGCGGGGCACGCCTTCATCAACCAGGCGCGCGACCGGTTCCTGGCGGACCTGCTGGATTTTCTCGGGAGCTAGTCGGAAGCGCCGGGAGGCGCTATCCCGCTTTTTTTAGGAGCTCGACCCCTTCACGCTCCGATACGCACAGCTCGTGCTCGCGGGCGCGCTCGCCGTACACCTTGGCGAACCCCTCCCTGATATCGAAGATCCCGTCGAAGAAGTCCACGATCCACGCGATGGCCTTGTTCGAGAACACCATGCCCCAGTGCCCCACCGGCCAGTTGACCGTCTTGTTATAGCCGCAGTCCAGGATGCCCGACTCGCGGGGCACGATCATCTCGTCGAAGTTGCTGATGATCGACAGGCACTTGATGTTCCTGCAGCGGGAGGGGTCGTTGTTCAGCTCCTGGATGAGCCTGCTGTTGGGTAGCAATTGCCGGCCCGCCTTGGTGAACAGGCCGAACACCGCCCAGTAGACGCCCTTGTGCGGCGTACCGAGGTAGACCGACCGGTTGACGTACTTCCACCCTCCGAGCTTCTGCAGGTAGTAGCGGGAGATGATGCCCCCGAGACTGTGCCCGACCAGGTTGACCTTCTCGGCGTCGTAGCGGTATCGCGCCCTCTGGACCTCCACCGCGAGCATGGCCGCGGACTTGGCGATGTCTCCGGTCTGCAGGTGAGGCAGGGCGGCCTCGAAGACGTCGAAGCCTTCCACCTCCAGCCTGCTCCGGAAGTAGAGGCTGTGGAAAGGCGGCGCGCCGTATCCCGGTACAAAGATCACAGGGTATCGTTCTATGCCCGCATCGTAGCGGGCCCTCTCGGTGAGCTGTATCTCGTCTTCGAACTCGGGTTCGAACTCGTCACAGGTCTCGTGTTTCTTGGCTTTCTTGTACTTCCGCGCCAGTTTCTACCTCCCGTGTAGCCCTGTAAGAACGCGAGTCACCCTTTCCTCCCTTCAGACCGGGTCCGTTGTGAAGTCGAAGGGCTTCTCGCCTGTTACGAAACGGTCAAGATCTTCTCCATCATATAGTTTGATGACTATGCGTCGAATCCTTCCCGCGATGCGGTCGATCAGGGCCTTGGTGGCCGGCTCGTCGAAGTAGGGAGAGAGGTCGATCAGGCGCCCGACGCGGCAGGTTATCCCCTTGTAGGTGATGAACCTGATGCCTTCGCTGGCGTTTGGCAGCTTGACGTATGCGGAGACCATGAAGCCGGGTATCTTGGGCAGCTCGCGCTCCTCCTCCGCGACAACCGCGCAGGGGATTATAGGCACCCGGGCCTCGAGCGCCAGCTTGGCGAACCCGGTCTTGAACGACGCTATCTTGGTGACCCTATGCGGGTTGAAGAATGACTGGACCCCCTCCGGGAAGATGCCGACCAGCTCTCCGTTGTCGAGCAGCTCGCGGGCCTTGTCAATGTTCTTGTCGCTCTCCTCGCCGCCGTAGATGGAAAGGGGAAACGCACCGGCCAGGGAGTAGAGCTGCTTTACCAGGGGCATCTTGAACGAGTAGGCCGCCGCCGCGAAGTTTACGAACCGATCGACGGACATCATGACTGTAGCCGGGTCCAGCAGAGAGCGGTGGTTGCAGACCAGGAGCGCGGCACCCTCCTCGGGCACGTTGTCGCCGCCTTCCACCTTGGTGCGGTAGTGCCATTCCGCTATCGGGCCGACGATCATCCTCGCCGCCTCGTAGAACAGCATGTTCTTCATCTCCATGTCCTGCTACCTCCGCGTGTTCCGCCCGGCGCGGATCTGCTCGGGCACCGCTCCTCCTACCTCCCCAGCGTCGCGATCATCCATTCCGCGACCCGTGAGAACCCTATTCTATGATATACACCCCGCGCCGGGTAATTGTCCTTGTGAACGGTCAAGGAGCAGGTCGGAACGGTCCCCAGGCAGCTCCGGCAGAGATGGGCGACGCAGGTCCGGGAGTAACCCCTACCCCGGGACCCGGGGAGGGTGTATACACCGCCCACCTGCGCTCCGTAGCCGGGCGCGACCGTGGCCTCGGCCTTGGAGACTATTCGGCCGTCGGCCTCTACCACGCTCGCGAACCCCTGGGTCATCTGGGCGCCGATCAGGTCCCGCGCCGATTCCCCTGTCATCGCCTGAGTGCCGAACATCTCCTCCTCGAACATCGCCGCCATCTCGACCATCAGACCCAGGTCCTCAGGCTCAGCGCCCCTGGGGCTCCCCGCCGCTTCGACCCCGGCGACCTCCCGAAGCAGCATGAAGTCGGCCGGCTGACGATCCACCCCCACGCCGCCCGCCTCGAGCTCCGAGAGGACGACCTCGAGCTCGGCCGCGGGACCCGCCAGGTATCCGGGCAGGATCCCCAGCGCCAGGAGGTGGGCTCCCATACCTTCCATGTACTCGGTACGCTCGGCGTGGAAGAAGAGCGAGCCCAGGTTGTACCGGCCGCACATCGCCACCAGACGCCCCTCCTCGCGCCGGCCCAGGTATTCCCCGTGGAACGGCGTGCTCCCGGGGTCCATCCCGAAGGTGTTGATGTTTGAAAGGAGGACGACATTGCACTCCGGGCACTGCTCGAGCAGCGCTAATGCCTCGTCCCTGTTGTCGTCGCATAGTGGCTGGTACATGGTGTTAACACAATAACGTGAATGAGAATCGAGTCGGGGTGGCCGGATTCGAACCGGCGACCTCGTGCTCCCAAAGCACGCGCGCTAACCTGGCTGCGCTACACCCCGTGCTGAGTGACCAGTCTACACCCGGCGGCGGGCTCACTCCACCTTGCGCTCCACGACCTTCCAGGTCTTGTCTTCGGCCTTCAGGGTGTAGACCACGGTCTGCTTCAGGCCCGTGACGTTGGATACGGGCGTGCTTCCCTGGTAGGTGATGATATTCCAGGTCTCCACGTTCTCGGAGGTCGCGACCGTCGGCGAGAGCAGCGTAAACTTCTTGTACTCCAGGCTTGTGAGCTGGGATGCCTGCCGCTGCCCGCGTCCCAGTAGTGTCAGCACCTCGTCGTTTATCTCGCTGAGCAGCTCGCCGCCCACTACCGTGGACAGCTGCGAGGTGTTCAGCGAGTACTTGGCGTTCGAGGTCACCATGTAGTACTTGTTCATGGTGTCCTTGAAAGTCTGCACGGTCTGTGGCGTCGGCTTGAGCGTTACCTTCACGTCCTCGGGAGCGTAGAACTCCCTGGTCTGGGCCGCCGCCCCGGGCAGCACCACCTTCACCTCGTGGTAGCCTTCAGGCAGGTTCTCGAGATCCACCTGGCTCTGCACCCTGGTCAGGTCCGCGCGCAGGCTCCCATCGTCCCCGCCGCCGAACATCCAGTAGACCCTCCTGAGCAGGTTGGCGAGGTCGGTCGCGAAATCCTTGCTCTGGCTGATGGTGGACTCCACCGCGCTCAGCACCTCCGACCACGAGACGCCGCTGCTCCCGAACCGGTCGAACACGCGCTGGGCATCGCCGGAGACCTCGTCCAGGTCCCGGAAAAGCTGCTTGACGTCCCTGGCCTGGCCCTTGAAGGCTTCTGTCATCTTCTTGACGTAATCCACGATGCCGCTGAAGTCGCTGGGGAAATCGGTCAGGTCCAGCAGCTCCTCCACGTCCTTGTCCTTCTTCGCCACCCCCACCGGGTAGCCGTCAACGTACACCATGGAACCGAGGGGTTGGGCCAGCACGCGCGTGGTCTCGTCGGTGATCTTTATCCGGTACCGCCTGACCGGCCAGGTGCCTCCCGCGTCCTCGGCGGTCATGTTCACGTCGAAGCTCTGCTTCTTGTAGTTCATGGTGACGATGAACGGGAAACCCTCGTCGGGCACGTCATCGAAGAGCTTGCCGAACAGCTGCGTGTCGGGCTTCCTCTCCCGGACGCTGTACGACTCGAGCTGGCCCAGGTTGTCCGTGGTCAGGTCCTGCCAGTTCTTGTAGTACTCGAATGAGGAGAACTTGCCTCCGGGATGGACCAGGAGGTCATAGGCGGCCTTGGTGTCGCCGACCTGAAGGTCTCCCAGGTACCGCTCCACCGCGGCCTCCGGGGAGTGGGTCTGCGAGATGACCAACAGCGCGACGACCGCTCCGATGATCACTATGAGCAGGATGGGTACCCAGATCTTCACCCATCGGGGCACCCGGCGTACGGTCTCCCCCGTCTTGTTCGCCCACGGCTCGACTCCCGAGGCCGCTTCGGCCGCCCTGCGCCTCGCATCCTCGCTCATCGGCGCCGCGCACTTCGGGCAGAAGCTGGCGTCGGCCTCGATCTCCTCGCCGCACTCGGGGCAGGTCGTCATGGCCGGGACGCCCGGCACATCCTCGGACAATCTCGACCCGGCGGCCGGCTGGGTCACCCGCTGCGCGACCGGGGACTCTGTCCCGGGCTCCGGCGGTATCGGCAGCTCAGGCGGCGGGGCCGCCTCCGAGGCCGCCGACTCCTCCTCGAAGGAGACGGCTCCCATTAGCTCCACCGACTCCTCGGGGGCCGGCACGACCGGCTCCGGAATGCCCTCCTGCTCCCAGAATTTCCACTTCACGACTCAACCACCCTCTCCCATGGCCTTCAGTTGCCTGCCGCGGTCGTAGCCGGTCACGATTATCCCGAACATGAAGCCTATGAACATGATGATCATCGCGATCTGACCGCCCGATACGTCCACGAACAGCAACAGGTTCACTATCTTGGTGCTGTTGATCAGTGACTTGAACACCTCGCTGAGGGCGAAGATCATTATCCAGACCGTAAACATGACCCCGCCGAAGAACGTCGCGACATGTGTCTCCACTATGCGCCTGCGGGTCCCGATGCCGGCCACCATCAGGAGCGACAGGACCAGCGGGATGAAGCAGAGGAAGAACATCACCCTCGGCACGATGATGTCCCAGCCCCGGTAGGTTCGCGTGACGTAGATCCCGAGTGCACCGATCCTCACGAACGCCCACGGCACAAACACTATGACCATCATCAGGCCCACGAACAGCGCCATCAGGATCGGGCCCTTGCGGCTCCAGGTGACGCTCAGGAAGCGCGCCAGCCGCGTGGGCTGAGCCTCGGGCAACTCCACCGGCGCCGGCCGCGGCGCCTGTGCGGCGAGCTGCGCCCGACACTCCTTGCAGTAGAGGTTGTCGGGAAGGTTCTCCGTCCCGCACTCCTGGCAACGCATATGGACCGACCCCCTTGAAGCGGGCGCCAACACCGCCCCGCTAATTCCTATGTCTAGTCTTACAGGCCGGGCGCGGATATTCCTTCCGGCGGCGTCGAGGTACCGGGGTGGCCCCACGGGTGGCCGAGCACGGTGACCGCGGTCAGTCCGTCACCTTCTCGAGCTCGTCCGCGACGTCGGCCAGGCCGTATTCCTCCAGCCTCTTGCGGCTGGGGAACCCGCGCTCGTCCAGGTCCCGCAGGCTGTAGAAATCCCGCAGCATGTAATCGAAATCAACGAGCCTCGTCCGGAACTGCTCGACGTCGGACTTTCGCAGTTGCTTGTATGTCCCACCTATCCAGGGTACGAGCTTCCCGGTGATCGTTATTATCTTGAAGGTGCGCGGTAGCATGACCCTGTCGGAGAACTGCTGCAGGAGCCCCGCGATCTTCTCATTACGGATCTTGGTCCTGGTCATCGAGGCCATCAGGGGAAACAGCACCTTCGTCAGGTTCGAGGTAAGACCCTCCACGTGAGGGAGCAGTATCCGCTCGGGGAGCACGTCGTCCTCCCTGCGCGCGCCGCAGAGGTTGCCTATGGCCCTCTTCAGGTACCAGGCCCTGTTCCCGATCTGGAGAAGCTCGTCGGAGGAGTAGCCGGCGCCGGTGACCGCGTTGAGCATGTCGCGCAGTATGTTGATGCCGTCCATGGACCACCAGGCGTACAGGCATACCACGGCCGAGCCTGCAAGCTGCCCGTAGGCCTGGGCCGCGACCGTCTGGGCCGCCTTGCCCTCGGGCCGGTGCGGCTTGGTGGCCTTGACTCCGATCTCCCGGAAGCTGACGTTGCCGAGCTCGGCCATCAGGTTGTCGTCGTTCACGTGGCAGGCGCCGCGGATCCCGGTCGCGTAGGTGAGCGACATCCCCCACAGGGCCCTCGGGTCGTGCATGGGAGCCTCCAGCCCCTTCACGTGTATCGCGAACTCCTCGCCCCCGTACTTGCCCGACATGGCGCGGCAGCCCTCCGCCAGCTCGTCCCCGAAACCCTCGCGGGTGGCGATCATCTCTACGAGGCGGATCAGGAGGTCGGGGTCGTTCCATCGAAGCTCGATGCCTCCCGTCTGCTCCTTCGTGATGAGACCTTCCTGGTAAGCCTCCGTGGCCCAGGCGATGGTGCTGCCGGCCGAGATGCAGTCCATGCCCAGCCGGTCGGTGAGCTCGTTGGCCCTGGAGACCGCTTCCAGGTTGTCGCAGCGCTGAAGGATGCCCAGCGAGGCCGCGCCCTCGTACTCCAGGCCCGGCCCCTCCTCCATCCTGTAGGGACCCGCGTCGATCTTTACGACACGCTTGCAGGAGACGGGGCAGGCGTAGCACGAGTGGGTCTTGGTCATGATGGTCTCCGCGACCGTTACCCCGGAGAGCGCGTCCATGCCCTCCTCCCACTGGGCCTCGCGCCAGTTCTTGACCGGGACGTCCGAGATCGCCATCCCCATCTCCATGTGGACGTTCGAGCCGTAGGCGTGCAAACCCTCACCGGTGACGCTGGTCTTGATGTTGTGGGTGGCCCTCTGCTTGACCTCCTTGAACGCGGCCTCGTCGGCGATCGGGGTCCTGGCGCTTCCCCGGAACGCTACGGCCTTGAGCTTCTTGGAGCCCATCACCGCCCCCATCCCGGTCCTCCCCGCCAGGCTGCCCCTGTCGTTCACTATCGCCGCGTACTTCACCAGGTTCTCTCCGGCCGGCCCGATCGACATCACCTTGACCCGCTTGTCGTCCAGCTCCTCGCGGATGGCGTCCTCCGTCTCGAAGGTATCCTTGCCCCAGATGTCCTTCGCGTCGCGGATCTCGACCCCCTGGTCGGATACCCAGAGGTAGACGGGTTTCTTCGAGGCCCCGGTGATGATGATGCCGTCGTAGCCGGACCCGCGGAACTGCGGCGAGACGTGCCCTCCCATGCTGGACTCGCCCCAGATGCCCGTCTGGGGAGATCGGGCGCATATCTCCAGGCGCGAGCAGCCCGGGAGCGTGGTGCCGGCGATGGGGCCGTGCATGATCATGAGCGGGTTGTCGGGCCCCAGCGGGTCGGCGTTCCAGGCCCCCATGTCGAAGAAGAGCCTGGCGGCCAGCCCCGAGCCGCCCAGGTAGTCGTGGTAGAGCCGCGGCTCCGGCTCGAACGTCTCGGTGGTCCCCCCGGTCAGGTCCACCTTCAGTATCCTGCCATGGTATCCGTTCAAGAGGCACCTCCAGGGCCCGGAAGAAGGACTGCGTCGCTGATATTCTACCATCAGACAGGGCGCGGACCGGCCACGGCCGGCGGCTAGCGATAGTCTATGAACGACCAGTACGGGCGGTCCTGGTCAACGGAGTTGGCGTACCAGGCGAAGCGGCCACCCATGCGATCGGCGACCTCCGCGCAGTTGTGCCAGTCGTTGGAGGCCATTGTATTGTCGGGGGGGACGGTCTCCACGTGGTCGAGGACCATGACGGGCACGTCCTTGCGATCCAGCGCCTCGCTCAGTGCCGCCTGCTCGCCTTCATCCTCCTCGTACACGTACGAAGCCGAGTCGAAATCATACCTGGAGGAAAGCTCCTCGTACTTGAACGCGTCGATGTAAGGCAGCATCTCGGGCAGCACGGCGAAGCCCCTGTTGGGCATCAGGAGCAGCCCCGGGTACCACTCCCTTATCTCCCTTATAAGGCTCACCATGCCGGGCTTCAGCTGCGGGTAGGCGTCGACCACGTCCACCATGTCCAGGCACAGTCCATCCAGGGAGCCCAGCGACTCGAGGTACGGTATCTCGTGCTCAAGGATTATCCGGTGCCACTCGGGGTTGTTGACGTCCGCGTAGTAGCACCCGGGCCAGTCGGGGTTTTCCGCCAGGATGACCTCGGGGTGCTTCTGGACCTCGGACCAGTAGTGCCGGACGTCCTCGGCCTCACCCACGTCTATATAGGCCATCACGAACGTGCCCCGGTCGATCAGGGTCGAGGAAAAGGACTCGTCGGGGTAGTCGTAGGGGTCGAGGACCGCGGCGTCGAAACGCTCGAAGTCGTCAAGGTCGGACTGCGCATACTCCCCGTATGTGTTCAGGTACGCGCGGACGTCTCCGAAGCGCCCTCGCTCCCAGGTGTTATCGCCCGCCGCGCAATGTGCTCCGCTGTATGCGGAACCCTCCTCGCAGTACTGGACCCGCTCGGCGACGACCGGCCTGGTTGACTCTACCAGGGTAGAGAAATCGCGGTCCGTTCCCAGCACGTTCACCGGGTCGACCGTCGACCTGGCCCCCGCGGGGACCTGCACCGTGACCGGCACCGCCGCCGAGTCCGACAGGAACTCGACCGTCACCTCCGCGGCCGCGTCGCCCGGGTTCCCGATGCAGACGAACGGACGGAAACCGGCGCGGGTGGTCCCCTCGGCGAACACCCAGCTACGCGAGGCCGCGAGGATACCCTCCGAGCAGTGCCCGTCCTCGACGGCCGGCGCCCGCGAGTACATCGGGCGCTCCGCGCAGAACGTTCCCTCCGATGTCAGCACCGCCGAGACGTCGCGTCCGGGACCGACCGCGGCATTCACGTCGAGGGTGCGGCGCGCTCCGGCCGGCAGCACCATTTGATGGCTGGACCCGGTCCCGTCATCCAGCAGCAACTCGGCGTCCACGGTGACCTGCGCGCCCCCGGGGTTGAAGACGCAGATGTACTCCTGGTAGCCCGGCCGGGTGCTCCCCTCCGCGAAGTAGAAGCGGGACGCCGCCAGCGGCAGGCCGGCCGCGCAGTGCCCTCCGTGGAACCCCAGCGAATCGAAGTACATGGAACGCTCGGCGACGACCGGGACCCCGTTGGTCGAGCGGACGCGGGCCGCGACCTCCCTGCCTTCGCCGACCACGGCTCCGACGTCTATGGTCCCCCGGGACCTCGGTGCGACCTCGAGCCCGGCGGTAACGACCACGCCGGACCCGTCGCAGAGCTCGGCCTCGACGACGGCACCTGAAGCACCCGGGTTCTGGACGCACATGTACTCCCGGAAGCCCGCGCCCGTGTACCCCTCGGCGAAGTACCAGGTCTCCGACGCCGCCGGGACGCCCCCGGCGCATGAGGAGCCGGCGGACCCTCCCTCGCCGAAGTAGACGGGACGCTCGGCCGTGAAAGGTGAATCGGAGTATGCGCGCACCGAGACGTCGTGCCCGGGGCCGACCTCGGCGTTCACGTCCACGGTCGCCCTGGAGAGCGCGGGGATGATGACGGTGGCGGCCCGCGGCTCTCCCGCCTCGAGCATATACTCGAGTCCGACCGTCACCTCGGAGCCCCCGCCGTTGGCCAGGCATAAGTACTCGTGGTAGCCCTCCCTGGTTGTTCCCTCGGCAAAGTAGAGCTCGTGCGGACCCCGCGGGTCGCGCTCGGCCGCGAGGACCCCTGTGGAATGCCGGACCGGCATCGCCACCAGCACCAGCAGTACCAGCAGCGCCCTTGCGAGGGCGGCTCCCCTGGCGCGTGTCATCGTGCGCATCCCTCCCTTCATGCCTATTATCGGCAGGTTTCCCTTTCGCACAACCGCGCCGGTTGAACCGCCGCGCCGGAACCTGTAATCTGGCGGGGACCGAGCACGATCGCGTGAGGAGCCGCCGTTGCCGGCGATAGTAATCAGGGACCTGGTCAAGCACTACGGCGATATCAGGGCCGTGGACGGCATATCGCTCGAGATAGCCGAGAAGGAGATCTTCGGGATACTCGGACCGAACGGAGCCGGCAAGACCACGACGCTCGAAATGATCGAGACCCTTCGCGAGCCCGACTCGGGCGAGATAATCGTGGCGGGAAAGGCCGTGCGCTCCGAGCCCCGCGCGGTCAAGGAGATGCTCGGCGTCCAGCTCCAGAACACGGTCTTCTTCGACAACCTGACCGTCGGCGAGACCATCGACCTGTTCGGGGGCTTCTACAAGCGGGCGATACCCACGGACGAGCTCCTGGAGACCGTGGAGCTCTCCGAGAAGAAGGGCGCCATGCTGGACGAGCTCTCGGGCGGACAGCAGAAGAGGGTCTCCATCGCGCTGGCCCTGGTCAACGACCCGGATATCGTCTTCATGGACGAGCCCACCACCGGCCTCGACCCGCAGGCGAGGCGCAACATCTGGGACATCGTGGAGAAGCTCCGCGGGCGGGACAAGACCGTGGTCATCACCACCCACTACATCGAGGAGGCCGAGCACCTCTGCGACCGCGTGGCGGTTATGGACCACGGCAGGATCATCAGTCTCGGCACGCCAAACGAGCTGATAAACGCGAACGCGCCGGAGAGCGGCATCTCCTTCAGGATGCGACCACCGCTCACAGAGCGGCAGGTCTCCGGTATCACCGGTGTCCTCACCGTGAGCGTGCAGAACGGCGACGAGTACCACGTGACGACCGTGACCCCGCAGGATACCCTTGCGGGCATCTTCCAGACCGCCTACGAGAACGGCGCCGTCGCGGACGAGATAACCATGCGGAGGGCCACCCTGGAGGACGTCTTCCTGAAGATCACGGGAAGGAGCCTTCGCGAATGAGGCAGTTCCTGGGGATGGTCTCGGCCAGCCTGAAGCGCACCTACCGGGAGAAGGTCGCCCTCTTCTGGATGTTCCTGTTCCCGGTGCTGCTGATGCTGCTGCTGGGCGCCATCTTCGGCGGGACGGGCAACACCACCATCAACCTGGGGGTGGTGGACCTGGACCAGAGCGTGGTCACAAAGGGGATCGTCTCAGGGGTAAAGGAGATCGACGGCTTCAGCGTCCGCGAGGGCACGCGGAAGCAGCAGATAGACCGGCTGGAGGACGGCAGGAACAACGCGGTGCTCATCCTCGAGGAGGGGTTCTTCGACTCGCTGAAGCAGGGCAAGGCAGGTAAGGTCACCGTGGTCACCGACAAGTCCAGCCCGACGGTCGGCGAGGTCGCCAACAGCGCCGTCCAGCAGGTCATCGCGGAAGTCTCCCGGGGGATCCAGCAGAAGATGGGCATGGCAACACCCCCCGAGGTCATCTCTGTTACGACGGAGTCCATCACCTCCAGCGAGCTGGGTTACATCGATTACATGGTCCCGGGCATCCTCGCACTGACCATCATGCAGGCGGGGGTGTTCGGGCTCGGGCTGGACTTCGTCGCGAACAGGGAGAAGGGCATATTCCGCAGGATAAAGGTGTCTCCCCTCCCGCTTTCGCGCTTCCTGGGCAGCGAGATCCTGTCGGCCCTGGTCATGGCGCTCATCCAGGCGGCCCTGCTCCTCGGCGTGGGCTGGGCGGTCTTCAGGGTGCACGTGAAGGGCAACCCGCTGTATATCGTGTTCCTTGTGATCCTGGGCTCCCTCACCTTCCTTGCGATGGGCTTCCTGGTGAGCTCGCTGTCGCGTACGCTCAAGACCGCGACCATGGCGGCGAACGTGGTGGTCTTCCCTCAGATGTTCCTGGCCGGCGTCTTCTTCCCGCTCTTCCTGCTGCCGTCTTTCCTGGTGGTCGTCGCGAAGTGCCTGCCGCTGTACTACCTGGGCGACGCGCTCAGGCAGGTCATGGTCCGGGGGAAAGGCATCACCTCGGTCTGGCTGGACATACTGGTGCTGGTGGGCGTAGGCCTGGTCTGCTTCGCCCTGTCGCTGAAGTACTTCCGGTGGGAATGAAAGTGAGAATTCACCTCAACCAATATTTCTCACCAGTTGAGGATGATAGTCGCGCGGGCCGGGAAACGATGGTTGAGGTTAATTCTCGTGTCGGGGGATATGATGGCTGAGCTGAGGTGGCATCCGCTGCTGCGGACCTGGGTCATCATCTCCTCCATCCGGCAGGACCGCCCCCACCTGGAGATGGACACCAGGTGCCCGTTCTGCCCCGGCTCGGGCAAGGTCCCCGAGGACTACGAGATCTACGCCTACCCCAACGACTTCCCGTCGCTGTCGCCCGAGCCCCCGGAGCCCGATATCCCCGGTGACGAGCTGATACCGGTGAGGCCCGCCTACGGCAGGTGCGAGGTCACCCTCTACTCCCCCGAGCACGACGTGACCCTGCCCGAACTGCCCCTCGACCACGTAGCCCGGCTGGTGGACCACTGGGAGCAGCGCTACCGCGAGCTTGGCGCCATGCCGGGGGTTGACTACGTCTTCATCTTCGAGAACAGGGGCCGGGCTGTCGGGGTGACCATGCTCCATCCCCACGGCCAGATCTACGCCTACCCCTACATCCCGCTGCGCCTGCAGGTGGAGATGGCGAGCGCGGCCGAGCATCGCGAGAGGACGGGAAGGTGCCTGATCTGCGACCTGGTCGCCCACGAAAAGACCGACGGCTCGAGGATGGTCTACGAGCACGACGGCATCTCCATCTTCGTCCCTCCCTTCGCCGAGTATCCCTACCAGGTCTACGTCATCCCCGACCGCCATCTCGGCTCTCTCTCGGACATGGACTCCGGCGAGCGCTCGGCACTGGCGGCGGCGATAAAGAGCATCACCGGCGCGTACGACAGCCTCTTCGGTGTCCCCTTTCCATACATGATGTGCATGCACCAGGACCCCACGGACGGTGGGGAGTACCCCTGGTGGCACTACCACATCGAGTTCTACACACCGCAGCGGGCTCCGGACAAGCTGAAGTTCAACGCCTCATCCGAGACGGGTGCCTGGGCGACCATCAACGACACCCGTCCAGAGGAAAAGGCCGCGGAGCTGAGGGATCTCGTGAGCGCGCAACAGAAACCGGGGTCCTCCGCCGATCGGCTCGGACCCCGGCTATAAATACTCCCTGAATCGTTGCTAGGGTGACGCCGGGTCCTCCAGCCCGCCGAACCAGTCGTAGTCGAGGAGGCACTTCGGCTCGGCCGTCCTGTAGCGGAGCCCTTCTATCCCCTCGATCGATGCGCCGCAGATGGCGCAACGGGTGGTGCACGACTTCGTGGGTTGCCCGCAGCTGGGGCATGGGATGATCTCCGGGATCGGCTCCTGCTTCCTGACAGTGATCTCCTTGTGCAGGATATCCCCGACCGGGATCTCTCTTCTCAGCACTTCCGGAACGCTGAGGTCGCGCTTGAGGGCGTCAGGGACAGTGATCTCCTTCTTGAGCAGCTCACCCATCGGTGTGCGCAGAATGCTCTCTTTCCTGTCATTCTCGGCCACGATCTTCCTCCGCGGATAAACGCCGGGGTATCACCAGTTGTAGTCGGCAAGCGCCTTCTGCTCGCCGTAAAAGCTCTTTTCCACCGCGGCGTCCGGGCTCTCGTCGAGGTCGGCACCGCAGCCCACGCAACGATCCAGGTTCAAAGGGGTCATGACGCCGCACCGTGGGCACTCCACCTCATCGACCATGCTGGAGCAGTGCAGCGCGACGTGGGCCGGCTTTCGCGGGGGCGACTTCCCTCTGCCGAGCAGGTCACTGAAGGTGATGTCCCTGGTCAGAAACTCGGGCAGGGGGATCTCCTTCTTCAGGATCTCCGGCACCGAGAGCTCCTTCTTCAGGACTTCGGGGACTGTGATGTCCTTCTTCAGGACCTCGGGGACTGTGATGTCCCTCTTGAGAAGTTCGCCCACAGGCTGGTGGAGGATGCCCTCCTTCTTCTCACCGCCCATAGTGATGCCCTCCTTCGGCACCACCCAGCCAATATATGTATCGGTCGTCCGGGGGATTTCTGAACCCCCCAAAGGAGCCATTTGCTTTGAACGGTCGTTGATAACAGGTATGCTAATCACCGGCGGGCGGGCATGGCCGGGCATGGCCGGGCAGGGACCCGGCGACCGCCGTGAGGAGACAGGATGCTGGAGGAATCACAGATATCACAGAAGTTCCTCCTGTTCGAGGAACGGTTCGGGCGCGGCGAGGTGATCGACGCCTACTACGCGCCCGGCAGAGTGAACCTCATTGGCGACCACACCGACTATAACGGCGGTATGGTGCTGCCACTTGCCATCGAGAAGGGCACCTACCTCCTGGTGCGCAGGACCGAGCTGCCCCCCTGCCGGCTCTACTCGGCCAACCTGGACCTGGAGGCGCGCATCCTGACCTCGGAGCTGGAGCCGAAGGGAGACTGGGCCGACTACGTGAGAGGGGTATACAAGTACTCCTCCGAGTACTGCGGCGGGCTTCCGCCGTTCGATGCCTACTACTTCGGCGATCTGCCCCTGGAGTCCGGCCTCTCCTCCAGCGCCTCCATCGAGGTCGTGACCGCCAGGGCCATGAACAGCCTGGGTTGCGCGCTGTCCCACGCGGATGAGGTCAAGGTCGCCTGGCGCGCGGAGAACGAGTTCGTGGGGGTCCCCTGCGGCATCATGGACCAGTACGCGGTGGCGTTCGCCGAGAAGGGCCATTGCCTGCTGCTGGACTGCGAGACCATGGAGCACCGGCAGGTACCTTTCAACGTGCGGGACTGCGTGCTCGTGGTGGGAAACACCGGCATGCCGAGGAACCTGGCCCAGACCGAGTACAGGAAGCGGCGGCTGGAGTGCGCCGAGGCGCTCGAGGCGCTGTCGACCAGGCTCGGACCCCACGCTTACCTGAGCGCTATCACCGTGAAGGAGTTCGAGAGCGCCCGATGGGGCCTGCCGGACCTGCTCGCCAGGAGGGCCGAGCACGTCATCTACGAGAACGTGCGGGTGGAGGAAGCCGCCCGCTGCCTTCAGGCGGGCGACGCCAGGACCCTGGGGCACCTGATGAACCGGTCGCACGAGTCACTGCGCGATCTCTACGAGGTCTCCACCCACGAGCTGGACGCCCTGCAGCAGATCTCGCTCGAGCAACAGGGCGTACTCGGCTCCCGGATGACCGGCGCCGGCTTCGGGGGATGCGTGGTGAGCCTGGTGGCTCGCGACAGCCTCGAGAGGTACCTGCGCCGGACCCCCGGGCTGTACTGGCAGGCCACCCACGAGGAGGCCGAGTTCACGGTCACCACCCCGGGCGACGGCGCACGCAGGCTGCGGGAGGCTACTTGAGGGTCCTGGTCACGGGGGGCGCCGGGTACATCGGCTCGGTCGCCTCGCGGATGCTCGCCGGCGAGGGCCACGAGGTCCTGGTGCTGGACAACCTGGCCAGGGGGCACCGCCGGGCCGTCGCCGACCTGGACCTCGAGGTCGCCGACCTGGAGGACCCTTCAGCGCTCGGCAGCGTCTGCTCGCGCTTCGGGCCGGAGGCCTGCATGCACTTCGCCGCCGACAGCCTGGTCGGCGAGTCCATGGTCGACCCCTTGAAGTACTTCCGGTCCAACGTCGCGGGGAGCATCAACCTGGCGGCCGCTCTCGTGGAATACGGGTGCCGCGGAATCGTCTTCTCCTCCACGGCCGCGGTGTACGGCGACGCCGAGACCGTTCCCATCACCGAAACCCACCCCAAGAGGCCCGTCAACTTCTACGGGCTCACCAAGTACATGTTCGAGCAGGCGCTGTGCGCCCTGGACGGCGCCGGCCAGCTCAAGTGCGTGTGCCTGCGTTACTTCAACGCGGCGGGAGCCGACGTCGCAGGCGACCTCGGTGAGGACCACCACCCCGAGACCCACCTCATCCCCAGGGTCATCGCCGCCGCGCTGGATTTGGAGCCCCGGGCCGAGGTGTTCGGCACCGACTACCCGACCGCCGACGGCACCTGCGTGCGGGACTACATCCACGTCCTCGACCTGGCCCGGGCACACGTGCTTGCCCTCGAGTACCTGGAGGAGACCGGCGGGAGCGGCATCTTCAACCTCGGCAACGGCAGCGGCTTCTCCGTGGCTGAGGTCATCGAGACGGTCCGCAAGGTCTCGGGCAGGGAGTTCGAGGTCGCCGAAGGACCGCGCCGCGAGGGCGACCCGCCGGTGCTGGTCGCCTCCTCCGACAAGATCCGCGACGAGCTCGGCTGGCGTCCGGAGTTCGCCGACCTGGAATCCATCGTCTCCAGCGCCTGGGAGTGGCACAGCCTCCACCCCACCGGCTACGATTCGTAGGCAGTTCTTCCCTCCCCCTCGAGGGGGGAGGGTCAGGGTGGGGGTGCCCGATTCCAGCAACGGGGCGGGGGACGGGCCGTTTTCCTCGTCTGGTCCGCACCCCAAAGGCGTCCGGCCGGTGTCAAAGACTTGAATCACAATAGTTAACTGTAATTCACTAATATAGTATCTTGTCTATACAAATAACGGCCAATGCGGGTCCGACACCGGTTTTCGGGCGATTTCCGTTGTTCCTGATTCACCAGTTAACTGTTGTTTAGGATGTTATTCAAGTCTTTGACACTTGTCGCACAAGTGACTCGGGTCGTCATCCGGCCGGCCTGTAAAGATTCTCCCGGGATGTGCGTCTTAGCCCTTGGAATCCTTCAGCGCAGGGACGAGGGTCGTCGGACCCGTATGGAGGTATGATAGACATGTCTATCACCGGGAGGTGGATCATGAGCTCGAGGCGGCTTTCTGCGCTCTGCATCCTGATCATCGTGACGTTGCTGCTGCCGCTGACGTTCGCGGCCGGTCCCGCGCTGGCGGACATGGGGACCTGGATCGCGTTCGCGTCGCACGGCTTCGGCGACTCGAACAACAGCCGTGTCTGGGCACAGGCCGAGTACGAGGGGTGCCTCTATGCCGGTACCCGCAACGCGATCACCGGCTGCGAGCTCTGGCGCCTCGACGGCACGGGTTGGGACCAGGTGAACGCCGACGGCTTCGGGGCCGACGCGAACGACTCGATCTTCTCGATGGTGTCCCACGGGGGGTACCTGTACGCCGGCGTCGAGAACGCCGCCGGTTGCGGGCTCTTCAGGACCGCGGCGGCGGGAGGCCCTCCATACACCGACTGGGTACAGGTGAACACCCCCGGCTTCGGTGACGGCACCAACGACTCGCTGGACTGCCTTTACGTCTACGGCCCCTACCTGTACGCGGGTACGTTCAACTTCGCGACCGGTACAGAAATATGGAGGACCGCCGGGGCGGGGGGCCCTCCCTACACCGACTGGGTGCAGGTGAACACCGACGGCTTCGGGAACAACCTGACCAACGACGCCTGGTGCATGGGAGTCTTCGAATCGCGGCTCCACGTTGGGGTCGAGAACGGCGCCACTGGATGCGAGGTGTGGAGCACCGGCGCCGCAGGCGGCCCTCCCTATACCGACTGGGTACAGGTCAACGCCGACGGCTTCGGGGCCGCCGCCAACCGCTCCGTTCGAGGGCTTTGCGTGAAGGGCTCGTACCTGTATGCTGCCGTAGACAACTCGGGCGGCGCGGGGAGCGTCGGCAGCATCTGGAGGACCACCGCGGTGGGCGGCCCCCCCTACACGGACTGGGAGAAGGTGTGTATCGACGGCTTCGGTGACACGGGGAACGAGGGCATCACCTCGCTCATCACCGACGGCTCCTACATCTACGCAGGCACGCGCAATCCGGGGACGGGGACGGAGATATGGCGCAGCGCAAGCTCGGGCGGCCCCCCCTTCACCGACTGGACCCAGGTGAACGCCGACGGTTTCGGCGCGGGCGCCGACACTATGGGAACCTTCTCCCTGATCTTCTTCGGCTCCTACCTCTGCGGGGGGACCGGTGACGCCTCGGGGCCGGCTGTGGGGGCCTCCGTATGGGGCAACCTCTCCATCTACCCAAACTGGTTCCTGGCCGAGGGTTCGACCGCCTGGGGATTCGATGAGTACGTCTCCATCGAAAATCCCAATGACGAGGTCGTGAACTGCACGGTGGACTACATGACGACGGGGGGGCCGATCGCGGGACCCAACGTCACCCTCCCCGCGTACTCCCAGGCCACAGTGGATCCCGAGGCCGCACTGGGAAACCAGGACTTCTCGACAAAGATCGCCTGCCTCGAGGGCCTCTCCATCGCGGTCGACAGGACGATGAGCTGGACCGGTCCAGGCGCTCTCTCACCGGAGGGCCACAACTCCATAGGGGTGACCGCACCATCCACCAACTGGTACCTCCCGGAAGGCTCCTCCGAGTGGGGATTCGAGACATGGCTGTTGATCCAGAACCCGAACGCCGGCAACGCCACCTGCCGGGTGACCTACATGATAGAAGGGGCTCCCGCGCAGACGCTCGAGAAGGTGATACCAGGCAACTCGCGCAGGACCTACGGCATGGAGACCGACATCGGCGCGCGGGACGCCTCGATCTCCGTGGAGTCGGATGTCCCGGTGATAGCCGAGCGCGCGATGTACAGGCACGACCGCAGGGAAGGACACGACTCGATCGGCACCACAATGCCCGCGTACGACTACTTCCTGGCCGAGGGGACGTCCGCGTGGGGCTTCACCACCTACGTCCTGGTCCAGAACCCCAATCCGACCGATACCGAGGTCACCATCACCTACATGACGCCGGACGGGCCCCAGCCCCAGGCGCCGTTCACGATGCCGGCGAAATCCCGCGAGACCATCAGGGTCAACGACCAGCTTCCGAACACCGACCTCTCCACTCAGGTCCACGGCTCGCAGCCCATCATCGCCGAGAGGGCCATGTACTGGGACAACGGCACCGGTGAGGCCTGCCACGACTCCATAGGGACATCCGCCCCGCACTGGGCGTTCATGCTCCCGGACGGGCAGGCCGACTCCACCCACGAGACCTGGACGCTTGTGCAGAACCCCGGCAGCGAGCCCGTCGAGATCTCGCTGGTCTACTTCACGCCGGATGGGACCGGTACCACGATCGTACTGGACACCGTACCGGCCAACTCCCGCAGGACCTACAACATGATCGACAAGATAAGCGGCCGGGCGGCGGTCCTCGTCGAAACCAATGGGCCGACAGGCCAGATTACCGTGGAACGCGCCATGTACTGGAACGACCGGGGCGCCGGGACCGACACCATCGGCGGCGTGGAGTACTAGACGATTCCCCGCCGAGATCAGGTCACCCGGACGTCCTGGGCTTCCAGGTAGGCCTTCATGTCGAGGTAGCGATCGGTGATGACGGCGTCTACCTCCCACTCCAGGAGCTGTTCGAGGTCCCCCTCCCTGTTCACCGTCCAGGCGCAGACCTCCATCCCCCTGGAGTGCGCCGCCTCCACCAGGCGGCGGTCTATCCCGCTGAAGTGCGGCGCGATGAGCGACGCGCCGGCTGCCAGCGCCGCCTCCAGCCTGCGGTGCTCCCCCATCGCCATGCGGTAGAGCAGGCCCGTACGGACCTGCGGGTACGAGGCGCGCATGTCCTCCAGGATGTTGCGGTGGAACGAGGTCACCACCGTGCTGGTGGCTATGCCGTACTCCTCCAGCATCTCGCCGACCGTAGCCGCCGTAGCCGCCTTGATCTCGAGGTTGAGCTGCACCCAGCCCGCCAGGCTGTCCAGCACCTCTGACAGGAGGGGGCGCTCCGGCGCCTGCGCGCGCAGCTCGTCCGCGGTGGTACGGGCCACGGCGCTGCCCCAGATCCCCGCGTCGTGGCAGATAACCGGCTGCCCGTCGGAGGTCTGGCGCACGTCGGTCTCCAACCGCCGGACGCCGGCGGCGGCGGCCAGCTCCATGGCATCCAGCGTATTGTCCACGCCGAACCCCCGGCCTCCCCTGTGGGACACGAGCTTCAACCGTCCTCCCGAGCGACTCGCGGCCGGCCGCGCCTCACCGGCCGGCTCTCCACCCGCATTATATAACCCGGCGCGAGCTGCTCCCCACCCGTCCCGCGGCCGCGCGCTGTGCTATACTCTTTCTCACCCCTTCCAGGGAGTTCAAGGATGACAAATCCCGAGAAAAGACGCCTCATAGACCGCATAAAGACCATCGAGGAACGCCTGCTCCTCGTCGTGAACCCCATGAGCAAGAAGGGCTCCGAGAGCGCCTCCAACATCCGGAGCATGGTGCGCCGGGAGGGGATGTTCCTGGAGGAGACCTCCACCGACCACCCCCAGGACATGGGCCAGACCGTCCAGTTCTGGTCGAAGCGGTTCGGCGGTTCCAGGGTGATAATGGTCTTCGGCGGCGACGGGGCTCTCAACCAGGTCGTGAACAACGTCATGCTCTCACGCTCGAACAAGAACGTGGTGGTCGTGCCCCTGCCCGCCGGCACGGCCAACGACTTCTGCCGGGCGATCGGGCTCGACTCGGTCGAGACGGCCCTCGAGGCGATGATCGACTTCAACATCCACACGGTCGACCTTCTCAAGGTCGACATCAGCGGGGTGCGCAACCAGGTCAAGTACTGCACCAACATCCTGGGCCTGGGCCTCGATGGCGACCTCGCACGGCGCTCACAGAAGTACAAGAGGTTCGGGGTCCCGGGCTACTGGTACGCGTCGCTCAAGCGGGCGGTCGTGGTGATAATCCGCGGCATAGACATGTACCGGGTGAAGCTGAAGGCCGGTGACCTGGAATACGACGGCAGGCTCGTGGGAGTGTTCTTCTCGAACATCGCCCAGTACGGCCGCACCTTCAAGATCGCGCCCGGTGCCAGTCCGGACGACGGAAAGATCCACGTCGTCCTGGCCAAGCCGATGAGCGGCATCAGGGCACTGATCGCGGCGCTCATGATGCAGGTCGGCATGCACACCAGGATGCCGGGCGTCGAGTCCCTCGCCTGCGACGAGGTCGACGTGGAGCTCCTGGACGACCTCTACGCCCAGGAGGACGGCGAGGTCATCTTCTACCCCCGGGGGACCCACATCCACCTGACCCTGGAGCGCCAGGCGCTCAATGTCCTGTCACCGAACTCGTCCGCGTCCCCCGCACCGGTGGAGTGACGCGATCTATCCTATCCGGTTATGAGAGTCCTGTTCGTCTGCGCCGGTAACATCATGAGGAGCGTCGTCGCCGAGTGCGTGCTGTCCGCCCGCTGCACGGAGATCCTTGGCAACAATGCGCTCCTGGTGACCGCTTCGTCAGCCGGGCTCGAGGCGGAGGACGACTCGCCGGCCCACCCCAAGGCGCAGGCCGCTCTCGAGCTGCTGGGCCTGCCGCTCTCGGAAGGCTCCTCGTCGCTGGTGGACGAGGACCTGATGGTGAGCGCCGACCTGGCGGTGACCATGACCCGGCAGCAGTGCTACCAGCTGGCGAGCCGGTTCCCGGAGCACGGGAGCATGTGCTTCTCGCTCATCGAGCTGAACGGGGCGCTGGAGACGTTGCTCGAGTGGAAAGGCGTGAGTGCCGACGGCCGCGACCTTTCCGAGGAATTGCGAGCGGTTGACCGGGCTGAGCTGGAGGCGGGACTTCAGCGCGCCCTGGGCGAGCTGAGGTCCGCGCCGCGCGAGCTGCTCCGGCCCCTGCCCGGCGTCGACCTGGACGTCCGCCGGCTGATGACGCAGTTCGCCACGTGCTTCTACCACGTGAGCGGGGTGCAGGACCCGGTGAGCGGGACAAGGCAGGACATGGTGCGATGCGCCCACCTGATCGATAGCGAGGTGACGGCGATGCTTGAGGGTCTGCTGGCACTGGCCCTCACCCTCACGAATACGACCGCGGACTGAAGTCCGCGCCCAATCAGTCGTGCTTGGGCCGGGACTTCAGTCCCGGTGAGCGGGGTCGACGGCGGACTGAAGTCCGCCCCAAATCTCAGGCGTTCTCCATCAGCTCGCGCATCGCGGCTAGGGCCCTCCCACGATGGCTTATGGCGTTCTTCTCCTCCACGTGCAGCTCCGCCATCGAGCGCTCGAACCCCTCCGGGAGAAACACCGGGTCGTAGCCGAAACCCCCTCCTCCACGCCTTCGCTCCAGTATCCTGCCCTCGCATTCGCCGCGCGTGAGGAACGACTCGCCCTCCGGGGTCACCAGCGCGAGCACGCACACGAAGCGTGCGGTGCGCAACTCCGGAGGCACCCCCTCCAGCTCCTCCAGCAGGCGGTCCATGTTCCTCTCGGAGTCCCCTTCGGGGCCGGCATATCGCGATGACCGTGCGCCCGGCCTTCCGTCCAGAGCGTCCACCATCAGGCCGGAGTCATCGGCGAGGGCCGGCATCCCCAGCCGGCCGCACAGCATGTTCGCCTTCAGCAGGGCGTTCTCCTCGAGAGTCTCGCCGGTCTCCTCTACCTCGGGCCATTCGCCGAAGTCCTCATAAGTCCTGATGAGGAGGCCGGGCATGTTGAGTGCTTCGCGTATCTCGCGGATCTTGCCCTTATTGCGGGTGGCCAGCACGAGCTCCATCAGGCCAGGACGCTCCGCTGGTATTCGATGAGCTCCCGGATGCCTGCCAGGCCCATGTCCAGGAGCGTATCCAGCTCGCTCCGGGATATCGGGCGGTTCTCGGCGGTACCCTGGATCTCGATTATCTCGGAACTGTCGTTCGCCACCAGGTTGAGGTCCAGCTCGGCGTGCACGTCCTCCTCGTAGCAGAGGTCGAGCAGCGGCTCCCCGTTGACCACCCCGAGGCTCACCGCGGCGACCATGCCCCTCAGGGGCGACGCCTTTATCGCTCCCTCGTCGATCATTGTCTCGACGGCGTCGTGGAGCGCGATGTAGCTGCCCGTAATCGCGGCGGTCCGCGTTCCCCCGTCGGCCTCGATGACGTCGCAGTCGACCCAGAACGTCTTCTCCCCCATCGCGGTCAGGTCGGTCGCCGCCCTGAGGGAGCGCCCGATGAGGCGCTGTATCTCCATGGAACGCCCCTTCTGCCTGCCGGCGACGGACTCTCTCTGCGTCCGCTGCGCGTTGGCCCTCGGCAGCATCGAGTACTCGGCCGTCACCCAGCCCTGCCCGCTCCCCTTGAGGAACGCCGGTACGCCCTCCTCGAAGCTGACCGCGCAGATGACCCTTGTCCTGCCCAGCTCGATGAGCGTGGAACCTTCCGCGTGCGAGATGTAGTCTCGCGTGATACTGACGGGCCGCATCTGCCCCGGATCTCTCCCGTCGGTCCTTATCAAGTCGCCGCCTCCTCCCGTCTCGAGTAGCAGAACTGTAGGAATTGTAAAAAGGGTCAGGCACCTCTTTCGCATTCTGTCAGGTAGCGCAGGGGTACGGCCCGACGAAGAAGACCATGTCCTCCAGCGCCAGGTCTATCGGCCCCTCGAACTGTCCCCGGGCGTCCTCCACCGCCCGCTTGCCGTCCAGCGTCGGCCAGACGTGGGTGATGACCAGCCTTCCCGCGCCGGCCTCCGCGGCCAGCCGCCCGGCGTCCCTGGCGGACATGTGTCCGGGGGCCTTACGCGGCACCTGGCTGGTGAAGGTCGCCTCGCATATCAGCATGTCGACGTCCCGTGCCCCGGAGAGCAGTTCCCCGGACCACTCCGTGTCCCCCGTGTAGAAGAGGGTGCGCTCGCCGTCACCAACGCGGTACGCCAGGGAGTCCATCACGTGCTTCACTGCGAAAGGGGTGACCGTGAACCGGGCGAATTCCACCTCTTCTCCCGGCGATGCCACCATCAGGTCGATCAGCTCGAGGAACACCTCCCTGCTGCTTTCCTGCAGCGCGGCCGTGAGCACCTCCCCCGCGCCGGGGGGCGCCAGCACCGGAAGGGGGGGCAGGCCGGCAGGCCAGAAACGCCTCGCGGTACACAGCCCGTGCATGTCCACGTAGTGATCGTAGTGCATGTGCGTCAGTGCGACGCCCCCGATATCATCGGGCTCCCGGTACTCCAGCAGGTGGGACAGCGCTCCGGATCCGATGTCCAGCACCAGGCTGTCCTCACCCAGCTCCAGCAGGAACCCGCTGCATGCGCGCCCCGCCCCGGCATAGCCGCCCGAGCTGCCCAGCACCGTCACCTTGAAGCTCATCTCACATCCCGAGGTCCGGGTGGGTCTTGAGGTCGACATGTATCGCGCCCACGACCTCGGGCCCGAGGAACATGCGCCCCAGCTCCGTCGACTTCTCCGCGTCGCCCGTTGTGAGGAATCGGTGCCGCCCGGCGGCGCTTCGGTCGGCCAGCCATCCCAGGCGGTCCAGGATGTCCTCCACCTCACAGGCCGTCTCGTCGGCGCTGCTGATGAGGGCGACGTCGGGCCCCAGGATGTCCTTGAGGAGGCCGGCCAGCAGCGGGTAATGGGTGCAGCCCATGATCAGCGTGTCCATGCCCCACTGCTTCATCGGCTCGAGGTAGCCCAGAGCCACCTCGTATATGTGGTTCCCTTCCGTCTCTCCCCGCTCCACGAACTCCACGAACTCGGGGCAGGCCTGGCCGAACACGCTGGCCCTGCCGTCCTTCCTCCTGATCGCCCGCTCGTACACTCCGCTGCCAATGGTCAGTCGGGTGCCGATCACCCCGATCTGAAGCCTTGGCGAGCGCCGCACCGCCGCCCTCACTCCCGGCTCCAGGACCCCCACGATAGGTATCTCGTACTCGAGGTGGGCATGCTCGAGGGCGGCTGCCGTGGCCGAGTTGCAGGCGATGACCACCATCTTCACCTCGAAGCCGAGCAGGTAATCGATGATCTCGCGCGAGAATCCGAGCACCTCGTCCGGTTGCCGCGGACCGTACGGCCCGCGCGCGTCGTCCCCCAGGTAGATGAGGCTCTCTCCCGGCAGCAGGTCAATGACCGACCTGGCCACCGTGAGCCCGCCCACCCCACTGTCGAACATCCCTATCGGTCTACGATTCATACGTGCGCCCACCGTCTATATCGAGAACAGGTATTAAGACATTATAATCCGATACCGAATCCGAAAGAGGAACGGGGGCGCAAGGACGCGATCCCACATTTGAACAGTAAGCGACGGAGGCGAAGAATGATCTGTCCCGATTGCGGATGCGAATTCGACGAGATCGAGGACCCGGACCGCTGTCCCGGATGCGGCTGGCCCATAGTTGCCGACAGCAGCTCGACTGTGGACCGGGAGCTGGAGGAAGCGGGTTATACTACCGAGGACGAGCGCTCACCGGAAGAGGAGGATAACTACCCTTGGTGAACGACCAGGACGAGCTGGAGGAATGGCGCCGGAACCGGCTGAGGAACGTAAACCTCATCTCGAAGATCCTGATCGTTTCCGGCATCACCCTGCTGGTGGTCGGCGCGTTCCTGATACTGTTCATGAGCACCGTTGTAGGATTCGTGTTCATGCTTGCGGGGGCGATCGACCTGGGGATGTCGGTGTTCGTCTTCAAGATCACGTCCCCCGGCGCGGCGAAGGCCTCCGGGTCTTCCGCGACCTCTGACGACGAACCGGAGCCCTAGCCTCGGTTCGGGGGGAATCCCCCCGGCTCCCCCCAGTCCGCTGGTTCGATTCCCGCCGGGGGGTTGAGTTGTTAATAGTGGAGGCGGCGGGAATCGAACCCGCGTCCAGAGGAGCTTTGACGCGATCGTCTACGGGCGTGTCCCGCGGTTTATTTCTCGCGGCGGTCCGGCCCGCGGGCGGCCTCGCCGTCGCCATTCCCAGAAAATGTTTCGCGACCCCGCCGTCGGGAACCCGGCAGGGAAGCTATCCCGCTAACAACGTCCATCCCGGGGGAGCGGGCCCCACCCGGGGGACGAGGCTGTTTTAGGCAGCCAACGCCATTTCAGTATCGGCGTTTGGTTTGGTTTCCAGCGTTTAACGAGTGTCTGGAACTCGGCCCGCAACCTCGCCTCCGTCACCCCTGTCGAAGCCTTATCGCCCCCTCGCTTTCCGGACGGGACATCGCGGACCCGCCCGAGATCTCGTAAACCAGGTCGCCTACACAAGTATAACCGACGAGGCGCCCGGTGATAATGACATGTCTCAAACGCCGACCCGGAGAGCGGTCAGCCGCCCCTCGAGCCGTATCTCAAGGCCCGGTCCATCTCCCGCTCGGCGTCCCGCTTCGCGATGTCGCGTCGCTTGTCGTACTGCCGCTTACCGCGGGCCAGGCCAAGCTCCACCTTGGCCTTACCGCCCCTGAGGTAGACCTTCAGCGGGACCAGTGTATAGCCCCGCTCCAGTATCTTGCCCGTCAGCCGCTTTATCTCGTCCTTGTGAAGCAGCAGCTTCCGCACCCTGGTCGGATCGTGCCCGAAGTGGCCCGCCTGGGGGTACGGGGAGATGTTCATGTTGTAGAGGAACGCCTCACCCCCCTCGACGGACGCATACGAGTCCCTCAGGTTGGCGCGGCCGGCGCGGATCGACTTTATCTCGCTGCCCTGCAGCACGATGCCGGCCTCGTACCTCTCCTCTATCTGGTAGTCTCGAAGGGCCTTGCGGTTGGTCGCCTTGACCTGTATCCCGGCGTTCGTTTCAGATGACATGCGAGAAGTATAGCACCGGGCTATTTTCGCGGAAGTGTAGCAAAAGTGCCTGACCCTTTTACTACATCTGTTACATCAGGCCGCCAGCTGGAGGAGTTCGCCGGTCGCCGGCTTTCCGTCTATCAGGTTCTGAAGGACCTGCTTCGCCCTGTCGAGCTGGATCTGCTCCTCGTTGGGGTCGTCCTTCGCCTCGACCTTCACGTCGGGCTCTATGCCCTTGCCGTCGATACTCTCGCCGTTCGGCAGGTAGTAGAGGCTGATGGTCAGCTTCATGGCGCCGTCGTTGTCCAACTCGTACACCTTCTGGACCGATCCCTTGCCGTAGGTCTTGGTCCCCACCAGGGTTCCCCTCTTGTGGTCCTTGATCGCTCCCGCCACGATCTCGGAGCTGCTGGCACTGCCCCCGTTGGTCAGCACCACCAGCGGCAGGACGGTCTCGGCGCCGCCGCGGGCCTTCTCGTCGACCTTGGGCGATCCCTTGGTCTGGTAAGAGACTATCACCCCGTCGTTGATGAACACGCTGGAGACCTTCACCGCCTCGTCCAGCAGACCCCCCGGGTCGTTACGCAGGTCCAGGATGAATCCCTGCACTCCCTTGGACTGCATGTCCCGCACGGCGTCACGGACCTTCTGCCCGACACCGCTGTTGAACTCGAACAGGCGCAGGACCCCGTACTTCCCGTCCACGATCTCCGTCTCCAGGTCGGGGATGGTTATCTTCTCGCGGACCATGTTGAAGTCCAGGTTCTCGTCGCCCCGCTTAACCTTGATGTTCACCTTGGTGCCGTTCTTGCCCCTTATCCACAGGATGACCGTGTCCAGGGGTACGCCCTTGGTGTCCTTGCCGTCCACGGACATGATCAGGTCGTCCTTCTTCACCCCCGCCTCGGCGCTGGGAGAATCCTTGAGGATTGTGACGACCTTGGGCCTGTCGGTCCCCTTTCCTTTCTCGTCCTTGTCCACCTTGAGGGTGAACCCGACGCCGTAGAAGCTGCCGGAGAGGTCCTCGGTCAGCCTCTTGTTCTGCGAGGCGTTCATGTAGCCGCTGTGCTCGTCGTCGAGGGCCTTCCCCAGCGCGGTCAGGCCCACGTCGAGCAGTTTGTCCGGCGAGGTCTCGCCCTTCTTCTGGGCGTCCTTAACCGCTTTTTCGGCGGCGTCGGTTATCTTCGCCTCGGAGAACGGCTTGAAGTAGTACTGGTTGATGTCGTAGAGCGCCTCGTTGTACACGGGCGAGGCCTCCAGGGAGAAGCTGCTCCCTTCCCCGCTCTTCTCCGAGAACAGCGCCCTGTTCACGAAGTACCCCGCGCCGACCAGGACACCGATACCGAGGATCACACAGAGGATGACTATCGCCCAACCGCGGCCGGACATACCTCGTCGCGGCGCAACATCCCTCCGCGGGGGCCCGTAGTCATAGCCCCCCGGCGGCCCCTGGGGGTACCCGGCCGGCGGCTGCGGCGGGTATCCACCTGTCTGCGCCTGGGGTGGGTAGCCGGCCTGAGGCTGATACTGGCCCTGCTGGGGAGGGTAGTACCCCTGCGGCTGCTGAGGATACTGCTGCTGCGGTGGTTGCTGCGCTGGTTGCTGCGGCGGATACTGCTGCGGTGGTTGCGCCTGTTGAGGGGGATACGGCTGTGAAGGCTGTGGTTGCTGCCCCTGGCCCGCCGGCTGCCCCGGATACTGCGGCTGCGGCGGCTGGAGCGGTTGCTGGCCGTACTGCTGAGGCGCGCCCTGCTCGGGGGGTCCCTGAGGCGGGACGCCTCCCTGGTCATCCTGGTTCTCGTCCACTGTGCTCCCTGTTCCTCGCGTGATTTGGCGTTCCCCTCGGGGAACGCCCGTTGTCGCTATCCGCATCAATGATACCGTACAACGATTAAGATGACAGAAAGGCCCTATTTGTTCCATGCGGGGGGCATCCGCAAATAAAGACGGTCCCCCTCACC
>JAZDFZ010000059.1:0-50798 GCA_043807425.1 Actinomycetota bacterium
CGTGGAGATGGTCATGCCCGGTGACAACACCGAGATGGACGTCGAGCTGATCACCCCGGTCGCCATGGACGAGGGCCTCCGCTTCGCCATCCGCGAGGGAGGCCGCACCGTGGGCGCCGGGAGGGTCATAAAGATCTACAAGTAGGGCTTATGTGCCTTGCACATAAGCGCCTGGAGGTAGGCGAGTGAGCAGAGAGAAGATCCGGATCAGGCTCAAGGCTTATGACCACGAGATCATCGACCAGTCGGCGAGGATGATCGTGGAGACGGCCAAGAAGACCGGAGCGGCGATCTCAGGACCGGTGCCCCTGCCCACGGAGAAGAACGTGTACTGCGTGATACGTTCGCCCCACGTGGACAAGGACTCCCGGGAGCACTTCGAGATCCGGACTCACAAGAGGCTCATCGATATCCTGGACCCGACCCCGGCGACGGTCGACGCCCTGATGGGCATGGACCTGCCGGCGGGCGTGGATATCGAGATCAAGCTCTAGTCAATAGTCGCGACCGCGCGAGCGGGCCGGAGGACAGGCGATATGGGCAAAGCGATACTGGGCGAGAAACTGGGGATGACCCAGGTCTTCAAGGAGGACCGGCTCATACCGGTCACAGTGGTGAAGGCCGGTCCTTGCGTGGTCACCCAGCTCAAGACTCGCGAGACCGACGGCTACGAGGCCGTCCAGGTGGGCTTCGGGGAGATTCCCCCGGAGAAGGCGGCACGGCGCGAGAGCGGCGCCGCCACCCGCAGGCGGCCCGCCGTGAACAGGCCCATGGAGGGGCACTTCGCACACGCCGGGGCGCCTCCCCAGAGGTTCCTGGCCGAGCTGCAGCTCGACCCGAGGGAGTTCTCCGCGGGTCAACGCATCAAGGTCGACGAGATGTTCGCCGAGGGCGATCACGCCGATGTATGCGCGGTCAGCAAGGGCAAGGGGTTCGCGGGCGTGGTGAAGCGCCACGGCTTCTCTGGGGGTCCGGGCTCCCACGGCTCGAGGTTCCACAGGGCGCCGGGCTCGGTGGGGCAGTGCGCCACACCGTCCAGGGTGTTCAAGGGGAAGAAGCTCCCAGGGCACATGGGGACCGAGAAGGTCACGGCGCTCAACCTGCTGGTGGTGGAGGTGGACCCCGACCGCGACCTGCTGCTTCTCAGGGGCAGCGTCCCGGGTCCCAAGGGCGCTCGCGTGATTGTCAGGCAGTCGGTCAAGACGAAGGCCGGCAAGGCCAAGCGGTGATGTCAGTGAAAGCGGAGATAAAGAACACCGAGGGAAAGAAGGTAGGGGAGGTCGAGCTCGCCGAGGCTCTTTTCGGCATCGAGCCGAACCCGTACGCGGTGCACCAGGTGGTCCGCATGCTGAGGGCGGCCGCCCGCTCGGGTACGGCCTCGAGCAGGACACGGAGCCAGGTGCGGGGCGGGGGCAAGAAGCCCTGGCGCCAGAAGGGTACGGGCCGCGCCCGGGCCGGCAGTTCCAGGTCCCCCCTGTGGAAGGGCGGGGGTGTCGTGTTCGGGCCGAAGCCGCGCGACTACGACTTCAAGGTGCCGCGCAAGGTACGCCGGCTCGCGTTCCGCTCGGCGCTGTCGGCGGCGGCGCGCGAGGAGCGCATCACCGTCCTGGAGGACTTCACGCTGGACGTACCCAGCACCAGGACCTGCGCCGAGATACTGGACAGGCTGGAGGTCGCCGCGCCGGTGATGCTGGTGGTGGCGCCCGACGACGAGATAGTCGAGAAGTCGTTCCGCAACATCGCGACCGTGGAGACGTTCGTGCCGGCGGAGCTGAACACCTACGACATACTGAGGTTCTCGAGCCTGCTCTTCCTCAAGGGCGCGCTCGACGAGTTCCAGGGGGAGGTTGGCGATGAAGGACCCGCATGACGTCATCCTCTACCCCGTGGTGAGTGAGAAGACCTATGGCGGGATCGACATCGGGCACTACACCTTCATGGTGGACCCCCGCAGCAACAAGTCCGAGATCAAGGACGCGGTGGAGACCGTGTTCGACGTGAAGGTCACTGGAGTGAACACCAGCCGCACCAAGGGGAAGCCTCGCGGGAGGGGCCTGACCAAAGGCCGCACCGCCAGGGGCAAGAAAGCGGTGGTGACGCTGGCCGTTGGCCAGAAGATAGAGTTCTTCGAGAGCCGTTAGGCGGGAAGCGATGGGTGTAAAGAAATACAAGCCGACCAGCCCGGGCAGGAGGTTCGCCACGGTCTCGGACTTCTCCGAGATAACCAGTTCCGAGCCGGAGAGGTCGCTCACCGAGCCGCTGACCAAGAGCGGCGGCAGGAACGCCCACGGGCGCAAGACGGCGCGGCACCGGGGCGGCGGCGCGAAGCGCCAGTACAGGATAATCGACTTCAGGCGCAACAAGGACGGGGTCCAGGCCAGGGTCGCAACCATCGAGTACGACCCGAACCGCTCGGCGCGTATCGCGCTGCTGCACTACCGGGACGGGGAGAAGCGCTACATCCTCTGCCCCAACGACCTCAAGGTCGGCGATACGGTCGAGTCGGGGGTCGGGGTGGACGTCAGGCCCGGGAACTGCCTCCCGCTGATGAACATCCCCCTTGGTACCACGGTGCACGCCGTCGAGCTGAAGCCCGGAGGGGGGGCAAAGATCGTGCGCTCCGCCGGCACCAGCGCGCAGATAATGGCCCGGGAGGGCGGCTTCGTCAACCTGCGGTTACCTTCGGGAGAGGTGCGCAAGGTGCACCAGGAGTGCAGGGCCACCGTGGGATCGGTGGGCAACGCGGAGCACGAGTTGATAAGCATCGGCAAGGCCGGCTCGAATCGCCACCGCGGGGTCAGGCCGCAGACCCGCGGCGCGGCAATGAACCCTGTCGACCACCCGCATGGCGGCGGGGAGGGCAAGTCCAAGTCGGGACGCCACCCGGTCACGCCGTGGGGCAAGCCGACCCTGGGCTACCGCACCAGGAACAAGAAGAAGCAGTCCAACAAGTACATCGTGAGGACCAGGAGGCAGAAGTAGCCTTCATTCGAACCGGAGGGTGATTTGTCGCGATCGCTTAAGAAAGGCCCATACGTTGACGAGCGGCTGCTCGGGAAGATCACCGAGCTGAACCGCCGCAACGAGAAGATGGTGCTGAAGACCTGGTCGCGTGACAGCACCATCTTCCCCGAGATGGTGGGGCACACCATCGCCGTGCACGACGGCCGGAAGCACGTTCCGGTCTACATCACCGAGAGCATGGTAGGGCACAAGCTTGGGGAGTTCGCACCGACCCGCATGTTCCGCGGCCACGGGGGCAAGCTGGCCAAGGAGAAGCGGACCCGGGTGAGATAACGAGAGAGCGTGGGATAAGTGGAGACAAGGGCGGTAGCAAGATACGTGAGGGTCAGCCCGCAGAAGGCGAGGCTGGTGGTGGACCTCATCAGGGGCAAGGACGCGGGTGAAGCCCAGCAGATACTGGAGTACTCGCCCAAGGCCGCGGCCCAGATAGTCTCAAAGGTCCTGATGAGCGCGCTGGCCAACGCGGAGAACAACAACGGGCTTGCCCCGGAGGCGCTCTACGTCTCCAAGGTGTTCGTGGACGAGGGGCCGACGCTCAAGAGGTGGCGCCCGCGGGCGTACGGCAGGCCCACCCGCATCAATAAGCGGACCAGCCACATCACGGTCATACTCGACGAGCGCGAGCCCGAGAAGGTGGCCCGGCGCAGGGGGCTGGCCAGGATGGTGCCGCGCCGTAAGCCCAAGAAGGCGGCTGAGGAGCCTGAGGTCGAGGAGTCAGAGGAAGAGGAGCTCGAGGACGCGCCGGAGGCGCCTGCGGGCGATGCGGCCACCGAAGCTGAAGGTGGACCGGAGGTAGCCGATCAGGATACCGCGCCGGAGGCGCCTGAGGGCGATACGGCTGGCGAAGATGATGTTGAACCGGAGGTAGGCGAACCCGGTATCGAGGAGGAGCCCGAGGAGCCCGAGGAGGCCGAAGAGCCCGAGGAGGCTGAGGAGCCCGAGGAGCCCGGCCCGGATGCGGAGGAGACCCCGGCGGACGAGGAGCCCTCCGCGAAGTCCGAGCCCGCAAAGCGCCGGCGCAGGGGCAAGGCGACCGAGAAGAGCGAGGAGTAGCTTTGGGTCAGAAAGTACACCCGTACGGGTTCCGGCTGGGGATCATAAACGACTGGACCTCCCGCTGGATCGCCGACAAGGAGTACCCGGACCTGGTCCAGGAGGACATCAGGATACGAAGGTACCTGACCGACCGCCTGTACAACGCCGCGGTGTCCAAGATCGAGATCGAGCGCAAGGCCAAGGAGCTCGCGGTCAACGTGCACACCGCCCGCCCGGGGATCGTCATCGGCCGCAAGGGCAGCGAGGTAGACAAGATACGGGACGACCTGATCGGCATGGTGGGTCACGACGTGTCGGTGAACATCATGGAGGTCTCGCGCCCCGACCTCGACGCAACCCTTACGGCCCGCAACATAGCCGAGCAGATCTCCGGGAGGGTCTCCTTCCGGAGGGCCATGAAGCGAGCGGTTTCGAACGCGATGCGGGATGGAGCGCAGGGGATCAAGGTCCAGTGCTCCGGGCGCCTGGGGGGCGCGGAGATGGCCCGCCGGGAGTGGTACCGGGAGGGCAGGGTTCCGCTGCACACGCTGCGCGCGGACGTGGACTACGGCTTCGTGGAGGCCAGGACCACCTTCGGGCGCATAGGCGTCAAGGTCTGGATCTACAAGGGAGACGTGTCGGGGAAGCGCGAGGAGGAGCGGGGGATGCCGTCCTCCCTGGGGTCGGCGCGACCCTCGAGGCCCCGCGGGGGCGAGGGACCGAGGCAGCCCAGGGGAGCGGGCCGGCAGGCTCCGGCGCCGGCGGAAACCGCGCCTGCGCCCGTGCCTGAGCCGACGCCGGTCGTGGAGTCCCCCACCACCGCGGTGGAGGTGGAGGCGGAGGTCACGGCTGAGGTCGAGGCCGCCGTCGGTGCCGAGCCGGAGATACAGGAGACCGCGGTCGTGGAGGAGTCCTCGCCCGAGGACGCGCCGCCTACGGAGACTCCGGAGGCGCCGGAAACAACGGAGATTCCGGAGACACCGGCCGGTGACGAGGAGGCGAGCGAGTAATGCTGATGCCCAAGAGGCCGCCCCACCGTAAGGTGCAGCGGGGCAGGCTGAGGGGGAGCGCCAAGGGAGGGATCCGGGTCAACTTCGGAGACTACGGCCTCCAGGCCCTGGAGCCCGCCTGGGTTACCGCGCGCCAGATAGAGGCCGCCCGAGTCGCGATGACCCGCCATATCAAGAGGTCCGGGAAGGTATGGATAAACATCTTCCCGCACAAGCCGGTCTCAAAGAAGCCGGCGGAGACCAGGATGGGCAGCGGCAAGGGCAACCCGGAGTTCTGGGTGGCGCCGGTGAAGCCGGGAAAGGTCATGTTCGAGCTGGCGGGGGTCAGCGAGCCCACCGCCAGGGAGGCGATGCGGCTGGCGGGCCACAAGCTGCCGATGAAGTGCCGTTTCGTGAAGAGGGAAGACTGACCACCGTGTGTGGAGGTAGATAGATGCTCACGGCGAGGGAACTGAGGGTGCTCGACTCGGGCGAGCTGGAGGACAAGCTCCGGGAGCTCAAGGAGACGCTGTTCAACCTGCGATTCCAGCACGCCACGGGGCAGCTGGACAACCCCATGAAGATCAAGGAGGCCCGCCGGGACATCGCCCGGGTGTGCACGGTGATGACCGAGCGGGAGTTCGCGATCCACGCCGAGGCTTTCGAGGCCGCCGAGGAGTACGTGGCGATGGAGGAGCCCGAGGAGCTCGCCGTCACCGAGGAAGAGGTGCTGGCCGACGAGGAGGAGCTGGCAATCGAGGCGGAACCCGTGGAGAGCGAGGAGCAGCTCGAGGAAGAGGTAGAGGAAGAGCTAAGGGACCTATAGGCGGTAGAAATGGCGAAGAGGCCTTCGCGGAAAGTCAGAGTCGGCAGGGTCGTGTCGGACGCAATGGACAAGACCATCGTGGTCGCGGTCGAGTCCAGGGTCAGGCACCCGCTCTACGGCAAGATCATCAAGCGCACCAGCAAGCTCTACGCGCACGACGAGAAGAACGAGTGCACCCAGGGTGACATGGTCGAGGTGATGGAGACCAGGCCGATCTCGAAGACCAAGAGGTGGCGCCTGGTCAAGGTGCTGGAAAAGGCGAGGTAGGCCGGGAGACTTCAGATGATCCAGCAGGAATCCAGAGTCAGGGTAGCGGACAACACGGGGGCCAGGGAGGTCCTCGTGATAAAGGTGCTGGGCGGCAGCGGACGCCGCTACGCCTCGGTGGGCGATATCGTGGTGGGCACCGTAAAGGAGGCCATCCCCGGCTCCGCGGTCAAGAAGGGCGACATCGTCAAGGCGGTGGTGGTACGCACCAAGAAGGAGCATCGGCGGCCCGACGGCAGCTACATCAAGTTCGACGAGAACGCGGTTGTGCTGATCGATAACCAGAAGAACCCCCGCGGGACCAGGATATTCGGGCCGGTGGCGCGCGAGCTGCGGAGCAAGGAGTTCATGAAGATCATCTCGCTGTCACCCGAGGTGCTCTAGGAGTTGTCGTGAAGAGCTTACAGGTAAGAAAAGGCGACACGGTCGAGGTCACGAAGGGCAAGGACGCCGGCAAGCGCGGCAAGGTGCTCAAGACCAACCCCGAGGAGCGAAAGCTGATAGTCGAGGGCGTCAACAGGTCCAAGAAGCACGTGCGCCCCAGCCAGTCGAACCCCCAGGGAGGGGTGGTGGACTGGGAGCTGCCCATCGACGCCTCCAACGTCATGCTGCTCTGCCCCGGCTGCGAACGTCCCACCAGGGTCAAGCGTGTGCGCAAGGGCCACAAGTCGTTCTCCCGGGTATGTGTGAAATGCGAGCGTGAGTTCTGATGGCGGACAACGAGGAAAAGTACGTCCCGCGCCTGCGGGAGACATACGAGGAAGACGTGGTCCCGATGCTCATGGAGCGGTTCGAGTACAAGAACAGGCTCCAGGTGCCGCGCCTGGAGAAGGTCGTGGTGAACATGGGCGTGGGGGAGGGCACCACCAACCCCAAGACCGTGGATTTGGCGGCGGCCGACCTGTCGATCATCACCGGGCAGAGGCCCCTCATCATCAAGGCCAGGAGGTCCGTGGCCGGGTTCCGGCTCAGGGCGGGGATGACCGTCGGGTGCAAGGTAACACTCCGGGGCGAGCGGATGTACGAGTTCCTGGACAGGCTGCTGTCCATAGCCCTGCCCAGGGTACGGGATTTCAGGGGGCTGACACGCCAGTCTTTCGACGGCAACGGCAACTACTCCACGGGGGTGGAGGAGCAGCTCATTTTCCCTGAGATCGACTACGACAAGATCGACAAGGTGCGGGGCATGGACATCACCGTGGTGACATCCGCCCGTACCGACGACGAAGGGGAGGCCCTGCTGGAAGGCCTGGGGTTCCCTTTCAAGGCGACGTGACGAGGGGGTAGCTTGGCGAAGAAGTCGCAGGTGGTCAGGCAACACAGGAAGCCCAGGCAGCGCACCCAGGCGTACAACCGCTGCGAGCGTTGCGGCAGGCCGCGTGGGTTCTACCGGAAGTTCAAGCTGTGCCGGATATGCCTTCGCGAGCTGGCCCACCGGGGCGAGCTGCCGGGCGTCACCAAGTCGAGCTGGTAGGGGAGGCTTCTCGATGACAATGACCGATCCCATCGCGGACATGCTTACCCGCATCAGGAACGCGAGCAGGGCCAGCAAGGAGCGGGTGGATATCCCCGCCTCCAGGACCAAGGTCGAGATCGCGCGCATCCTGCACCGCGAGGGCTACATAAGGAAGTACGAGGTGGATAAGCAGGGGAACTTCGATACCATCGTGGTCCACCTCAAGTACGGGCAGGACCGCAGGGCCGTGATCTCGGGGTTGAAGCGGATAAGCACGCCCGGTCTCCGGGTGTACGCGAGGAAGGACGGCCTGCCCAGGGTGCTGGGAGGCCTCGGCATAGCGATACTCTCGACCTCCAAGGGTGTGATGACCGAGAAGGAGGCGCGGGTACACGGCGTCGGCGGAGAGGTCGTCTGCTACGTCTGGTAGAGGGTGGTCCGACGACACGATTGAGCCCGGGCTCTTTAGCCCGGGAGTGAAGAAGCCAAGAGGATAGAGAGATGTCACGAGTAGGAAAGATGCCCATAGAGGTGCCGGCGGGGGCGAGCATCACCCTCGACGGTAACCTGGTGAGGGTGAAGGGCCCGAAGGGCGAGCTCTACCAGGAGATCTCGGAGAGGATCAAGGTCGCCCAGGAGGGTAATGTGCTGCTCGTCACCAGGGAGAGCGACGAGGCGTGCGACCGCTCCATGCACGGCCTGTACCGCACCCTGATAGCCAACATGGTCCGCGGGGTCACCGAGGGCTTCGAGAAGATTCTCGAGATACAGGGGGTCGGATACCGCGCGATCCTGAAGGGAAAGACCCTGGAGCTGCAGCTCGGGTACTCGCACCCGAGGGCGGTGGACGCGCCGTCGGGCATCGATTTCGAGGTGCCCATACCGACCCGCATCATCATCCGCGGCTGCGACAAGCAGAAGGTGGGCCAGGTTGCGGCCGACATCCGGGCGCTACGCAAGCCCGACCCCTACAAGGGCAAGGGTATCCGCTATAGAGACGAGTACGTACGCAGGAAGGTGGGGAAGGCGATCAAGTGAGCGAGTCAGGCGTCCTCAAGCCGACGCGGGGCCGCGCAAGGCGCCGCAAGGCGGTTCGTAAGAAGATATCGGGCACGGCCGAGCGCCCGCGCCTGGCGGTGTTCAGGGGCAACCGGGGCATGTCCTGCCAGGTGATAGACGACGAACTGGGGGTCACACTGGCCTCCGCGTCGAGCATGGAGAAGCAGTTCCGGTCCGCGAAGGGGACCTCCAAGACCGACGTGGCGAAGCTGGTGGGGGAGGCCTGCGCGAAGAGGGCCGTGGAGAAGGGCGTCACCAAGGTGGTGTTCGACCGCGGCGGATACAAGTATCACGGAAGGGTCAAGGCCCTGGCCGACTCGGCCAGGGAAAACGGGCTCGTTTTTTAGGAGGTATGAATGGACCGTTCGGAGGTCCAGGGAACAGAGGAACTCAGGCAGCAGGTCGTCCACGTGAACAGGGTGGCCAAGGTGGTCAAGGGCGGCCGGCGGTTCTCCTTCACGGCACTGGTGGTGGTCGGTGACGGCCACGGCCAGGTGGGGGTCGGCTACGGCAAGGCGCGGGAGGTCCCTCTCGCCATAGACAAGGGCGCGGAGAAGGCCCGCAAGAGCATGTTCTCAGTCCCGATGGTGGAGGGCACGATAACGCACCAGATAGAGGGCAAGTTCGGCGCCGCAAGGGTGCTGCTCAAGCCGGCTTCGCCCGGTACCGGCGTGATCGCCGGCGGGGCGGTCAGGCCCGTGGTCGAGCTGGCGGGGATAAAGGACATACTCACCAAGAGCCTGGGCTCCGACAACCCCCTGAACGTCATCAAGGCCACCGTCGAAGGCCTGCGCACGCTGCGCAGCCCGGAGGACGTGGCGCGGATCCGCGGCAAGCGGGTCGAGGAGATACGGGGAAGGAACATCTTCGATGAGCTCGAGGCTTAAGGTAACGCTCAAGAAGGGGCTGGTGGGCCGACCGGCCGACCAGCGCGGGACAGTCCGGGCACTCGGACTCAAGCGCATCGGCCAGACCGTCGAGAAGGACGACCGCCCCGAGATCAGGGGGATGATATTCAAGGTCAGGCACCTGGTCGAGGTGGAGGAGGTGCCCGCGGCCAAACCGCGCAAAGCCGCGGCTAGCGAAGGAAAGCGGTAGATGGAAGACGAAGGGCTGCGACTGCATAACCTGAAGCCCGCGCCGGGTTCCCGAAGGGAGCGCAAGCGGATAGGCAGAGGCCATTCGGCCGGTGGAGGCAAGACGGCCGGGCGCGGCCAGAAGGGCCAGAACGCCCGCTCTGGCTCGCACTCGAAGATCGGCTTCGAGGGGGGCCAGATGCCGCTCACGCGGAGGGTGCCGAAGCTGGGTGGCTTCACCCCACGCACCCGCAAGGAGTACGCGCTGGTGAACGTCCGCGACCTCGCCCGGTTCAAGGCCGGCGATACGGTGGACCCCGCCGTGCTGGCCCGCGAGGGCCTCATCCGCAAGGAGCGCTACCAGGTCAAGATCCTGGGGGACGGCGAGTTGTCGCTCAAGCTGACCGTCAAGGCGCACGCCTTCACCGAGTCCGCCCGACGGAAGATCGAGGAGGCGGGTGGCTCCGCCGAGGTGATATAGTGCGCATCTTCTCCGGGTTCCGGGACGCTTTCAAGATCCCGGACTTGAGAAAGAAGATCCTCTTCACCTTCTTCATCATCGCGCTGTTCAGGGTCGGCTGTTTCATCCCCGCGCCCGGGGTAAGCCTGAAGGCACTCGGGGACAGTATGGCGGACAACAGCCTCATGCAGTTCCTCAACATATTCACCGGCGGTGGGCTGTCGCGCATGGCCATCTTCGGGTTGGGCATCATGCCCTACATCACCGCGTCCATCATCATGGAGCTACTCTCCGCGGTCATACCCAAGATCAAGGAGTGGCACGAGGAAGGCGAGATCGGCCGCAAGAAGATAACCCAGATCACGCGCTACATGACCCTGGTCCTGGCCACCCTGCAGTCGGCTAGCCTGGTGGTGTCCTTCAGCAGGAACACCAAGTACCCGATCCTGCCGGACCTGACCTTCGCCAAGGGGACGCTCATAGTGTTCACCCTGGTGGCCGGCATGGCGTTGTTGATGTGGCTGGGTGAGCTCATCACCGACCGCGGGGTCGGAAACGGCATGTCCATCCTCATCTTCGCGGGGATCATCGCCGCGATGCCCACCGAGATCAGCAACCTGGTGAGGGCGGCCTACAACCGGCAGCCCGCGCTTCTGGGCGTGCTGGCGGTGTTCGCGGTCCTGATCGTCATGGGCGTGGTCTACATAGAGAAGGGCGAGAGGCGCATCCCGGTGCAGTACGCCAAGCAGGTCCGGGGCAGGAAGATGTACTCGGGCGCGAGCACCTACATCCCTGTCAAGGTGAACACCAGCGGAGTGATACCGATAATCTTCGCCTCGGCGGTTCTCACCTTCCCGGTCATCCTGTCCCAGTTCATCCCCTCCATGAAGGGATTCGCGGACCGCTTCGTCCAGGGATCGATTCTGTACTTCGTCATGTATACCGGGATGATCATATTCTTCGCCTACTTCTACACCGCCATCATCTTCGACCCGTTCGAGCTGGCGGACAACCTGAAGAAGTACGGGGGCTTCATCCCCGGCATAAGGCCCGGGATGCCCACCACCAACTACATCTCCAAGGTGGTCAACCGGATCAACCTCCCGGGAAGCCTCTACCTGGCCGCGATCGCGTTGATCCCGGCCGTGATGTTCGTGTACTTCGGGACCAGCGAGGTCCCCATCGGAGGCGCGGCCATTCTCATCATCGTGGGCGTAGCCCTGGAGACGATGTCCCAGATCGAGGCGCAGATGCAGATGCGCCACTACGAGGGTTTCCTGAGTAAGTAGGTACGTGTGAACTTGCTGCTGCTGGGCCCCCCGGGGGCCGGAAAAGGGACGCAGGCCAAGAGGCTGGTGGCCGAGTACGGCTGGCCGCAGGTGTCGACGGGCGACATGCTGCGGGAGGCGCGCTCGGCCGGTACGCCGCTGGGGAAAGAGGCCGCCTCCTACATGGACGCCGGCGAGCTGGTCCCGGCGAACGTGGTCATAGGGGTGGCGAAAGAGAGGCTCATGGGGAGCGACATGGCCGGCGGGTATGTGCTCGACGGCTTCCCGCGCAACCTGGAGCAGGCCGAGGCGCTCGACGAGTTCCTGACAGAGCGGGGGGAATCGCTGGACCTGGTGGTTAACATCCGGGTGGACCCGGACGTGATAGTAAAGCGCATCCTCGGGCGCAGGGCGTGCTCGGGCCCGGAGTGCGGGGGGGACTTCAACATCTACTTCAACCCGCCGGCCTCCGAGGAGGTCTGTGACGACTGCGGGGGCGAGCTTGTCCAGAGGAGCGACGACAACGAGGAGACGATCAGAAACCGGCTGGAGGTGTACCGGCGAGAGACCGAGCCGTTGATCGAGCACTACCGGCCTTCGGGCAAGGTCGTCGACATCGACGGGGCGGCGGAGCCCGACGAGGTGTACGCCGCCATAGAGGCCGAGATCGAGAAGAGGCGCGGCTAGGTGATCATCCTCAAGTCGCGCGAGGAGATCGAGAAGATGAGGAAGGCGGGCAGGCTGGTGGCCCGGGTCCTCGAGGAGGTCGCCGCGAAGGTGGCCGTGGGCGTGACCACGATGGAGCTGGACCGGATGGCGGAGAAGATGATAAGGGACGGCGGGGCTCTCCCCGCCTTCAAGGGTTACCAGCCCGACTTCATAAAGTGCGGGCCGTACCCGGCCACGCTGTGCACTTCGCTCAACGACGAGGTGGTGCACGGGGTGCCGGACGACAGGCCCCTGGTCGGGGGCGACCTGCTGAGCATAGACACCGGCGCGAAGATGGACGGCTACTTCGGCGACGCCGCGGTCTCGGTTATCGTGGGCGAGGGTTTCCCGGAGGCGCGCCGGCTGGTCGAGGTGACCAGGCAGGCGCTGGACGAGGCCATAGAGCAGTGCAGGCCGGGCAACCGGCTTTCGGACGTCTCGGCGGCGGTGCAGCGCGTCGCGGAGGGAGCCGGGTATCACGTGGTGCGGAGGTTCGTGGGCCATGGAATAGGGGCCAGCATGCACGAGGACCCGCCGGTCCCCAACTACGGAACCCCCGGGGCCGGTCCCCTGCTGAAGCCGGGGATGGTGCTGGCGCTGGAGCCGATGGTCAACATCGGGACCCACGAGGTGGAGGCGTCGGCGGACCGTTGGCGGGTGGTTACGAAGGACCGCAGCCTCTCGGCCCACTTCGAGCATACGGTGGCGGTAACGGAGGACGGACCGGACGTCCTGACCGTGAACACGGGAAGAAATCGCTGGAAAAAACAGTGACATAGAGTTATTATTTGTGTTTGTGCGCTTTCAGGAGGGATACGGGCAGGTTTGGCACCAAAAGAGGAAGCAATAGAGATCGAGGGCACCGTGCTGGAGCCCCTCCCCAACGCGATGTTCAGGGTGGAGCTCGACAACGGCCACAAGGTCCTGGCGCACATCTCGGGGAAGATGCGCATGCACTACATCCGTATCCTTCCGGGTGACCGGGTTACGGTGGAGCTGTCGCCGTACGACCTGTCGCGAGGGCGGATCACGTACCGCTACAAGTAGGATGTGAAGGGTATGAAGGTAAGGCCGTCGGTCAAGAAGATGTGCGACAAGTGCAAGATGATACGCAGGCACGGCCGGGTGATGGTCATCTGCAGCAACCCCCGCCACAAGCAGCGGCAGGGCAAGTAAGAGAGGTAGGCGCTTGGCGAGAATAGCGGGTATCGATCTCCCCAGGGAGAAGCAGGTGGGCATAGCCCTGACCTACATCTACGGCATCGGGCGTACCAGCGCGCTCAAGGCTTGCGGGGGAGCGGGCGTTACGCCCGAGACCAAGGTCCGGGACCTTACCGACGAGGAGGTCGTCCAGCTCCGAGAGTTCATCGACGCGAACTTCCGCATCGAGGGGGACCTGCGGCGGGAGCGCGCCCAGAACGTGAAGAGGCTGATGGAGATCGGCTGCTACCGGGGGCTCCGCCACCGCAAGGGCCTCCCGGTCAACGGCCAGCGCACGCACACCAACGCCAGGACCCGCAAGGGGCCCAGGCCGCAGGTGGGCATAAAGAAGAAGCAGCGCCAGCAGATGGGCAGGTAGGAGGAGTAAATGCCAAAACCGGGTAAGGGGAGGGCGCGCGGCCGCAAGAAGGTCAAGAGGAACGTGCCAGCCGGGATCGCCCACATCAAGGCGACCTTCAACAACACCATAATCAGTATCACCGACCCGGAGGGGAACACCCTGGCGTGGGCCAGCGCGGGGACCATCGGGTTCAAGGGCTCCCGCAAGAGCACGCCCTACGCCGCGCAGCAGTGCGCGGAGTCGGTCGCAAAGCAGGCAGCCGAGCACGGCATCCGCAAGGTGGACGTGCGGGTGAAAGGGCCGGGCTCGGGCCGTGAGACGGCCATCCGGACGCTGCAGGCGCACGGTATCGAGGTCGGTTCTATAAAGGACGTCACTCCGGTCCCCCACAACGGGTGCCGGCAGAAGAAGAAAAGGCGGGTGTAAGGCTTCACGGAGGGGCCGGAACGTATGGCAAAGTACAACGGACCAGTCTGCAAGCTATGCCGCCGGGAGAGGACCAAGCTGTTCTTGAAGGGCGACCGCTGCCAGACCGACCGCTGCTCGGTCGAGAGGCGCACCTATCCCCCGGGGCAGCACGGGCGGCGCAGGGTGAAGGACAACGACTACCTCTACCAGTTGCGCGAGAAGCAGAAGACTCGCCGGGTCTACGGGGTGCTGGAGAAGCAGTTCCGCGCCTACTACAGGCGGGCCCTGCGTGAGAAGGGCAAGACCGGCGAGAACCTCATCCGCATCCTGGAGAGCCGACTGGACAACGTCGTCTACAGGGCGGGGTTCGCGGTCAGCAGGCCCCAGGCGAGGCAGCTCGTGGGTCACGGGCACATCACCGTCAACGGGAGGAAGGTGGACATATCCTCGTTCCTGGTGAAGCAGGGCATGGTGGTTGCGGTTTGTGAGAAGACCAGGAGCGGCCCGCTCGCGAAGACGATCCAGGAGGGTTACCAGCGCGAGGTGGTGCCCTGGCTGCAGGTGGACCACAAGAAGATGGAAGCCGTGATGGTGGAGACCCCCATCGGGATGAACCCTGATGTCGAGATCAGGGAAGAGATGATAGTGGAGCTGTACTCGCGCTGATCCGCGCACGCACTTAACGGAGGGTTCATAAGTTGCTTGGTATCCAGAAACCGCAGATAAAGGTCCTCGACCTCACCGAGACCGAGGGAGTATTCGTCATCGAGCCGCTGGAGCGCGGGCTCGGCCACACACTCGGCAATATCATGAGGCGCGTGCTACTGTCCTCCATACCGGGGGCCGCGATAACAACGGTGAAGATCGCGGGCGTGCAGCACGAGTACTCCACCATCGAGGGGGTCCGCGAGGACACCATCGAGATACTGCTCAACCTCAAGGAGCTGGTGCTCGGCCTCGACGGGGACGAGCCGGCCAGCCTCAAGCTCAAGGCCACCAAGGCGGGTGAGGTGACCGCGGGCGACATCGAGGCGCCCTCGAACGTGACCATCCTCAACCCCGACCACCTCATCGCGACCATGACCAAGAAGGGCAGGCTCGAGATGGAGATGATGGTGGACATGGGGCGCGGCTACGCCTCGGCCGAGGAGAACGAGCGGGAGGGAGACCCCATAGGGGTCATCCCCGTGGACTCCATCTTCTCTCCCGTGGTGAACGTCACCTTCAAGGTCGAATACACCCGCGTCGGGCAGCGCACCGACTTCGACAAGCTCACCCTGATGGTCCGCACCGACGGGTCGGTCAAGCCGGACGAGGCCGTCAGTATGGGGGCCAGCATCCTCATCGAGCACATCGGCCTGCTGGCGGACCTGGCGCAGGAGGCACGGCTCGGGGAGATATTCGAGCCGACCGAGACCGCGGCCGCCTCTGGGCTGGACACCAGCATCAGCGAGCTCGAGCTGAGCGTGCGGGCGCTGAACTGCCTGCAGCGCGCCAAGATCGAGACCGTGCAGGACCTGGTGAGCCATACCGAGGAGGAGCTCCTCAACATCCGGAACATGGGCGCCAAGACCGTGGAGCTCATCAAGGAGAAGCTCGAGGCGCGCGGGCTCTCACTCAAGTCCGCGGAGTAGGTGGAGAGCGCTATGGCAGTACCGAAGAAGGGAGCCAGGCTCGGCGGCAGCTCCAGCCACCAGAAGGCCATGACCGCCAACCTCGCGCGCGCCGTCATCGAGAACGGCCGGATCACCACCACCGAGACCCGGGCCAAGATGGCCAAGCCCGTGGTCGAGCGGCTGGTCACCTACGGCAAGAAGGGCGACGTGGCCGCGCGCCGCCAGGCCCTCAAGGTCATCAACGACCGCGACGTCATACACCACCTGTTCGCCGAGGTCGCCCCCCGCTACGCCGGGCGCGACGGCGGTTACACACGCATACTCAAGCTCGGCCCCCGCCAGGGCGACAACGCCCCGATGGTAATCCTCGAACTGGTGTAACGGCCCCATCTCCCTCTCCCCCGGGGGGAGAGGGTCGGGGTGAGGGGGCTCGCGTGCCAGGTGTCAAAGACTTTCCTCACAATAATTGACACTATTATTCAATAGTCAATCATAATATCATTAACAACATTCAACTTGGCCCATAGGCCCACTTCGGTGCGGTTTCTGTGGTTATTCGGTTAATCTGTTAACTGCTGTTGATGATGTTATTCAAGTCTTCTACACCTCGATCTCATCTTAAGGCAGCGGAGAGGGGGGTTGTTTATCCTGTTCGGCCTTGTGGCCGCGGCGGTCGAGGAGCGCCGTCGCGATTATGAAGCCCGCGAGGGCCAGGACCGCGACTCCTACTGCGACGCCGAGCTGAAGTATGTCACTTCTTCCGTTCCACTCCACTACGGCGCCGAGGAACTCGACGCCGAGAAGGACTATGATTACGCCGACCAGCCTTGTCTTCAGGTCTTCCATGTCGCGGAACGCGAGCCACCCGTGCAGCTCAATGTCTTCGTCCAGGAAGAGCACGTACAGGCCGACCGCCACGATGTAGAGGACCGTGCCCAGCAGCAACAGGTCGATGATGTCGATGATGTGGACGGACAGGAGCTTCGTCGAGGCGACCGTGAATCTCTCCGCGGTAACGGTATCGCGGATCGCCACCCCGACCATTATGAGCCCGTAGACAAGCGTGAGGGCCGCGGCCAGGAATGCCCCGACCACCGCGAGGGAGACCAGGTAGCGGCTGCCCTGTATCACTTTACGTATCGCTCGCTTCATCACGGCATTCCTTTCATTGCCCGTCCTGTTCTGACTCAGAATAGTACCTGACCCCGCTGTGGAATAAGGATTTCGCGATGCGGGAGCGGGCGGTGAAGAGGGTCAGCCAGAATGCCATCCAGCGGAGGGGGAAGCGGTGGAGGCGCAGCTCGCCGGTGGCGTGGGAGCGGACGAGGGTTGCGGCCGGGTGTGGGCTGGCGAGGGCGCGCTCGAGGGCGACGTGCTCGATGGCCGCGGCCCGGACCTTCGAGCCGAAGCGCTCCTGGATGTCGCGGGCTGCCTTGTGAAAGCCTGAGCCGCCCAGGTCGCCTTCCTCCATGTCGATGGCGTCTAGCGAGGTGAGAAGCCAGACGTCGCCGTTCCTCCAGCCGAAGGCGAGAGAAGCCCAGGCGCGGTCGTGCTCCGTGACCGCGAGCAGGCAGATGGTGTCTCGAGGCATCAGCAGCCGCAGCGCGGCCGTGATGAGCCCGTAGGGCGGCAGGGGGAAGCGCCTGGGGCACCAGGGGTAGGTGTAGACGGTGCGGCGCCACTCGAGGGCGAGCCCCCGGGCGAACCCGTACCACTGCTTCAGGTAATCGTCCTGGTAGTGCATCTCGCGCTGGGCGTGGCCGAATATGCGGGTGCCGGCGGTCTCCTCACACGCGATGACGTGGCGGTAGCCGTAGCGGGCGGCCAGCAGGTCGAGTCCGGCCGTGCCACTGAACTCGATCTCGACCGGCTCGCGGCGGTCCAGGTCGATCGCTCTGAGCACCCGGTAACCCCTGTGGATGACCACCAGGGTGCCGGTGGGGCCGTGAGGCACGGCGCCGGTGAGGATCCCGAAGAGGCGGCTGACGTTCTCCCCTCCCAGGTCCAGGATCTTCACGTCGGCGTCGAGCATGTCATCTATCCTTTTCCAGCGCCGTGATCGAGTACGGCTCCAGGGCGAGGCGAAGAACTCCATCGGCGCCCACGGGTTCATCCGTGCGCTTGTCCCGGTAGGACCCTTCGCCGACGTGCGTTATCTCGCATTCGGCGGCCTCGGGCGTGGGGTTGGCGACCAGCAGCAGCGTGCGCCCGCCACCTTCCCAGACCGCGACGTCCAGCCGCGCGTCCGAGGGCACGAACCGCGGCTCGACCCCGCCCGTGCGCAGCAGCGTGTCCACCAGCGGGGCGAAGGCCTCCGCCTGCGCGAGGCTGTGGACCTGCCCCGGAACTATGCCCAGGTGGACCAGGGACCCCGCGCCCACCGTGACCCGGTACTCCATCGCCCGGCCGGCATCGCCGTCCTCGAACAGGCACAGCTCGGCAACATGCGAGCCGAACACCTCGGTATCGGCGCGGGATTCGGCCGGGTCCCGAAGGTGCCAGGAGAGCACGTCGCAGGGCTCGAAGCGCTCGTCCAGGCGAGGGGCCCGCGGCCCGATTATCAGCGTGGCGCCGGCGTCCGTGAGGGCCAGGAGCTTCTCCTGGAGCCTGCGCTCCATGTACTCATATGTGGGGCAGACCACCACCGGGTGGCGCGAGAGCAGCCCCGCGGGCGCGGAGGAGTCCGCGACCGCGAAGTGGGCTCCGGCGGCGGTCAGGGCCCAGTACCAGAACGCCCGCGTCCGCGCGTAGCGCTCGGCGACCGGCTCGGACAGCCCGTAGCTCTCCCCGCTCACGAACAGGTCCGCCGCGACGCCGGGGCCCGCGAGTTGATCCGCGACGATGCCGTTCATCGGGCAGGGCACCATCGCGGCACCGACAAGGCGCTCGTACTCACGCGGGAGCAGGAGCAGCACCGGGCGGCGGGGCGACATCTCGTCAAGGCCCCAGGAGCGGACCTCCTCCAGCAGCGCGCGGTAGAAGTCGAAGCGGTCTGGTCTCACCGCGCCGTCGCGGCGCACCGGCGAGCCATACCAGCGCTCACGCTCCACCAGCATGAAGAAGTTGATGCCCCTCATCCCGTGCATCAGGACCGTGCGGCTGGTGAACTCCTGGTCGGCGAGGCTGATGAACGGAAGGTACAGTGTCCCGCCCGAGGAGAACTCCACCATCACCGGCAGGCGGCTCATGGTCGAGGTCGCCTTGCAGCCGAAGCGCAGCGTGTGGTAGTCGTCGCGCCTCGGGTAGGAGTCGATCCCCTGGAAGTCCAGGAACTCCTCGGAGCGGATGAGGTCGAACGGGGGCAGGGGTGCGACGCCCGGGAAGTTGTGGAAGAGCGGGACGTCCGGGCCCAGCGAGTCGCGAAGGATGCCCGCGATCTCCTTGAGCGCCTCGAGGATGTAGTACTCGCCGTACTCGGCCCAGTCCATGCAGCGGGTGAGCTCTCTCGTATCTCCGGCCGCCATCCGGCGGGGCGGGTCGGCCAGGCTCCAGTCCTCGAGGTCGGCTCCCCAGGCCCTGCCCAGCTCCTCGGGCGAGCCATACTTCTCGGAGAGGTACCGCCTGAACAGCCGGACAGAGTCCGCCGCGTAGTCGTTGTCGAATGGGTGGGTGCGGAAGAAGCGGGACAGCTCGTTGTCGACCTGGACCGCTATTATCGGTCCATCCGGGTGGAGGTGCCCGCGCACTTCGGCGGCCACCGCCTCCAGCCAGGTGCGTGTCTCGGCCAGGAAGCGCGGGTGGTGGTAGCAGGGTGCTGAGAACATGCGCGGCGGGGCCGGTACGATGACGGGGCTGCCGTCGGCGCATCGCATGGCCAGGTCTCCGTCCGCGAACAGGCGCTCGGGGTAGCCGAACCATGTCTGCTCGGCGTTGTTGTGAGGGCCGGGGCGCAGAAGCACCTTCAGGCCCATCTCGTGGCAGAGGCTCAGCCAGCCGGAAAGGTCGAGCGCGGGGTCGGTCTCGCCGAAGTCGAACGCCCCCGGGGATATCTCGTGGACGGACCAGGAGACGTACGTCTCGACCATTGTGAACCCCATGTCGCGGACGCGCTCGAGGCAGGTCTCCCACAGGCCGCGCTCCACCCGCCAGTACTGGAAAGCGCCGGAGAACAGAGAGAGGGGCTCCCCGTCGACAAGGAGACGTTGGTGATCGATTTGATAGTCCATCGTTGGCAGATATTATCACAAAGGCCGACGGCCTCCGTCGCCTTGCCAAAGGACTCACCCCGCAATATGATTTGGGGCGCACCTGACGCAGCATTGGCCGATGATGAACAGGAGGGGACGCGGCATGGCGATCTCTTATGAATGGACTCCGGAGGAGCAGCGCGAGTACTCGTTGCAGAAGCTCTTCAAGTACATCAAGGACTACGTGCAGCCGTACAGCCCCTACTACCGGAAGGTGTTCAAGGAGAACGACATAAACCCGGACAAGCTCACCTCGTATGACGACTTCCGCAAGATACCCATAACCACCAAGGAGGACACCGCCGCCGACCAGAAGGCCATGATCCTCCAGCCCAGGACCGAGGGGGGCGCCTACGACGTAGAGGAGGTGCGGGCCGGCCTCAAGGCCAGGTACGCCTGGCAGACCCTGACCACCCGGTACATGCGCGACCTGTACGGAAAGCCGCGCTCGTTCCACGAGAGGGTCGAGCAGACCGCGCTCGCCGAGTGGAACCCCATCCACTTCAACATGAGCGGCGGCACCACGGGCATGCCCAGCATGGCGACCTACACCGACCACGACCTGCACAACGTCGTCCCCTACATCGCGGGCATGCTCTACCTGTTCGGCTGGGAGCCGAAGATGAGGGGGCTGAACATGTTCCCGGGGCTGCCGCACCTGGCGTTCTTCCAGGTCATCTTCGCGGAGTTCTGCATGGACCACGGGGCCGGAATCTTCCACACCTGCGGGGGCAAGGCGATACCCACCGAGAAGCAGGTTGTGATCGCCAGCATGATGCCGTTCGACATGTACATCGCCATCCCGTCCTACATGACTTACTGGCTGAAGACCGCCGCGGCCATGATCGAGATGGGAGTGCCCAAGCCCGACCCGGTCAAGTACGCCGTGCTGGCCGCGGAGCCCCTGTCCGACGAGTACCGCGACAAGCTGAAGGACCAGTTCGAGAAGATAGGTTCCCCGGACGTGAAGATCATCGAGGGGTACGGCTCAACCGAGCTGAGGGCCGCGTTCTTCGAGTGCGGGGAGAAGACCAACCTGCACCTGAACCCCGAGTTCTACTTCTGGGAGGTGCTCGACCCCGAGACGCGCGAGCCGGTCAAGTGGGGTGAGCCCGGCGTGATCTGCTTCAGCCACATAGACTGGCGGGGCACGGTGCTGCTGCGCTACTGGATGGGCGACCTCATCCAGGGCGGGGTTGTCTGGGAGAAGTGCTCGAGCTGCGGACTCACCATGCCGATACTGCGGCCGCCGATCGGCAGGGCCACCCGGGACTTCACCAAGATCAAGGGAGCGCGCGTTCCCCACATGAACTTCCAGAACGCGATAAGGCGGGTGGAGGGCGTCGAGTCGTTCCAGGTCATCATCACCAAGGAGGACGAGGCCGACGTCACCAGCCGCGACCGCGTGATCGTGCACCTGGCGCTCAAGGAAGGGGCCGAGGCCGAGACGGTCAAGGCGGGAGTCATGAAGCAGGTCAAGATTGACACCGAGATATCGCCCGACGAGGTCAACGTGGAGACCGCCGAGAAGATAGAGGCACTGCTGTTTGAGCGCACCGGCCTGAAGGCCGACTGGGTGGTCGACAGGCGCGAGCTTCACGTGTAGCAAAAGGGTCAGACCCTTTTGCTACATGGGGGTGAAGGAATGAGCGCGTGCAGGTGGAATTATTGATTTGAAAAGCATAGACTTGCTTTTAAGGCCGGTCCCTAACTGATGAGGACGGCAACTTACGCCGAGCACCTGATCGTAAGGGTGGGAAACCTGTTTAGTTAAGGCCTGGCCTTCCTATTTGGTGACAGGTACTTTTAACCCCTTGAAGTTAATACCCATTGTCGAATGTGCATCAGAGCAGTTGCCACTGGTTAACTACGGGGGTTAATAGTACCTGTCACCAGGAAGGAGATGGCGGCCTCGCTGGCTTTCTTCGCGCAGCCGCGCCACCAGGTCGAGAAGAAGCCGTGCACTATCACGCGGCACTCCGAGGCCGGGAAGTACATAGACCGGTGGGGGATGCCTACCCGCTCCAGCTCTCGCTCGAAGTCCAGAGACTGGCCGTAGAGGTGGTCCTTCTCCCCGGCGGTCAGGAAGCACGGGGGGTAGCCCTCCTTGATATGCCGGATGGGGGACGCCGCCTTTGCCCTCTCCTGGTACTCGGCCGTCTCGCAGCCCAGGAAGTTCTTCATGGACATGTGTATGAGCGGGAAGCCAGTGCCAAGCACGGTCTCGCAGTCGTATGCTCCGTAGATGAGCACCAGGCCGGAAAGTGACTTCGGGCGCTGGACGTGCTCCATGTCGAAGGCCCTGGCCAGCGCTTCCTCACACAGCACGGTGGCATAGGTGCTCACGAGGTATGCACCCGCGGAGTCGCCGGCCATGAAGATCCGTTCGGGGTCACCGCCGAAGTCCTGCACGTTCGCCAGCGCCCAGCCCACGGCGCGCGCGACGTCCTCGAGCTGGGCCGGGTACCTCCAACCCGGGGCCAGCCGGTAGTTACAGTTGAGCACCAGGAACCCCGCGTTGGCGAATACCTTGGCGATTCGCGTGTACTCTTTTTTATCCATCGCGGTGAAGCTGCCCCCGTGCACGTAGACGAGCACGGGGAAGGGGCCGCTGCCCGGCGGCACCACCACGTCCAGGCGCTGCTTGTCCGAGTCGAACCCGTAGCGTATATCCGGCTCCAGGCGGGCCACGGGAGGCGCGCCCGCGTTCAGTATCGGACGGACCATCCACATCAGCAGCGCCGAGGAGAACTTGTGTATGTAGCCGAGGGCCTTGCGCAGCATCAGGCCTCCTATTCCGTTGGCCTCAGGTCGGCCACCCGCGTCGCCTCGGGCATGTCAGTCGGTTTCCTGCTCCCAGGACGGCGGCGGGATGAGCACGATACGGGTCCTCCTGCGGCGCACCCCGACGATCGCCCTGGGGATCGCCACCACCAGCAGCCCGAACCAGAGGACGATAGGCAGCCCTACCTGGAATGTCCCGGACTGGAGAAAGCCGACGACCCTGTCCGCGCTGGCGATGGCCGACTCGATAGAGGCCCGAGCCAGCTCGGTGCCCGCCGCCAGCGCCTGTATCTGCGCCTGGGCCTCCTCGATCTGGGCGACGGACGTGTCGACCTGGCCGCGCACGCCCCGGGCCCTCTCGGAGAGGCTCTTGTTCAGCTTTTTCAAGGCGCGGGCCATGAAGGGCAGCACAGCCACCCAGATGAGCGTCCCCAGCACGATCGCGACGATGCCCAGTATCCTCAGGAACGTTCCCAACCGCCACCTCTTTCCCTGACCGGCCAGGCAAACAATATATCCCAAAACACCCGGCTTTCCAACGGCGGGGAAGGCTCCGGCAGGAGGCGCGCCCCATAAACTATAATTAGACCCGTATGGACGAGGTGGCAGGCTCCAGGGAAACTACAGAAAGCAAACCGTCGCGCGAGTCCATGGCTCTTCGGCATGCCATGGCCAGATACCTGCACGAGAACAAGGACATCCTGGTGGTCGAGCTGGAAAAGGTAATGCAGGAGGCCACCCCCGTCTACGAGTCCCTCGCGCCGGACATAATGGCGGACGTGCGCCAGTCCTTCCGCGACTTCGTCCAGCTCTACACAGACTACTTCGACGCCGAGGAGCTGCCCGCCAAGTTCCTGCGCAGCCTGGCCACCGATATCGGACGCAAGCGGGCCGCCCAAGGCATGCGCCTGGAGGACGTGATCCGCGGCTTCGACGTCGGCGAGACCCTGGTCTGGGAGAAGGTCGGCGAGGCGCTGCTGCCGGACGGTTACTCGGCCGGGGCGTGGCTGGAGCTGGCCAACCAGCGGGACCAGTTCTCCAAGGCGGTGCGGCACTACATCCGTCAGGCGTACGTGACCGAGGAGGAGACCTCCGCCCAGAGGCAGCTCCAGGAGTTCAGGGCTCTCTCCAGCCTGGGGAGGGCCATCGTCTCCACGGTGGACCTGGAGAAGGTGCTGCGCCAGATACTCGAGGTCGCCACGAGCCTGATGCAGTCGCGCATGGGCTCGATAATGCTGCTGGACTCCAGCCGCAAGTACCTGGAGCCCGTGACCGACATGGGGCTGGCCCGCTCCTGGGTGCAGCGCGAGAAGATACCGGTGGAGAACAGCCTCTCCGGCGTCGCCATCAAGCGTAACGAGTACGTGCTCGCCCGGGAGGACGAGCTGGCGGGGTTCGACCTGCCGCGCCCGGCGGCCGGGCGGCGCATACGGTCCGCCCTCTCCATACCGATCACCGTGGACGAGGAGCCCATCGGGGTCATTGAGCTCTACGAGACCACTCCCCGGTCCTACACCGACCTGGACATCACGATGCTGACCACCTTCGGACCCCAGGCCGGGGTCGCGATCAAGAACGCCAGGCTCTTCCGGGAGGAGCGCCGCCGACGCCGCCAGGCCATCATATTGACCGAGGTCGCCACCGCGGTTAGCGAGGCACGCGACCTGGACGAGCTCCTCGAGTCCGTCTGTGAGAAGACCGCGCAGGCGCTGGGGGTGGACCGCTGCTCTCTGTTCTTCTATGAGCCCGAGGCCAAGGCCCTCACCTTCATGGCGGGATACGGGCGCAGCACCCTGCAGGTGTGGCTGCTCAACCAGTTCCATATCCCCATGACCGAGCTGGGCGAGGCCACCGCGCGCGCCCTGCGCACCCGCGAGCCGGTCCTGTCCAACCAGGTCAGTGAGGAGCTGAGTCTGGAGTCGAGGATATTCCGGGGACCGGGTGTGCGCTCCTACCTGCAGGTGCCCCTGGTGACCAAGGACGATCTGATCGGGCTGATGAGCCTGGAGATGACCACCGAGGAGACCGGTTTCACCGAGGAGGACCAGGCCCTGGCCGAGTCCATAGCCAGGCAGGCCGCGGTAGCCATACAGAACCGCCGGTTGCAGGAGAAGCTGTTCGAGCAGCAGCTCACCATCAAGAACGCCGAGGTCAACGAGAACCTGTACCGCGAGAGGGAGACGTCCGACGCTGTGCTCAAGGCGACGCCGGACGCGGTGCTGGTGGTGGACCGCGACTATCGCGTGGTGCTCACCAACCCGGCGGCCGAGTTCCTGACCGGCTGGAGCCAGGAGGACGCCCGGGGCCGCGGGTGCCACGAAATCCTGTACGGTTCCGCGACCGCGCCCGGCGTTTGCCCCGGCCCCGAATGCCCCATCAACCGCATGTTCGCAGGGGAGAACGTCGCCTACGCCGAGGACGAGGTGGTGACCCGCTCGGGCCGGCGCATCCCCGTTGGGGCCACCTTCGCCGCCATCGCCAGCCCCGGCGGCAAGGTGGACAACGTGGTGGCGGTCTACCGCGACATATCGGAGCAGAAGGAGCTCGAGAAGTTCGCCCTCATGCAGCGGGAGATGGACATCGCCTCGGGCATCCAGACCAGCCTTCTGCCCCGGGAGAGCCTGACCATAGGCAGGCTCTCGGTGAACGCGCGCCAGCAGCAGGCACGTAACGTGGGAGGGGACTGGTTCGACTACTGGACCACCGGGGACCAGGTCTACCTGGTGATTGGAGACGCCTCGGGGCAGGGTGTGGGCGCCGCCCTGTTCGCCTCCATGGCGATGAGCGCGCTGCGGGTAGAGGCGCGCGAGCACGAGGAGATTATCGAGGTGATGGAGCACGTGAACCGGAGCCTGTACATGGGCAACCGTTCAGACAGCTTCGTCACCGTCTTCTTCGGGATCCTGGACCTCGGCACCATGACGTTGAGCTACTCGAACGCCGGGCACGAGGAGCCCCTGTGTGTGGGGGCCGGGGAGCGGGTCGCCGAGCCCCTGAGCTCGACGGCGCGGTCGCTCATGGGGATATTCGCGCGCGCCAACCTGGACGTCAGCACCAGGAAGCTCAAGTCCGGGGACCGCCTGGTCCTGTTCACCGACGGGGTCATCGACGCGCCCAACTCCAAGGGGAAGCTGTTCGGCCTCAAGCGCCTAAACCGCTTCGTCACGGCCAACAAGGACCGCCCCCCCGACGAGTTCATCGACCTGCTCATCAACAACGTCCTTGAGTACTGCAACGGCGAGCCCCGCGACGACATGACAGTTATGGTCTGCGACATCCCGTAACGCCGGTATCCTGCCGGCAACCCCTGGGGATAAAACCCGGGAAGAACTCAGATCCGATCCTAAGTGAAACAACCAGCCAAGGATTCCATGGAGAGTCACTGACGGTTTATATAATCTGAATTATAATAATCTGAATTATATTAAGTGCGGTGATGCCGTGGGCCAAGCAGGTCCTCGCTCACGCCTCACGCCGAGGTGCTCACCTGCGGAGGCCTTCGGAAAAGCCGTCTTGGGGTCAAACCTGAGATTTTGCATTATTTGCGTTTTTCCTTTGCGGCAGGCCAGATGCAAGATTTCAGGTTTGACCCCCAACGTGAGAAATGCAAGAAACGCAGGTTTTCAGGTTTGACCCCATTTTGCCAACCTGGTTCTTCCCTCCCCCAAGGAGGAGAGAGTAAAAGCCTGACGCCAAGGGGTCGGACGTTTGAATCACATTAAATAACTCTATTAGCAAGTAATTAATCTTAACAACATGAATTACAGCCGTTGAGGTCTGGAAGCAGGCTTCGGCGCGATTTGTGTGGTTCTTGGGTACATCGGTCAACTGTTGTTGATGTAGTGAGTCAAATGTCCGACACTAGGCACCTGGCAAGAAATGCACTAAACGCAAGATTTCAGGTTTGACCCCCATTTTGCAGTTTTTTCTCCAGGTCGGCCAGGGCCTGCTCCAGGCTGTGGCGGCGGATGGCGGTGGTGAGGTCGCCGCGGGTGCGCTCCAGGACCCCGCGGACCATGTCGTTGGTGCGCTTGAGGCCCGCCGTTATGGCGTTGGGGTAGTCCATGGAGGCCAGGAGGTAGTAGATGTCGTCCATGGCGGTCAGGATCTCCTCGCCGCGGTCCAGCTCGTTCTTGCGGATGAGGTCCAGGACGTGGCGACGCATCTCTCCCACGGCTTCCCCGAGGCCGTTCAGGTACGCGGCGGTCCCGACCCCCAGATCGGCGGCCAGCGGCAGGTCCCTGCCCTCGATGAGCGCCAGGGTCGAGCTCGCCTCGGCGTACTCCTTCTCGGCGTCCTGAAGGAAACCGGCATAGTAGATGCGGGGGTAGGGCTCCAGCACGGACTGGGCCCGGCGCAGCTTCGACTCGGCCTGGCCCAGGAGCCGGACGGCCTCCTCGTGGTCCTCCCGGTGGGCGGCGCGGATCGAGTTCGCGCAGTGCTGGATGGCGTCGCGGGAGGTGTCCAGACCCTCCTCGCGGGCATGGTTCTCCTTGTCGAGAACTTCCTTGACGCCTTCGTAGATGTCTTTGAGCTCCATTGTCACCTCACTCTTCGATGATCCCCACCGGGCGGCACCACGCCGCGCTGGCCCCGGTGATCTTCACCGGGAAGCACGACACGGTGAAGCCGTGCGGGGGCAGTCGGTCCAGGTTGGCCAGCTTCTCCAGGTGGCAGTACGGTTCCTGGATGCCGGCGTAGTGCGCTTCCCAGATGATGGAGGCGTCGCCGGCGGCCTCGTACTCCTCCCTGATCTTAACGAACGGGCGGTCGAACCCCCAGGCGTCTATCCCCATCACCCGGACCCCCTTCTCGATGAGCCAGAGGGTGGAAGCGGCGGTCATGCCCGCCCCCCTGTTGATGTAGTCCGGGCTGCCCCAGTGCCTGTCCACACCGGTCATGATGAGGACGATGTCCATCGGTTTGACCTGGTAGTCGATTCGCTCCAGCTCGGAGACTATGTCCTCGACCTCTATGCGCTCCCCGGTCTCCTTGTGTCGCATGTCAAGTACCACTCCGTCGGAGAAGCACCAGTCCAGGGGCACCTCGTCGATGGTGATGGCGCGCTCGCCGCCGGCGGTGGGGGCGTAGTGCCAGGGGGCGTCCAGGTGGGTCCCCGCGTGGGTTATCAGCGTCAGGTTGTCGTTCGCCCAGCCCAGGCCCCCGGGGAGATCCCCGGCCGGCACCCCGAATATCGCCGCCATGATTGCGGCGCCCGCCTCGTGGTCCTGGTGCTGTACTACCGGCTTGAACGGCTCGGAGTCCGACTCCTCGATCGGGACGCTCAGGTCCACGAACCTGTACCCTGCCATCACTTACCTCCCTTTCGTCCCAGGTACGCCTCGAGCCTGTCCATGCCCTCGGCTATGTTCTCGATGGAGTTCGCATAGGAAAAGCGTATATACCCCTCCCCGCCGGGCCCGAAGTCGATCCCGGGTGTTATGGCCACCAGGGCCTCAGCCAGGACGTCAAGACAGAAAGCGTAGGTGTCGTCGGTGAAGCGCGTGGCGTTGGCGAATATGTAGAAGGCGCCCGTGGGATCCACCGCCACGCCGAAGCCCATGCGGCGCACGCGCTCCAGCATGTAGCGGCGCCTCTCGTCGTAGATGCCGACCATCCGGGCCGTCTCGGCACCCGTCTCCTGGAGCGCGGCGATCCCCGCCTGCTGCACGAACGAGTTCGCGCAGATGTAGAGGTTCTGCTGAGCCTTCTGCAGCGCGCGTGTGAACTCCGGCGGGCTTATCACATAACCCAGCCGCCAGCCGGTCATAGCGTACAGCTTGGAGAAGCCGTTCAGAACGAAGCAGCGGTCGGTGAACTCCAGAAGTGAGCGCTCCCGGCCCTCGTAGACCAGCCCGTGGTAGATCTCGTCGCTGATGATGAAGGCGCGCCCGGAGACCGCGTCGACGAGGTCGGCCGTCTCCTCGCCCGAGAGCACGATCCCGGTGGGATTGGAAGGGGAGTTCACAATGACACCCTTGACCGCCTCGCCGAGTGCGGCCTCGATGTCCGAGTGCCTGTACTTGAAGCCATCCTCCTCGAGAGTGCTAACGTAGCGGGGCACCCCGCCCACGAACTCCAGTATGTTGGGGTAGCAGGCGTAGCAGGGGTCGGAGAGGATGACCTCCTCGCCCGGGTTCAGCAGGACGGAGAACACCAGCGCCAGGGCCGGCGAGGTGCCGCTGGTGACGACTATGTTGTCAGGATCGACCTCGACGCCGTACCGCTCGCCGTAGTGGCGCGATATCGCCTCTCGCAGCGGGGGGATCCCCAGGCTGTGGGTGTAGGAGGTCATCCCCTCGTCCAGGGCCGCCCGCGCTGCCTCCTTGACCGCCTCCGGGGTGTCGAAGTCGGGCTCGCCCACCTCCAGGTGGACGATGCTCTTACCCAGCGCCTCCAGCTCGTGGGCTTTCTCCAGTATCTCCATCACGTAGAACGGAGGGAGGCGGGACGACCTGTCTGATATCAAGTGGTTTCCTCCGGCTGCCCTGGTCGGTCGGCGATTCATGCCTGATGTTACCAGAAACGGCGACCGGGTCGGGCCCGGGGAGCCCGGGATGCATGCTTGCGTTTTGGCACCCGTAACCAATATAATCGCATATCTTTTTGGTATCTCGATCCAGGAGGAAACGCACATGGTCAACTGGTTACCGTGGGTCGTCGTGGGGGTGTCGGCGCTGTGCCTGCTGGCGGCGGCGTTCTTCGCCCGGCGGGCGCTCAAGACGGATCCCGGCAACGAGAGGATGCAGGAGATCTCCAAGGCGATCCAGGAGGGCGCGCGCGCCTTCATCAAGCGCGAGTACGCCTACGTGGCGATCTTCGTGGTCCTGATGATTGTGCTGCTCTGCGTGGCGCTTCGCTCACAGGACGGCTGGCAGACGGCCATCTGCTACGTCTTCGGCGCCGCCTGCTCGCTCGCCGCGGGGTTCGTCGGGCTCTCTGTGAGCACCCGGGCGAACAGCCGTACCACCGAGGCCGCCAGGCACGGTGTATCGGGGGCGCTGACCGTGGCGTTCTCCAGCGGCGCGGTCATGGGCCTCACCGTCGCCGGCCTCGGGCTGCTGGGCCTGACCATCTGCTACATAGTCTTCGAGGTCTGGCTGGGGTTCTGGAACTCGGCGAACATCATCCTCGGCTTCTCGCTGGGGGCCTCCTCGGTGGCACTGTTCGCCCGCGTGGGCGGTGGCATCTTCACCAAGGCGGCCGACGTAGGCGCCGACCTGGTGGGTAAGGTCGAGGCCGGCATCCCCGAGGACGACCCGCGCAACCCCGCCGTCATCGCGGACAACGTGGGGGACAACGTCGGAGACGTGGCCGGCATGGGCGCCGACCTGTACGAGTCGTACGTGGCCGCCATAGTAGCCCCCATAGCCATCGCCGCTTCCGGGGCGGTCTATACCGCCACCTACAGCGGGAGCACCAAGGTGGGGGCTCGAGGGATGGTGCTCCCCCTGGCGATAACCGGGGCCGGGGTCATCTGCTCCATAATCGCCGCCTTCCTGGTGCGCACAAAGAAAGGCGGCAAGTACGCGCAGAGGGCGCTGACCTGGTCGACCTACGCGGCGGCTATCATGGCCACCACCGCCTCGTTCTTCCTGGTCTGGTGGGTACTCGGCTGGAAGAACATCCACATGTTCTGGGCCGTGGTCATGGGAATCGCCTCCGGGATAGTGATCGGGCTGACAAGCGAGTACTTCACCTCGGACCACTACAGGCCGGTGAAGATGCTGGCTGAGAGCGCCCAGACGGGCACCGCTACCATCATCATAAGGGGGCTCGCGCTGGGGATGATCTCCACGGTGATCCCGATAGTCGTCGTCGCCGTGGCGATGGGGGTGTCCTTCTGGGTGGGCAACCGCACCATCGCCAGCGGAGGGGGCATCTACGCGATCGGGCTTGCCGCGCTGGGCATGTTGTGCACAACCGGTATCGTGGTGGCGGTAGACGCCTACGGGCCGGTCGCCGACAACGCCGGCGGCATCGCCGAGATGGCACAGCTGGAGCCCGAGGTACGGGAGATCACCGACGGCCTGGACTCGGTGGGTAATACCACCGCGGCTATCGGCAAGGGGTTCGCCATCGGGTCGGCCGCCCTGGCCGCGCTCGCACTGTTCGCCGCCTTCGCCCAGGCTACAGGCCTGAGCAAGGTGGACGTGGTTGGTGACTACAAGTTCTTCGTGGGTCTCCTGCTGGGGGTCATGCTACCGTTTGTAATCAGCGCACTCGCGCTAAACGCGGTGGGCCGCGCCGCTTTCGCCGTGGTCGAGGAGGTCAGGCGGCAGTTCCGCGAGATAGCGGGCCTCAAGGAGGGCGAACCCGGGGTGCGTCCCGATTATGCGAGATGCGTGGACATGACCACGAAGACCGCGGTGTACGAGATGTTGCTGCCGGGGTCGCTGGCGATCGTCACGCCGCTGCTGATCGGCCGCTTCCTGGGCAAGGAGTCCCTGGCGGGGTTCCTGGCCGGGGCGCTCGCCTGCGGATTCGTCATGGCCATCATGATGGCAAACGCGGGCGGGGCCTGGGACAACGCGAAGAAGTACATAGAGGGTGGCGAGCTGGGCGGAAAAGGGACCGAGGTGCACGCCGCCGCGGTGGTGGGCGACACCGTCGGCGACCCGTTCAAGGACACCGCGGGGCCGGCCATGAACATCCTCATAAAGGTCATGACGATCGTGTCGCTCATATTCATTCCGCTGTTCGTCAAGTGACTAAAAACGGGGTCAGGCGGGAGTCTATTCACTCGTGTTTGTGACTTGACTGCCGCCTGACCCCCATCTTAGTCAAATTGACCCCGTTTCAGACGTTCTTGTAGACTCCACCCCATGAAATTAATAGTGACAGAGAAAAACCAGACCGCCAGGCGCATCGCCGAGATACTCTCGGGAGGCAAGGCTAAGCACGAGGGCGGGACCCGATCGACGACGTACGCTTTCACCGAGGATGGCGACGAGGTCAAGGTCATCGGCATGCGCGGCCACGTCCTCAAGGTGGACTTCCCCGAGGAATACCGGGGGTGGCAGGAGGTCGAGCCCCGGGCCCTGATCGACGCGGAGATCATCAAGATCCCCACCGAGAAGACGTTCGTCAACGCCCTGAAGAAGCTTGCCAAGGAAGCGTCCGACGTGGTGATAGCCACCGACTACGACCGCGAGGGCGAGCTCATCGGCGCGGACATCAGGGACATAGTCGCGGGGGTGAACCCGGATGCCTCTTTCACCCGCGCCCGCTTCTCGGCCCTCACAGCCTCCGAGATAAAGGAGGCCTTCGACTCCCCGGACACGCTGGACGAGAACCTGGCGAAAGCGGGCGAGGCGCGCCAGGACATCGACCTCATCTGGGGGGCCGCGCTGACCAGGTTCATCTCGCTGGCCTCCAACCGGCTGTGGCAGCGGTTCCTTTCCGTGGGAAGGGTCCAGAGCCCGACCCTGGCCCTGGTGGTGGACCGTGAGGCCGAGATAGCCGCGTTCGTCCCCGAGGACTACTGGCAGATACGGCTGACCTGCCGGCACGGGGAGGACACCTTCACCGCCCGGCATACCACCGAGCGGTTCACCGAGGAGACCGCGGCGAGGGAGGCGTTCGGCCGCGTGGGCGACGCGGGAGAGGTCACGGAGGTGAAGACGCGTGACCGCACCATCAACCCCCCGGCCCCCTTCAACACCACCTCGTTCCTGGCCGCCGCGTCCTCCCTGCGCATCACCCCGGCCCGCGCCATGGAGATCGCGGAGAGCCTCTACTCCCGCGGCTACATCAGCTACCCCAGGGTGGACAACACGGTCTACCCGCCGTCCCTGGACCTTGCGGGGGTCCTGAAGTCCATTCAGGGAGCCCAGGAGGTCGGCCCGCTGGCCGGCGAGCTCCTCGGGAAGGACAAGCTGACGGCAACCAGGGGAAAGAAGATGTCGACCGACCACCCGCCGATATATCCCACCGGGGCTCCAGACAAGGGCAAGCTGAGCTCCTGGGAGTGGCGGATATACGAGCTCGTGGCCAGGAGGTTCATGGCCACCGTCTCGGAGGCGGCCCACGCTCGCTCGACGAGGGTGGACCTGGACGTCGGCGGAGAGCCGTTCATGGCCAGGGGCGACGTCATAGTCACCGAGGGGTTCCTGCGCTACTACCCATACTCGCGCAAGAGGGACGAGGAGCTGCCGCCTCTCGCGGCCGGAGACCGCGTCGAGGTCGCAGACAAGGAGATCGAGGCCAAGCAGACCCAGCCGCCGCCGCGTTACAGCGAGGGCAACCTCATCCAGAAGATGGAGGAGCTGGGCCTGGGGACCAAGTCCACCCGGCACAACATAATCCAGTCTCTGCTGGAGCGGGGGTACGTCTTCGGGACCCCCCTGAGGCCCAGCCAGACCGGGATCGCGGTCTCGCGCGCGCTGGAGGCCCACGCCACGACCGTCACCAGCCCGGAGATGACCGCGACGCTGGAGCAGGACATGGACGCGATCGTGGAGGGACAGAAATCGCTCCAGGGTGTGGTGGACCACTCCAGGGAGGTCCTGGACGGGGTCCTGGCGGTTATGGAGAGCCAGAAGGAGGAGATCTCCCGCGAGATCAAGGAGGGCATGCGCGGCGATACCGTGCTCGGGGCGTGCCCGGGGTGCGACGGCGAGCTGGGTATAAAGACGGCCAAGTAATCCGGCAAGAGGTTCGCCGGGTGCATGAACTACCCCGAGTGCACCACGACTTTCCCGCTACCGCAGAAGGGCAGCATACTCGCCACCGGCGAAGTATGCGAGGAGTGCGCGACGCCTCGCATCAAGGTCCTCACGAAGGGCCGCAAGCCGTGGGAGCTCTGCCTGGACCCGGACTGCCCGACCAAGCCGAAGCGGGAGCAGAAGGCGCCGGCCGCCAAGGCGGACGCCGCGACGGCGGAGGCCCCGGCCGGGGAGCCGGCCGGAGGTGGAGACAGCGAAGGTGCGGACGCCGCGAAGGGTGACGACGGGGAGGGTCTCGGGAACGGCAAGTAGCGGGGAAAGGGGGGGCGGCATGGACAGGGTGACGATATTCGGCGCCGGCCACGTGGGCGCCACCACCGCCTTCTACCTGGCCATCTCCGCCGGGCTGGAGATCGCCCTGGTCGACATAGAGGCCGGCAAGGCCACCGGCCTGGCCATGGACATCGAGCAGGCGCTCCCCTTCACCGGCTCCAGCTCACACCTCGAGGGAGGGCCCGATTACGGGCTGGTGGAGGGGAGTGACCTGGTGGTTGTCACCGCCGGCTTCGCCCGGATGCCGGGGATGTCCCGCACCGACCTGACCCAGAAGAACGCCCCCATCATCTCCGAGATCTGCCGGGCGGTCGCGAAAAAAGCCCCGGAAGCGGTCCTCCTGGTAGTCACCAACCCGCTGGACGAGATGACATATGTGGCCTGGCAATCGTCGGGGTTCGAGCACTCGCGGGTGATGGGGATGGCGGGAGTGCTGGACACCTCGCGGTTCGTGTACTTCCTTCACAGGCTGGCCGGCCTGGAACCCCGGGACGTCAACACGATGGTCCTGGGGAGCCACGGGGACGAGATGGCCCCGCTGGTGGACTGGTCGAAGGCGGCCGACAGGCCGCTCTCCGAGGCCCTTCAGGCCGATACCCTGGCCGGGGTGGTGCAGCGTACCCGTGACGGCGGGGCCGAGATCGTAGGGCACCTGGGAGCCGGGAGCGCGTATTACGCGCCCGCGGTGGCCATAAGCACGATGGCGCTGGCGATCCTGGGCGACACCGGGAGGGTGCTGCCGGTCTCCGCGTACCTCTCGGGGCAGTACGGCATCGAGGGCATCTTCCTGGGCGTGCCGGCCGCGCTCGGGCGCGAAGGCGTGCGGGAGATACTGGAACTGCCCCTCTCGGAGCAGGAGCTCGCGGGTCTCCGTGACGCGGCCTCGCGGGTGAACCGGAGGGTCTCCGAGCTGGGGGCGGACTGGCGATGAGGGTGCTGGACGCGGCGCTGCTGGGCCGCGAGGCGGAGGCGCTCGTCAGAGAGGTCTCCACCGACCTCCCGCCTGACGTGCTGGCCGCCCTGGAGAGGTCGCTCGCCGAGGAGGAGTCACCCGCCGGTCGCGAGGCCCTGCGGCTGATGATCGAGAACGCGGCGATGGCCCGCGAGCTGGGCGTGCCGCTTTGCCAGGACACCGGCCTCTTCACCGTCTACATCACGCTGGGCCGCGACACCGGCATCGAGGGAGACCTGGCCGGTGAGGTGGACGCGGCGGTCACCAGGGCGACGCTGGCGGGCTCACTGCGGGCGTCCGTCGTCTGCGAGGCGTTCGAGGGCAGGGCCAATACCGGTGACAACACCCCCGCGCTCCTGGAGATCGAGTACGGCGGCGGGGAGGAGAGTACACTCGGGGTCCTGGCCAAGGGCGGGGGCAGCGAGAACGCCTCCCGCATGGCGATGCTGCCTCCCGGCGCGGGAGCCGAGGGGATCGCGGACCTCGTGACGCGCGTTGTCGAGGAGGTCGGAGCGCGTTCCTGCCCGCCTTTGATACTGGGCGTAGGCATCGGCGGCAGCTTCGACCGCGCCCCGAGGCTCGCCAAAGCGGCGCTCATGGAGCCGCTTGACAGCGAGCCGGCCCCGGGTACGGCCGCGCTGGCCCGGCGCATCGTGGAGCATGTCAACGGGCTTGGAATAGGTCCGGGCGCGGTCGGCGGCACGGTCACCTGCCTGGGAGCCCGGGTGAAGCACGAGCCCTGCCACATAGCCAACCTGCCGGTGGCCGTCAGCGTCTGCTGCCACGCCCTCCGCCGCAAGACCACGACCATCTGAAGGCGCCACTTGGACGACCAGGAAGAGACAACGGCCGACGACGAGTTGCATAAGGGTCAGGCACTTTTGCAACAAGATCCGCTGCTGAAGAAGGGCGAGGAGCCGGGTACGCAGGTCTCGCTCGAGATATCCGCGTTCCGCACGGTGCTCAAGACCCGGGGCTTCATGGCGCTCTGGGTGGCCCAGGGGATCTCGGGCATAGGCGACTGGGTAATCGTGGGCGTCCTGCTGGACACCCTGAACCGCATGGGCAACGGCAGCACCACGCCCCTCGTATTGATGCTCATCGCAAGGTTCTTGCCAGCGCTCCTCTTCGGGCTGGTCGCCGGCGCGCTGGTGGATCGCCTCGAGCGCAAGACCCTGATGATACTGTGCGACGTCTCGCGCGCCTGCCTGGTCATAGCGCTGGCCTTCGCCAACAACCTGCTGCTGATATGCATCCTGGTGTTCTGCATCGAGACGTTCAGCCTGCTCTTCGGCCCCGCCCGCGACTCGTCGATACCGGACCTGGTCGAATCGGACCACGTGATGACCGCGAACTCCATGATGTCCACGAGCACCTATCTGACAATGGCCCTGGGGACCCTGATCGCAACCGTCATCCTGGGGTTCGCCGCGCTCATCTACAAGTTCCCGCTCATCTCGGGGCTCACCACGCAGGCGCAGTTCCAGCACACTTTCGCGTTCCTGGTGGACGCCCTCACGTTCATCGCCTCCGCGATGCTGATATTCACCATCGCGTTCCCACGGCGCGCAGGCGGGGTCAGCCAGCTGTCCTTCAAGCAGATCAGCGCGGACCTCAGGGAAGGTCTCAAGTTCATGTGGACCGACCCGCTGACCCGTACAATCCTGGGCGTGATGATAATCGGGCTGATCGGCGGCGGCTCGCTCTACATCCTGGGCGCGCCCTTCGCGCAGCAGGTGCTCGATGCGACCGGCTCCAAGTTCACGCTCATCCTGTCGTTCCTGCTCTTCGGGGTCGTGGCGGGAGCCGCGGCTACGCCGTGGCTCAACAACCGCCTGCCCAAGGAGAAGTGGTTCGGGCGCGCGGCCCTCGGGTTCGGAATCGCCATGTTCGTCTTCGCACTCATCGACGTGTACGTCATATCCATGGTGGTCATCTTCCTCGGCGGGACGCTGCTGGGCTACCTGCTGGTCTCGGCGTACACGCTGCTGCACGAGAACCTGGACCCGGCGATACGGGGCAGGGTCTTCGCGGCGTTCCAGACCATCATGCGGACGTGCCTGCTGATATCCATGGGAGTCTTCGCGGGGGTCGCCGGTCTTTTCCGTATGTGGATACGCTGGACGCCCGAGGATCCGGTCAGCAAGACCGTGAACCTGGGCGTATACTCGAAGAGCTTCTACCCGGCGATGCTCGCGCTCATGGTCGGCGCGGTCGTGGTCATGGTGGGAGGGGCGATAGCCATCCATTCTTTCAAGAAGGTGTTCGCCCAGACCCACCCGGGGGGTGTAACAGTTGAAGAAGCTGAGCCTTCCTCCTGACAGGGAAACTCTGCGCTCCCTGGAGGCAGGGGACGAGGTCCTGCTGTCCGGTCCCGCGCTGACCATGCGGGACGCCGCGCTGGCCAGGCTCTCGTCACTCGCGGAATCGGGTGAGAAACCACCCTTCGAGGTGACGGGGCAGCTCATATTCCACGCCGGCCCCGCCCCGCCCTCCGCCGGGCGCCCCGCCGGCGCGATCGGGCCCACGACCTCCTCACGGATGGACCGGTACCTCGAGACGCTCTTCGAGCTGGGCGTACCCGCGACCCTGGGCAAGGGCCCTCGCTCCCGGGAGACGCTCGAGCTCCACGAGCGCCACGGGGCGGTCTACTTCACGACCATCGGCGGGATAGGGGCGCTGCTGGCGGGGCACGTGACCGGCCTGGAGGTGGTCGCCTGGGAGGAGCTCGGCCCGGAGGCGGTGTTCAGGGCGGTGCTGGACGAGCTGCCCGCGCTGGTGGCGATCGACTCGCGGGGCCGCGATCACCTCGCCAAGCAGTACAGAAAGTACAGGTCGACGGGATCGGCACGGGACTGAAGTCCCGTCCCAATCACCAGGAGATTGGGCGCGGACTTCAGTCCGCGGTTCGCACCCCTTACTGTATAATCCGGTTGGGCGAACTAAGGAAGGAATATCAGGTGGACGACGGCATCCTGGGAATCTCCACGGGTGGCTTGAGCCCGTTCAAGGGGACCGGAGAGCTGAAGGGGACCTTGATCTCGCTCGAGGGCTGCGAGGGCAGCGGGAAGAGCACCCAGGCGGAGATGCTGCAGCGGTACCTCGAGGAGCGCGGCAAGTCCGTGACGCTGGTGCGGGAACCCGGTGGCACCGACGCCGGCGAGCGCATCCGGGAGATCCTGCTCGACCCCGAGACGGGGGAACTGGCCCCGATCGCCGAGGCGCTGCTCTTCGCGGCGGCCCGGGCCCAACTGGTGCGCGACGTCATCCGGCCGGCCCTGCGCGAGGGCAACATAGTCGTTGCCGACCGCTATACCGACAGCTCCCTGGCCTACCAGGGCGTCGCCAGGGGCTGCGGGCTGGAAGCGGTTAAGAACCTGAACGACTGGGCGACCGGGGACCTCGAGCCCAACCTGACCGTGTTCCTCGACATGTCGGTCAAGGAGGGCCTCGCCCGCGTCAGGGGCGAGGACCGGATCGAACAGGAGGAGCTCGCCTTCCACGAGAACGTACGCTACGCATACAGCATGCTGATCAGGATATTCTCCTACCGGATGGTGGTGGTCGACGCCCGCGGTGGCCCCGAGGACGTGCACGATCGGGTGGTCTCGCACATCTCCCGGATGGTTGTATAGGGCCCCAGGAGGCGCATCGATGCTGTGGGATAACGTGGTCGGCCATTCCGCCGTATGTCTCAGTCTGAAGAACTCCGTCGAGCAGGACCGGGTCCACCACGCCTACCTGTTCAGCGGGCCCTCGGGCGTCGGCAAGTTCATCGTCGCCCGGACGCTCGCCGCCTCGATGCTCTGCCCCGATGGAGGATGCGGGGAGTGCAACGTCTGCCGGAGGGTGATGCAGGAGAAGCACCCCGACGTGCGGGTAATAAGGCCGGCGGGCAAGAACATCCCCGTGGAGACGGTCCGCGAGGTCCGGATGGACGCCTTCATGAAGCCGTCCGAGGGCGCTCGCAAGGTCTACATATTCAAGGGCGCCGAGAGGATGTGGGAGGAGGGGGCCTCTACCCTGCTCAAGGTGCTGGAGGAGCCGCCGGGCGACGTGGTCTTCATCCTGGTCACCGCCAACCCCGCGGGCGTGCTTCCCACTATCCGGTCCCGTTGCCAGGAGGTCAGCTTCGCCAACGTGCCCCTGGAACAGCTCAAGGCTTACATAATGGAGCGCAAGGGGATCTCGGAGGAGAGGGCCGACCTGGTCGTCAGGCTGACCGGGGGCGTCCTGGGCAGGGCGCTGGACTGGTGCGACGAGCAGTGGAGGCTTACAAGGCGCGATAACGTGATAAAGGCGGCGAGGGCCCTCAAACGGGCGGAGCTCAATGACGTCCTGCAGATGGCGAGTGAGCTATACCGTGAGGTGCGCGCGCCGGTGGAGGAGCTGAGCGCGACCTACCAGCAGAGGAAGAGGGACCTGGAGGATGGCAGCCTCGACGCCGACGTGGTGCGGAGGTTCTCCAAGAACCTGGACGAGGCCCTGTCCCGGGAGCGCGTCAAGGAGGAGACGAGGGGTGTGGAAGAGATAATGACCACGCTGTCGTGGTGGTATCGTGATATTCTCGTTATGAAGGAGGGTGGGGACCCGGGGTTGCTGGTCAACAGGGACCTCACCGCCGAGATAGAAGAGGAGGCGGAGGCTATTTCGACCAGGAAACTGCTGGATTCGATAGACCTGCTGGCCGGGGGCATCCTGGCGGCCGAGAGGAACGTGCCGGTGCAACTGAACCTCGAGAGCACGCTGCTCGGGCTCCAGGAGGCGCTCTATGCCTAAGGTGGCGGGAGTGTCGTTCAGGCCCGGCGGCAAGGTCTACTACTATGACCCGGAGGGGCTCACCCTCGTCCCCGGGGACGAGGTGATAGTCCCGGCTTCCCGGGGGGTCGGCTTCGGCAGGGTGGTCAGCCCGGTCAGGGAGGCCGACGAGTCTGAGTTCGGCGAGAGCCTCAAGAAGATCATGCGCCGCGCTACCCCGAGAGACCGGGAGCGGCAGAAGGAGAACATGCTCCGCAAGGAGGAGGCGTACCGCACCGCGCGCCGCCTCATCACGCAGCACAAGCTCCCCATGAAGCTGGTGGACGTCGATTACGTGTTCGACGGCTCCAGCATAGTCTTCTACTTCACCGCCGAGGGCCGGGTCGACTTCCGCGAGCTGGTCAAGGACCTGGCCTCCACCCTCAAGGCGCGCATCGAGCTTCGGCAGGTGGGGGTGCGGGACGAGGCCAAGATGGTCGGGGGGCTGGGACCGTGCGGGCGCGACCTTTGTTGCAGTCTCTTCCTCTCGGACTTCAACCCCGTGTCCATCAAGATGGCCAAGGAGCAGGACCTGCCGCTGAACCCCGCCAAGATCAGCGGCATCTGCGGGCGGCTGATGTGCTGCCTGAAGTACGAGGTCGAGGCCTACGAGCAGTTCAACCAGAGCGCCCCCGCCCTGGGCACCGAGACCCAGGTGGAGGGTGAGCGCGGCCGGGTGGTCGGCTACCACGTTCCCCGGGGACTGGTGACCGTCGAGCTGGAGAACGGGCGCAGGGTGGACGTGCCCCTCGACGATGTCGCCACGAGCAGCGACTCCAGGTCCCGCAAAGGCCGCAGCCGCCGAAGGCCCCCGGGCGCCCCGCCCGACGGGCCTCCACCGCAGGAGAATCCCGAATGAATGGGCCTGGACTCATACGATTGGGCCGGGACTTCAGTCCCGGAATGAGACGGCGGACTGAAGTCCGCCCCCAAACAGGGAATATTGGGCCGGGACTTCAGTCCCGGATAGACAGACGATGACGGACTGAAGTCCGTCCCCAAGCATAAACGGATTGGGCCGGGACTTCAGTCCCGGGAGTGGGCGGCGGACTGAAGTCCGCCCCCAAGCGTCATGCATCATGCCCGCCAACGCTTATTCATGCTACAATTTCTACTCCGACAGTTCCGAGGTACGGCCGCCGGGGCTCATGTCGCCAGGCGGTTTTGTGCTTTGAGTAGAGAGGTTGCGGTTTGTTCGAGATCAGGGTTCACGGCCTGGGCGGACAGGGAGCCGTCACGCTGGTCAACTGGGTGGCCCAGGCGGGCTACGCGGTGGACGAGCACGTCCAGGCGTTCCCGTTCTTCGGCGCGGAGCGCCGTGGGGCGCCGGTAAAGGCGTTCGTGCGCATCGACGACAACCCGATCAACCTGCGCAGCCAGGTGTACCGCCCGGACCTGCTGGTGATCATGAGCAGCGACCTGACGGGGATGGCGATCGCCGACGGACTGACCCCGGATGGAAAGGTCCTGCTGAACGCCGGCCCCGAGCTGGCCGAGCGGCTGGCGGCCCGTTTCTCCCGCCGGATGCTCTACCTGGACGCCACCGGCATCGCCCTGGAGCTAGGCCTCGAGTTCGACGGGATGCCGATGGTCAACCTGCCACTGCTGGGGGCCATGACCAGGCTGTCCGGCGCGGCGCCTCTGGATGTCGTCCTGGGCATCGTGCGTGAGGTCGCGGGAAGGCGCGGCAACGTGCAAGCCTACGAGAGCGCGGTCAGGCGAGGCTGGGAAGGGATCCAGGTCGCCGAATCCCGCGAGGGCGCTCCCGTCTCCGAGGGCGCGACCGACTACGACCTCTCCCGCTCGGGGGTGACACCCATTGAGCCGTGAGAAGGAAGAGGTCGGCTACATGACCTCCATGTCCAGGCCCGTGAAGGGCTGCGCCGGCGACACCGGCGAGTGGAGGGTGTTCCGGCCGGTCAAGAACGATGAGAAGTGCAACCGGTGCCTGCTATGCTGGGTGTACTGCCCCGAGGCGTGCCTCACGAAGGAAGCACTCGAGATCGACTACCAGTACTGCAAGGGCTGCGGCATCTGCGCCGTGGAGTGCCCGACCGGCGCCATCGAGATGGTCAAGGAGGAGAAGCGGTGAGGGTGCTCGAGTCCGGCAACCACCTCATCGCCCTGGCGGCGAACGTCGCGGGGGTGGAGGTCGTGCCCGCGTACCCCATCACCCCCCAGACTCAGGTCATCGAGATGATCGCGGACCTGATAGCCGAGGGCAAGATGGACGCCGAGTACATCCCGGTGGAGTCCGAGCACAGCGCCTGCGCGGCGCTGGTCTCGGCGTCCCTGACCGGCGTGCGGGCGTTCTCGGCCACCTCGGCGCACGGCCTGGCCTATATGCACGAGATGCTGCACTACGCGGCGGGGATACGGGTGCCGGTGGTGATGGTCAACGTGAACCGGGCCCTGGGCCCGGGGTGGAACATCTGGTGCGACCACCAGGACTCCATCAGCCAGCGCGACACCGGCTGGCTGCAGGTGTACGTGGCGAGCCACCAGGAAGCGGTGGACACCGTCATCCAGGCCTACCGGATCACCGAGGACCACCGGGTCCTCATGCCCCTGATGCTCAACATGGACGCATTCGTGCTCTCGCACACCTACATGGACGCCGATGTGCCCGGGCGCGAGGAGGTCGAGGCCTACCTGCCACCCTACCAGCCGCTCTGGAAGCTGGATCCCAGGCTGCCGATGACCCACGGGTCGGTCGTATACCCGGTGGACTTCAGTGAGACGCGCCAGTCCATGCAGATAGGGCAGGACAACGCCCGGCAGGTCGTGTACGAGGCCTCTGATGAGTTTATGAAGGCGTTCGGCCGCGGGCATGGGGACATGGTCGATGGATACATGCTGGAGGACGCACGGCACCTCATCGTCGCTATGGGAAGCCTGGCCGCCGAGAGCCGGGTCGCGGTGGACGAGATGAGGGCCGCGGGGCAGGCGGTGGGCCTGCTGCGGGTGAGGTTCTTCAGGCCGTTCCCGATCGACGAGCTGAGGTCGCTGTGCTCGGGTCGCTCAGGGCTCATGGTGATAGACCGGGACTTCTCGTACGGCATGGAGGGAGCGCTGTACAGCGAGGTCAAGGCCGCCCTCTACGGGCACGCGGACGTTCCATCGTCAAACCTGATCGTTGGGTTGGGAGGTCGCGACGTGACCTACGAGCAGATCAGGGAGGCGGCCGAGAGGGCGTTCAGGGGCGAGGCGGACGAGGTGACCTGGGGTGACTCGCACATCACGCGCGCCCACGAGATAACCAGGGAGATGCTCGCCGAGTTCGACAAGCTCTTCAACTCATAACAATACGATTGAGCCCGGGCTCTCAGCCCGGGGGTGTTCGTTGATCCCCTCCCCCTTGAGGGGGGAGGGTCAGGGTGGGGGTGTCATCCCCTCCAGAAGGATTGGATGTAAATGGTCAGCTTCAAGGACCTGCCCGAGGAGGAGCTGTTCCTGGCGGGGAGCACGGCCTGCCAGGGCTGCCCGTCCTCGCTGGCGCTGCGCATAGCGTTCAAGGCGCTCGGGAAGGACACGATATTGCTGGTGGTGGCGTCCTGCACCTCGGTGCTACAGGGCTCCTACCCGCTGTCGGCCATCAACCTCCCACTGATGAACGTCGCCTTCGCGACGGGGGGCGCCAGCGCCAGCGGCGTATCCGCCGCGGTGAAGGCGCTGGTGAAGCGCGGAGAGCTGGCCGAGGAGCCGAACGTGCTGGTCTGGGCCGGTGACGGGGGGACTTACGACATAGGCATCCAGTCGCTCTCAGGTGCGGCCGAGCGCGAGACCGACTTCATCTACGTCTGCTACAACAACGAGATGTACTCGAACACCGGCACGCAGCGAAGCGGAGCGACCCCGCTCGGCGCCTGGACCACCACCACGCCTGGCGGCAAGGCGCAGCACCGCAAGGACATCGCCCAGATAATGATCGCCCACCGGATCCCCTACGTGGCCACGGCCTCGCTGGCCTATCCCCTGGACTTCTACCAGAAGATGCTCAAGGCCAAGGAGATACGGGGCACCAAGTACATCGAGATGCTCGCCCCCTGCCCGCCGGGCTGGAAGTTCCCCTCAAGCCAGATGATAGCGGTGAGTCGCATGGCCGTTCAGAGCGGCATGTGGCTGCTCTACGAGCACGAGGACGGCGAGACCCGCTTCACCGCCGCCACCAAGCGCATCCTGGAGGGCAAGGTGAAAAAGCGCCCCGTGAAGGACTACCTCGAGATACAGGGACGCTTCCGGCAGATACTCTCCAGCCCCGAGGGGCAGAAGGCCGAGGATATGCTGGAGAAGGAGGTCTCCGAGTCCATCCGCCGCCTCCAGGGCTGGGTCCCGGAGTATATCTAGCGCCTGAAAAGCTTCCGCACCACGCGCTTGAGCGTGACCGGAAGACCCTCGGTCCTGATGTGGAATCCGACCTTTTCCAGAATTGAAACGTCACTCGGTACAGATGCCTTCTTTGATGCCCCGGTCTCAGGTTCGCTCAGATCGTAGACCCGCCTCTCCAGGTCACGCGCATACGTGGTCGTCTGTTCCATCTCCGCGCTCATGAGCGAGATCTGGTCCTCCAGCACCTGGACGTGTGCCAGGAGCGTCCGGACGTACTCACGGACGCCGGCAAGCTCCGCCTCCAGCGCGGCAAGCACGTCGGAAACGGAGGAGTCCGGGGCGTCGGGCTCCATAGATATCGAACGTACAACCTGCTTGATGGCGAAGTGCTCCCGTGCGCTGACGAAGCGAGGCTTCACCCTCTTCTCGAGTATCTCGACGGCGATGGTCCCTTCCATCTCGAGGGGAACGGGCTCTCCCATCATGTGCAAGAGTGTGGGGGTCACGTCAAGGATGCTCAGCCGCAGGTCGGCCGCCTGTTTGATACCAGGGCCATACGCCATGAATATCCCATCCCGGTTCGCCCAGTGTGCGCCCTTGAAGTAGTCCTCGGGTCCGGTCACTTTCCCGGCCCCGCCTCCCAGATGCATTCCGCACCCATCGACCGGGATGAACGCCAGGTCGGGGGCGGACCGGCGGCAGGAGCCCTCGAACACCTCGGCAGCGTCGAAGACGGCCTGGACCAGCGGGCTACCGTCCGCATCCCTAAGGGAGAGGAGTTCCGCGGCTATCCTCTTCTTCAGGCTCTCGACCTCGCCGTCGCGGACGGCAGAGTCGCTGTACCGGGAGTCGTCGTTGATGTAGATACAGCCGCCGATGTCGAGGCAGAAAGCCCTGGTCCTCGGCCAGTCAGGAGCCTTTCCGGTCTCGTCCAGCTCGAGGACCCCGATCCCCTCGAGGAAGTCGTAGAGGTAGATGGAACGGTTCCAGTCGGAGCACCCGTGGTCGGAGACCAGGACGAGGTTGTAGCCTTCACTGTCCGCCAGGTCGACGAGCTGAGAGATCTTCTCGTCTATGGTGCGGTAGACCTCGACTACGAACTCGTCGCCCCAGAAGATGTGTTGCGCGCGGTCCGTATCCAGGAACACGAAGCTGAACAGGTCACAGTCCAATCCAAGCAGGTAATCGAGAAAGCGGGTCTTGCCCTCAAGGACCTCGCGTATCTTCTCCTTGAGCTCGGGTTCTCTGCCCTCGTACTCGAAGAGGTCCACGTCGAACTCGTAGCCGGGGAAGAGCCTTTCGATCTCTTCCATGGCCGTGGGTGGCTCGGCATAAGGCGCGTCGCCGGACGGTCGAAGGTCGGAGACCATCAACCCGTTGATGGGGGATGGTGGGAATGTGAGCGGCATATGCGCGCTGATGACTTCCCTGTCGGCGAGGTAGTCCCATATCTCGGGAGCGCGCTTGTCCCGGGAGCAAAGGAGGGTCGCCCGGTGGTCCCGGTCCACCTTGACGAAGCTGAAGATCCCGTGAGTCCCCGGTCCGACCCCCGTGCACAGCGAGGTCCACGCGGGGAAGGTGATAGGAGGTACGACGCTCTCGAGCCGTCCATAGCTGCCCCCGGAGACGATCCTGGCGATGCCGGGTAGCTGACCCGCCTCGACCAGCGGAAGCAGCAGGTCCAGGCTCGCCCCGTCCAGGCCTATCAGTATCGTTTTTCCGGTTCTAGAGCCCATGTGTGGTGGATCACCTCGCGGGTGGCTCGCGTGCGGTCATGCCCCGGCCCTTCGCCGGAACACCTTCTTCAGAGACCGCTTCAGGGTGGCCACCGCCCCTCGGTTCGAAGGTAGAAGCCAAGCCTTTCGAGGCCGGACGCGCCCGGCGCAAGATCATCGGCAGCAGGCCGGACCTCGGCCTCGCGTGCCAGCAGCAGGTAGCGCTCCTCGAGCTCCCCGTACGCTTTCTCGTACCTCAGGTGCGCCTCCATCTGCTTCGCGTGCTCGGTTTCCAGGAGTGACACGTACTCCTTGGCGCGCTCTATCTCCTCGGTCTTGTCGCGGCATTCGACCTGAAGGACGTTCTCAGCGTACTCCTCGAGTTTCAGGTACTCGTCTCTGAGGGAATGGAGCCGTTCGACCATATCGTCGTGACGGTGGTAGAAGTAGCGCTCGTCGACAAATCCCCTGGTGATGGGGAGGGCGTCGCCCCATTTCCAGAGAAAGCTCTCCCTCGCCTCCAGGAACGCCTCATCGGTATCCGTACCGGTGGTCAGGGCCGCCATCTCGCCACCCGCTTTGAGGTACTCCTCACGCCCGTGTCGGCACTCGACGTTGGCGCAGTAGAGCCTGTATCCTGCCTCGGCGTACTGCATGGAAATATCCAGGTCGTAGTAATGAAGTGGGCCCATGGACTCGTCGAGGCGGAGGCCTATGTTGCGCATGACGAAGCAGATGCCGTCGATGGTTGCGACCTCGGTGAAGCGCCAGGTGGGTCCGTAGACCTCCTCGTACTCGGGGAGCGTCACGACGAGGGTCTCTTCGTCCAGGCTGCCGTCCTCCTTGATTGTATGACGGCCCGCCAGCCCCACGATGCCCACGTCGGGCCTGCGTTCCATGAACTCGATTATGTGCTGTAGCCATCCCTCGTCGTATATGAACAGGTCGTTGTGCATGACGGCCACGTACCTGCCATCGGCCAGCTCGAGACCCTGGTTGATGGCCCGGGGGATTCCCTCGTTCTCGGAGTTTTTCACGTAGCCGGCTGCTCCCAGGCTCTTGATGTAGTCGGTGTCGTCGAAGCCGTTATCGACGAGGATAAGGCTGTAGCCGTCGGTCACGCGGTCGAGCCGCTCGAGGACCTTCCTGGTGTCCTGTTCCCTATGGTAGAGGACCATGATGATGGGTAGTGTCCCGGCGAACTCCTCAGAAGGCGTCACCTCGAGCAGCGGCCGGGTCGGAATCGGGGCTTTGACCACCCGCGCGGCGGCTTCCACATCCTGAGGCAGCGGCTTGATCGCCACCGCGAAGCAGCTGAACGGGAAATGCCTGGTGTCCGTCACCGGGCGATCCGGGTCAGCCGGCCGATCCTCGGGTCGGTCCCAGAAGAGGTCCCATTGTACGTCCTCTCCGCTGTCGGAGACGTCGATATCGCGGAATCCCGCGTTCTCGAGCAGCGCGGTCAGACCGCTGGCAGTCATGCGCCAGTAGTCGTCGGGGTGGCAGTGGATGGCGAAGTTGAAAGGTATGGAGATTAACGCCGTCCCACCCGGCTTGAGGATCCGAAAGATCTCCCTGGCGGCTTCCCACGGAAGACGTACATGCTCCAGGGTCTCGAGGGCAAGGACCGTTCCCACACTGCCGGGGGCGAAGGTGCTATGCTCGATGTTTTCAATCCTGTCTACCCCGGGTCCGGGCTCCAGATCGCAGCCGACGTACTCCTTACCCGGGAAGAAACGCCGCATATTGGCGACGTCCTCCTGGCCCTCCACCTGGAAAGCACCGAACTCTACGATGGGTTCCAGGAACTCGTGCTCTTCAGTGGCCTTGCCGATCCACTCCAGGACTACCCTATTCAAGAACCCACCCCTTGATAAACCGCTGTCGTGATTCGCAGATTATAATACAGAAATCGTATTGATCCCCGGTTCCGACCGCGGTCGTGAGATGGAATGAACAGTTCGAACCGCACAATAGAGCTTGCCGCCATAGTCCGCCTGCGGGTGAACAGGTGGATAAACAGCCATCCGCGCCTGGCCACGGCGCTGCGAGGGGCAGCCCTGCGGGCGAGCATAATCCACGCCCTGTTCCGCTCGAGGATCCTTCGGAAGCCGGTGGTCCACGTGATCGGGGACAGCCACGCCAAGGTGTTCAAGGGTGAGGAGCCGTTCGTGGTGCACCGGCTGGGCCGCGCCACCGCCTACAACCTCAGGAAGGAAAAGAGCATGACTAAGTCACGCGAGCGTCTCATGAAGACCGTCAGGTACGTCGACGGGGACAGGGACTCAATCGTGATGGTCTTCGGTGAGATCGACTGTCGCATCCACATCTACGATAAACACATGGAGAGCGGGGGAGAGAGCAGCATCGACGACCTCATCGGCTCGACGGTCTCGAGCTATGGCGAGGTGCTGGAGATGCTGAAGGGCATGGGGTTCGACCTCTACGTGTACGGGGTTCCGGCGCCGGTCAGGGCGGGCAACGAGAACCTGTTCGACTCGCGGTATTACGCGGCCCCGGGCACGCGCAGCTACATCTACAGCGAGTTCAACGAGCGGCTGGGGGAGCACTGCCGGGTACACGGATACCCGTACATCGACATCCACTCCAGGATCGCGGATGCCGACGGGTTCATGAGGCCTGAGTACGTGGCGGACCGCATCCATCCCAACAAGAAGGTGCTGGAGTTCGTACGGCCCCTGATCCGGGGTGCGACGGGTACAGACTCGAGCGGGCGCCCCCGACAGGGCTGACACTCAGATGATCGGAGGCAACCTGTTCGGACCCTTCAGAAAGCGGTAGGCTACCAGCTTTGCGTGGTAAGGCAGCCTGAGCTTCTCATAGGATGAACGCAATGCCTTGTGATACAAGCTCCGCTTGATCCACCTTCCGCTCGATTGAAGGTCCTGGTACAGCGGACAAGACGAGCACCAGATATCGGGGCTCGGTCCCTCCACACCGGAAAGCATCGCCCTTGCGTGCCCCATCACCTCACCGTTCAGAACAGGGAGGAGGCCTTCGTGGAACACGTTTCCGAAGTCGGTGAAGATGTTCATGCAGCACCCCAGCATGGTCCCATCCCAGTTCACCTGGGGGGCGTCCCACAGCTGGTAGCACGCGGTGTAGGCGTAGTCGACACCTTTCAGCCGGCGGTACTCCTCTCGATTCGCGACGCCCAGCTCTTTCCTGACCAGCGTTTCGTTGTGGACCGGCGAGAATCCCGGGTCGCAGTTGAGCCGCAGCTCGAACTCCATTCCCAGGTCTTCGGCCATCCTCCTGGCCACAGGTATCTCATGCTCGTTGTGGCCGAAGATGATGAACTGCCATCGGAGCAGGGGGTACCTGGACCGGTACTTCTTCTTGAGAGCGAGTATCGTCTTCACGTTGTCCAGGACGGTGTCGAAATCCCCGTTGACGCGGTACTTCGTGTAGGTCTCGTTACAGGTGCCGTCCAGCGCGCAGGCCATGCTACGAACCCGGTACTTGACCAGCCCCTCCAGTACCTCGGGCCTTATCGTGTTGAGGTTGGTCCCGCTGTTCAGGGTGAGGATCACGCCCTTCCGGTGGGCGTACTTCATGATGCCGAGCAGGTCCGGGTTGAGGAACACCTCCCCGCTGTTGGCCAGCTCGATCTCGGAGATCCAGGGATTGTCGTCGAGGAGGTCTCGAAAGGCACTCTCTTTCAGGTACCCGTACCCGACGACGGACTGTTCGTATATCCTCTGCGCGTTCGGGCAGGATGGGCACTTGAGCTGGCAGATCGACGATGCGTCGAGCCTTATGGTCCTGGGTTTCAGTTGAGATGCCATGATATGGGCCTCGGCATTCGGTCCTTTTCCACCATGTTACCTCAAGACCGTCATGATACAGAACGCCGCGCCGGAGGAGAAATGCGGGGGCACCAACTGCCAAGGGACCAGGAAGTAGTGCTGGAGGTCGTGTGCCACAGTTATGACGCGGAGCTGCATGTGCTGCGGTCCATTTTCCCGAGACGTTCAGAATATCGGAGGCAACCCGTAAGGTCCCTTAAGGACACGGTAGGCCGACAGCTTGACTGAATACGGTAGACGGATGTTCTCGTAACAGTAACGCATGGCTCTGTGATACGATCCGCGGCTGATCCACCAATCCCTTGATCGCCGGTACTCATACTGCGGACACGACGAGCACCAGAGATCCGGGCTCGGACCGCATACGCCGGTCAGCATCTCCCTGGCACGAGTCATCTTTTCGCTGTTAAGGACCGTGAGCAGCCCTTCACGGAACACGTTTCCAAAGTCGGTGGATATGTTCAGGCAACATCCGAGCATGGTACCGTCCCAGTTGACCTGGGGGGCGTCCCACAACTGGTAACAGACGGCGTGACCATAGTTGTCGCCTTTGACGCGCCTGAATTCCTCGACACCAGCCGCCCCGATCTCCCGTCTGACCAATGGTTCGTCCCTGATCGGTGAGAATCCGGGGTCGCAGTTGAAGCGAGGGTCGAACTCCATTCCCAGTTCTTCGGCCATCCTTCTCGCAACCGGTATCTCATGCTCGTTGTGCCCGAAGACTATGAACTGCCAGCGCAGTAACGGGTACTTCGAGCCGTACCGCTTCTTCAGGTCGATGATCGTCTTGACGTTTTCCAGCACCGTGTCGAAGTCGCCGTTGACGCGGTACTTCGTGTAAGTCTCGTTGCAGGTGCCATCCAGCGCGCAGGCCACGCTCCGCACTCGGTACCTGACCAATCCGTCCAGTACCTCGGGCCTGACCGTGTTGAGATTCGCACCGCTGTTGATGGTCAGGATGACGTCCTTCCGGTGAGCGTACTCCATGATGCCGAGCAGGTCCGGGTTGAGGAACACCTCCCCGCTGTTGGCCAGTTCGATCTCGGATATCCAGGGATTGTCATCCAGCAGGCTGCGGAAGTCGCTCTCCCTCAGGTAGCCGTAGCCCACAACCACCTGCTCATAAAGCCGCTGCGCGTTCGGGCAGACCGGGCACTTGAGCTGGCAGATCGTTGACGCGTCAACCCTTATGGTCCTGGGTTTCAGTATTGTTGCTGCCTCCCTGGAGCGGGTCAATGGATGACCTCTCCAGTCTCGTGAGTCAATCCTCTTGTGTCTCTCAGTCCGCGTACCCGCCGATCGTATCCGTACCCGCGGCGCGCCCGTCCCAGTACATGGCGCGCTCGCTCATGATCTTCTTCCCCGCGGTCCTGCAGGTGACTATGACAGCCGCCCTGCCGTCTATGTCGTGGTCGGTCATGTTGTAGGTCCGCCGCGAGTTGGCCGGCACC
>JAZDFZ010000060.1:0-19061 GCA_043807425.1 Actinomycetota bacterium
CGTGGAGATGGTCATGCCCGGTGACAACACCGAGATGGACGTCGAGCTGATCACCCCGGTCGCCATGGACGAGGGCCTCCGCTTCGCCATCCGCGAGGGAGGCCGCACCGTGGGCGCCGGGAGGGTCATAAAGATCTACAAATGAGAGTAACAGTCACAATGGCTTGCACAGAGTGCAAGCGACGGAACTACACAACGAAGAAGAGCAAGACCAACGATCCCGACCGGATCGAGCTGAAGAAGTACTGCAGGTGGTGCCGCAAGCACACGCTGCATCGCGAGACCCGCTAGTACATGATTGAGCGGTACCGCAGTAGTACAAGAAGGCCCGTAGCTCAACTGGCAGAGCACCGGTCTCCAAAACCGGGGGTTGGGGGTTCGAGTCCCTCCGGGCCTGCCAGCACCGGCGGAGGGGCCGACACGGCCGCAACCGGGAGAGTCTTATGAACAGGGAGTTGCGAAGGGCGCAGGACAGGAGCCTGCAGTCCGGTAAGAAGCAGAAGCAGATCGCCCAGCGGAAGAAGGTGGCCGACAAGAAGAAGGCCGACCGTAAGGCGGAGAAGAAGGGCGCCTGGAAGACCGTCGTCCAGTTCCTCAAGGACGTCAGGATAGAGCTGAAGAAGGTCATCTGGCCCGGCCGGGACGAGGTGATAAACTACACCATCGTGGTGCTGGTGACGGTCACCATAGTGGCGACCTTCATCCTGGTGCTGGACCTGGTGCTCTCGAAGCTGCTGAACCTCATCATCGCTTGACGCGACAAGACACAGGCCGGAGGAAAAATGCTTAGAAGAGGAGAACGGTGGTACGTCGTACACACCTACTCCGGATACGAGAACAAGGTCAAGAACAACCTCGAGCACCGCATCGAGTCCATGCACATGCAGGACAAGATCTTCGAGGTGGTCGTCCCGACCGAGGACGTGCTGGAGTACAAGTCGGGCAAGAAGCAGCTCTCCCAGAAGAAGCTCTTGCCCGGGTACCTGCTGGTGCGCATGAAGCTGGATGACGACTCCTGGTACGTAGTGCGTAACACGCCGGGCGTGACCGGGTTCGTGGGGACCAGCGCCCGCCCCGTCCCGATATCCGACGACGAGGTGGAACGAGTGCTGGCGCGCCAGGCCGCCGAGAAGCCGAAGGTCGCCGCGGAGTTCGCCGAGGGCGAGGGCGTGAAGGTCGTCGAGGGACCCTTCGCGGACTTCACCGGCATCATCAGCGAGGTCAGCCTGGACCAGAGCAAGCTCAAGGTGCTGGTCTCCATCTTCGGGCGCGAGACCCCCGTGGAGCTCACTTTCGACCAGGTGCAGAAGCTGTAGGCGAGAGGATAGCGAGATGGCCAAGAAGGTAATGACCATAATCAAGCTGCAGATCCCCGCGGGCCAGGCCAACCCGGCCCCGCCGGTCGGCCCCGCCCTGGGGCAGCACGGCGTGAACATCATGGAGTTCTGTAAGGCTTACAACGCCCAGACCATGGACAAGCTCGGGCAGATCGTGCCCGTGGAGATAACGGTGTTCGAGGACCGGTCGTTCACCTTCGTGCTGAAGACCCCGCCGGCCGCCAGGCTTCTTATCGAGGCGGCCGCGATCGAGAAGGGGAGCGGCGAGCCCAACCGGGAGTCGGCCGGCCAGATCAGCCGCGACAAGGTACGCGACATTGCCAGGCTCAAGATGCCGGACCTGAACACCAGCGACCTCGACGCCGCGACGCGCATCATCGAGGGCACGGCGCGAAGCATGGGGCTCGAGGTAGTCGGGGACTAGCCCGACTTGAGCCCGGCCTCTCAGGCCGGGAATGAAGAACGGATTGGGAGAAGAAGATGCAGAAGAGAAGCCGCCGATACAGCGAGAAGGCCTCTAGAATCGAGGAAGGCAAGCTCTATACGCCGTACGAGGCGGCCGAGCTGGTCAGGGAGATGGCCGACACGAAGTTCGACGAGACGTTCGAGGCCGCGGTGCGGCTCGGGGTGGACCCCCGGCGCGCCGACCAGATGGTCCGCGGCACGGTGATGCTGCCCAAGGGTACAGGCAAGACGGTAAGGGTCGCGGTCTTTGCGCTGGGCGACAAGGCGGCCGAGGCCGAGAAGGCCGGGGCCGACTTCGTGGGCGCGGAGGACCTTGCCGAGAAGGTAAGGGGCGGCTGGACCGAGTTCGACGCCGCCATAGCCACCCCTGACGTCATGAGCATGGTGGGCAAGCTCGGCAAGATCCTGGGCCCGCGCGGCCTGATGCCCAACCCCAAGAGCGGCACGGTCACCTTCGACATAGAGAAAGCGGTCCGCGACACGAAGGGCGGCAAGATCGAGTACCGCGTGGACAAGCAGGCCAACATCCACCTGGCGCTTGGCAAGACCTCCTTCTCCACCGCGGACCTGATGGAGAACTACGCCGCAATCCTCGAGGAGCTCATCAGGGCGCGTCCCGCCGCGGCCAAGGGCCGCTACCTGAGGAAGATCATCTTCTCCAGCACCATGGGCCCGGGAGTCCCCGTGGACACCTCGGTCACAAGGGACCTCATCCCCGAGAGCGTTACGACGGGGTGACTTTTGACAGCCCCGCGCGGGTCTGCTAGATTCGTGGGGCTTACAATCGCATAGACCGGCCTGAGACAGCAGGCGCCGCAAGGCTTAATCGAAAACCTGCCGAGGCTTAACCGAAAGAGCCTCCGCCGAGGCTTTTCTTTTTGGGGGTAAGGATGCCCAGCGTCGAGAAAAAAGAGAAGGTCAAGCAGATAAAGAAGTGGTTCGACAAGTCGGACTCCTTCCTGGTACTGCGTTACCGGGGCCTGCGGGTGGCTGAGGCAAACGAGTTCAGGGGCATGGTCGTCCAGAACGGTGCCCAGATGAGGGTGCTGAAGAACACCCTGACCAGGATAGCCCTCGAGGGGACCGACAAGGAGGGGCTCATCTCCGTCATCGACGGCCCCGTGGCCATCATCTTCGCCGGCGAGGAGCCCGCGGGCGTGGCCCGGCTGGTCAAAGACTACTCCAGGGGGCGCCAGGAGTTCTTCCTGCTGGGAGGGATGATCTCCGGCCGGGTGCTCGACGGGAAGCAGGTGGAGACGTACGCGACCCTGCCGCCGCGCGATGTGCTCCTGTCCCAGTTGCTCGGCAGTGTGGCCGCTCCCCTGAGTGGGCTGGTGGGAGTAGCCGCCGGACCCATCCGGAAGCTTCTGTACCTGATGCGGGCCGTAGCCGACACGAAGCCGGCCGAGGCTCCCGCCCCGGTAAAGGAGGAGCCCGCCGTCGCCGAGGCGGCGAAGGCGGAGGCGCTGACCGAGGCGGAAGCGGAGAAGGCCGAGGAGATAGCCGAGGCTGAGGAGGCGAAGGTGGAGGAGGCGGCCGAGGAAGCCGCCGCTGAGCCCGAGCCGCCCGAAGGGCCTGCGGTGGCAACGGCCTCAGAAGAAGCGGTTGAACCGCAGGAGAACGATGGGCCGCGAGGCCCTGAAGATAACGATAACCAAGAGTCGTAAGACCGACCCAGAAGAGGTGATTGTTGTGGCAGCAGCAAAGATGACCCCGCAGGACGCGCTGGAGGCCATCAAGGGCTGGACCGTCCTCGAGCTCTCCGAGTTCATCAAGATGGCGGAGGAGGAGTTCGGTGTCAGCGCCGCCGCTCCGGTCGCCATGGCGGCCGCCCCGGCAGCCGGCGGCGGCGAGGCGGCCGAGGCCGAGGAGGAGAAGGTGTCCTTCGACGTGGTCCTGATCTCCCCCGGCGAGAAGAAGATCCCCGTCATCAAGGTCCTCCGCGAGTTCACCGACCTCGGCCTGAAAGAGGCCAAGGACGTCGTGGACCAGGCGCCCAAGGCCGTCAAGGAAGGCGTCACCAAGGACGAGGCCGAGAAGATCAAGGCGCGCTTCGAGGAAGAGGGCGCCACGGTCGAGATCAAGTAGAACAGCCCAACCCGCTGCAAAGACGGTGGAAGGCATCGCCCTTCCGCCGTTTTTGGTTGACTGAGATCGGGGTCAGGCAGGATTCAAGTCACTGGCGGGGCCCGGGGATGAGCCGTTTTTCTCGGCTGTCCTCGGCCGCGACACATCGTGCCTCAACCAAACCTCCCGGCGACCTGCGGAGGCCTTCGAAAAAGACCCCATCCCCGCCCAATCCTCAGAACCTTTTCCCCTCCCCCTCAATGGGGGAGGATCAGGGTGGGCGTGTCTAGCTGATGCTATTGTCTTCGCTGGACTAGTGTAGAATCGGCCTGATTACTCAAGGGGGGACTACTCTGCTGCCAGTCCTGCTCGTCGATGCAATAGAAGTCGCCATACCGGTGGTTTTGCTGCTGGTCGTAGGGATAGCAGTATTGTTTCTTCTGTTCTTTCTTCGAGCTGCAAAGCGTGGAACAAACAAGTTGGCAGGCAGGACGATAAGGGAGTTTACGGTTGATGACGAGATCTGGACCACCGTCGATTCCTGGGCAATGGAGAGAAAATGCGAGTTGTCGAACCAGACAGAGACCGCACGTGTCTACACCAGGCGAGGCCCACGTACACCGGTATTGGTACCCAGCCTGGAGATTGCCAGGACTAATAACAGGGCACGGCTGGAGTCATGGCTGGGCATCTACAGAGTGGGGAGGATTGTGACATTTGGGATTTATCCTGACGAGCTCAGGATCGACGTCAAAAGCCTCTGGATCAGCTATGGTGATTGGTACCCGCTTGACCCCAGGCACATTGCCAGGGATGACGTATATACTTTGCTCGACATGCTTGATGCCAAAGCTCCACGAATCCCATAATGCCGTTGGCAGGGATACCAAGCGGCTTCGGACCATCTGCCTCCGCACTCGAGTGGGGGGTTCCCTTGAATTTACTCAATATGTTGAGTAAAATTACTCAATACATTGAGTAATCCAGTGATTCGAGGCTGACATCCGGGAGGTGCGATGGCGAACCTGTTCACGAGAGGCATCAACGCACAGCTCATCAAGCGCATCGAGGAGCCACGCCGCTTCATTCAGGTCCTCTATGGGCCTCGTCAGGTAGGCAAGACCACCGCGATCAGACAGGTCCTGGAGAGCATTGACCTGCCGTCGCATTACGCATCCGCCGATCAGCCTTCGCTCAGGGACACGACGTGGCTCGAGCAACAGTGGGAGACGGGTCGCTCGCTTGCGGGGCGCAAGGCTGCCCTGCTCGTGCTGGACGAGATCCAGAAGCTGCGCGACTGGCCTGAGGTCGTCAAGCGGCTGTGGGATGAGGACACCCGTAGCGGGTTGAGGCTCAAAGTGGTCCTGTTGGGGTCTTCGCAACTGCTGGTACAGAAGGGGCTCACCGAGAGCCTGGCCGGCAGGTTCGAGACCGTGCGGGCCGGCCACTGGTCATTCGCGGAATGCGAGGATTTCTTCGGGTGGGACCTCGACAAGTACGTGTTTTTCGGCGGTTACCCCGGGGCGGCGCCGCTTGTTGGTGAACCTGCAAGGTGGGCGAGATACATCCAGGACTCGCTGATAGAGACTACGGTATCCAGGGACATCCTGCTGCTCACCCGCGTAGACAAGCCGGCGCTTCTGAGGAGGCTCTTCGCACTTGGTTGCGAGTACTCGGGCCAGGTCCTGTCATACCATAAGATGCTCGGTCAACTTCATGACGCAGGCAATACCACAACACTGGCCCACTACCTGGACCTGCTGGACGGCGTCGGTTTCCTTGCGGGCCTCGGCAAGTTCGCGGGCCAGGCGGTCAGGAAGAGGGGTTCCAGCCCGAAGCTGCAGGTCTATAACACCGCGCTGATCTCCGCACAGTCGGGTTCCTCTTTCGACCAGGTGAGGAGCGATAGAGCGTGGTGGGGACGGCTGGTCGAATCGGCGGTAGGGGCCCACCTGCTGGACATCGCCGCCAATCGCAACCTGGAGCTGTTCTACTGGCGAGAGGGGGACCTGGAGGTGGACTTCATCCTGCAGTCCGGGAAGAAGCTGGTCGCTATCGAGGTGAAAAGTGGAGCGGAACGCGGCGCTCTTCCCGGAATGGACGCTTTCTCCGGGAAGTACTCTCCTTCGCACAAGCTGCTCGTCGGAGCCGGCGGGATTCCCATCGAGGATTTCCTGAGAGATGACCTTACCCGGTTGATCTAATGGACACTTCCAGATGACCGAGCCGTCGCCTGTTGGCCACCGCGGACCTGGTGTCAGACGTTTGCCTAACAATACAAGCATCTCTGCTAAGTAAACAACACAAGAAACTCCAGTAACGGCCAATCGGGTTTCATATGGGCATTTGGAGCGATTGGCGTGGTTGTTGATTCGTCAGTCAACTATTGTTGATATTGGGAGGCAAACGTCTGACACCGGCGCAATCATCCCTGGATTCACCCACAGATTCTTGTAGGACCCGAAGAACGGAGATGGTCCCCCTCACCCCGACCCTCTCCCCCCGGGGGAGAGGGAAGAATAGAAGGGACTCAGTCCGTGAGGGCCTCGAGGGTTTCCAGGATGCGTTCGCTGGCTTTGCCGTCGCCGTAGGGGGTCGGGGTGCGGTGGAGCACGGCGATGATGTCGGCGTAGTCGCGGTCGATGCGCTGGACGGCCGCCAGGATGGCGTGCGGGTTGCTGCCGACCACGTCGCCGTATACCCCCATGATCTCGGGGCGCTCCGTGCAGTCGCGCACCACCACCACGGGCTTCTTGAAGATGGTGCACTCCTCCTGGATGCCGCCCGAGTCGGAGATGAGCATCCGGCTCTGGCGCGCGAGCTCCAGGAAGTCGAAGTAGGACAGCGGGTCGGTGAGGGTTAGGTTGGGAATCGCCTCCAGCACGTGGAGCAGCTCGAACTCCACCATGCGCTCCATGGTCCGGGGGTGGACGGGATAGACCATGGGGAGCTCGACTCGCTGCAGGGCCGTTACCAGGTCGCGCAGGCGGGGCTCGTCGTCCACGTTCTCCTGCCGGTGGGCGGTGACCAGGATGTAGGCCTCGGGCTCCAGGCCCATGTCGTCGACGATGGAAGAGTGCGCCGCGGCGTGCTCGAGGCCCAGGGTGACCACCTCGACCACGGTGTTACCGACCATGTGGATGCGCGCCCGGTCGTGCCCCTCGGCCAGCATGTTCTGCACCGACACCGTCGTGGGGGCGAACAGGACGTCCGAGATGCGGTCCACCGCCACCCGGTTGACCTCCTCGGTCATCAGGGTGTCGAAGCAGCGCAGGCCCGCCTCGACGTGGGCCACCCGGGCGCCCAGGTTCCTGGCGGTGATGGCCCCCGCCAGGGTCGAGTTGGTATCCCCCTGGACCACCACGAAGTCGGGCCGAGCCCGCTGAAGCTCGGGGGTCAGGCCGTGGACCATCTTGCGGACCTGGTCCAGCCGTTCCATCGAGCCGACCGCGATGTCCACCTGTATGTGGGGCAAGGCCAGGTCCTCCAGGAACCGCTCGGAGAGGCTGTATGAGTAGTGCTGGCCGGTGTGGACGATCTCCAGGTCCACACCCGGAGCCTCGGCCGCCAGCTTGACAAGGGCGGAAAGCTTGATTATCTCGGGCCTGGTCCCGAAGATGACTGCCAGTCTCACCTTGAAACCCCTCGCCGCAGACCCATGAAGATCACCTCAGACCCGCTTTTTCACATCGAACAGATATCTTATCGACACGATTTCGATGAAATTAGAGGCCTGGGGTCATTTTTCGCAGGATCCACCCCCGGAACAGGAATTCGGTGACATTCGTCTTACATGGGGACGCGGGTACGTATATAATGTCGTGGGACGTGTTTCCAGCCGCGACCGCGGGGCCGGATGGGCCCCCGGGCGGACGAAATATATGGAGAGAAGTTCCCGGATGACTATTGACCACGCCTTTCCGTATTGATAATATACAAGTTTGCGTAGTTACTGCTATTGATCGTTGCGAGGATTTTGCTGATTGGCCCTATTATAGCCCGTTCTATCACCTTGGGAGGGGATCTTTTTGTCAGTTGCGCTCCAGAGCAGACGTAAACGTACCACGTTCGCCAGGATACCCGAGGTGCTGCCCGTCCCGGACCTGATCGCCATCCAGAAGGACTCCTTCGAGTGGTTCATGGGAGACGGCCTGAAGGAGATCTTCCGGGACATCAGCCCCATTGAGGATTTCACGGGGACCATGGCGGTCGAGTTCGGCCAACACTTCTTCGGCGATCCGAAGTTCGACGTCGAGGAGTGCAAAGAAAAGGACATGAACTACGCCGCGCCCCTGTTCGTGGACGTGAGCCTCATCAACCGGGAGACCGGCGAGGTCAAGGAGCAGTCGGTCTTCATGGGGGACTTTCCCCTGATGACTGACAAGGGCACCTTCATATTCAACGGGACCGAGCGGGTCGTGGTGAGCCAGCTGGTCCGCTCTCCGGGCGTCTACTTCTCCCTGGAGATAGACAAGGACACCGACAAGCCGCTCTACACCGGCAAGATCATCCCCAGCCGCGGCGCCTGGCTCGAGCTGGAGATCGACAAGAAGGACACGCTTGGTGTCCGGATCGACCGCAAGCGCCGCCAACCGGTCAGCGTCCTGCTGCGGGCCCTGGGCTACGAGGAGGACGACGTCCTGGTCGAGCTGTTCGGAGGGGCCGAGTCGATCCAGGCCACTGTGCGCAAGGACTCCACCACCAGCAAGGAAGAGGCCCTGATAGACATATACAGGAAGCTGCGCCCGGGGGAGCCTCCAACCGTGGAGAGCGCCAAGGGCCTGCTCGACAACCTCTTCTTCAACGAGCGCCGTTACGACCTGGCACGCGTCGGGCGTTACAAGCTCAACCAGAAGCTTGACCTTAATGTGCCCCTGAGCAAGACCGTGCTGACCAAGGAGGACATCCTGGCCTCGGTCCGCTACATCGTGAACCTGCACGCGGGAAGGTGCCCCAACTGCGGCCACGAGGTCACCGTCATCGAGACGGAGTGTCCCAAGTGCAAGGGCAAGTGCTGCACGATCGACGATATCGACCACTTCGGCAACCGCCGCGTCCGCACCGTCGGCGAGCTCATCCAGAACCAGATACGCATAGGCCTCTCGCGCATGGAGAGGGTGGTGCGGGAGCGCATGACCACCCAGGACATCGACTCCATCACCCCCCAGACCCTCATCAACATCCGCCCCGTGGTGGCAGCCATAAAGGAGTTCTTCGGCTCCAGCCAGCTCTCACAGTTCATGGACCAGACCAACCCGCTGGCGGGGCTGACCCACAAGAGGCGCCTGTCGGCCCTGGGGCCGGGAGGGCTCTCGCGCGAACGGGCCGGGTTCGAGGTGCGCGACGTGCACTCCTCCCACTACGGGCGCATGTGTCCCATCGAGACGCCTGAGGGCCCCAACATCGGGCTCATCGGCAACCTCTCCACCTACGCGCGCATCAACGAGTTCGGCTTCCTCATGAGCCCTTACCGCAAGGTCGATAAAGGCGTGGTCTCCGACAAGATCGTCTACCTGACGGCCAGCGAGGAGGACAACTTCATCATAGCCCAGGCCAACGCGCCGCTGACCAAGAGCGGCAAGTTCAAGAACGACCGCGTGCTGTGCCGCGCCTCGAAGCTGGGCGAGGAGGTCTCCATGGTCGACGCCAAGGTGGTGGACTACATGGACGTCTCCCCGCGTCAGACGGTGAGCGTGGCCACCGCGCTCATACCTTTCCTCGAGCACGACGACGCCAACCGGGCCCTCATGGGCTCGAACATGCAGCGCCAGGCGGTCCCGCTGGTCAAGCCGGAGACACCGCTTGTGGCGACCGGGATGGAGTTCAGGGCCGCAAAGGACACCGGCGACGTGGTAAGCGCCCGGAACCCGGGCACGGTCACCCACGTAGACGCCGAGAGCATCGAGATCAAGCTCAAGACCGGCAAGAAGGACCAGTACAACCTCCATAAGTTCGGGCGCTCGAACCAGGGCACCTGCATCAACCAGCGGCCCATCGTCCACGAGGGCGAGCACGTGGTTCGCGGGCAGGTGGTCGGCGACGGCCCCTGCACCGACCTGGGGGAGCTCTCCCTGGGTCGCAACCTTCTGGTGGCGTTCATGCCCTGGGAGGGTTACAACTTCGAGGACGCCATAGTGGTCTCCGAGCGCCTGGTGCGAGACGACATCCTCACCTCCATCCACATAGAGGAGCACGAGGTCGAGGCCCGCAGCACCAAGCTCGGCGACGAGGAGATAACCGCGGACATCCCCAACGTCCAGGAGGAGGTCCTCAAGGACCTGGACGAGGAGGGCATCATCCGCATCGGTGCCAAGGTTAAGGCGGGTGACGTGCTGGTGGGCAAGGTCACCCCGAAGGGCGAGACCGAGCTCACCGCCGAGGAGAAGCTGCTGCGTGCCATCTTCGGCGAGAAGGCCCGCGAGGTCCGCGACACCAGCCTCAAGGTCCCCCACGGGGAGTCGGGCAAGGTGCTGGGCGTCAAGGTCTTCTCCCGCGAGGCCGGCGACGAGCTGTCCCCGGGGGTCAACCAGATGGCCCGCGTGTACGTAGCCGAGCGGCGCAAGATACGCGAGGGTGACAAGCTGGCGGGGCGCCACGGCAACAAGGGCGTCATCAGTAAGGTCCTCCCCGTCGAGGACATGCCGTTCCTCGAGGACGGAACCCCGGTGGACATGGTACTGAATCCCCTCGGCGTCCCCAGCCGCATGAACATCGGGCAGATACTGGAGACCCACCTGGGCTGGGCGGCGCACGTGGGGTTCGAGACCGACGGCCCGGACTACGTGACCACCCCGGTGTTCGACGGCGCCAGGGAGAAGGACATCCTGGGCGCGCTGAAGAAGGCGGGGCTGCCCGAGAGCGGCAAGACCATCCTCTACGACGGGCGCACAGGCGAGCCGTTCGAGAACGAGGTCACCGTGGGCTATATCTACATGATGAAGCTCATCCACCTTGTAGACGACAAGATCCACGCCCGCTCCACGGGCCCCTACTCCCTGGTCACCCAGCAGCCGCTGGGGGGCAAGGCCCAGTTCGGGGGCCAGCGGTTCGGCGAGATGGAGGTGTGGGCGCTCGAAGCGTACGGCGCCGCGTACGCCCTGCAGGAGCTGCTCACCGTGAAGAGCGACGACGTGATCGGGCGCGTCAAGGTCTACGAGGCGATTGTAAAGGGCGAGAATATCCCGGAGCCGGGCATCCCCGAGTCGTTTAAAGTCCTGGTCAAGGAGATGCAGTCACTGGGGCTGGCCATCGAGGTCCTCGATGAGAACGACCAGCCAATAGAGCTGCAGGAAGCGGAGGAGGACGTTTTCAGGACCGCGGAGGAGCTGGGCTTCGACCTGGCCCGCAACCAGCCGTTCTCCGGCACGGAAGACGACGTCATCACCGAGAGTCTCATCGAGGAGGAGTGAGTTGCTCGACGTAAACGAGTTCAGCAGCCTCAAAATAGGGTTGGCAACCGCCGCCGAGATCCAGGAATGGTCCCACGGCGAGGTCAAGAAGCCCGAGACAATCAACTACCGCACGCTGAAGCCGGAGAAGGACGGGCTCTTCTGCGAGAAGATCTTCGGCCCGACCCGTGACTGGGAGTGCTCGTGCGGCAAGTACAAGAAGCGTGTCCGCTTCAAGGGCATGATCTGCGAGCGCTGCGGGGTGGAGGTGACCCGCTCCAAGGTGAGGCGCGAGCGCATGGGTCACATACGGCTGGCCGCGCCGGTCTCCCACATCTGGTTCTTCAAGGGCGTGCCCTCACGCATGGGTTACCTGCTGGACCTGCCCTCCAAGAGCCTGGAGCGTGTGCTGTACTTCGCGTCCTACATCGTCGTGGACGTCAAGAAGGACAAGCGCGACAAGGACCTCAAGAGCCTCGAATCCAAGCTCAACGAGGAGATCGCCGAGATTGAGGCCGAGCTCGCCGAGAGGCACCAGGAGCTCGACGACCGACTGGGAGAGAAGAAGACCGTCGAGGAGGCCGAGCTCGACAAGCGCGTCAAGGAGCTCGAGGCTGAGCGCGACAAGGCTGTCAAGGCCATCGGGAAAGAGTCCAAGAAGAAGGCCGCCGAGTACCCCAAGACCAAGGAAGAGCGCATCGCGGCGCTCCAGAAGGAGTACGACGGCAAGATCGGCAAGGAGAACGCCGCCTACGAGAAGAAGGCCGCCAAGCTCTCCGAGACCATCGAGAAGGAGAAGGGCGAGGCCACCGATGCCCTGCAGGTGCAGATCGACTACCTGCGCGAGCTGTTCGAGGACTTCAAGTCCCTCGGTTCCAAGCAACTGGTGGACGACGATCAGAAGTTCCGCGACCTGCGGGAACGCTGGGGCATCGGCAATAAGGAGAAGAAGATCCCCGCCGGGCGTTACGGCGAATACTTCTCGGGCGGCATGGGGGCCGAAACGGTGCGCGAGCTGCTCCGCGACCTGGATACCCGCATAACCCTGGACCAGCAGTACGACAAGTTCTCGGGCCTAAAGGCCAAGGAGAAGGAAGACAAGACCAAGACCCCCGAGGAGAAGAAAGCGGACGAGGTGAAGGAGCGCAAGGAGCTTCGCGACATCTTCGCCCGCCTCGACGGCAAGGACGCCCCCATCGAGCTCATGGTGCAGATGTGCGAGCTCCGGGGCCAGATAAGGGCCGGCGGACTGACCGAGAAAGAGGTCGACGACAAGCTCAAGAGGATCGAGAAGCAGAAGGAGTCCGGGAAGGCCAGCGACAAGAAGAAGCTGACCGAGGACAAGAAGCGCCTCACCGAGATCAAGAAGCTCTACGAGAAGGTGCCCGACCTGCGCGCCAAGATCGAGAAGGCGATGGAGACCGCGGGCAAGGACAAGGGCGCCGACGTCCACGAGGCCAACAAGCTCGGTCTCGAGGCCGAGGAGCTGCGCTGGACCATCCGCAAGTCACAGGGTCAGAAGCGCAACAAGGCGTCCAAGCGGCTCAAGGTCGTCTCCTCGTTCCTGAGAACCTACAACAAGCCCGAGGCGATGATCATGGACGTCATCCCGGTCATCCCCCCGGACCTGCGACCGATGGTGCAGCTGGACGGCGGCCGCTTCGCCACCAGCGACCTCAACGATCTGTACAGAAGGGTCATCAACCGCAACAACCGCCTGACCAGGCTGAACGAGCTGGGCGCTCCCGAGATCATCGTCAACAACGAGAAGCGCATGCTCCAGGAGGCCGTGGACGCCCTCTTCGACAACGGGAGGCGCGGCCGGCCGGTGACGGGCCCCGGCAACCGTCCCCTGAAGTCGCTGTCCGACATGCTGAAGGGAAAGCAGGGCCGTTTCCGCCAGAACCTCCTGGGCAAGCGCGTCGACTACTCGGGCCGCTCGGTGATCGTGGTCGGACCGGAGCTGAAGCTGCACCAGTGCGGCCTGCCCAAGCAGATGGCCCTGGAGCTTTTCAAGCCGTTCGTGATGAAGCGCCTGGTGGACCTGGGGTTCGCGCACAACATAAAGGGTGCCAAGCGCATGATAGACCGCATGATCCCCATTGTCTGGGACGTGCTGGAGAAGGTCATCCACGAGCACCCGGTGATGCTCAACCGCGCGCCGACGCTCCACAGGCTGGGCATCCAGGCCTTCGAGCCCATGCTGGTCGAGGGCAAGGCCATTCGAATCCACCCGCTGGTGTGCACGGCGTTCAACGCCGACTTCGACGGCGACCAGATGGCGGTCCACCTGCCGCTCTCCGCCGAGGCGCAGGCGGAGGCGCGTATCCTTATGCTCTCCGCGCAGAACATACTCTCGCCGGCCCACGGCAAGCCCATCGTGACACCGACCCAGGACATGGTGCTTGGCTGCTGGTTCCTGACGGCGGTGAAGGAAGGCGCCAAGGGGACGGGCAAGGTGCTCCCCAACGAGGACTACGCGATCCTGGCCACGGAGTACCACGGGCTGGACCTGCAGGCGTTGATCAAGGTCCGCACCTCCGACGGCGAGATGCTGGAGACCACCGCGGGCCGCCTCGTATTCAACCGCGCGCTGCCCGATGACTTCCCATACCAGAACCGGGTGGTGGGCAAGAAGGAGGTCGCCGAGATCGTGGAGATGGTCGCGGACCGCTACGAGTCCGACGTCATCGTCCGGATCCTGGACCAGATAAAGGAGACCGGGTTCCACTACTCCACCCGCGCAGGGATCACAATAGGCGTGGAGGACATCGAGGTGCCCCCGGACAAGCAGGATATCCTGGACAAGGCCGACACCGAGGTCGCGTCCATCGAGGAGCGCTACCGTAACGGCTTCTACACCGAGGAGGAGCGCCACGAGCGTGTGGTGGACGTGTGGCATGGGGCCACCGACATGGTCGCCAAGCACATGGAGGACAACTTCGACGACTTCAATCCCATCTACATGATGGCGCGCTCCGGCGCCCGCGGCGACCTGAAGCAGATAAAGCAGCTGGCGGGGATGAAGGGCCTGGTGGAGGATCCCAAGGGCGACATCATCGCCAGCCCCATCACCTCCAACTTCCGCGAGGGCCTCTCGGTGCTGGAGTACTTCATCAGCACGCACGGCGCCCGCAAGGGCCTGGCCGACACCGCCCTGCGGACGGCCGACTCCGGCTACCTCACCCGCCGCCTGGTGGACGTGGCGCAGGACGTCATAGTCCGCGAGGAAGACTGCGAGACCGACCGGGGCATCCCGGTCCGGGTGATGGCGGATGGCGAGCTGAACCCCAGCCTGCTGGGCCGCCTGGTCCTGGAGGACCTGAAGGCGGGCAGGAGCACCCTCGTCAAGGCCAACGTGGAGATCAACAAGGAGATCGCCCGGAAGCTGGCGGACGCGGGCATCGAGGAGGTCAGGGTACGCTCGGTGCTGACCTGCCGGGCGAAGCACGGCGTGTGCTCCTCGTGCTACGGCCGCAATATGGCCAGCGGCAAGAGGACCCCCATCGGAGAGGCGGTAGGGATAGTGGCCGCCCAGTCCATCGGGGAGCCGGGCACCCAGCTGACCATGAGGACCTTCCACTTCGGCGGCGTCTACACGGGGGCCGGCCGCGATATCACCCACGGCCTCCCCAGGGTCGTCGAGCTCTTCGAGGCCCGCAAGCCCAAGGGGCTGGCCCACCTGGCGCCCAGCCGGGGGCGCGCGGAGGTCGTCAAGGGCGAGAACAAGCACCAGGTCATACTGCACGGCGAGAAGCTCAACGAAAAGACAGGCAAGATGGAGCCGTTCGACTACCCCGTCTTCGAGCCGCCGGCCAGCCAGAAGCTCCTGGTGGGCGACGGGGACGAGGTCGCCGCGGGCCAGCAGCTCACCGAGGGGTCGGCGGACCCCAAGGAGCTGCTCGAGATACTCGACCGCGAGTCGGTACAACTGTACCTGGTCAGCGAGGTCCAGAAAGTGTACAAGGACCAGGGCGTGGACATCCACGATAAGCACATAGAGATAATCGTGCGGCAGATGCTCAAGAGGGTCACCGTCAGCGAGCCCGGCGACTCCGACTTCCTGCCCGGCCAGCTCGTCGACTACATGCAGTTCGAGGTCGAGGCCGATTCTGTGGTGGCCGACGGCGGGCAGCCCCCGACGTTCAAAGAGGTCCTGCTGGGCATCACCAAGGCCAGCCTGGCCACCGACTCGTTCCTGTCGGCGGCCTCCTTCCAGGAGACCACCCGCGTGCTGACCGACGCGGCCCTCTCCGGCAAGGTGGACAACCTGATGGGCCTCAAGGAGAACGTCATCATCGGAAAGCTCATCCCCACGGGCTCGGGCATGAAGCGCTACCGCAGGATAAACGTGAAGCCCAAGGGGGAGGAGTGGGACTCGCTCTATACCGGCGAGGTGTCACTCGAGCCGCAGCCGCAGTTCACCGACATGGACAGCCTCGCGCAGGTATTCGGCGACGACTTCGGGGACGTCGACGAGGAGGAAGTTGACACTGACGTGGAGTGATGGTACATTCACTCTCCGGCGCAGCAGCGCCATTTTTGATGTGCGATTAGATAGAAAGCCGGCCTTTCCGCAGGGAGGGAGGGCATGAGAGGCGGGGTCGTGCCGACCATCAATCAACTGGTACGAAACGGCAGAAAGCGCCGGGTGCAGAAGACGTCAGCCCCGGCCCTTCAGAGCTGCCCCCAGAGGCGTGGTGTCTGCACGCAGGTCAAGACGACCACCCCCAAGAAGCCCAACTCAGCACTTCGCAAGATCTGCCGCGTGAGGCTGACCAACCAGATCGAGGTAACCGCCTACATCCCGGGTGTGGGACACAACCTTCAGGAGCACTCCATCGTGCTGGTGCGCGGAGGCAGGGTCAAGGACCTACCCGGCGTGCGCTACAAGGTGGTACGCAGCGCGCTCGACGCCGCCGGCGTGGACGATCGCAGGCAGGGCCGCTCCAAGTACGGCACCAAGAAGGTCAAGTAGGCCGGAAGAGAGACAAGTATGCCCCGCAGAGGACCCGCTTCAAAGAGGACCATCGACCCCGACCCGGTCTACCGGAGCGTGCTGGTGACGCAGTTCATCAACCGCATAATGACCAGGGGCAAGAAGAGCGTGGCCGAGCGGGTGGTCTACGAAGCGCTGAACGTGATCGGGCAGAAGGAAGGCGTCGACCCGGTGCAGGTGCTGCAGAAGGCCGTCGAGAACGTCCGGCCCCTGCTCGAGGTCAGGTCCCGCCGCGTGGGTGGTGCCACCTACCAGGTACCGGTCGAGGTCAAGAGCCGCCGGAGCCGCACCCTCGCGGTGCGCTGGATCGTCACCTTCTCACGCACGAGGCGCGAGAAGACGATGGCCGAGAGGTTCGCGGGCGAGATACTGGACGCGGCAAGCCGGACGGGCGCCGCGGTGAAGAAGAAGGAAGACCTCCACAAGATGGCTGAAGCCAACAAGGCTTTCGCGCATTACCGGTGGTAATCGAGCATATGCAGAGTACGGTCGCAAAGAAGAGAGGTCCGTTGGCCGGGGAAACGAACGGCAAGGTGGAACGCGATCTACCGCTCGCGAACGTGCGGGACATCGGCATCATGGCCCACATAGACGCGGGCAAGACCACCACGACCGAGCGCATCCTGTACTACACGGGCAAGACCTACAAGATGGGCGAGGTGCATGACGGCGCGGCGGTGATGGACTGGATGGTCCAGGAGCAGGAGCGCGGGATCACCATCACCAGCGCCGCCACTTCGTGCCAGTGGGGCGATTTTAGAATTAACATAATAGATACGCCCGGACACGTGGACTTTACCATGGAGGTCGAGAGGTCACTGCGAGTGCTGGACGGAGCGGTGGCCATTTTTGATGCGGTGGAGGGCGTCGAACCCCAGTCCGAGACGGTCTGGAGGCAGGCGGACCGCTACAGGGTCCCGCGCATCTGCTTCGTGAACAAGATGGACAGGGTCGGGGCGAATCTCGAGCGCTCGCTCACCAGCATAAGGGAGCGCCTGGATGCCCGGCCGGTCGCCGTACAGATAGCCGTGGGGCTCGAGGAGACGTTCACCGGGGTGATAGACCTGGTGGCCATGAAGTCGATCGCCTGGTTCGACGAGCTCGGCGAGGAGTGGGGATACGAGGAGATCCCCTCCGACATGCGAGACCGCGCCGAAGAGGCGCGGCACGAAATGCTGGAGGTTGTCGCTGAGTTCGACGACGAGCTGCTCGAGGTGTACATCCACAACAAGGAGATCGACGAGGAGATAATCCACAGGGCCATCCGGAAGGGTACCCTGGACGCCAGCATCGTCCCGGTGCTGTGCGGCTCGTCGCTGAAGAACCGCGGGGTACAGCCGCTCCTTGACGCGGTGACCCGTTACCTGCCGTCGCCGCTGGACGTGCCCGCCGTGGAGGGCGAGAACCCCTACACCGGCGAGATCGAGACCAGGCCCCCCGCGGACGACGCGCCTTTCAGCGCGCTGGCCTTCAAGATCATGTCGGACCCGTACGTCGGCAAGCTCACCTACTTCCGAGTCTACTCGGGGAGCCTGAAGACGGGCGCGTTCATACTCAACTCGAGCAAGGGCCAGAAGGAGCGGGTGGGGCGGATACTGCGGATGCACGACAACCACCGCGAGGACGTCGACACCGTCTGCGCCGGCGACATCGTGGCGGGGGTCGGCCTCAAGAAGACCAGCACCGGGGATACCCTGTGCGACCCCAGCCACCCGCTGCTGCTGGAGCAGATGAGCTTTCCCGAGCCGGTCATCTCGGTGGCCATAGAACCGAAGACCAAGATCGACCAGGACAGGCTTTCCGAGTCGCTGACCCGCCTCTCCGACGAGGACCCGACCTTCAGGGTCGCCTACGACGACGAGAGCGGGCAGACCATTATCAGCGGGATGGGCGAGCTGCACCTGGAGGTCGTAGTGGACCGCCTGCTGCGGGAGTTCCAGGTGGACGCCAACGTCGGGAAGCCCCAGGTCGCCTACAGGGAGACGATCACGAAGCCCGCGTACAAGGTGCGGGGCCGGTTCGTGCGGCAGACCGGGGGCCGCGGCCAGTACGGGGACGTGGCCATCGACCTGGCGCCGATCCGCAGGGGCTCGGGGTACTCGTTCGAGAGCAAGATACACGGCGGGGAGGTCCCCAAGGAGTACATACCCGCCGTCGACCGTGGCATAACCGAGGCCGCGACCGCCGGCCCGCTGGCCGGATACCCGCTGGTGGACTTCGAGGTGCACCTGGTGGACGGCTCGCACCACCCGGTCGACTCCTCTGAGCTGGCCTTCAAGGTCGCCGGCTCCATGGCGTTCAAGGAAGCCGTCAAGAGAGCCGAGCCGATGCTCCTGGAGCCCATTATGCGCATGGAGATAAGCGTGCCCGAGGACTACGTCGGGGAGGTCATCTCCGACGTCAACGGACGCCGGGGGCGAATCGAGCACATAGAGCACGAGGCCGGGCGCCAGCTGCTTGTGGTACTGGTGCCGCTTGCCGAGACCTTCGGGTACGCGACAGACCTGCGCTCGCTGACCCAGGGCAGGGCCACCTACCACATGGATTTCTTCAAGTACGATGAGGTGCCCGCGGGAATCGCCCGCGAGGTGATCGCCAGGGTAAGGGGACATTAGGAGGACGCCATGGCCAAGGAGAAGTTCGAGAGGACCAAGCCGCACGTGAACGTGGGCACCATAGGTCACGTGGACCACGGCAAGACCATGCTGACGGCCGCCATCACCAAGGTCCTCAACGAGACGGGGCTGAACGTCGAGATCCGCTCCTTCGAGTCCATCGACAACGCCCCCGAGGAGAAGGAGCGTG
>JAZDFZ010000061.1:0-40792 GCA_043807425.1 Actinomycetota bacterium
AGAGCATGCGCAAGCCCCCCCGTTCATCTCCATGAATACCTGCCACCCTGAACTGGTACTCGCCGGATTGTTGCTGCGGCTTTGTTACCCTGGAAAGTATCATATCAAGTCACATTCCATCAAAGTCATATTGGATAAACTTCCGTTAATGTAAGCGCCCGCTCATGCGAGCGGGCGCGTTTCCCTCTTTGTTGGGCGTTGCCTCTAGTCGCTGAACCCACCGATGGTGTCGGTGCCCCCTCCCCTGTTATTCATGTACATGGCACGCTCAACCATGATTGGCCTGGCTCCGTCTAGCGACTGCACCAGTATCGAAGCGCGGCCTGAAGGGAACTTGTCCGCCATGTTATAGGTGGCCCGGATATTTGAGGGTATCCCGTCGGTGAAGGTGACGGGGGTCCCTCCGTTCTGTGGAAGGTAGGTTATGCGTACCGTGACCGCTCCCGGGTTGGGGTTGGCGATGAGCGTCCAGGTCTCGAAGCCGCCTGAGGTCTGGCCGTCCGGGAGCATGAACGTCGTGTGCGGAGCGGAAAGACCGACCGAGGCATGGAACGCCTCACCGGTGCCGTTGTCCCAGTATATGGCACGCTCGGCTATCAGGGGTTTCGAGCCGTGCACAAGTGTGGAGACATCGGAATCAGTCGGGAGATTGTCGTTCACCTTGACCGTCTTGCGCGTGTTCGGCTCCATTGTGAATGTTGGCCCCGCTACTGGACCCGATGCGGTCTGGTAGGTAAGTGTCACGTCGTTGGTGGAGTCCTGTGGGTTCTGGACCAGCACGTAGGTGGTGAAGCCCACGTCGTAGCCGCATGCACCTTCGGCCAGGAAGTAGTCGGCAGCAGGCGTTGTGGCACCGATGGAGCAGGAGCCCTCGCGGTGGTTGTTTCTGTACATGGAGCGCTCGGCTATCACGGGCAGATCCGAGGTTACCTCCACCGAGGAGTCGTGCTCCCCGATATCTGCCGCCATGGAGTAAGCAATACGGCCGTTCGCCGGGACATTCCTTGCCAGAACCTTCTGCCAGTTGTCCTCTGCCATGTAGATGAGTGTCACCGTCGCATCCTCATTATTCGGGTTCTGGACGAGCGTCCAGGTCTCAAACCCCCACTTTGAGGAGCCCTCCGGCAGGTACCAGCTCCTGGAGGGGGTATCGGTGCCTATCGAGGAGTGGTAGCCCGGGGAGGAGGAGCCCTCGCCGGTCCAGAACATGGTGCGGTCCACCGCTATGGTCTTCCCCTCCAGGGACTCTACCTTCGTGGAGAAGTCCACCGGCCCGATATCCGGCTCGGACGAGACGGTGGTCTGAGACAGGGGCGGCAGGGTGACGGTGCGCGTTCCCACTATGCCCTTGCCTGAGGCAGGAGCGTTCGGCGCCATGTAGGTGAGCCTGGCGTTAACGGCAGAGTCGTTCGGGTTCTCAAGGGTTATGTAGGTGGAGAAGCCCCAGGCGTTGGAACCCTCGGCGAGGTACCAGGTAGTGCCGACGAGGTTGTTGGCCGTGGTGTCCAGCTGGCTGGAGTCGCTCCTGGTCTCGTCACCCGCAGAGGTGTATGTGACCGTTGCCTCATCGGTGGCACCGCCCGCGGCCTCCGCCGGTATGTCGACGGTGACCGAGACGTCCCGGCTGGCACCCGCCGCCAGGTTGTCGACCGTCGGGGCTTTTATTGTCCAGGCGGGAGAGCCGCCGATGCCTGGAGTGAAGGTGTCGGCGGTGCTGCCCTTGTTGGTGACGGTCAGGGCGTAGGTGACGGTCGTGCCCGGGTTGGCCGACTTGGCATCGGTCGGGGGTGTCACCGATACGCCGTAGACGTTGTTGGCCGTGGTTGTCAAATCGCTTGAGTTGCTCTTGGTGCCGTCGCCTGCCGAAGTGTATGTGACCGTAGCCTCATCGGTGGCGCCGCCCGCGGCCCCCGCCGGTATGTCCACGTTGACCGTAACATCCTGGTTGGCACCCGCCGCCAGGTTGAGGGTCGGCGTGTCAACGGTGGTGGTCCATGCAGGAGAGCCGCTCACCGAGGAGTTGAATGTGTCGGCGGTGTTGCCGGTGTTTGCCACGTTGAGGGTGTAGCTGACACTGGTGTTGGGGTTGCCGGATTCAGCGTCGGTCGGGGGTGTCACCGATACGCCGTAGGTAGTAGCCAGATCGAAGACCGTAAGCGTATTGCTGGCACGATAATTGACCACGTATGCGTAACCGCCCTGGACGCAGACTGAGTAAGGCCAGGCTCCCCCTGTGCCAACAGAGGAGGTCAGTGTGGGTGATGCGGGGTCGGAGACGTCGAAGACCTCCAGCATACAACCCTGATAAGTGACCACGTAAGCGTGACCGCCCTGGACGCAGACTGACATTGGATTGGTGTAGTCACCCGTATAGGCAGAGCCGACCAGGGCGGGCGATGCGGGGTTTGAGACATCGAAGACCTTGAGCGTATGACTATTGACGTTGACCAGGTAGGCATAGCCGCCCTGGACGCAGCCCGACGTGGGATAGAGCCCTTCTGTGCCAACGGAGCCGGAGAAGACGGGAGCGGCGGGGTCGGAGACGTCGAAGACCTCCAGCATGTGATCCCAATTGGTCACGTAGGCATAACCGCCCTGTACGTAGACCGACTGAGGATAGCTTCCCGTGGCAACAGAGCCGACCGGGACAGGCGAAGCGGGGTCGGAGACGTCGAAGACCTGGAGAAACCAGGGGCCATCTATGTTGACGACATAGGCGTAACCGCCCTGGACGTGGACTGAGTCGGGTTGGCCAACCGTGGCTAGAGAGCCGACCGGGACAGGCGAGGCCGGGTTGGAGACGTCGAAGACCTGCAGCGTTCTACCGTCATAGTTGGCCACGTAGGCGTAACCGCCCTGGACGCAGACTGATTTGGGCCCGCTTCCTGTGCCTACAGTGCCGACCGGGTCGGGCGAGGCGGGGTCGGAGACATCGAAAATCTGCAGCGTTCTACTGATGTAGTTGACCACATAGGCGTAACCGCCCTGGGCGCAGACAGAGACGGGTTCGGTTCCCGTATCGGCAAAGCCTACCTGCGTGGGTGCGGGGGGGTTAGTAAGGTTGAAGACCTGCAGCGTACTACTGTTGCAATTGACTACGTAGGCATAACCGTTCTGGACACAGACTGAATAAGGCAAGATATCTGTTTCGGCAGAACCGATCGTGGAAGGCGAGTCGGGGTCGGAGACGTCGAATACCTGCAGCGTTTCACTACCACCGTTGACCACGTAAGCGTAACCGCCCTGGACACAGACTGATGTGGGACTGCCTTCCGTGTCGGCAGCACCGAGCGGGGTGGGGGCGGCGGGGTCGGAGACGTCGAATACCCGCAGCGCACCATGACCGGAATCAGCCACGTAGGCGTAGCCGCCCTGGACGCAGACTGATGTAGGCCAGATCAATGTGCCTATCTGGCCAGAGAGGGTGGGCGAAGCGGGATTCGAGACGTTGAAGACCTGTAGATTATTGCCGGTAAAGTTGACCACATAGGCGTAACCGCCCTGGACGCAGACTGAGAGAGGGCTGCCTCCCGTGACAGCAGAGCCGACCGCGGGCGGACTACTGGTGGGGTCGGAGACGTCGAATACCTGAAGCGAATCACTCCCATTGACCACGTAGGCGTAACCGCCCTGGACGCAGACTGAATAAGGATAGTTGTCCGTGACAGCAGAGCAGACCGCGGGCGGAATACTGGCGGGGTCGGAGACGTCGAAGACCTGCAGTGAATCACTCCCTTCGTTGACCACGTAGGCGTAACCGCCCTGGACGCAGACTGACCTGGGATAAGCTCCCGTGGCGGCAGAGCCGACCTGGGTGGGCGCGGTGGGGTCGGAGACGTCGAATACATGCAGAGTGTTGCTGCCGTAGTTCACCACGTAGGCGTAACCGCCCTGGGCGCAGGCCGACCAAGGATTGGTTCCCGTGGCGGCAGATCCCACCTGGACAGGGGTTGGCCACGCCGCACCCGCGGTGCCCGGAAACAGCGCCACAAGCAGACACGCGAAGACGGACAGTACCAGGGCCTTTGCCACCCATCTGTCTGCACGATGTTCCTTGAGCCGGGGATTGCCTCCGTGCATCTCGCTTCCTCCTTTGTAAGCCTTGCTACCCATGGTCAATGGATGGGCAGTGGTTTCCCCTAAGAGACTCCTTCGCATGCGCCACAACCCCACGTAGCGCTCCTCGGTAGAGAGGTGTGTGCAAAAATGCTCTATCTCGTGAGAATAGTATCATCTCTACGTGAAGACACCACCACTTTACGTACGCCAAGTGGTGGTGTCGGAGGCCCGACCCGTTTTAACCCCCACAGGATTGAAGGGCGGATCCAGCTCTAGGAACGTGTGTTAGCAACCTTTGCATTGGAGAACGCCCGTTAGAAGAAGCGCCCGCCGGAAGGCGGGCGTGTTTCCTTCTCTTCGAGCGTTGTCCCTAGTCGCTGAACCCCCCTATGGTATCGGTCCCAGCCCCTCGGCTGTTCCAGTACATGGCGCGCTCGACAATGACCGGCCTTGCCCCGTCCAGGGACTCTACCCTGATGGATGCTCTACCCGAGGTGAGCTTGTCGGCCATCGAGTAGGTGCTGCGGGTGCCCGGGGGTATCTCATCGGTGAAAGATATGGGGGTCCCTCCGTTCTGGGGAAGGTAGGTTATGCGGACAGTGACCGCGCCCGGGTTGGGATTCTGGACCAGGGTCCAGGTCTCGAAGCCATCGGAGGTCTGCCCGTCGGGGAGGTAGAAGCTTATGTGGGCCGAGTCAAGTCCTACCGAGGCGTGCATGGCCTCACCCAGGGGTGTATCCGCTCCCCAGTACATGGAGCGCTCGGCGATTATCGGTTTCGAGCCGTGTACTGTGGTAGAGACGTCGGTGTTGGGGGGCAGGGCGTCGTTCACCCTCACGGTCCTTCTCGAGTTGGCCCCCATGGTGAAGGGGGCTTGAGGCTTGGGTCCCGACTGCGTCTGATAGGTCAGCGTGACCTCCACATCGGAGTCGTTGGGGTTCTGGATGAGCACGTATGTGGAAAAGCCCACGTCGTAGCCACATGCACCTTCGGCCAGGAAGTAGTCGGTTGCCGGGGTGGTCGCACCGATGGAGCAGGAGCCCTCGCGTCGGTTGTTGCGGTACATGCTTCTCTCCGCCACCACAGCGACATCGGAGGTTACCTTGATGGAGGCGTCTGCAGCCCCTATGTCTGCAGCCATGTTGCAGGAGGCTCGTGAGTAGGCAGGAACGGTCTTGTTTACCGGGATCGGTCCCGATTCGGTCATGTAGGTGAGGGTGACGTTGACCTGGGTGTCGTTGGGATTCTCCACGAGCGTCCAGGTCTCGAAGCCCCAGGCGCTGGAGCCCTCGGCGAGGTACCAGGTCTTTGAAGGTGTTGTGGTACCTATCGAGGAATGGTAGCCGGATTGGTCGGGCGAGTACCCCGGCCCGGTCCAGAACATGGTGCGGTCAACGGCTATGGTCTTTCCCTCGGTGCACTCCACCTTGGTCGAGAAGTCTACCGCTCCTATGTCGGCATAGGAGGAGACGGTCGTCTGGGAGAGTGGGGCGAGGTCTATGGTGCGGGTCCCCACTATGCCCTTGCCGCTTGCGGGTGCGTTGGGGTCCATGTAGGTGAGCTTGGCATGGACGGCGTCAGTGTTGGGGTTCTCTATGGTGATGTAAGTGGAGAAGCCCCAGGCGTTGGTGCCCTCTGCGAGGTACCAGGTCGTTGGAGTGGGTGGTGGTGGTGGTGGTGGTGGTGGAGCGTTGACGGTGAAAGCTTTGTCCTTGCTCCCCTTTATCAGGTCGGGATTGGTCACCGTGACTTTATAATCCCCGGGAGTCTTCCCCGTAGGGTCGAGCGTCGCATTAAGAGTGCCGCCCGAGCCCGTGGTGGCTACCGGTCCCATGGTACAAGGCCCGGTGAGCGTAAGGGTCGCCCCGCTCTGGAAGTCGCTCCCCATCACCGTTACCGGCAGGGCCGCCTGACCCGGGGTTGCACTTGCGGGATTCACGCCGGTGACCTTCGGGCCAACGGCTCCGGTCTGCCATATCTGGAAAGGCCCACCGGAGGTGGGGTCAGGTCCATACCAGGTCATGTCCGAAGCATCGTTCGAATCGACCGCTATGTGGGGTAACTGCTGATCGTTACCGCTGGTGGCGGAGGTCAACTGGGTGGTGGACCAGGCCCCCGAGGTGTTGTCCGCGTACCATATCTGCAGCGCCCCGCCGTCAGTCGGGTGGACTCCCCCCCCAGGTGATGTGCGATTTTCGGTTCGAGTCTACTTCCATCTCGGGACTAACCTGATCGTTACCGCTGGTGGCGGCGGTCAACTGGGTGGTGGACCAGGCCCCCGAGGTGTTGTCCGCGTACCATATCTGCTGTGCCCCGCCGTCGGTCGGGTGGATTCCCGCCCAGGCGATGTGTATTTTTCCTCTGGAGTCGACGGCTATCTCGGGATTGAGCTGACTATTGGTACCTGTAGCGGCGGTCAGCTGGTCGATGGGCATGAAGACGGCTGCTTGTGACGGCAGCGGCGACATCAGAAGGACCAGGATTACGACTACTATCACGGTGGCGGCGATTGCCCGAATCTTGAAGCCTTTCCGCTTGGTGATACGGCAAGTTTCCATTTCGTTCCCCCTGTGTGCGGTCATGTCCTTCAGTCGGCGACTCCGACTATACAGTCTTATCTCTACCAAACGTTTTCTGTTCCGACTCGTCCCCGATCATCGAGACACTGCCTGGCAATGTTGTTGTAGAAATCACAATTACCCCCAGATAGGCTCTGGAATAATAACACAGTCCTAAGAATAATTACCCATGTGATTTCTACACGTCGCCCCTTCTGTGAAAGCCTTGTTGGAGGACCGACACAATATTTTTCACACGGATGGAGGAATGGATAGACGTTCGTTAATCCACCTTCTCCCACCTTGCGCTCCTGCCGTGACCCGTGAGTCGCAGACGGCCTTCTGCCTTCAACTGTTGAAGGACTTTCCTGATGAGCTGTTCGCTCACCGACGGAAGTCGTGCCTTGATTTCCGCAAGGGAGAAATCGCCTTCCGTGCCAATTACCACTTCTCGGATCAGCTCAGTCTTGCCTGGCCCGGCTTCTCTTGATTCGACGGCTTCGGCGAACTCACGGTAGGCGCGGTCGATGATGAAGAGAAAGAAGTTCCACCATGGCACTATGTCGTGGGTGGACTCATGCCAGCCCTGCGAACTCTCGTGGAGGCGCCTGTAGTAGCTCTCCCTGTTCTCTTCGATGAGGCGTTCGAGACTGATGAATCGCGCGACCACGAAGCCGTTCTTTTCAAGGAGCAGTGTGGTCAGCAAGCGGGACACCCTGCCGTTCCCGTCCCTGAAAGGGTGGACACACAGGAAATCAAGAACGAAGGCACCGATCAGCAGGAGTTCGGGAAGGGACTTTCCCTCTGCCGCTTCCACGTACTCTCGACACAGGTTTTCAACAGCCCCCGGGGTCTCCTTGGCGCTTGTCGGTACGAAACGGACCACCCGCTCCCCGTCCGATCTGATTTCGATGATCTCGTTGTCCTTGCTCTTCCATTTTCCCGCGTCCCCGGACATACCCCCCTGTGCGAGTGAATGCAGTCGCAGTATAGTCTTCAGCGATACATCGATCGGCCCGCGGCTGGTGAATATCCAGTCGAGCGCTTTTTTGTACCCTGCGATTTCCTCCTCCGGTCTGTCCTGCGGCCTGGCGCTCCCCAGCACAAGAGGCCTCAGGCGTCGGGCGTCGACCGTAACACCCTCGATCCTGTTTGAAGACTCTACGCTCTGTACGATCGCCTGGTCCCGCAAGGCCTTCAGGACTTCGGGCTTCTGCCTGGTCCACAACTCCTGCTTCCCGCGCGCTTCCATGCACGAGGCGAGGAGCCAGCCGGTCTCTATAGGGACCTGCATCCCGGCTGTTCTGTCCACTTCCAGTGAAGTCATCCTTCCTCCAGTAGCTATATATTAGCTTATATATAGCTGAATAGCCATATATGTTGGAAAGGGTAGATCCCGTCAGACGATTGACTCTGCGTACGCTGCGTGACTTTTGGTGTCGGAGGACCGACACAATATTTTGCACACGGCTTGAGGAGTGGATGAACGTCCGTTAGCGGTGGTGCAGGCCGGGTGCATTTCATGATTATCCAAGCTTCCAGCTTTCTAGATATTTGACGATCCAGGCAGTGTAGTTTGGAGGATGTTAAGATGCCATATACTGTGTTTCATCAGCGCAGCGCATGAAAGAAAGGGCCCGCGTGATCAATACATTATTCTTCCGCAAACCGATCTACTTCATTTTAGTCGCGCTTATGTTGGCACTTGGCGCGTCCGCCGGGTGCGGCACGGCGCCAGCGCTGAAGGACCCGACGAATAGACCCCAGGCATCCATCCAACCGGACAAAACGCTGACGGTCGATGACATCCTGTACGCAGACCTGCCGATAGGCCCTTTCATGTCGCCGGACGCCACGCGCGTGATGTGGATCAAGGCCAAGTACACCTCGGGTGAGGAACTCCCCACCTGGGAGATGTACGTCACGGACCTCGACACGCTTCAGAGTACGAGAATCCTGGCATCGGCCGGCCTGGTCGCCGGGCTCCCCAAATGGTCTCCGGACGGTAGCACCTTCGCCTACGTCAACTCATCCCCGGACGGGACCAACCAGTTGTTCACGGTCCCCTCCACCGGAGGCGAGCCAGTCCAGGTCTCAGCGGTGAAGAGAGGCGTACAGGCGCATGCCTGGCGGGACGCATCCATGATAGTCTTTACCGCCCCCGCGGACGATACCGGTGGCGAGGACGCGGACGATACCATCCACGTCACACTGGAGTCGGATGAGAAGGTCCGTCTCTTCCAGGTGAATGCCTCGGGGGGTGATGTTACCCCGCTTTCACGTAATGATGACCAGATAACGAGTTTCTGGGTCTCGCCCGACGGCGGCAAAGCCCTCACCGTTCAAACCAGGGCCTCCGATGGAGACGATACCTACTACCAGAAGATACCCAACCTCAACTACCTCGTGGACCTTTCGAACGGAACCGCGCAAAGGGTATTGAAGGACATCAGGTCGGTAGCCGGCATCACATGGTCTTCCGATTCCAGCACCGCATGGGTACAGGACAACTATACGCCCGACAAAGTGGTAGTGGCGACTACGACGCGTCTGAAAGCGCTCGACGTCCGTTCCGGCTCGGAGAATGAGATAGACCTGGCCTGGAGCCGCGGAATCCATTCCCAGACAGGCGGCTCGCCCGCCATGCTCCCGGCTGCCGATGGTTTTATGGCGATGCTCGCGGACGGCTGCAACCCGAAGCTCGCATCCTACACTCGTTCTGGACAGTCATTCACCAGAAAAACAGTTCAGGGCGAGCACCAGGGAAGCATCTTCACCTTCGACGTCTCGCATGACGGAAAGAGAATATGTTACCTCTACTCGACGCCGAGCGTTCCTCCCCAGATGTACGTCGCGGACGTCGCCTCCGGCACCATCTCCAACCCCAGGCGTTTTACAGAGCTCAACCCCGGATGGTCCGGCAAGGAGTTCGTCAGGCACGAGAACATAACCTGGCAGGGAGCACTGGGCGATCCCGTTGAGGGCATCCTCTACTACCCGAGCGGATACGAGCCGGGTAAGAAGTATCCGCTCCTGCTTATGATCCACGGCGGCCCCTTCCACGTTGACCTGGCGGAATGGTCGAGCAACACGTATGCGGTTTACCCGTACCAGTTGATGGCTCAGAAGGGCGCGTTCGTTCTGGCACCCAACTACCATGGAGGCAGCGAGTACGGCCTCGACTTCGCCCGATCCATCCGCGACGGTAAGTTCTACGAACTGCCTGTCCAGGACATCGAAAACGGCATCTCCCGACTCGTGGATATGGGGATGGTTGATGAGAACCGCCTGGGAACGCTCGGGTGGTCCAACGGCTCGATCCTGTCGCACGCGCTTATAGCCGGGGACCAGCGCTTCAAGGCCGCATCCTGCGGAGCGGGAGGAAACGAGTGGGTGTCGCTCTGGGGTCCCGGCGTCGAGGGGTATGTCCTTCCTGAGTACTATTTCGGGGCGAGCCCCGTGGAGGACCCCGGGCTTTACAAGGATCCCTCGATGGCTCCTTTCTACAAGGCACGAGACGTCAAGACACCAGTGGTCATGTACCAGGGGGATGCAGACACAAACGTTCCTCCCGGAATGACATGGATAGCGTATCGGGGCCTCCAGAAGTACGGCAAAGGTCCAGTCGAGTTGTTCATATTCCCGGGTGAGGGCCACAATCCCATCCAGGGTTCCCACCAGAAGCGCAAGCTGGCCGAAGACATCAAATGGTTCGACAGGTACCTGTTCAATATAGAGACCGGGGCGGGCGCCGGCAAATAGTCGAAGTCAGCTGGTTCCAAGGGCTGGTCAATCTGGGCGTTCGATGATTGAGCGCGGTGGTCTTCTGGTTTGACTTTGCGTACGCCACATGATAGTTGGTGTCGGAGGCCCGACACAACGAACCCCCCACAGGATCGAGGGGACCATCAGAATCAGGAGAATAACTGCTTGAGGACCTGCTCCTTTGCCATGTCGAGGTGAGTTGCCACATCCCCGACTATGGCATTCAGAGTTCCGACCTTCAATGATCTGTGCCTGGGGAGAAGCGAGAAACCACCCGCGTCGAGAACTGTACGCTAGCGCTGCGCAACATCGAGACCCTGGCGCTAAGCATTGATCTGGGAACCTGCTGGCCAGGGGATTTCATGTATTTCGCTATCATGCGACCCGCTAAAGTCAACCCGATGCTGGCCTCGCTTCGTCGAGACGGGTCTACGTGGCGCTGATACCCGGGTACCCCAAGTACACCCGCAGAATGGTGATCCCGCGAGAGCAGCGAGAGATCACCCGGTTCTGAGCCTAGCGATATCCGTCGCCTTCCTCATGGTACTATGGCAATCGCGCGATACTTATATCAGCGTGTGACGGTTTTGTTATCAGGCGAAGGGGTCCAGAGATGTCCAGGAGTAAGAAGCAGGTTGATCACATTGTCTCGCACTGGCCGCTGATCCAGAAGATGAAGCGCTCGGTCAAGAATCCGATCATGCGCAGGCTTCTCAGAAGTCAGTACTCGGAGACCGGTCTTCAGGCCTCATTCATTCCGGTCGGAGAAACGGTTGAGATCCCGCCCAGCGTGATACCTACCCGTGAAGTGATCATGGATTTCCTGAACAGGGCGAGCTACCGGGCCCTGGCCACCGAATGCGTTTGTCGTGTGGGCGGCAAGTGTAAAAGCTTCCCGATTGAGGTGGGTACGATATTCATGGGAGAGGGCGCCCGGGACCTTCATCCGACCGTAGGCCGTTCCGTCTCTGCCGAGGAAGCGGCCAGGCATGTCGATCACGCGTTGGAGCTGGGGCTTGTTCCCCTGGTAGGGCACCTGATGGTCGACTCGAAGCTGTTCCGGATGAAGAAGTTCGACCGTTTTCTTACCATGTGCTTCTGCTGCGAATGCTGCTGCAATTTTCTGAAGAACATGAAGTATATCAAGGGCGCGTGGCCGAACACCATTCTGCCCGTGGACGGGGTGAGCGTTGAAGTATGTGACATGTGCGACGGCTGCGGCACCTGCGTGCCGGTCTGTCCCGTGGAAGGCATATCCATTGTGGAAGATAAAGCTGTCATGAACGATCTGTGCTTCGGCTGCGGCTGCTGTGCCAATGCCTGTCCCAACAACGCGATCAACGTCACAATCTCACCCGACTCAAAAGTCCTGGAGGAGTTGAGGAGCAGGGTCGAATCGAGAACAAGGATCGATTGACTGAATGCTATACAGAGCCGGTCGATTTTCCCAACACGAGTTTCAAGAATCACGATGAAGAGCTGAGAGACATTTGACATTACGTACGCTACGTGATGGTGTCGGAGGGGGGACTCGAACCCCCACAGGACTACGTCCCACAAGGCCCTCAACCTTGCGCGTCTACCAATTCCGCCACTCCGACGATGGTGGGTGAAGGCGGCTCCCGCTAGGCGGAAAGCTCGTTGGGGGCCCGCGAGTCGGCCGGGCGGCCGTCGCCGGGCCCGTTCTTCAAACCCCTGTTGCGCCAAGGAGTGTACTCTTTTCCCCGGCCCTTGTCGATTATGCGTATGGCGTAGAAGTTGCTGCGGCCTATCAGGCCAAAGAAGTGGCCGTCTCTCCCGATCAGGTCGATGTGATCGCCGTCCTCCAGCGGGGGCGGGAAGCGGAACGAGCGCTGGAACCACACGTGGTGAGCGTCCCCGTGCTCGTCCACCAGGTCGAAGTTGATGTCGAAGCTCAGGAAGGCCGAGTTGCCCGAGCGCTTCTTGGAGAAGGTCTGGAACGGGTTGGTCGATATGTTATGCACGATACCGGAGAGATTCTTCTTCAATGTTTCACCTCTCGCCACCCGGCCCACTATTACTTCGGCCAAATGCGAGGCCGACTTAATGTCCGCGGTGCCCCCGAACGGGCGTTATCCGCCCAGTGCCAGCAATCCGACGACCTCGTCAAGCAGGCGGTCGGCCAGCTCCGTCTTAGTCATTAGCTCCAGGGCCTGCTCTCCTCCTCCGCGCTTGATGATCGCCGCCAGGTCGGTTTGAGTCCCGAACCCCGAGCCCGGCTCTCCCACCTTGTTCGCTACAATGAGGTCCAGCCCCTTCTCGCCGAGCTTCTTGCGCGCGTTCTCGAGCACGTCATCCGTCTCCGCGGCGAAACCGACAAGGAGGCAAGAGCCCTTCTTCCCGGACACCTCCTTGAGGATGTCCTCGGTCGGTTCCAGCTCGAGGGCCGGGACGCCCTCGCTCTTCTTCATCTTGCTCGAGGATGGCCTGGCCGGCCGGTAGTCCGCCACCGCCGCGGCCATCACCAGGACGTCGCTGCCCCGAAGCCTCTCCAGCACCGCGTCTCTCATCTCCGCTGCGCTCACGACGTCGACCACATCCACTCCGTGTGGCGGGGTGAGGCCGGTCGGGCCCGATATCAGCACTACTCTCGCGCCCCGCCTGACCGCGGCGCGCGCCACGGCATGGCTCATCAGTCCAGTGGAGGGGTTGGAGATGAAGCGCACGGGGTCGATGTACTCCCGGGTAGGCCCGCCCGTTATCAAGACCGTCCTGCCCGCCAGCAGGCTGGAGCGCTCCACCTCACGCTCTGTCGTCGCGAGGATTTCCGCCGGCTCGGCCATCCGGCCGGCTCCCTCGTCCCCGCAGGCCAGGTCACCTTCGCATGCGTCTACCACGACCGCGCCCATCTCGCGGATGCGCGCGAGGTTGGAGACCGTCGCCGGGTGCAGGTACATGCGCGTGTTCATCGCCGGCGCGACCAGCACGGTGCCGCGCGCGGCCAGCAGCGTGGTGGAGAGCAGGTCATCCGCAATCCCGTTCGCCATCTTGGCGATGATGTTCGCGGTGGCGGGGGCCACCACGATTATGTCGGCCTCCTCGGAAAGGGAGATGTGCGGGTACGGCGACGACGGATCGGCCCACATGGTGGTGGCCACCGGGTTGCCGGTCAGGGTGCGGAAGGTCAGCGCGGTGACGAACTTCTGGGCGGAGTCCGTCATCACGACCTTGACCTGCGCCCCGGACTTCACCAGGAGCCTCGCCAGCTCGGCGACCTTATAGACCGCTATCCCCCCGGATATCCCCAGGAGGACCTTCTTGCCTTCGAGACCGGCCATCGGTACCCCCGCCTACTCGCCTTCCTCCAGGTCATCCTCAGTGGGGCGGTCGTACTCGATGTTTCCCTCGGCTATATCCTCCAGGGCCTTGGTGAGCGGCTTCTTGGAGATGTCCGCGAGCCTCATGGGCGCGACACCCCCCATCCCCTCACCGAGCCGCCTCTGGAAGTTCGTTATCTGCCTCGCCCTCTTTGCCGACTCGATCACCAGGGTGAACTTGTTCTCCGAATGTGCGAGCAGCTCCTCGATCTTGGGGCTGATCATCGACATCTTTTCTTCCATTCAGACTCCCTCTCCCTTCAGCACGCTTACGAGCTCTTCGGTCGCTTTCTCCAACTCGTCGTTCACAATGATAACATCGAACTCTCTTTTTCCTATCTCTATCTCCTTCGGGGCGATGCCGAGCCGCTTGCCTATCTCGGGCTCGGAGTCCAGCCCCCTTCGCCGCAGCCTTTCCTCCAGGGCCTCCAGCGAGGGCGGCATTATGAAAACGAACCGGGCGTCCGGCAGCTTATCCTTCACCTGGAGGGCGCCCTGGACGTCTATCTCCAGGATGACGTCGATCCCTTCGTCGCGCATCTTCTCCACGTCGGACGACAGCGTTCCGTACCGGCCGGAAAACACCCTGGCCCACTCCAGGAAGGCCTCTTCGGCCACCAGCCGGTCGAACTCCTCCTCGGTGAGAAAATGGTAGTCCCGCCCGTGCTCCTCCCCCTCCCTGGGAGCTCTGGTCGTGGCCGAGATGGAGAGCCGTGCGCATTGTACCACCTGTAGAGCCCTCTTTATGAGGGTGTCCTTGCCGGCACCCGAAGGACCCGCGACCACGAATACCATTCCTCTACTGTCCACGAGCCTCACCTGCGATCCCTTTGTGGGGTATTGCGGGCCGAGCCTGCTCCGCGGTGACCCTGAGCATTATAGCGGAACGACCGATTCCCTGAAATCCGCGAAGCTGATCCCCAGGAGCCGCCTCATCAGGAATCGTCCGTTCACGGACAGGCACTCAACCGCTGTAGCGGCTTCCCGGGGAGTCCAGGGGCACGCCCCGGGCGCAGAGCGGGCACTCCTCGGGAGCGAAGCTGTCGGCCTTGACCTCCGCCAGGGATACCGGCGGGTAGCCCGGTTCTGTGAGTCCGCCCCTGTTGACTATGCACCCCAGCGCCGCGACGCGCGCACCCGCCTCCTCCACCAGCCTCGCCAGCTCGAGTATGGAGCCGCCGGTGGTTATCACGTCCTCGACCAGCAGGACCCGCATCCCCTGTTCCAGCGCGAAGCCGCGGCGCAGGGACATCCTGCCGTCCACCCTCTCGGCGAACAGCATGTCGCAGTTCAGGGCCAGGGCGGTTGTGAAACCGATGAGCAGCGCACCCAACGCCGGCGAGAGCACGACATCGACACCACCCACCTCTCTCGATACACGTTCGGCCAGCATCCTGCCGGCGTCAACAGCCCTGGATGGGTTCTTCAGCAGCTGTGAGCACTGGACGTAGGTGTTGCTGTGGCGCCCGCTACTCAGGCGGAAATGCCCTCTTCTCAGGGCACCGCTCGCGGCGAGGTCCTCGAGTATGCTCTGCTCGGACATCTGTCTCCTAGTAATCGGTGGTCCGGGTGGTTGCTTCCTCCAGCATGGACGCGGCCACCTCGGCAGGCTGCTCCGAGGTCGTGATGGGGCGGCCCACGACAAGGAAGTCCGCCCCGTCGCGCATGGCCTCACGAGGGCTCGCCACCCGCTTCTGGTCGTCCTTCTTCGCTCCCTTCGGCCTTACACCCGGCGTCACCAGCAGCATCTCCTCGCCGACCTCGCGGCGGACGGGCAGGGTCTCCAGGGGCGAGGTGACCAGGCCGTCCATCCCCGAGTCCCGCGCGAGCACGGCCAGCCTCAGGACCTCATCCTCCACCGAGTCAGGGATGCCGACTTTCTTCAGCGTCAGCAGGTCGAAGCTGGTGAGGACCGTGACACCGATCAGCAGGGGCCTCCTTCGGCCCGTCTCTCCACACTCCTCGGCCACCGCGGCGGCTGCGGCCCGCATCATCTCCTGGCCGCCCATGGTGTGGACGGTGAGCATCAGAGGCTCGTACTCGCAGAGCGCCCGGCAGGCTGCCGCGACCGTGTTGGGGATATCGATGAGCTTCAGGTCGAGGAACACCTCGAAGCCGTCCTGCTTCAGTCGGTCGATCGCCACGCGCCCCTCGGCGCTGAAGAGCTGGAGGCCTACCTTGACTATGTCCACCTGCTCGCGGACGCGCCCGGAGATCCGCCGGGCGGCGTCGAGGTCCGGCGTGTCCAGCGCGAGTATCAGGGGCTTGAGAGCGGGCTCGAAGGTTCTTGCCATCTTATCGCTTTCCTTTCGATGCATTGCGTGGGGTCCGCAGCCTCCCCACCAGCTCGGCCGTCTTTGTCGCCCCGGCGGCGGTCACGGCGTCCGGCAACTCTTCGATGATCTTCGTGGCGCGCGCAGGGTCCTGGAACGTCGCCGTCCCGATCGAGACGGCGGTCGCGCCCGCCAGGAGGAACTCGATCACGTCGCCGGCGTCGTAGATCCCTCCCCCGCCTAATATGGGGAGCCCGGTTGCCCTGAAGCAATCATAGACGGCCTTGAGCGCGATGGGCTTGATCGCCGGCCCGGAAAGCCCACCGGTAACGTTTCCCAGCCTGGGGCTCCTGCTGACCGGGTCGATCGCCATGCCCGGCACAGTGTTTATCAACGAGAGGCCCGAGGCTCCCGCGCGGGAGGCGGCATCCGCTATCCCCGGAAGATCGGAGGCGGCCGCGGACAGCTTCACGAAGACCGGCATCGTGCAGTTCTCCCGAACCGACGTTGTGACTACCGCGGTCGCATTCGGATCGACTCCGAACTGGATCCCTCCTCTTTCCACGTTGGGGCAGGACACGTTGACCTCGACGGCGGCTACGGCCCCGGTCGACTCGAGCCTCGCCGCGAGTCTCGCGAAGGCCCGGACCGTATCGCCGGCTATGCTGGCGATCAGCGGGATGCCGATATCCGCGAGCGAGGGCAGTACATCCGCTATGAGTGCCTCGACGCCGATGTTCTCGAGGCCGATCGAGTTGAGCATTCCGCCGGTCGTCTCCCAGATCCTCGGCTCGGCGTTGCCCGCGCAGGGCTCGACGGTGACGGACTTGAGTATGATCCCGCCCAGCACCGAGAAGTCGAGCAGGCCCTCCAGCTCCGTCCCGTACCCCGCAGTCCCGGAAGCGAGCAGGACGGGGTTGGCCAGCTCGATACCTGCCAGGTTCGTCTTCAAGCTGATGTCCGTCACTAGTTCTTCTTTCTGTACTCTGCGTTACCGGGACTGAAGTCCCGGCCCAAGCATTTCCTATTGGGGGTGGACTAAAGCTTTCCCCTATTGGGGGCGGACTTCAGTCCGCCGTTCAAGTCTGTCAAATACCTCGGTCGAGTCGAAGACCGGGCCGTCCTTGCAGACGCAGAGGTTGGCGCCGCGCGCGCCACGCTTGACGCATCCCCTGCAGACCCCCAGCCCGCATGCCATCCTCGAATCCAGGGAAACCTGGCAGGGCAGGCCGGCGGCCTCGCAGACCCGGGCCGCCTCATCCATCATCGCCTCGGGCCCGCACGTGTAGACAGACGAGTAGCCGCCCTCCGACAGCCTCTCCCCCAGGCCGTCGCAGGCCTTTCCCCGTAGCCCCGCGCTCCCGTCCTCGGTAAAGACACACACCTCCGTCTCCAACTCCTCCAGCCCGGCGAAGTACTGCCCGGTGTCCTTGAAGCCGGCGATGAAGTCGAACTCCAGGCCCCTGGACTGTAGCGTACGCGCCAGGTAGAGCAAAGGTGCCACGCCCATGCCCCCCGCGACCAGGAGGGCGCGGCCTTCGACCGGGAGCGCGAAGCCCCTGCCGAGCGGCCCCAGCAGGCTCACGGTCTCGCCGGGTTCCATCGCGCACAGGCGGCGAGTCCCCCAACCGACCTCCTCCACCAGGAAGATGAGCGCGGGTTGGGGTGCCGGGTCGTAGCCCATCACGCTGAGCGGCCTTCGCAGGAGGTGCTCCCTGCCTCCGCCGCAATCCACGTGGAAGAACTGCCCCGGCGCCGGGTCCGCGACGCCTGCTTCCTCCGGCGTGAAATCGAGCGAACAGATGCGGGTGCCGACCCGTTCGCGGCGGGCCAGCGCGGCCCGGACGAGGGCCGGCCCGTGCTCAGCCACCCTCAGCCTCTGCAAGTGATCTCTCCAGCTCCGCATGGTACTCCTGGAGGCTCTTTACCATGTCGGCTCCCCCGCCGTCCTGCATCTTTCGCCGCAGGGCGGTGATGCCCATGATGCAGATCGAGGCGAGCTGGATGGTGGTGATGCAGGGAACTCCACTCATTGTGGCCGCTGTGCGGATCTTGTAGCCGCTCCCCCGGCTGCCTCGCCCTTCCGGCACGTTGATCACCAGGTCGATCTCGCCGTCCCTTATGAGATCCACCACGTCGGGGTGCCCCTCCCCGACCTTCCTCACGCTGTGGACAGGTATGCCGCCGGCCTTGATGCTGGCCGCGGTCCCCTCGGTGGCAAGGATGCGGAAGCCCTCCTCGGAGAGGCGCCGCGCGATGAACGTGCCATCGGCCTTCTTGGGGTCCGGCATGCTCACGAAGGCGGTCCCCTCCACGGGGAAGTAGTTGTAGCTGGCTATCTGCGACTTTACCATCGCCATGCCGATGCCGGTGCTGGAGTCGTCGGAGTAGTCGTCGATGCCCATGACCTCGCCGGTGGACTTCATCTCCGGGCCCAGCACGGTGTCGGCGCCCGGGAAGCGCACGAATGGGAGCACCGCCTCCTTGACCGTGACGTGGCGGAGTCGGTCGAACCTCTCCTCGAACAGCCCCAGCTCGTCCAGCGTCTGGCCCAGCATGATGCGCGTGGCCATCTTGGCCATCGGGATGCCGATGGACTTGCTCACGAAAGGCACCGTGCGGCTGGCGCGCGGGTTCACCTCCAGGACGTACACCTCGTTGTCCTTCACCGCGTACTGGATGTTGATCAGGCCGCACACGCCCAGCTCGAGGGCGAGCCGCTCGGTGTAGTCCCTGATGACGGCCTTCACATCCCCGCCCAGGAAAGGCGGGGGGATCACGCAGGCCGAGTCGCCGGAGTGTATGCCCGCTTCCTCGACGTGCTCCATGATCGCCCCTATGAAGACGCGTTTGCCGTCGCAGAGCGCGTCCACGTCTATCTCCTTTGCGTCCTCCAGGAAGCGGTCTATCAGCACCGGGTGCTCGGAGGAAGCCATAACCGCCGTCTCGATGTAGCGCTTCATCATCTCGTCGGTGTAGACGATCTCCATGGCGCGCCCGCCCAGCACGTAGGAAGGGCGCACCAGCACCGGGTACCCGATACGGTTGGCTGCCTCGAGGGCCTCCGGCTCCGAGGTCGCGGTGCCGTCGGGGGGGTGCTGGATGCCATGCTTCTTGAGCATGTTGCCGAACAGCTCGCGGTCCTCGGCGCTGTCGATGGCCGCCGGGCTGGTGCCCAGGATCGGGACGCCGGCACGCTCCAGGGGGATGGCGAGCTTCAGCGGGGTCTGGCCGCCCAGCTGCACGATCACCCCCATCGGCCTCTCCCTCTCGACGATGTTCATGACATCCTCGAAGGTGAGCGGCTCGAAGTACAGGCGGTCGGAGGTGTCGTAGTCGGTCGAGACCGTCTCCGGGTTGCAGTTGACCATGATGGTCTCGTAGCCCATCTCCCGGCAGGCGAACGAAGCGTGGACGCAGCAGTAGTCGAACTCTATGCCCTGGCCTATGCGGTTGGGTCCGCTGCCCAGGATCATGACCTTCGGGCGATCGGTGTCGCGGACCTCGTCGGTATCCTCGTAGGTGGAGTAGTAGTAGGGCGTGTAGGCCTCGAACTCCGCGGCGCAGGTGTCTACTGACTTGAACACCACGCCCACTCCGGCCTCGAGGCGCTTCGACCTGACCTCCCGCTCATCCGCCCCCAGCAGGCGCCCGAGCTCGCGATCGGCGAAGCCGTAGCGCTTGGCCTCGGCCAGCAGCCCGTCGTCTATGGATACGAGGTCATGTCCGGATAGCGTCTCCTCCATCTCGGCGATCTGCAGGATGTTGTCGAGGAACCAGGGGTCTATCCCGGTGCGCTCGTAGATGTCGGCGATGGAGATGCCGCACTGCAGCGCCCGGTAGGTGAGGAACAGCCGGTCGTGGCTCGCGACCTCGAGCCTGTCAAGCAGGCCTTCGGCCGGGGTGTCGTCCAGGTCGCGGAGTGAGTAGCGGTCTATCTCCAGCGAGCGGACCGACTTCTGCAGGGCCTCCTTGAAGGTTCGCCCTATGGACATCACCTCGCCCACCGACTTCATCCTGGTACCGAGCACCGGGTCTGCGCCCGGGAATTTCTCGAACGCCCAGCGGGGCACCTTCACCACGCAGTAGTCGATCGTCGGCTCGAAGCACGCCGGGGTCTCGCGGGTGATGTCGTTCGGTATCTCGTCAAGTGTGTAGCCGACCGCGAGCTTGGCCGCTATCTTGGCAATGGGGAACCCGGTGGCCTTGGACGCGAGCGCGCTGGAGCGGCTGACCCGCGGGTTCATCTCTATGACCACCATGTGCCCGGGGTCGGGCTCGACCGCGAACTGGATGTTGGAGCCCCCGGTCTCGACCCCTATCTCGCGCATGATGTCGATGGAGGCGTCGCGCAGGACCTGGTACTCGACGTCGGTCAGCGTCTGGGCGGGGGCGACGGTTATCGAGTCGCCCGTGTGCACACCCATGGGATCGAAGTTCTCGATAGGACAGACGATGACCACGTTGTCTTTCCTGTCACGCATCACCTCCAGCTCGTACTCCTTCCAGCCCTTCACCGACCGCTCGACCAGGATCTCGGTGATGGGAGACAGGTCCAGGCCGTGGCGCGCGACCTCCAGCAGCTCGGCCATATCGTAAACCAGTCCGCCACCGCCTCCGCCGAGCGTGAAGGAGGGCCTGATGACCAGGGGGAACCCAAGCACCATTGCTATGGCCTCGGCTTCCTCCAGGGAGTAGGCGAAGTCGGAAGCCGGCAGGTCCAGGCCGATGTTCTGCATGGCGGCCTTGAAGAGGTTGCGGTCCTCCGCCTTGCTGATGACCTCGTGGCGGGCCCCGATCAGCTCGACCCCGAACCTGTCGAGTGTGCCGTCCTCCGCCAGGGCCACGGACACGTTCAGGCCGGTCTGGCCGCCCAGGGTGGGCAGCAGCGCGTCGGGGCGCTCGCGCTCGATGACGCGCGCGACCCACTCGGGGGTGATGGGCTCGATGTAGGTGCGGTCGGCGAACTCGGGGTCGGTCATGATTGTGGCCGGGTTGCTGTTGACCAGCACGACCTTGAAACCGTCCTCCTTGAGCACCTTGCACGCCTGGGTGCCCGAGTAGTCGAACTCGCAGGCCTGCCCGATGACTATCGGGCCCGAGCCGATGATCAGTATCTTCTCTATGTCCTGGCGACGAGGCATCAGCCCCACTCTTTCATGAGGTCGGTGAACATCTCGAACAGGTAGCGCGAGTCGTGCGGGCCGGGGCTCGCCTCGGGGTGGTACTGCACGGAGTAGGCGCCTTTCCCGGAGCAGCGCAGGCCCTCGGACGTCTCGTCGTTCAGGTTCCAGTGGGTCCGCTCGATGCTCCCGTAGGGTGAGCCGGCGAGCGAATCGACGTCGACCGCGAAGCCGTGGTTCTGGGCGGTGATCTCCACCCTGCCTGTGTCGGCGAAGTAGACCGGCTGGTTGGCCCCCCGGTGCCCGAACTTGAGCTTGTAGGTGCGCCCCCCCAGGGCGATGCCCAGGAGCTGGTGGCCCAGGCAGATGCCGAAGACCGGCTTCCTGCCGAGCAGGCCGCGGATGGCCTCGTGCGCGTACTCGAGCGGCTCGGGGTCCCCGGGGCCGTTGGAGAGAAACACGCCGTCCGGCTCGAGAGCCAGGACCTGCTCGGCGGTGGTGTAAGCGGGCACCACCGTGACCTTGCAGCCCGCCCCGGTCAGCAGGCGGAGTATGTTGTGCTTGATGCCGAAGTCGAAGGCCACCACGTGGTAGCGCGGGTCATCGGCCAGGCCCCGCAGCCAGACGTATGGTTCAGATACCGTCACCTCGCGCACCAGGTCGCGCCCCACCAGGCCCGGGGCCTGCGCCAGCTTGTCGAGCAGGCTGTCCGGGTCGAGGTCGAGGCTCGAAATCGCGCCCTCCATGGCCCCGCGATCGCGGAGGTGCCGGGTGAGCGCGCGGGTGTCTATCCCCTGCAGACCCACCACGCCGTGCTTCTCCAGGAAACCGCCCAGGTCGCCGCTGGAGCGCCAGTTGCTGGGTATGCGGGAGAGCTCCTTCACTATGAACCCGCCCATGTAGATGCGCTTCGACTCGAAGTCGGCGGGGTTCACCCCGTAGTTGCCTATGAGCGGGTAGGTCATGTTGAGCATCTGCCCGGCGTAGGAGGGGTCTGTCAGTATCTCCTGGTAGCCGGCCATGCTGGTGTTGAAGCAGACCTCCCCGAAAAACTCCCCCGACGCGCCGAAGTGCACGCCCTCGAACACGGTGCCGTCGGAGAGGACCAGAACCGCAGGCTCGCCGTCACGGATGTAAGCCGTCAACCATTCAACCTTTCGCTTTCGTGCCCTCGGCGCGTGCCGTCGAAGCGGCGGGGGCCTTATCCCTCACGGGAAGAGTGGTGGGCTCCGAGGTGCCGACCAGCTCTCCGTCGGCGACCACCACCGTCCCGCGGAACAGGGTATGCGTGACCTTGCCCTTCAGGCCCCACCCGGCGTACGGTGTGTTGCGCGAGCGCGACTTGAACGTGCGCGGGTCCACCGTCCACTCAGCGGAAGGGTCGAAAACCACTATGTCCGCCGGCTCCCCCTCCTCCAGCCGCGCCCGGTAGCCGAACCGTTCCATCTCCATGATGTGTGCCGGCACGGCAGTGAGCTTATCAAGGGCGTCCTCGAGTGATAGCACCCCGGGCTCGACCAGCCTGGACATGACAAGGCCCAGGCAGGTCTCCAGGCCGACCACCCCGAACTCCGCCACGTCGAACTCGGTCTCCTTCTCGTGGGGCGCGTGGGGGGCGTGATCGGTGGCTATGGCGTCGATGGTCCCGTCGGAGAGCCCCTCCAGCAGCGCCTCGATATCGGCGCGGGACCTCAGGGGCGGGTTCATCTTCAGGTTGGTGTCGTAGTCCATCAGAGCGGACTCATCCAGGCTGAAGTGGTGGGGGTCACCTCGCAGGTGACCTCCATCCCGCGGCGTCTGGCCTCCCTTACCAGCTCGACCGATCCGGCCGTGGACAGGTGGGCCAGGTGCAGCCGGGCCCCGGTCTTCTCCGCCAGGCGGATGTCCCGGAAGACGGCGATCTCCTCGGACTCGGGGGGGATGCCCCGCAGGCCCAGGAACGTGGAGTAGTAGCCCTCGTTCATCTGCCCGTCGGCCGAGAGGCTGCGCTCCTCGCTGTGCGAGATGATGAGGGCGCCCATTGTCCGGGCGTACTCCATCGCCCGTCGCATTATCTCGGCATCAACCAGGGGCGAACCGTCGTCGCTGAAGCCCTTGACGCCGGCACGGCACTTTCCCATCTCTCCCATGGGGGCGAGCACCTCGCCCGCGCGTCCGACGGTTATGGCCCCGTGCGGGAGTATCATGCAGAGGCCCTCGTCCACCCCCCGGTCGAACACGTACTCGGCCACCGAGGCGTTGTCGATGGCCGGCTCTGTGTTGGGCATGCAGAAGACCGTGGTGTAGCCCCCGCAGACCGCGGCCCTGCTCCCGGATGCTACGTCCTCCTTGTACTCCATGCCCGGCTCGCGCAGGTGGGCGTGGATGTCCACCAGCCCGGGGGCGACCACGCAGCCGGAAGCGTCTATCACGCGGGCCGCCTGCGATCTCACGCCCTTCCCCGCGCGCCGTATGACGCCGTCGGCCACCAGGACGTCGGCCTGTGTGAGGCGCCCCGGCTCGAGGAGGGCCGATCCTCCCTTGATCAGAACGCTATCCGCCATGACCGCCTCCCAGCAGCTCGAACAGGACCGCCATCCTTACCGCGACCCCGGCCGAGACCTGTCCCGTTATCACGGACTCGACCTCGTCGGCGACCACGGACGCTATCTCGACCCCCCGGTTCATGGGACCAGGGTGCATGACCAGCGGCTTGCGCTCGAGGCGCGACCACCGGGTCTGGGTGAGGCCGTACTCGAGCGTGTACTCGCGCAGGGAGGGGAAGCGCGACTCGGCCACCCTCTCCATCTGGATACGCAGCAGGTAGAGGACGTCGCACCAGGCCAGCGCCTCGTCCATCGAGCCGGTCACCCGCGCTCCCATCTCCTCGACCTTCTCCGGCAGCAGCGAGCGGGGGGCGACCAGGAGCACCTCGGCGCCGACCTTGCCAAGCGCCAGGATGTTGCTGCGCGCGACCCGGGAGTGATCGATGTCACCGACGATAGCGACCTTGAGCCCCTCCAGGCCTCCGAGTCGCTCCCGCATGGTGAACAGGTCCAGCAGGGCCTGCGTGGGGTGCTCGTGCATGCCGTCGCCGGCGTTGACCACCGAGCAGTCCACCCAGCCGGTCAGCACCCTGGGAGCCCCGGCGCTCTTGTGCCTGATAACCACGGCGTCCACGCCCATCGCCACGATGGTCTTGCCGGTGTCCTTGAGGCTCTCGCCCTTGGAGAGGCTGGAGGTGCTGGTGCTGAAATTCATGACGTCCGCCGAGAGGCGCTTGGCGGCGAGCTCGAACGACATGCGGGTCCGCGTGGACGGCTCGAGGAACAGGTTGACTATGGTCCTGCCGCGCAGGGCCGGGACCTTCTTGACGGGCCTCGCGGATACCTCCGCGAACGAGCGGGCCGAGTCGAGCAGCCGGACGATGTCCTCGCGCTCGAGGTCGGCTATCGCCAGCAGGTGGCGGTGTCCGTTGCCCTCAGGCATGGTCCACCTCCTCCCCGATCTCAACCATGTCGACGCCGTCGACCTCCTCCAGCGAGACCTTGACCTTCTCGTTGCCCGAGGTCGGCAGGTTCTTGCCCACGTAGTCGGCCCGCACGGGGAGCTCGCGGTGCCCGCGGTCCACGACCACGGCGAGCTGTATGACCCTGGGGCGGCCGAAATCCATGAGGGCGTCCATCGCGGCCCGTGTGGTGCGGCCCGTGTAGAGGACGTCGTCGACCATGATGACCGTCTTGTCGTTGACGTCGAAATCGATGTTGGTGACCCCGACGTTGTTCGCCCTCCGGGTGGCCACGTCATCCCTGTAGAAGGAGACGTCCAGCTCGCCCACCAGCACGTGGCTGCCCTCTATCTCCGCTATGTTGGCGGCGATACGCCTGGCCAGGAACACCCCGCGGGTGCGCACCCCGATGAGAGCGAGGTCGCCCGCCCCTTTGTTGCGCTCGAGTATCTCGTGGGCGATGCGCCGCAGGACCCGGGAGACGTCATCCGCGTCGAGGACCTTCGCGCGCGCCTTAAAGGACATGGTGGGCCTCCGGGCGGTGGGCGATGGGGAATCCGGGTAAGCGTTCAACAGGACAGTCCCGGCCCGCGGGCCGGCGCATGAAAAACGCCCCCCCGCGAGGCGGGAAGGCGGCATCTGAGAGTATCATCCTCGCTCTTCCTTCCTTGCTAGCCTCGCCGGACTAGAATTAAAGGTCGTGGTTAAGATACCACCCTTGAAAGAAAACCTCAAACCATTTCACACCCACATAGCGAAAGAAAACCTCAAACCATTTCTTTCACACCCACAGATCGATCACCGCCGGCCTGGGTCGGGACGAGTGTCGGACGTTTGAATAACACCACCATCAGTAATAGTAAGTAATGTACAATATTAACAGGAGCAACGGCTGAATGACCTGAACTCGGCAGTTCGGATGGATTTCCTGTTGATAATGGTGGTAATAGTAATTATTGATGCACGGTTATACTTATGTGATTCAAACGTCCGACACCATTTGTTAACGGGATTCAAGAAATCGACCTCAGTGCTAATACTTCTTGGCTAATGTGCCTGGCACCGTTATTAGTGTTCGCCGAAGCCGAGCTTCTCGAGCAGGTAGCCCACCAGCATCCACTCGAGGGGAAGGGCGAAGATCTTGTGGCGCCAGCGGAAGCGGGCAGAGGCGCAAAGGAAACGGTGGACCAGGGTCATGAAGCGACGTCCCTCCAGGACGCCCGGGCCCTGATAGGACTCGAACTGGAACCCGAACCGGGCCATGAGGGTGACCGTCTCCTCCAGCCTGCGACGCTTACCTTTGAGCCACGGGAGGTTACGTACCGAGTTGTACTGGTAGGTGCCCCAGCCCTCCAGCGAGTCCGGCTCCTCGAACCCGGCGGCGAGCGCGTCTGCGTACATCGGCGTCCCCGGGAAAGGCGTGTACACGGTGATGCCCGCGATGAAGTCCCGGCCGCCGAGCGACTTGAGCTCGTCCACGATTCCCAGGGTCGCCTCTATGTCCGGATCGGTCTCGCCTGGAAAACCGAGCATGAAGTTGGAGTTCAGCGAGATGCCTGCCTCGTGGTACATGCGTGCCGCGGCCTTCATCATCTCGGGCGAGGTCCCCTTGCACACCCTGTCCAGCACCCGCTGCGAGCCCGACTCGCCGCCGAACCCCATGGCGAAGCACCCCGACTCCTTGAGCAGCCCCAGGTACTCCGTGTCGTACTTGAGGGCATAATCGAACCGGGACCCGGTGGTCCAGCCGACCGTCACATCCCGCTCGATGAGGAGCCGGGCGATCCCGGCCATCCTCTTGCGGCTGGTGCTCATGTTGTCGTCGAGGAACCATATCTCGTCGGGGCCCAGCGACTCCACCACGTGCTGCATCTCGTCCACGGTGCGCTCCGCGGTCTTGGCCCGCCAGGTCTTCTTCTGCACAGCCAGGTTGTAGCAGAAGCCGCAGTCGTGGGGGCACCCCCGGCTGGACTCCAGGTACACCCGGGCCGGCTTGCCTGTGAAATGGATGTAGCGGTCCTTCTTCAGCAGCTCGTAGGGGAGCAGCGGCAGCTCGTTGATGTCCATGAACTCCACGTCGGGCGCGTCCACCACCCGTCCCTCCTCGAGAAGCGTGAGGCCGGGCACCTCCCTGAGGGGGCCGCCGACGTCCAGCGCCTCGACGATCCTCAGGAGCGTTCGCTCTCCCTCGGCCCGCGCCACCACGTCCACCAGGGGGTGGCGTATGGTCTGGTGCGGGGTTATCGAGGGGTGTATGCCACCCCAGACGATGAGGGTCTCAGGCGACCTCGCGCGGACGAATGCCGCGGCCTCGAGTGCGCCTGCGACCTGCGGGCCGGTGATGGTGGACAGGCCGACCACCCGGTAGTCGAGCGGGTCCACGGCCGAGAGGTCCTCTACGTTGGCGTCCAGCATCCGTACCTCGCGGCCTTTGTCCATGAGGTAGGCGGCCAGGGCCAGGGACGGGTATGGGAACCTCGGTCCCACCTGGCGTATCGCGGGGAAGATCAGGAGCACATCGGCCAACGCGTCACCCCTGCCGTCCGGGGATGACCAGCCGGCCCGACTCCCGGTCGAGGTTCACCTTGCCGAGCACCCCATTGACGAACTTGCCCGAATCCTCGGTCGAGAACGACTTGGCGAGCTCCACCGCCTCGTCGATGGTGGGTCCGGGCGGGATATCCTCCAGGAAGAACAGCTCGAAGATGGACATGCGCAGGATGTTGCGGTCCACCACCGGCATCCTGTCCAGGTTCCATCCCTCCGAGTACTGCGAAATCACCCGGTCGATCTCCGCCCGGTGGGCCTGCACCCCTTCGACAAGCTGGATGGTGAACTCCGAGGGCGGGTCCTCTCCGACCTCCCGCTTGCCGTCGAGCACCTCTTTGACCGCGCAGCGGTTGATATCGACCTCGAACAGGATTCGCAGCGCGTAGCGGCGTTGCCTGGAGCGGGTGCCCGAGCCCTTGCTCATTACTGTCAGACCCTCTCGATATACCTGCCCGTGCGCGTGTCCACCCGGACGGTGTCGCCCTCCTCGACGAAGAGCGGCACCTGCACGACCATGCCGGTCTCCAGGGTCACCGGCTTTGTCGCGCCGCTGGAGGTGTCACCCTTCAACCACTGCTCCGCCTTCGCCACCGCCAGGTTGACCGCGGCCGGCAGCTCCATGGTCACCGGCTTGCCGTTGCGGATGAACACGCTGAGCTCCTGGTTCTCCACCAGGAACTGCGCGAGCTCGCCCACGGCGTCCGGGGGCACGGCGACCTGCTCGTAGGTGTCCCGGTCCATGAAGACGTAGTTGTCCCCGTCGCGGTACAGGTACTGCATCTTGTGGTGCTCGAGGACCGCCTCCTCCACCTTCTCCCCCGCGCGGAACGTCTTGTCGACCACCTGGCCGGTCTCCACGTTCTTCAGCTTCGTGCGCACGAAAGCGGCGCCCTTGCCCGGCTTGACGTGCTGGAACTCCACTATGCGCATCAGGGTCCCGTCCATGTCCAGGACCAGGCCGTTTCTGAAATCCGCTGTAGACGCTATGGCTGTACCTCCGTGCTCGTCGACCGGGAAGATAATAATAACCTATCCCGACTTGCGCTTGGGCCGGGACTTCCTTCGCTTGGCCCGGGACTTTGCCGCTTGGGCCGGGACTTCAGTCCCGGAATAAGACGGCGGACTGAAGTCCGCGCCCAATCGTGGGAGACCGCGGACTGAAGTCCGCCCCCAAGTGTAGCAAAAGGGTCTGACCCTTTTGCTACACATCTCATACAATAGGAGCAGTCGACCACTCGAAAGGCGGGCATTGGAATCCGGAGACGGCGGTAGCGGGGTAGAGGCGCGGAGGAGCGGCCTGTTCGCCCGCTTCGGCCCGGAGGCCGTCATATTCCTTTTCTTCGCGGCGATGGCCGTGTTCATGACCTGGCCCATGATTCTCAGGATGACCACCTCCACCTACGGCTTCGCCAGCGACAATCAGGGCGTCATGTGGATGTGGTGGTGGGCGCGCAACGCCGGGGACTTCGGGGCGAAGGCCTCGTTCTGCCCCCTCATCGGATTCCCGTTCGGTGTCCCGTTAAACGTCTTCCTGTTCGAGCCGGTGGCGGACCTCACCGAGAGGTTCATGCTGCTGTTCGGCAACGAGGTGTTCGTCTATAACCTGGAGCTGCTGGCCTCGTTCCTGCTCTCCGGCGTGACCATGTACTACCTGGTCCGGCACATCACGGGTGACAGGCGGGCCGCCCTCTTCGGTGGGTTCGCCTACATGGCCTGCGTGTTCCACGCCTACAACTCCATGATCTTCATCCACCTGGCGATGACCCAGTGGATGCCGCTGTTCATCCTGACCCTGCTCCTTTTCATAGAGAAGCCGTCGTGGCGCAACGCGATATGGCTGGCCGTGGCGGGCCTGCTGGTGGGCGGCACCAGCGTCCACTACGCGTTCTTCATGTGGATATTCACCGTCACGTTCCTGGTCGGTCGGTTTGCCTACCTGCGCTGGCACGCCTGGCGGATTACCCGCCAGGACCCCTCAGTCAGGCGAGAGCCGGTCGTCTTCAACAGGCGGACGGCACTCCTTGGCCTGGGGGTGGTGTTGGTTGTGACAGCACTGACGGTGCCGTTTTATATGAAGGGGCTTTCCAACCTGGAGCAGACCGGCCAGTGGCAGACACGCCTGACTCCCGGGGGGGTGCGGAACGTGGAGACCGCCGTGGCCGGCTCGGCCAAGGCCTACGACTACGTCCTGCCCAACAAGGAGAACTTCCTGCTCGGTGGCATCACCAACAGCATCGCGGGCGACACGATCAACTCGTTCGAGAACTCGTTGTACCTCGGCTGGGTGGTGATACTGCTCTCCGTCTTCGCCCTGGTGGTGATGCTGGGACAGGGGCACAGGGAGTCCAGGGAAGCCCGTGCCGGGGCCCTGGCCCCCACGGAGCCCCCGGAGGGGAAACCCGAGGTGGAAGCACCGCCTTCGGATGCCCACGGCGCGAGGCCTTTGTCACTGGAGCCACCTGCAGGGGTACAACGGCGGCCAGCGGGCCGCACCGACACCGCGTTCGGCACGGCAGGCCAGAGGGCGCTCGGCTGGGGCCTGTTGGTATCGGCCGCTGCCGCGTTCATCCTCTCGCTGCCGCCATACATCCACATCGGCTCGCTCAAGGTGCCCATGCCCAGCATGGTCTTCCAGTTCATTGCCCCATGGCTGCGCTGGTACCAGCGGTTCGGAATCGTGGTCCTGCTCTGCCTGGTGATACTGGGCTCGATGGGGATCGCGTCCCTGCTGAGCCGGCTGAAGCGCGTACCCTGGGAGGCGGTGCTGGTGGCGCTGCTTGCCCTGTCCTTCCTGGAGACCACCCTCGTCCCCCCGTTCAAGAACTTCGACTTCTCGAAGACCCCCGGCGTGTACCAGAGGATAGCCGAGTTCCCGGACGATGCGGGCACCGTCATCTATCCCGCGTTCGAGCCCGGCTTCTTCGCCTCCGCGCGATACATGCTCTACCAGCGGGACTTCCGAAAGCCCATGCTGAACGGCGCGTCGGAGAACACCGACGGGGAGGCACTGCGACGCACCGTCTACAGCCCGTTCAACCCCGCAACGCCCGGCATACTGAGTCGCTTCGGGATAGACCACGTGGTCTACCTGGGAGAGATGTTCAGGAAGTACGAGGGAACGGAGGCGACCAGCGAGGCCGAGGTGGCATTCCTCCCGCCGGGCCTGCGCCTGGACGAGCGAATAAAAAGCGACGACGACTACTCCGATGCCTACATCTTCGAGGTCACCGCCCCGAAGGCCGACTTCGTGCCCATATACCTGGGCGATATCACGGTCCCGCACATCGACAAGGGTCGGCGCACCGTGCGGCTGATGGAGTCGGAGGGCATCATCGAGATACTGAACTTCACGGAAGAGGACGCGCACGTCTCGCTCAGCCTGCCGATGACCAACATGGCGTTCGCCCACGACATCAGGCTCGTGTCCGGCGGGAAGACGCTCTGGCAGGGCCGCCTGGAGGACGCCCAGGAGACGACCGCGACTGTGCCCGACATGCCGGTGCCCGCGGACGGCGCGCGCCTGGAGATCCTCGTCGACGGGCCCGCCCTCGAGCTGAGTCCGGGCGAGGCATTCGTCTTCGGCACCAACGATGCGTCGTTGAAGATCGGCGACCTGGCGATAGAGCCGTTGTAGAGGCGGACGTGATGACCGTGGGACACATGGAAGACAAGCGCGGAGGGGCAAAGGCTCTGTCGCTGGTGATACCCGCCTACAACGAGGCCGACGTCATCTACCGGACCATCACCGAGTCGGCCGGGGCGCTCGACGACCTGGGCGTCGACTACGAGATCGTGGTGGTCGACGACGGCAGCACTGACGGCAGCGCGGGCGAGATAGAGCGGGCCGCCTCCGAGCTGGACTCCGTGGTGGTGGTGGCCCTCCCCGAGAACGAGGGCAAGGGCAACGCCATGAAGCGCGGGTTCCAGGCGTCCGGCGGCGATCTGGTCTGCTTCCTGGACGCCGACCTCGACCTGCACCCCTCCCAGGTGGCAAACCTCATGCGGGTGATGGAAGAGACCGGCGCGGACCTGGTCATCGGCAGCAAGCGCCACACCGAGTCGCTCCTGGAGTACCCCCGCGAGCGCCGGTTCTACAGCTCCATATACTACTTCCTGATACGGACCCTTTTCCGCCTGCCCGTCCACGACACCCAGACCGGCATCAAGCTGTTCCGCCGGAGGGTGCTTGCAGAGAGCTTCCCCCGGCTGGTCATCAAGTGCTTCGCCCTGGACCTCGAGCTGCTTGTGGTGGCCAACGGCCTGGGCTACGAGATAGCCGAGGCGCCGGTCGAGGTGAAGTACCAGCGGCCTATCGGGAGGATAACCTGGTCGGACATCACCGGAATCGTGCTGGACACCCTGAGCATCTTCTACAGGAAGAACGTGCTGGGCTACTACGCCGGCGCCCTCAAGCCGCCGGTCGACCGCGAGCCGCGCATATCGATCGTGGTCCCCTCCCGCGGGCTGGACCCCATGACTCAAGAGTGCCTGCGCAAGTGCCAGGAGCTCAACTACTCCAACTTCGACATCAAGTTCATTTCCGACGGGCCGGCCGAGGTCGAGCTGGCCCCCTCGGGCAGCGAGGTCATCGAGAGCGGGCCGGTCGGCCCGGCGCTCAAGCGCAACATGGGTGTGGAGGCGAGCGACGCCGAGATCATCGCCTTCATCGACGCGGACGCCTGGCCGGACTACGACTGGCTGCGCAGCGCCGTGCCGTACTTCGAGGACGACGAGGTCGCCGCGGTCGGAGGAGCCGCCGTCACCCCGCCCACCGACAGCAGGCGCCAGATGGCCAGCGGCATGGTGTACGGTTCCATGCTTGTGAGCGGCTCGACCATCTACCGCTACAAGTTCCACGCCTTCAGGAAGGTGGACGACCTGCCCACCTGCAACCTGCTGGTGCGCAAGGCCGACTTCGAGGCGGTGGGTGGCTTCGACCTGGAGTTCTGGCCCGGTGAGGACACCGTGCTCTGCCTCAAGCTGGTGCACGAGCTGGGCAAGCAGATACTCTACGTGCCGAACTGCTTCGTGAACCACCACCGCCGTGCGCTGTTCAGGCCCCACCTGCGCCAGGTCTACTCCTACGCCGTGCACCGGGGGTTCTTCTCTCGCAAGTTCCCCGAGAACTCGCGTCGAGCGCAGTACTTCGTCCCCAGCATCTTCGTGCTGTGGCTCGTCGCGGGACTCGTAGCCGGGCTGCTGTACTCGCCGCTGCTGTACGCCTACATCTCGATATTGGGCTTGTACCTGTTCCTGGTGCTGGCCGCGAGCATAAAGTGCCTGGACCCGGTGATAGACCTGCTGGTGTTTCCCGGGATAGTCGCCACGCACGTCACCTACGGGATAGGCTTCATGCGTGGGCTGCTGTCGAGCAGGATGAAAGAGCAATAATGAAGGTAGCGATATCCTACCCTCCCCTGTCGGAGACGAGGCACGCGACCCTGGGCCAGAACCGTCAGTTCCAGTGGTTCCATAACCCCTCCTTCATCTACCCGATGGTGCCCGCCTGGGCCGCTACCCTGCTCTCCGAGGCTGGCCACGAGGTGATATGGAACGACTGCATCGCGATGTGCTGGAGCCCCGGGCGGTTCTGGGAGTACATCCGGGCCGTGAAGCCCGACCTGTTGGCGATGGAGACGAAGACACCGGTGGTGAAGCGACACTGGGAGATCGTGCGTCGCCTGAAGGAGGAGCTGCCCGAAACCTTGGTGGCGCTGTTCGGCGACCACGTGACGGCCCTCCCCGCCGAGACAATGGAGGCCTGCCCCGTCGACTACGTGCTCACAGGCGGCGACTACGACTTCCTGCTGACGAACCTCGTCCGGCACCTGGAGGAAGAAGAACCCCTCGAGCCGGGAGTGTGGTTCAGGCAGGGCGGCCAGGTGGCCGATACCGGGCGCTTCGAGATCGGACACGACCTTGACTCGCTGCCCGAGATCGACCGCGAGCTGACCCGCTGGGACCTCTACGGCGAGCACCTCTTCATCAGGAAGCCGAACACATACACCATGGCCGGGCGTGACTGCTGGTACGCACGCTGTACGTTCTGCTCGTGGACCACGTTGTACCCGCGGTTCAGGGTTCGGGGCGAGGCGAAGGTACTCGACGAGATGCAGCACCTCATCGAGCGCTACGGCGTCCGCGAGGTATTCGACGACACCGGCACCTTCCCGGTGGGCGGCTGGCTGGAGAGGTTCTGCCGCGGCGCGATCGAGAGGGGCTTCCCGGGGCGGCTCGACATCTCCTGCAACGCCGGGGTCGGCGCCCTCTCGCAGGGGCAGTACCGCCTGATGAAGGACGCAGGCTTCAGGCTTCTCAAGTTCGGGCTGGAGTCCGGCAACCAGGCTACGCTCGACCGGCTCCGCAAGGGAACAACCGTCGAGGAGATCGTGGACTCCTGCCGGATGGCCAAGGCCGCCGGGCTGACCGTGCACCTCACGACCATGGTCGGCTACCCCTGGGAAACGGAGGCTGACGCCAGGCGGACGCTCGACCTGGCGAGGGACCTGCTGGCGCGCGGCGACGCGGACATGCTGCAGGCGACCATCGTCGTCCCCTACCCGGGCACCCCGCTTTTCGAGGAGGCCCGCGAGAACGGCTGGCTTCTCACCGAGGACTGGGACCGCTACGACATGAGCTCCACCGTGCTGGCCGGGCCGATACCCGCCGACGAGCTGGGCCGACTGACCCAGGGGCTGTACCGCTCGTTCCTCTCTCCCCGTTTCATCGCGCGCACTCTCGTCTCGATAAGGAGCCTGGACGACCTGAGGTTCGTGGGCAGGGCAGCAAAGGCCGTGCTCGGTCACCTGAAGGACTTCGCGCTACGCCGCAACGACTGACAATGCTCGTTGAGTCCGCGATGAAAGAAGACCTCAGCACGTCTTGTTGCACTCGTTGAGTCCGATTCGACCTGACGTCATAGTGCAAGAAGATGTCTGAGGTCTTGTTTCATTCATCGGTGAAAGAAATGGTCTGAGGTCTTCTTTCACGTAACAACCGAAACCGCCCCACAGCCACGGCCGACCTCGCGAACCCCGCCAAGATACCGAAGACCTGCTCCCGGTATATCTTCCACACCCCTATCCTCAAGGCGGCCAGCATCCGCGTCGCGGCGGCGAAAGAGAGCGGCGGGCGCAGACGCTCCAGGTAGTCCAGCCGTTCGGCCAGCCGGCCCAGGAGCCGGGCGGGCATGAGCGGTATCAGCCCGTAGAGGAAGGCGTAGTTACGGTAGGGCGTGCCTCCGCCGGCGTCGCCGCGTCCCAGCCCGACGTTCATGCTGGTGTCGAACAGCCCGCGCTCCATGAGCGGGAGGTCCTCCGGCGACACCAGGCCTTCGCGCAACGCGGTCTCGACTATCTTCGTGCGCGGGAAGTAGATGAGCCAGTAGGTGTTCACTATGGAGGGGCGCAGCCCGCTGTAGAACCCGAGCGCCTCGCGGTACTCGCGGGGGCCTTCGCCCGGTATCCCGAAGATGTGGTCGATGGAGAAACGGATCCCGTACCGGTGGCAGACGGCGGCTGCCTCGATTATCCGCTCGTTGGTCTCTGGGCGGTTCAGGACCTCGCGGCGGGTCGCCTCCGATGCGCTCTGGATGCCCAGCAGGAGCTGGAAGCACCCGGCCTCGGCCAGCATGCGGCCCACGTCGTCGTCTATTAGCTGCGGGTGCGACAGGCAGATGAAGGGCGCGGCCACCCGCGCCCGGTACTGCTCGCTGAAATCGGCCAGCCACTCCTTGTCCGCGGTGAAGCAGTCGTCGAGGATGTTGAAGCGGCTTGGCCGGTACATGGAGTAGGCCCTGACGATCTCTTCGATGACGCTGGCGACTGAGCGGCGCCTTACGTAGCGGCCCCGGCCTTTGTACGCACGGCGGAGGACGTCGTTCCCGCAGAAGGTGCAGGCGTAAGGGCACCCGCGCCCGCTTATCATCAGGTAGCCGTGCCTGAGCCAGGGCAGCTGGCGATAGAAGATCTCCTTGTCGGGAAACGGCAGGGAGTCCAGGTCGGAGACCAGGTCGGCGGGCGGCCGTCGGCGGACCTCGCCCTCCGACTTTACCCAGACGCCGGGGACGTCGACCTCGGGGAACGCGCCGAGCTTCTCCAGGAGCAGCGGCAGTACCCTCTCGCCCTCGCCGTCACAGACCATGTCCACCTGTTCCTCGGCTATGACCACCTCGGGAACCGACACCGCGTGGACGCCCCCGAAGAGCACCGGCACGTCGGCCAGGCGCTTGAGCCGGGCGGCCATGTCGAGGGCCCACTGGTAGTCGCTTGTCATCACGGAGAAGCAGACCAGGTCGGGGGCACATGCGGCGATGGACGAGGCCAGCATCTCCCTGGCGTCCAGCAGCCGGGCCAGGCGCGGCACGCCGATTGCGGTGCGATCGAAGTATCGATGATCGTACCCGAGGACGACCTGGTGGCCGGCCTCCTTGATGACGGCAGAGAGGTACTCGACCGCCAGGTTCTCGTTCTCGGACTGCAGGAACGCTACTTTCATGACGTCACCAATGCTACCACTGTCTTAGAAGATTGAGTTGCCGATACAGGCAGGCGTGCTATGAAGCGCGGTCTGCAGCATGCGCGTAACTCGCCGGTCTAGACAGGCTTCCTGGCCTTTATGGTAATGAAAGCCGCATGCCATCTGTCCACCCGGCTCATGAACTCCGCGATCCGCCCGGATAGAGGAAAGTACCCTGCCCCGACCAGCCGCTCGATGACGAAACCGTGCACGCCGGCAAGCTCCGAGAGCGAGCGCGGCGTGAAGATGCGAAGATGCCTCATGGCGTGAGGCTTGGCGACCTCGCCCCTGTGCAGTGCCAAGGGGTTCCCGAGGCCCAGCGCGCTTTCGCTGATGTTGGTCAACGAGAAAGGCTGCCAACCGAGCACCAGCGCAAGTATGTTGTGCCAGGCAGAGAGGTTCTCCGTCGATACTACCAGGACCCCACCAGGCCGCAACACCCTGAAACCTTCAGCCATCAGGTTGTCGGTATCATACAGGTGCTCGATAACCTGGTTGGAGAACGCGACATCCACAGAATCGTCCTCGAGAGGGAATCTACCGTTGAGGTCGCAACGATGAACCTCCACGCCGCGACCCTCAGCGATGGTTGCGGCGTCCTCGTCGATCTCGAGCCCGAGCACGACCTCTCCGCTGGCTGCTCGCGCGAGTTCCAAGGTAAACGAGCCGTCCCCGCAGCCGCAATCCAGAACAGTCCGCACTTGCCCGGCAAGCTCAATGACCACCCGGCGGTTCTGCCTCTCGGCTTCTTCATATGCACTTGAAAGGTACTCTGAGAGCATCATCATCTCTGGTCCATATCTTCCACGTCCGCCTGGCTATCAATCGTAACACATGCTATCTGGCGTGGATTCCGACCTTCGCTGATACTGTCTTGTTCGGGTAAGATTGAATTCACGTAAAGGGAAGGAAAGGAACGAGCTGTTGGTGATCTCGAGGTGCCCCGGGTGCGGAAACCATCAAATCAAGGACTCCGAGGACGGTAGTTCGTGCTCCGGCTGTGGCACTTCAATAAGCATCGTGGACGGGGTGCTGGAGTGCTTCCCTGCCTCTGACGAGCAGCACCGCGTCTGGGAAGCCCACTACGGCCATGAGGACCTCACCACGATAACCAAGGCCCTTCGAGCAGGTTTCGAGAATCCGCGGCTGATACTCGGTTACTATCCGGTGGCCAGGATTATGGAGGGCCTGGGGCGAAGGCTGTCCACAAGCATCGAGCTCGGTTGCGGGTCAGGCGCTTTCTCCCTTGTGCTGAAGAAGATGGGTTACGTCGAGAGAGTGACCCTCGTTGACTACTCCCTTGCGTCCCTCGCGGCCGCGCGGTCCCTGTTCGAGAGCTTCGATGAGGATTGCGAACTCGTGCATGCGTCGCTCGACAACCTCCCGTTCGCGCCGAAATCGTTCGACCTGGCGTTGTCCGGAGGCGTCATCGAGCATTTCCGTACCGAGAAAGAGAGGCTCGAGTGCCTCGAGGCACACCTGGACGTGGCATCGCTCGCGCTCGTGCAGGCACCGGTTGCCTCACCCATGTACTGGTCCTCGAGGCTCGCCTTCAGCGCGGCCAGGGGAGGCTGGCCGTTCGGCTACGAACGTCCTGTCACCATGCGGGAGATGAAGGCACTCGTGGAGCTCGCCGGGGCGACGATCCTGAGCCGCGATCACCAGTACTTCGCCAGCTTCCACATGTTCACCAGGTTGCACCGCGTACCCCGTCCCGGGTGGTACACCTGGCCCCTGCAGAACGAGATAGCGATCCTGGCCCGGCGCGGGCCGGAGCGGGAGGGCTGATGGCGAGGGTCCTCCTTGTATACCCGAGGATGAAGGTGCTGGCCGCGAGGTTCCCCTACTCCGTGCTGCCGATCGCCGCCGCGCTGCTCGAGGGCGGCCACGAGGTCCGCATCCTGGATACGCAGGTCGAGGAGTTGGACTCGGTCGATCCGCGGGGATTCGACGTAGTGGGGATCTCCACCTACAGCGGCTCGCAGATCCAGGGTGCGCTGAAGGCCGCCGCGCGCGTCCGCTCGCTGGCTCCCGGGGTCAGAATCGTCTGGGGAGGGGTCCATCCCACCATGACCCCCGAGCAGACCGCGAGGCATCCGCTGGTGGACGTGGTCGTCCGCGGAGAGGGTGAGGTGACCCTGGTTGCGATAATCGCCGCCCTGGAGTCGGGTGACGATCTGGAGGAGATTCCCGGCTTGATTTACCTTGACGGCGACCGTCTCGTACAGACCCCGGACTCGGGCTACGTCGACCTGGACGCCCTTCCCATGCTCCCCTACCACCTCATCAGGCCCGAGCGCTACGTACACTTCCAGGAAAAGCCGACCCGCGTCTACTTCGAGTCCAGCCGCGGCTGCCCGCACAACTGCGGTTTCTGCTATAACGAGGTTATGCACCGCCGGCACTGGCGGGCGAAGTCCGTGGGGCGGGTTCTCGACGAGATGGAGTACATCCTCGCCGAGCTCGGACCCGACGAGATATGGCCCAGCGACGACAACTTCGCCGTTGACAGGACTCGTGTCGCCGAGATAGCCCGGGGCAAGATCGTGCGGGGCATGACCTTCAACTGGGTGCTCAGCTCGCGCTTCGACTACGCGATGAAGTACGAGCCCGAGTTCCTCGAGCTGCTGAAGCAGTCCGGCTGCTCGGCCCTGGCGTTCGGCGGCGAGTCCGGTTCGCCCAGGATCCTGGACATGATCTGTAAGGGTATAACGCCGGAGAAGATGCGACAGGTGACCTCCAACCTGAAGCGGAACGGCATCGTCTGCGGGGTCAACTTCATGGCGGGATTTCCCGGAGAGACCATCGAGGAATTGAATCAGACCTTCGACCTGATCGATTCCCTGTGCGAGATCGACCCGGACCTGGCGGCGGGAATCAGTATTTACACACCGTTCCCGGGTACCCCCCTGTATGATAAGGCGCTGGAGAACGGCTTCCGCGAGCCCGCCTCGCTGGAGGGATGGGGCGCATACCGGTACAGTATCGTCAACAACCTCCCGTGGCTGGGGCGCCGCCAGCGTAACGTCATCAGGACGGTCGCCCTCATGGCCTCCTTCGACTTCACCGCCAGGGAGTACAAGCCGCGCGGAGTCCTGCATGGCAGGCGGCTGGTGAACGCCGCATACCGTGTACTCAACGCGTCGGCGAGGATCCGCTGGCGAACGCGGTTCTTCACCCCGGCCCCCGAGTGGCGGGCGTTGGACATGTTCCTCAGGTACCTTCGTTTCTGGGAGAGGTAGGATGTCCGAAGGAGAGGAAGTCGCAATGGACAAGGACGTTAAGGCTCTGGCCGGCTGGAGATGCGTCTTCCTTGCCAACGGCTTCACTGGCGTGCCGCAGCCGTCGGGTGGGACGACCCACTTCGCCGAGGTGGCTACTCACTGGCTGGACGACGGTCTTGATGTAAGCATTCAGACGTGCGCCATCGGCGTTGAGAACCTCAAGATGGAGGGCTACCCTGGGCGCTTCGTCCTCGCTCCGCTCGATTGGGGCAGCAGCCGTACTCTGCTGGGGTGGTTACTGATGTACGGAACCAGGATGGTTTCGGTGCCGTTCGTGCTGCCCTGGCGCTCCCCATGGGTACTGCTCTACGGGACCTCGGACCTCTTCGTCGATACGATCCCATGCTTCCTGGCGAAGGTATCCCGGCGCCGACGGTTCCGCTGGGTGAACTGCGTCTGGCACTTGTTGCCGGAGCCCTCTCTACGGCAGGGTTCGCGCCTCGTGAACACCCTGGCTTTCCTGGCCCAGAAGTTCAGCCTGGCGCTTATAAAAGCCGCCGCCGATCTGGTCCTGGTGGACAACGCCGTGCTTAAAGAGCAACTGGTGGCCCTCGGATTCCTGCCGGAGAGCGTATACGTTACCAGCATGGGAGTCGATCTCCCGCCGGCTCCAAGCACTGATGATCGACTCTACGACGCCTGCTACATGGGAAGGTTGCACCCCAGCAAGGGCATCTACGAGCTGGTGGATGTCTGGAAGAAGGTCAGCGAGGCCCACCCTGGTGCCAGGCTCGCCGTGGTGGGAACAGGCAGGGAGGAGTTCGTCGAGGAGTTCGAGGCACGCATCGAAAGAGCGGGGCTGAAAGATGCGGTAGATGTTATGGGGTATCTGCCTCGCGAGAAGCTCCACGAGGTCCTCTACTCCAGCAAGGTATTCGTCTTTCCCAGCCACGAGGAGGGATTCGGAATAAGCCTGCTCGAGGGAATGGCGCACGGGCTACCCGCGGTGGCATTCGAGCTGCCCCACTATCACGAGGTGTTCGGCAACACCCTGCAGACGGTGCCCATGGGCGACGTGGAAAGCATGGCGGCAACGCTAACAGGACTTCTGGGCGATGAGGGGCGGCGAGCCGAGCTGGCCGAGCAGGGCCGCATTCTGGGCGAGAAGTACACGTGGCGCAGCGTCGCCCGCAGGGAGGCGGAGGCCATCGCCCGGGTCGTTGAGGGGATCGGGGCGGAACGCGGAGCCCCGGATGGCTGAGCGGGCTCGGATATCCCCTGATGCCGCCGTGGGGTCCGGCTGCGAGTTCGGGTACGGCGTGGTGGTGGGCGAGCACGCGGAGATCGGCGACGGGGTGGTGCTCGAGCATGGGGCCGTGGTCCTGCCCGGCTGCGTCCTGGCCGACCGGGTCAGGGTGGGGCCCAGGAGCGTGCTGGGCCGGAGCCCGCATGCGGGAGCGGCGAGCACGCGGACGGTCGCACTGGGGGGCAGGCTGCTCCTGGGCGAGGGAACGGTGATCGGCGCCTCGGCGGTCCTGTACCAGGGGAGCACCTTCGGACGGGAGTGTTACGTCGGGGACCTGGCCGCCGTGAGGGAAGGGTGCACCTTCGGCGACCGGGTGCTCATCGGTCGGATGGTGACCCTCGAGGACGGCGTCTCGGTGGGAGACGGGTCCAGGATACAGACCGGCGCGTACGTGACGGCCGGGACGTCGATCGGATCGGACGTATTCGTGGGTCCCTGCGTCGTGACCACCAACGACCGCTACCTCTCCATGTGGCCCGAGCCCTCGCTCGAGGGCCCGGTGATAGGCGACGGAGCCGCGATAGGAGCGGGGGCGAGGCTGCTTGCCGGCATCCGCGTGGGGCCGGGGGCGGTCATCGGCATGGGCGCGGTG
>JAZDFZ010000062.1:0-17026 GCA_043807425.1 Actinomycetota bacterium
GAACCCCTTCTTCTCCTTCTTGATGTCAGGCTGCGCGGTTGCGGGCGGAACCGCCGCCCGGTAGTCCACCGGGACCTCGGAGGGCATCACCCGGCCGCATTCGGTGCAGAACCTGTTCCCCTCACGGACGGACGCGCCGCACTTCTGACAGTATGTCGCCATAGCTCCCCCGATCCGAAGAACTCAAGAGCACCCCGATATCTTATCACGGTCCTTTCCGGCCCAGCAGAGCCGGTAGTCTCCGGGTGTCGGGCTCTACGCGGCCAAATGCTTCTGGCGGCCCCCGGTTCGATGTAGAATCTCCGTGGCGCGAGTCAACGGTCTCGAGGAGGGATGCCGATGTTCTGCAAGAGATGTGGCTCGGAGGTCACTGAAGGGCTCAGGTTCTGCCAGTCCTGCGGCGCCCCGACGAGCGACGCACCGGCACCGATGCCGGCGCCCCAGTATCAGGAGCAGCCCCCGGGCAAGAGCGGGTCGGGCTTCCTGCGCTCCGGCGCGGGGATCGCCCTCGTCGTGATACTCGCCGTCGCGGTGGTCGGAGGCATCACCGTCGGGCTGGTGTTCGCCTTCAAGGGATCGGGCTCCAACGAGGCGGAGCTCGCCAGGGTCTGGGAGGAGTACGAGGTCATAGTCGACGAGGCCGACAGGGAGCAGGCGGACAACGAACTGACCGCGGCCGCGCTGGCGAAGAACCAGGAGGAGCTGAAGAAGACCCAGAAGAAGGTGGACGCGCTCGAGGAAGCCCTCGCCAGGACCAAGGTGGCCGCCGACAGCGTCTGGAGGGAGAAGTACAACCAGCTGGCGGGCAGCATCCGCTACTACGACCGCTATGTGAGGAAGCTCGAGGGCCTGTACGTGACACTGGCCGACGCCCTCGCCGCGAACACGCTGAACACGCAGTTGACTGCCATCCAGTCAGCGTTGAACGAACTCGCCGCACTGGCCACCCAGGCGAAGGATCTCGCCGAGGCGTTCCTGGAGAACAACACCGCGGTCACCGCCGGGGCGACGTTCGATCCCGCCATATTCGACAAGCCCACCGCCATCGCGACCGAGGTAGATGACGCAACGGGCGGGGATGTCACCGTCAGCGACGGGGGCACGACGGATGACGGCGGCCAGCCGAGCGGGGACACCACTGTCGCCGAGGTCCAGGCCGACTTCGAGTGGGTCCTCTCCAGGTTCGCCGGGGGTAGCTGGCCTGCCATAACCGGTGATATGACGCCGGCCCTTCTCAGCGCCTACCAGAACGCCCCGGTCCCCTGGGAGCAGGTCAGCTACAACGTCACCAGCGAGGAGGTTCAGTCCGGGACTGTCAGCGGCGACACCGCGACGTTCACCGTCGTCGAGGAGAGAGACGACTTCGGCGAGATCTTCGAAGCGACCACGGAGTGGCACCTGGTGAAGACCGGCGGCGCCTGGAAGGTCAACGACGTCATAGAGGACGGTTACTCCAAGCTGCAGTAGACGCAGCGATACGCGGGCTCTAGAGCTCCCTGAACCTCAGCAGGTACCTGCCAAGGCGGACCTCGTCGTTGTCGGCGAGCCTGCTCTCCTCCTGCGGGACGAGCCTCTTCCCGTTGAGGAAGGTGGAGTTCGTGCTCCCCATGTCCACGACGTAGTACACGTCGTCGCGGCAGAACACCTTGGCGTGCATGCGCGAGACCCCCGCGGACACCGCCGCCGCCCCCGAGAGCTTGATGTCCGGTGCCAGGCCGGCGTCCTCGTCCCCCCTCCCCAGCATCATCTCGAGGTCGGGAACGAGTGGGTAGGCCTCCTTCAGCATCACGTCCTCCAGCACCGCCCTGGGGGCCTTCACGTTGATGGTCGGAGGCCTCTGCGACGCCTCGAACGGCCTGCCGCACGCCTCGCAGAAGACCGCGTCGGCCAGGTTCTCCCCTCCGCACCGCGTACAGTACTTGAAGTCGTTCAACACCCCTCGCACCTCCTCATTCCGCCTTCAAGGCCACCGCGATATCGGCCTTGGTCGCCTTCCACGCCGGGTATACGCCGGCCAGCACCCCCACCAGCGCGGCCGCGCCGAAGGCAACCAGCACGCCCCAGAGCGGGGTCTGGGCCGGGAGCGGCGTAAACGAATCGAGCAGGGCCGAGATCAGCCAGCCAAGCGGTACCCCGATGGCCGCCCCGATGAGGCAGATGGTCATGGACTCGAACAGGAACTGGGCCAGGATCGCCTTCTTAGAGGCTCCCTGGGCCAGCCGTACGCCTATCTCGCGGGTCCTCTCCCTGACGGAGACGTACATGATATTGGACACGCCTATGGCGCTCTCGACCAGGGCGATGGCCGCGACCCCTATGACCAGCGCGTTGAGGATGGACATGATCGCGTCGTACGAGGACATGAGGTCGTCCTGCGTGGCCACGTAGAAGTCCTTCTGCCACTCGCTGCCGGGGTTCGCCTCCTCGTAGCTCGCGCTATGCGCCGGGGCGAGCCTGCTCTCTATTTCCTTTACCACGGCCTTCGAGGTCGCCGGATTTGAGAGTTTCGCGTCGATCTCCCTGACCCTGTCGGTACCGGGCGCTCCGAAGAGGTCCCGCGCGTCCGCTATCGGTATGTAGACCTCCTTGTTGGGGTCCAGGAACATGGATTTCTCGCGCGGCACGAGGAGAGCCTTGACGGTGAAATCGTTGCCGGCGATCTTTATGGTCTTTCCCACCACCTCGTTTCCCTTGCCAAAGAGGTTCTCCGCGATGAACTGCCCGATGGCGCACGTCCGCGGCTCCTGGCCCTCGAAGCTCCACCCCTCCTCCGTCTCGGCGAACTCGAGCTTCCTCACCTTCCTGAACCCCTCGTCCCCGCCGATTATCTTGCAGTTGAGGGCCTTGTCTCCAGCCTGGATCACGTCGAGCTGCTCCGCGACCCCGCACGCGGCCTCGACTCCCTCCACCTTCCCAACGGCGCCCACGTCGGCCTGGACCAGCGAGCTCGTGTTGAGCTGTCCGCTCAGCACGGCAGTCGCCGGATTCACATCTGCCCCGACCTCCTCCTGTCCGGACTTCACGACCAGCAGGTCCGTGCCGAGACCCTTGATCTGGTCCTCGACCTGGGACCGCACGCCCTGTCCTATCGAGATCAGCAGTATGACGGCCATGATGCCCATAGTCACCCCCAGGACGGAGAGAGCCGCCCTGAGCGGGTTTATCCGCAGCGAGTGTAGCGCGGTCCGCATCAGCTCACCGGGGCGCATAGAGCATCGGCCTCCTCAATCCGGGTTTCCCGTAGCGATCCCAGCCCCGCATATCCTGCAGTACCGGGCCGACGGCCTGTTGCCGGTCCCGCAGGCCGCGCACATACCGGCGGACGCGCCCGCTTCCGCGAGCCGCGCGCCGCAGATACGGCAGAAAGCGGCGACCGCCCTGTTGGCGCTTCCACACTGCCCGCAGACCCGCGGCTGGTCAGGCCCGGGGGCCTCGGCGGGAACCGCCGTCGGAGCAGGCGCGGCTTTCACCGCCACCTGCGCGGCGACCAGTTGCTCCTCCACCACCAGCCCGTCGGAGATCCTGATGATGCGCTGGGCCTGGGCCGCTATATTGGGGTCGTGGGTGACGATCACTATGGTCCGGCCCTGCCTGTTAAACTCCTGCAGGATGTTCAGGACCTCCAGCCCGGAGCTCACGTCGAGCGCGCCCGTGGGCTCGTCGGCGAGGATGACCAGCGGCTGGGTCACGATGGCCCTCGCTATCGCCACGCGCTGCCTCTGGCCCCCGGACAGCTCGTTGGGACGGTGCGACATCCGCTCGGCGAGCCCGACCGAGGCCAGGGCCCCCTCCGCCAACCTCCTGCACTCCTTCTTCTTCAGCCCGCTGTACTGCAGGGGGACCACCACGTTGTCCAGGGCGGTCTCGTGAGGCATGAGGTTGAAGGACTGGAATATGAACCCCAGCTTGCGGTTCCTGGTCCTGGCCAGCTCTCCGTCGGTCATTTCTCCGACTTCCTGGCCGTCTATGTAGACGCCGCCGCTGGTAGGGCGGTCGAGGAGACCGATGATCTGCAGGAGCGTGGACTTGCCTGAGCCCGAGGCCCCGACTATCGCCACCATCTCCCCCGGCTCGATGGCGACGCTCACACCCCTGAGCGCGTGCACCTCCGAGTCGCCGAGCTGGTAGACCTTTCGCAGGTCCCGGGCCATGAGGACCGGGTGGATGCGGCCGCGTCCCCCGTTCACCATCTCCCCGCCTCAGTTATTGAAGCCGCACCGGGGGCAGGTCCTGCTCGCGGTCGGCAGTCCCGTTCCGCACTGCCCGCAGAAGAGCAGCCTCGCCGGACGCCCCGCCGCCGGAGCGGCTTCGAGGGGATCGTAGCAGGGCTTACCGCAGTCGGGGCAGAACTTGCCCTCTGGCGGCATCTTGATCCCACACCCTCCGCAGAACTTGTGACGCCCGCCCTGCGGCTCCGGAGCGGGGCCCGGGGGTGGAGCGGCGGGCCGGGAAACGGCATCCGCCATCGCACCCGCGTCACCGGCGGACGCCGCCTTGTTCATAGCCACCGACATCTCCGAGGCGCTCGAGTATCGCTCCGACGGTATCTTGGCCGTAGCCTTCGCAATCACGACATCCAGCTCGCGGGGGACCGAAGGGCTGAGCTCCAGCAGGGGCCGGGGCTGCTCGTGGACTATCTTGTACATCACGGTCGTCGGCGTGTCTCCGTCGTAGGCGGGGCGGCCGGCCAGCATCTCGTAGAGCAGGGTCCCGGTGCTGAAGATGTCGCTGGGGGGGCCGACGGCCTCCCCCTTCACCTGCTCCGGGCTCATGTAGCGCGGGGTCCCGAGCACCTGCCCGGACACCGTGATGGTCGACGCGGTCTGAACGAGGGCTATGCCGAAGTCCACGACCTTGACCGTCCCGTCCGGCAGCAGGAACACGTTGTCGGGCTTGATGTCCCTGTGCACCACGTTGTGGCCGTGCGCGTACGACAGGGCCGTCAGCAGCTGGGTGACAATTCGGGTGGCCCTGGGCACGGGGCTCGCGCCCTCCCTGATGAAGTCCACCAGGGTCGTGCCCTGGAGGTGCTCCATGGCTATGAACGGTACGCCTTCCTCCTCGCCGACGTCGAAGATGACCACGATGTTCGGGTGCTGGAGCGTGCCGGCGGCCCTGGCCTCCCGGGCAAAGCGCTCCTTGACCTCCGAGACCTCGTCGGGCGACAGGCCCTGCCGCAGAGATAGCGTCTTGATCGCGACGTTGCGGCCTATCCGGTCGTCCCTGGCCTGGTAGACGACGCCCATGGCGCCCGCGCCGATCTCCTTGATGACGCGGTAGCGCCCGAAGTGATCGGGCTTCCCGTCCGTGACCGGCTCCCCGGTGGCGGCGCCCGGCGTACCTCCGCCAAGGTATATGGTCCCCCTTGAGGTCACCTCGATCCCCGTGCCGCAGAACGGGCAGAACCGTACGCCCTGCTGCTCCCCGACATCTTTCCCGCACTTGGGACACGTCTTCACCCTCGAGCCTCCCCGATGATCCGCGACTTTTCCGCTCCTTCAGAAAGCACCAGATGCCCGCCGGCCCATGATAACATCTTGCCTGTGGAAGGGAGCGCGGATGAAGAGAATCGCATGGCCGGTCACGCTGGTGCTGATGCTGATGGCCGTGGCGGGATGCGGGGGCTCCGGCAAGGTCGAGACGAGCCAGCCGGAGAAGTCCACCTCCCCCGGGTCGTCGCCGGGCGGCCCGCCCGTGGAGGTGCTCGCCACAGACCTGGCGGGGCCGTGGGTGGTGAGCGGGCAGCCCGAGGACCAGTACTACCTGACCTTCAGGCCCGAGGGCACATACGGGATGAGGTTCGCCGGCGCCGCTTCGGAGGGTATCTTCATGATAAGCGGCGAGAACGTGACCCTGATCGATACCAAGGGCAACCAGGTGAAATACAGGTACGTGAAGGGCGCCGAGATGATGCAGGACAGGCTCGAGGGCCAGGTCACCTGGACGAGGGTGTAGCCCGATTCCGCGGGGGAGGACGATGCACGGCAACGGCACGAGAAGGGCGGGAATGGCGGCCGCGCTGTGCCTTGCCGCGGCACTGATGCTGGTGTCGGTGTCCTCCTGCGGCACCTCCAGGTTCGACGCGTCGCTGGAACGAACGCTCTCCGACAAGCTCTCGAGGTCGATGGAGAAGTTCGATATCCCCGGCGCCGTGGTGGGTATCAAGGTGCCGGGGAAGGGTGAGTGGACAGAGGCGCGTGGCAAGGCGGACATAGAGACCGGAGCGGCCATGAAGGCGCCGCTGCGCTTCCGGGTGGGCAGCATCACCAAGTCCTTCACCACCACGCTGATACTGATGCTGGTCGACGAAGGCAGGCTCAGCCTGGACAACCACGTCTCGGAGTACGTCGAGGGTATCCCCCACGGTGAGGACATCACCATCCGTATGCTCTGCAACAACACGAGCGGGCTGTTCAACTACGGGGAGGACCCGGCCTTCGTCCAGCGGCTGTATGCGGACCCGCACCACTTCTACAGCCCGCGCGAGCTGGTCGATTTCGCCGTGAGCCACCCGCCCTACTTCGAGCTCGGGGACGGCTGGCACTACTCCAACACCAACTTCATCCTGCTGGGGATGATGATCGAGAAGATCACCGGCAACGGCGTGGCGAGCGAGTACGACCGGCGGATCATCGAGCCGCTGGGCCTGAAGGACACCTACTTCGCGGAGGGCTACCGGATCGAGGGGGCGCACGCCCACGGCTACGAGGAGGGCCAGGACGGGGGCGGCGGGCTGGAGGACCGCACGGAGTTCTTCGACATGTCGGTAGACTGGACCGCCGGGGCCATGGTATCCAACCTCAGAGACCTGCAGACCTGGGCCGGCGCCCTCGGGGAAGGTGAGCTCCTGGAGCCAGCCACGCACAGGGAGCAGCTTTCCTGGGTGGAGATGCCTGACAGCGGGGGCTTGAGCCGCTACGGGCTCGGAATCTTCACCATGAAGGAGTTCCTCGGCCACGACGGGATGGTACCGGGTTACAACTGCTCCATGTTCTACCTGCCTCGGAACGGCGCCACCGTGGTGGTGCTGCTCAACAGATCCCAGGTCGACAGCCTGGCACTCACCGCCTTCATGGGCCTGTCTGCGGAAGTGCTGCCCGAGGATGCGGACTGGTAGACGCTATCGAAGGACTCAGGGGGGAGCTATGAGACTGCGAAAGACAATCCGTCTTCTTGTCGTCGCTGTGGTGCTGGCGGCGATACTGGGCCTGTCGGCGGGGTGCGGCAACACGGGCGCACCGGAGGCGAAGCCCCAGAGCGAGATCAAGACCTACGAGAAGGGTTACCGCTTCGATTCGGAGGGCTGGATGTACGTCCACATCGAGGGCGAGCCCTACGAGAGGGGCTTCCAGCACGGCCGGCTGGTGGCCCCCGAGCTCGCGGAGATCAAGAAGATGCTGAAGGGAACCATGCTGGATGACACGGGGCAGGACTACGAGTACTTCGTGCGCGCGGCCGAGGAGCTGTTCACGCGGAACCAGATGGAAGAGTTCATGACCGAGATAAAGGGCATAGCGGACGGAGCCAGGAGCGCGGGGACCGACATCTCCTGGCAGGAGGTGCTCGAGTGGAACGGCAACATGGAGCTGACCGGCTACTGGTACCCCGGGGTCCAGGCCGGGGACTACCAGGGTATCGATAAGACCCACTGCAGCGCCTTCATCGCGACCGGCTCCTACACCGATGGGGGCAAGGTGGTCATGGCACACAACGACTGGGACCACTACGTCAACGGGCAGAACGCGAACCTGGTGCTAGATATCGAGCCGGCACAAGGCCATCGCATCCTGATGCAGTCATTCCCCGGGTGCATCGCCAGCATGACGGACTACTTCGTCACCGACGCTGGGCTGATGGGGACGGAGACCACCATCGGGAGCTACAGCAGCTTCGACCCGGACAAGATGGCCGAGTTCTACCGGATGCGCAACGCCACCCAGTACGCCGACACGCTTGACGAGTGGGTCGCGCTGATGCAGCAGGATAACAACGGAGGGTACGCCAACAGCTGGCTGCTCGCGGACGCGAACACCCGGGAGATCATGAGGTTCGAGCAGGCGCTGGAGAACCAGAGCGTGCAGAAGACCATGGACGGCTTCTACGTGGGCTTCAACTGCGCCGTCGACCCGAAGATAAGGAACCTGGAGTGCAACGGCGATCCCACCTACAGCGACACCAGGACCCCGATGGGAGCGCGCAGGGTCAGGCTCACCCGGCTCATGAACGACTACAGGGGTGAGATCGACGTCGAGGTGGCCCACGCCGTTCTCTCCGACCACTACGACGTCTACCTCGATAAAGCGGACAATCCTTGCTCGCGCACCGTCGAGGGGCGCTACGATCTCGACCCGTTCCAGTACTGGCAGGCCAGGCGTCCGTACGTGCCGCAGGGCTGCCTGGACGGCAAGGCCACCGACAGCGACATGGCGAAAGACATGAGCTTCACCGCGAGATGGGGAAGCTCCAGCGGGCTCCCGTTCGACGCGGAGGAGTTCCTCGAGGAGCACCCCCAGTGGGACTACCTCGCCCCATACCTGGAGGACAGGCCGACCATGCCCTGGGTGACGTTCAAAGCGGGGATGAAGTAGGCGTCATGTGAGGCCGCGGCGGGCCAGCCACATGAAGGCGGGCCTGCGCAGCCTCGAGCGGTAGAGCAGCGCCAGCAGCGCGTAGAAGGTCCGAGGGCACAGCCGCATGAGCGCGCGGGCGAGCTTGGCTGCGCTCTGCGGGAAAACGAACAGGCGGTTGGAGTCGACCGCGGCCACGACCTTCTCCGCTATACGGTCGGCCCCCATCCGCGAGTTCGCGAAGGCACTCCTGATGAAGTCGTTCTCCCACTCGTCCGTCACGGTCATACCCTCGAGAAGGTTCGTCTGCAGGATCGAGGGGCACACCACGGTGACACCGATCCGATGCGGGGCCAGCTCCGAGCGCAGCGTCTCGGAGAGCGAGACCACCGCCGCCTTGGCCGTGTTATAGGGGGCCGCCTCCGGGAGCGAGATTATCCCGGCTATGGACGCAACGTTCACGATGTGCCCGCCGCCCTGCCGCTTCATCCTGGGGATGAAGGCGTGGCAGCCGTGGACCGCTCCCCAGAAGCAGGTCCCCATTACCCGCCTCCAGTCCTCCATAGCCACCTCACCCACCGTCCCCGCGTCGATGACCCCGGCGTTGTTGACCAGCACGTCCACCCGGCCCCAGCGCTCGAAGAAGTGGGCGGCCATCGCCTCGAGGTCCTCCTCACTTCGCACGTCGCAGCAGAAAGAGTCGGCGGAGCCACCCGCCGACTCGATCAGCTCCACGGTCCGGGCCGCGCCCTCCGCGTTGTAATCTGAGACACCGACGGTGCAACCTCGATCGGCCCATGTGAGTGCCATGGCCCGACCTATCCCGGAGCCGGCCCCGGTTATGACAACAGTCTTAGGCGACATCTTGCTCCCGCGTGCTGCTTTATGTGCAGAAGTGCCTGACCCTTTTGCACCACTTCTGCTACAGATTGCTGCCGTTCATCGACTCCAGGATGTGGATGTTCATCGCCGCCTCGCCGAGGCCGATGAACCCCCCTCCGTTCTCCGCCATCGCCACACGGGCGCCCTCTACCTGGCGGTCGCCCGCCCGCCCCCTGAGCTGGGTCACCAGCTCGTACACCTGCGCGATGCCGGACGCGCCCACCGGGTGCCCCCTGCACTCCAGGCCGCCCGAGGTGTTGACCGGGAGACTGCCCCCGAGGGACGTCGCTCCCGACTCGGCGAAGGGCCCGCCCTGCCCGACCTCGCAGAAGCCAAGCTCCTCGTACTGCATGAGCTCGCCGAACGCCGTGGCGTCATGCACCTCCGCCAGGTCGATGTCCTCGGGCCCGAGCCCGGCGATCTCGTAGGCACGGGTGCTACAGCGCCTTCCTATGGTGTCCAGCCCGCTGTCCGGCAGCGCCCCGGAGGCCATGACCGAGGCCAGCACCTTCACCGGGCGGGCGTCGGGGTACCTGTCCAGCACCCGCTCGCTGCAGAGCAGCGCGGCCGCGCTTCCGTCCCCGACCGGCGCGCACATGGACCTGGTGAGCGGGAAGGCGACGACCAGGTCGTCAAGCACCTCTTCCACGCTCATGTCCTTGCGGTACTGGGCCAGCGGATTCATAGAGCCGTGGCGGTGGTTCTTGGCCGCGATGCACGCTATCTGCCTCTGGGTGGTCCCGTGGGCGGCCATGTGCATCCGCGCGCCCATGGCGTATATGTCCATGAAGCCGGAGTGTCCGCCTTCCTTCTCCGCCCCGCCGTCCCCCGCCTCGGAGGCCTTTTTCTTCGCGTCGGCCTTGAACTGCTCGATCATGGCCTTGCTGAAATCGACGTCCGTGCCCGCCATGAACGCCTCGAACATCTTGTCCTTATCGTCAGGCATCCAGACCTTCTCGGCTCCCAGGGCCATGACCAGGTCGTACTCGCCCGCCCTGATGCTCATCCAGGCCTCGCGGAGCGCCGTGGACGCGCCGGCGCAGGCGTTCTCAACGTTGGTGATGGGAATGCCCTGGATGCCCAGCGGCGCGAGCGCCACCTGCCCCCGTATGCAGTGCTGCCCTGTGTCGATTCCCCAGCCGGAGTTGCTGAACCACGCCGCCTGGATGTCCTTCGGATCGCAGCCCGCGTCGCGCGACAGCGACTCCATCACCTCGGCCACCAGCTGCTTCACGCTCTTCTCGGCGAACTTGCCGAACGGGGTCATGCCCACCCCTATGATGTACACGTCGTCGGCCATCACTCCTCCTTCTCCGGGGTCAAACCTGATGATTTTGTCGTTTCTTGCCTGTAGTGCAAGGAATGCAAAATCTCAGGTTTGACCCCCCTTTTGCCTGTAGTGCAAGAAATGCAAAATCTCAGGTTTGACCCCTTATGCAAAAAATCTCGGGTTTGATCCCAATTCGCCGGATGGGGACCGGGGGCGGCGGGGCCGAGCGGGGGCGCCCGTCGGCCGTCCAGCTCCGCGCGCGGTAATATGCCGCGACCGCCTTCTCCATGGGCATCTCCTCCGCGTTGGCGTACGCGCCCTCGAGTATGTCCTGTTCCGCCGTGAACCCCTCGTCCAGGTTCATCCGCCGCTCCAGGTCGTAGATGGTCGCCCCGGCGGCCATGAACCGGCCGAAGCTGAAGCGCGCCCCCGTCACCGCGGAGAGCGCCGGCGGCGCCGGGCAGTAACGCGCGGGGAGGTTGAACGCCATGGCGGCGTCGGGCATGTAGCTGCGCAACGCCGTGGCCCGCAGCGCACCTGCTATCAGACGGGAGAGCGCCGGGGGGACATTGTGCGAGTCTATCCAGTTGAGCACGGGGTTCGGGACCATCAGGAAGCCGGTGAAGGCACAGCAGCCGGCGGCGGACAGCGCCTCGATCATGTCCTGCATGAATACCACCAGGGAGTGCTTGCCCTTCCAGGAGTCCGGCTTGAGGAGAGACAGCCCCGCCCCCTCCATGAAAGCCAGATAGCCCCCGTTGAGGTGGCAGCCGCCCCTGTTGGCCGTCGCGTAGCCGATGGCGTGTCCCCAGGCGAACCTCGGATGGTAGCCGGGTAGCTCGAGGCCTTTCGAGTGGTGTGCCAGCTCCCGCGAATCAAACCTCTCCGCCAGCCTTACCGAGCCCTCGGCCAGCAGGTCCCCCGCGCCCCTCCGGTGTGCGATGTCCTCGAGCAGGGAAGCCACGCCTTTTACGTCTCCGAAGCGCACCCCGGCGTCGAATGCGCCCCGCTCGGCGAGCTCCATGGCGGTAGCGATGGTGGCCCCGGCCGAGATGGTGTCCATGCCAAGGTCGTCGCACAGCCGGTTCCACTCGATGATGTGGGACAGGGAGGAGACCTCCAGGTTGGAGCCCATCAGGGCCAGCGTCTCGTACTCGGGCCCCCGGATCTCCTCTCCCCCGGTCGGGTGACGGACCACACGCCCGCATCTCACCGGGCAGGCGAAGCAGCCGCCTCGGCCGACCAGTATCTCCTCGAGGGCCTCGCCGCTTATGTCCCCGGCGCCCTCGAAGGTGCCTTCCCGGAAGTTGCGCGTGGGCAGCAGGGAAGTGGCGTTGCACCGGTTGACCAGGACCGACGTCCCATACGTGGACAGCATCTCCCCGGTTATCGTGTGCGCCTTCAGGGCCGCCGTCCACTCCTTTATCCGCTCGCGGAGGTCCTCCGGCCGATCAACCGGGACCTTACCCCTCCCCACCGCCGTAGCGCCTTTTACGTTCTTGGAGCCGAGCACCGCGCCCACCCCGCAGCGGGCCAGGACCCTGTCGGCCGACATCACGGCGGCGAACTTCACCAGGTTTTCTCCCGCGGGCCCTATGGCTATCTTGCCCTCGGCGGAGGAGATCGAACCCTGCGCCTCGAACGTGCCCTTTCCCCACAGGCCGGACGCGTCGCGCAGCCGGGCCCCCGTCTCATCGATATCGAGCCAGACCGGGCTTTGCGCGCGGCCCCTGAGTATCAGCCCGTCGTAGCCGGCGCGCTTCAGGAACATGCCGAACGGCCCTCCCGAGTTCGAGCTGGCCATCCTGCCGGTGAGCGGTGACTTCGTGCTTATGTTGAAGCGGGAGCTACCCGGCGTCCCGCACCCGGTGAGCGGCCCGGTGTTTATCACCACCACGTTGTCAGGGGAGAGGGGGTCGGTCCCCGGGGGTACGAGCTGCCTCAGCAGCAGCGCGGCGGCGCCCTTGCCGCCCAGGACCGGCAGCACGTCCTGTGCCCACATGGGCATCAGGGACACCTCACCGCATGTGAGGTCCACGTCCAGGTAGGTCCCTGTGTAACCGCCGCTCATCTCCCTCACGCTCCCTTTTCCATCCCCCGGGCTCCTCGAGGACTCACGGGGTCAGTGGCCCACGTAGGCCGGCTCGCGGCCCTGCATGAACGCCATCACGCCCTCGAGCATGTCGTTGGTCTCCATGAGCGCCTCGATGTAGCTCCTCTCCGCCGCCAGCCCCTCCTCGAGGCTCATCTCCCTGTTCTCGACCAGGATCTTCTTGGCCAGCCCCATGGCCCTGGTCGCGCCCCTGGCCAGCGAGCGCCCGAGCTCCATGGTCTCCTCCTCGAGCCTCTCCGCGTCCACCGCGCGGGTGACCAGCCCGATGGAGGCCGCCTCATCGGCGTCGAGCCGCCTGCCGCTTATGATGAGCTCGCGCGCCCGCGCGGTGCCCACCGCCGCGGGCAGCCTCTGGGTGCCTCCCCCGGCGGGTATCAGCCCGATGCCGGTCTCGGTGAGCCCGATGCGCGCCCTGCCCCTGGCCATGATCCGGAAGTCGCACGCCAGGGCGAACTCGAGGCCGCCCCCGAAAGCGTGACCCCCGATCATCGCGATGGTGGGCCTGCCCAGCCGCTCCACCGCGTTCATCATCTCCTGGGCGCGCCGGAGCATCGCGCTTATGTGGGGCGATAGCCGCGAGAACATCTCGGCCATCACCTTCTCCGGGGGGAGCGTGAAGTCGATGGTGGACATGTCCACCTCAGGCGGGATGTTCTTCAGGTCCGCTCCCACCATGAAGTACTTGGGAAACGGGCTGCGGAACACCAGGCACCGGACGGCCTGGTCGGATTCTACCTGCTCCATCATGCGCATCAGCTCGTCGGCGAGCTCTACCGAGATCCCGTTCCCCGGCGGCCGCTCGATCGTCAGCACGCCGAGCCCGTCGTTTACCTCGAGCGTCAGGAACTCGTAATCCATCTCTCTACCTCCTGTCTATCTGCCCCCTCTCCCCTTGGGGGAGAGGGTCACTCTTTCCCCCTCTCCCTCGGGGGGAGAGGGTCGGGGTGAGGGGGACCGTCCTCATTTCCTCCCCTCACCTCGGGGACATGCTTCCGCCGCTCTTGCCAGCGACTCACCGACCGCGCCTATCCCGAGCCTCTCCATAGCAACACCGCGGACGGTCCCGTAGGGGACCTTTCCCGATGCCGACCTTCCGACCGATTCGACAAAGACCCAGTTCTTGGGCACCTTGAAGTCCGAGATGCGCTCGCGTGCGTACGACCTGAGAGCGGAAGCCGTTTCGTCAGAGCCCTCCCAGGTTCCGTCCAGCTCTATGACCGCCGTCACGGCCTCGCCCCAGCGTGGGTGGGGCACTCCGACCACCACCAGGTCCCGGACCGCCGGATGCGCGAGCAGCATGTCCTCCAGCTCGTAGGGGAATATCTTCTCGCCGCCCGAGTTGATGCAGGTCTGCTCGCGGCCGATGAACTCGATGGACCCGTCCGCCTCTACCTTGCAGAGGTCTCCCAGGATCACCCAGGTCTCCCCGTCTATCTCGACGTAGGTCTCCGCGGTCTTCTCCGGATCGTTCCAGTACCCGATGGACTGCCGGCCGCCGTACGCCAGGCGCCCGGTCGCCCCCGACCCCGGCCGGACGAACTCTCCCTCGGGGCCGATGACCATCACCGGGAACCGGCCGGTGGAGTCGATCTTGAACCGGTGGGGCTTGCCCGCCGTGCGCGCGCCCGAGACCTCGGACACCGCGCCCCCGCCCTCGGTGGCCAGCAGGCTGTCCACGATGATGGCGTTGGGGAGCAGCTCGTGGAACCGCGTCTTCATGACGGGCGAAAGCTTGACCGCCCCGCTCCCGATCACCGCGAGGCAGTCGAGGTCGTACTCGCGCTCGTCGAGTGCCGCAAGCAGCGGCACCGCGAAGGCGTCGCCCACGATCTCGGCAATCCTTATGCGTTCATCGGCGACCAGCCGCCAGAAAGCGTCGGCGTCGAAGACCTGGGAGTCCGGCAGCAGGTAGATGGTGCCTGCGGCGGCAATACAGGGCATGGCCGCTATCCACGCGGCGCCGTGCATGAACGGCGAGCCGATGAGCAGCCTGAAGGCGGAGCCGGTGAAGCGCAGCAGTGACGTGCGGCCCGGCGGGGTGAAGACGCTCGTCTCCACCAGGTCGGAGGCGCGGTCCATGAGGCGCCGGCTCTTCAACGCCGACAGGTAGAGGTTGCGCGCGGGGCCGAATCCGCGAAGCGGCAGGTCCAGCATGTCCAGCAGGTTCCGGGGACCCGGGGGGGGCGCGTCCGCCAGGAGTCTCAGGTTCTTGATCAGCGCGTTGGAGACGCTGTTGGCGATCATGGCGAGCACGTTCTCCTGCGGCCAGCGCACCCCCTTGGGCATCCCCGTGGTGCCGCCTGTATAGAAAAGTATCTCCCCGTCGTTGGTGCCCGGCCCCCACGGCGGCTCCGGCCTGGCGGTCGAGCAGGTCGCCACCGACTCAGACCACTCGGGGTTCCCGTACCTGCTGCGGCCGACCACCACCACGTGCCTGAGGGTCGGGACCGAGGGCCTGACCTCCTCCAGCAGGTCCTCGTACTCCGGGTTGATGAACACCATCACCGCGCCGGCGTTGTCGAGGACGTAGCGGAGCTCCTCCTCCTTGTAGCGGTAGTTGATGTTGAAGGGGCGCGCCCCCACAGCGGGGGCTGCCACGAAAGCTTCGATGAACTGGTTGCCGTTACGGAGCATGACCCCCACGTTGTGTCCCAGCATTACACCGGAGGAGAGCATGAAGTTGGCCGCCCGGTTGACGTTCTCGTGGACCTCGCGCCAGGAGAGGCGCTCCATACCCCAGTGCACCGCCAGGCGGTCGGGCACCACCCGGGCGTTGCGCTCGACGATCGAGTAGAGCGTCTTCTCTGTCGTGCGATCCCTCACCATTCCTCTACTCCCATCACTCGAATGCGCTCAGGCCCAGCACGTCCCGGGACACGATGAGCTTCTGTATCTGGGTGGCGCCGTCGGGGATGGTGAACATCCGCGCGTCGCGGAACAGCTTCTCGAGGGGGAACTCCTCGGAAAGCCCGTTGGCCCCGTGTATCTGTATGGCCTTGGAGGTGACCTCCACGGCCATCTCTGTTGCGAACCACTTGGCCATGGAGGTCTCGCGGTCACACCTCTTCCCCTGCTGGAGCAGGGAGAGGGCCCGGTAGGCCAGCAGCCGGGCGGCGTCCACGGATGTGGTCATGTCGCAGATCATTTCCTGGATCATCTGGTGCTCCCCGATGAGCTTTCCCCACTGCCGGCGCTGTTTCGCGTAGGTGACGGAGTGGTCGAGTGCCGCCTGGGCCATGGCCACGGAGCCCACCGCCATCAGGGTGCGCATTATCTCGAACCCCTGGAGCACGAACTTGAGGTCCCCGGAGGTCGAGGTCTTCTGGCTCCCCCCGCTCCTCTCCCCTCCCAGCAGGTTGGCGGCGGGTACCCGGCAGTCGGTGAAGTAGAGCTCGGAGGTGGGAAAGGCCTTCAAGCCCAGGTGGGGAAGCTCGCTGGCCTCATACGGTGAGACCTCGCGGTCCACCAGCAGGATGCCTATGTGCGAGTCCTCCTGCCTCTTCACCCTGCAGATGACCGCGGCCAGGTCGGAGACGTGCCCGCAGGATATCCAGGTCTTGGTGCCGTTGAGCACGTAGGAGTCCCCGTCGGCTAGAGCGGTCGTCTGTATCTCGGCGGCGTTGGAGCCCACGTCGGGCTCGGTTATGGCGAAGCAGCCTATCTTCTGTCCCGCCAGGATGGGGGGCACGAAGCGCTCCTTCTGCTCATTCGAGCCGAACATCTTCACCATCCCCGCGGGGGCCAGGGATATCCCCAGCGTGCAGGCCAGGTCGGGGTTCACCTTGAACACCTCTTCGGCCGCTATCCCCATGGAGACGTAATCAATATCCGAGAAGTCGAAGCCCGAGGCCACCTTCATCACCGCGGGGGTGAGCTTCCCCCAGATCTCCTTGATCTCCTCCGCGGTCAGCGACCTGGTGAAGTCGTACTCCTGGGAAAGGGGCGCCACCTCGCGCGAGGCGAAGTCGCGCGCCATCTCCCTTATCATGTTCTGCTCTTCGGTGTAGTCCAGGAACATGTCCGTCTCCCTTGCTGTCGGTCGTCCTCAAGAGGCTCACACCATCGCGAAGCCGCCGTTCATGGAGAGCGACTGGCCGGTTATGAAGGTCACGTACTCGCTCGAGAGCAGCATGATGGTGTTGGCGGCCTCTTCCATGGTGCCCACTCTCTTCATGGGGTAGCGCTTGATCATCT
>JAZDFZ010000063.1:0-56657 GCA_043807425.1 Actinomycetota bacterium
CGCCGCCATCTCCTTCGTAGTCGCGACCGGCGCATACGCCATCGCGGCCTTCGGTTTCTCGTCCCAGATCGACACCAGCACCGTGGTCCAGCTATTCATCCTCCGCGTGGTGGTCTTCGCGCTGGTGGCCTTCGTGGCCGGCGAGCTCAACGTCAGGCTGAAGTACCTGTTCATCAAGCTGGAGCACCACGACTACGTGGACGATATCACCAGCCTCTACAACGCGAAGTACCTGTCGAAGCTCATCGAGAAGTACATCAGCGAGTTCGACCGTTACGGGTCCAAGTTCTCGCTGTCCAGCTTCACCGTCAACGATACCTTCCTATCGCCCATGAAGAAGAAGGCCCGCCAGAAGCTGATTAAGGACCTCGGCAACTCGGTGATCAGGGGTAACATCAGGGGCGCCGACGAGGCCGCGCGGCTGGCCGGCACGACGTTCACGGTCCTCTTCCCGAACACCAATCACGACGGGGCCACCTGCGCCAGTCTCAGGGTGAAGAGCAAGATAGCCAACTTCCTCGACCGCCACGGCCTGGATACCGACGACGAGGGGCTCATCAAGACCGAGATAGTGGAGTACCCCCGGGACAAGGACGCTATCGAGGACATGGCGGTGAACCTGCAGGACAACCACGTCAAGGACAGGACCCGCTCCTCGAACTGAGCACCGGCCGGCGTCAATCGGCGCAGGGCCAGACCAGCAGCCGCTTCTCCTCCCTGTACTCGAACCTCTTGAAGAACGAGAGCGCGCCTTCGGCGTCCATCGGCAGGGCTACCTCCAGCTCGCGGCATCCCCGGCGCCGCGCCGCGTTGAGAACCGCCTCCATCAGGGCGCTGCCGACGCCTTCGTGGCGTCTCTCCTCCACCACCAGCACGGCTTCCAGCCGGCCCTCCTCACGGGAACCATAGAGGGTGAGCCGCCAGCTCACGACCGCGAGGCCTGCCGGCTCGCCTTCATGGTACGCCAGCAGGAACATCCACGAATCGGAGTCCAGGAGCTCGGCGACCACCCAGTCCCAGCGGTCGCGGTCGATGTCCGGGTACCAGCCCCACACCCCCTCCAGGAACCCCGTGACCACTCCATGGTCCTTGACCCCGGCTCTCTGTAGGTCCAGCATGCGTAACACGCCCCCCTGCTCGCGCTATTTAATGTGTAGTCGGGCTTTGATGATAGAATAATTCGCATGGGGAACCAAGGAAAGGGCCATTTGACTGTGGGCGGGCAGACGGGAAAGGTCAGGCTGGGCGACCTCATACTGGTTGCGCTGGTCGTCATCGCCGCGGCGGCGTCCGTCATGCTCGTTTCCGCCGCGAGGGCGGGCGAGAAGGGCTCGCTGGTGATAGTCGAGGTCAACGGCAGGGAAGTGAAGCGCGTGGCCCTGGGCCCCGGCCAGGCCGCCAGGACGTTCAAGATCGAAACCGGTGACGGTTACAACATGGTGGTGGTCGATGGAGGAAGGGTCCGGGTGAAGGAAGCTGACTGCCGTGACCGGGTCTGTCTCGGCATGGGCTGGGCCGAGACAAGCGGGGACAGCATAATCTGTCTCCCCCACCGGATGGTCATACGGGTGGTGGGCCGCAGGGCGCCGAACGGCGTCGACACGGTGGTCGAGTAAGGGGCCCCATTGGCACCGACCCGGCGCGTGACCAACCTCGCACTGCTGGTCTCCGTGGGCCTGGTCCTCAGCATCATCGAGAGCACACTACCCCCACTCCTCCCGGTGCCCGGAGCAAGGCTGGGGCTCGCCAATATCGCCACCGTCATCGCGCTGTACCTGTACGGGCCGGGGATGGCCCTCGAGGTCACGATACTGCGCTGCGTCCTGGGTGGGCTGCTGCGCGGCAGCGTGGTCGGTCTCGTGCTGAGCCTAACCGGGGGTGTGCTCAGCACGCTGGTGATGATACTCCTGGTCCTGCTGGGAAAGCGGCTGTTCAGCGTGGTCGGTGTCAGCGTGGCCGGCGCGGTGACGCACAACATCGGCCAGCTCGCCGCCGCCTACCTGCTGGTCAGACAGGTCGCCCTCTTCTACTACCTGCCATACCTGATGCTTATCTCCATCCCCACCGGCCTGTTCGTCGGGTTCGCCTCGCGAAGGGTCATAAACTCGCTGCACGGGATCTCACTGGGCGAGGTGTGAGCGCTCGTGCCTACGGCCGGGTCCTCGCGGATAGTGCTAAGGGAGGTCACCTACACCTACCCCGGGAGGCGGGCGCCGGCGCTCGATTCGGTGAGCTACCGCTTCGAGGCGGGGAAGTTGTACGCGCTGCTGGGGCGTAACGGCTCGGGAAAGTCCACCCTGGCACGGTGCCTGAACGCCCTGCTTGTGCCGGACTCGGGAACGGTCGAGGTCGGCGGCATTTCCATCGCGTCGGAATCCGACCGGCGGGCGGTCTGCCGGATCGTGTCCATGGTCTTTCAGAACCCGGATACCCAGATGATCGGCCCCACGGTGGAAGAGGAGGTGGCCTTCGGGCCGGAGAACCTCGGGCTGCCGACGGACTCCATCAGGTCACGGGTCGACGAGGCGTTCGAGGGGGCGGGGATCGCGGGGCTCGTGAGGCGTCAGCCCCTGCGGCTGAGCCATGGCCAGAAGCAGCAGGTCGCGATCGCCGGAGCCATGGCCATGGAGCCCGAGTTCCTGGTCTCCGACGAGTCCACCTCGATGCTGGACTACTCATCCAGGGGGCGGGTCCTGGGGCTGTTCGGGGAGCTGCGGGAGCGGGGCATCGGGATAATCCACGCGACCCATTTCATGGAGGAGGCCGCGGCCGCGGACGAGGTCCTGGTCCTGGACCGGGGCCGGGTGGCGGTATCAGGACCTCCCCGCGCGGTCCTCGGTGACGCGGCCGCCGTCCGTGCGCTGGGGCTGGACCCGCTTATTGCCACCCGCGTGGTCGAGGAGCTGCGCGCCAGGGGGCACGCCCCTCCGGAAGAGATCCTGACGGTAGAGGAGCTCGTGTCTTGGCTGAGATCCTGAGCCTGGAGTCGGTCTCATACTCCTACCCCCTGCCGGGCGAGGGAGAGGCGGCGGCGCTTAGCGAGGTGACGTTCGAGGTCGAGCCCGGCGAGGTGTTCTGCGTGGCCGGCCCCAACGGGTCGGGGAAGTCCACCCTTGCGCAGGTGTGCGCGGGGCTGCTCTCGCCCACCGGCGGCGCATTGCTGTACGGCGGAGAGAAGGTAGAGGGCAGAAGCCGGCTGCGCGCCCTCAGGAAGAAGGTCGGGCTCCTGTTCCAGTCCGCGGAGGACCAGCTCTTCGCCGACACGGTGGAGAAAGACATCGCGTTCGGCCCGCGCTGCCGGGGGGTGCGCGGCCCCGAGCTCGACGAGTCGGTGCGCGGGGCGGCGGACCTGGCCGGTCTGGACCTCGAGGCCTTCGGCGGCCGCTCGCCGTTCGCGCTCTCCGAGGGCGAGAGGAGGCGAGCCGCGCTGGCCGGGGTCCTGGCCCTGTCGCCGGACGTGCTGGTGCTGGACGAGCCGTTCATCGGCCTGGACTACGAGGGGCGTACGCACCTGGCGGCGGCCCTTACGAGATACCGCCGGGACCTCGGGGCCTCGATAATCGTTGTCACCCACGACCTGGCCGGGGTCTGGCCGCTTGCCGACCGCTTCGCCGTCATGGACGCCGGATCGCTGCTAAGGGTCGCGCGCAGGGAAGACCTGGCGGCGGCCGGAGACGAGCTGGGCGCCCTTGGGATGCAGCTTCCCGACTGGGCAGTGCTGGCAATGGAGCTGGCCGCCCTCGGCGCTCCTCCTGAAGACCCGAGCGACCCCGGCGCGCTGGCGGACGCCGCGGTATCCGTAATGGGAGGCCGGCGTTGATCGGGCGGGACCTCACCATAGGGCAGTACCTGGCGTCCGATACGCTGCTGCACCACGTGGACCCCAGGCTCAAGGTCCTGGCCGTGATCGCGAGCACGGTGCTGGTCTTCGTCTACTCCGGGTGGGCCCTGCTGGCATTCGCCGGCCTGCTGGTACTCGTGCTCGTCGTGGCGCGCCTGCCCCTCCTCAAGGTCATGAAGTCGCTTCGGACCGTGTGGGTGATCGCATTCATCACCTTCATGCTGCAGGCGTTCCTGACCCCCGGCGAGGTCATCTGGCACTGGGGCTTCCTGAGCATCACCGACACCGGCCTGTCCAACGGTCTGCTGTTCTCCGGCCGCATCCTGCTCCTGGTGGTCGTGCTGGCCGCCCTGACCATGACCACGCCGCCGCTCAAGCTCGCCGACGCGCTGGAGTCACTCCTCAAGCCGCTCTCCCGGCTGAAGGTCCCCGTGTGGAGGGTGACCACGGTCGTGAGCATCACCCTCATGTTCATCCCGAACATCCTGGAGGAGAGCCGGAAGATAACCAGGGCCCAGATGGCGCGGGGGGCGGACTTCGAGTCGGCGAACCTCCTCCGCCGCGTGAGGGACATCATCCCGGTGCTGGTCCCGCTGTTCGTCAGGGTGTTCCGCGACGCCGACGAGCTGGCCGTCGCCATGGACGCCAGGGCGTACGCCGGCGGGGAGAAGCGGACGCGGCTCTATCCGCTGAAGTTACATCTTGCGGATACGCTCGGCACGGCGGCATTCCTCGCAGCGGCGCTTGGATTGACGTTGCTGTGACAGGTACTTTTAACACTTCCTGTTAATAGCATGGCGCGTGACCTGCCACACAAAAAGCTCGATGGGGTTAACTCTCGGGGTTAAGAGTACCTGTCACCGTAGGCGTTCGCTACCGCATCCTTTGGCTGGCTTCTTCGTAGAACTTCTTCCACTCCGGGTTATCGGCGCACAATGCCACCGCCTGCCGGTAGGCGGTGAGCGCGTCGGCGGCACGGCCGAGTCGCTCAAGGTCGCCCGCCATGTAGTACCAGGCGTCCCCCCTGGCCGGGTCGCCGGCAAGCGCCAGGGTGTACTCCGCTACGGCCCCGTTGAAGTCCTGTCTGCGGTCCAGGGCGTTCCCGGAGGTGATCAGTATCCCCGCCAGCACCTCGGGGCTCGTGCCGGGCAGCGCCTTGGCGGCCTCGAGCTGGAACACGGCGCCGTCGACGTCGTCGTCATCCAGCAGGTACTGCGCCAGCATGCCGCGGGCGGCGGCGTCGTTGGGGTCCTTCTCGACGACGTCCATGAGGAGCTCGATCGCCTCCCCCCTCTCACCCTGCTCGCTCAGGATCGAGGCCGCCTTCACCCCCGCCGCGCTGAAGGCGGAATCGATTCGGAGCGCCTCCCTGTACTCGGCAAGGGCACCGGCGGCGTCACCCGACTGGTCCAGCGCGTCGCCCACCAGGACCCGGTAGGCGGGATTCCGGGGCTCCATCTTCCGGGCCGCGCGGAACTCAGCGAGCGCGTCCGCGCTCCGCCCCTGTACCATGTAGCTCCTGCCCAGCAGCACGTGGTCCGAGGCGGTCAGTACCCGGCCCGTGGAGCCGCTCCTCCCCCGTTCGAACTCGACCGAGGCCTCACCGGATACACCCCGCGCCTGCAGGGCCAGGCCGAGGACCAGCCGCGAGCGCCAGTCCGCCGGGTCCAGCACGATGGCCGAACGGCTCTCCGCCTCGGCCCCGGCGTACTCCTCTATGTCCAGATACGACCTGGCGAGCCACTGGTGCGGGTAATAGTCATAAGGCCCCACTCCCACCGCCCTGGTGAAGGTGGCGGCCGCGGCGTCCCCCTCCTCCAGCAGCAGGTGGGTCTGTCCCAGGTCGGCGAGCACCGGGGGACGGTCCACCTCCAGGTCCTGCGCCTTTACGAAATCGGCCAGCGCTTTCTCCAGGGCGCCGCGTGACAGCTCCACCGCCCCCAGGCCCTGGTAGCCCGCGGACATCTGCCCGGGGTCGTCCGTGCCCGTCAGTGACTTGTAGTACGCCTCCGCCTGGTCCAGCTCACCCAGCCGGAGCATCCCGCAGGCCAGCGAGAGCCGCGCCTGCTCCAGCCCGGGCTCGGCGTCCACCGCGCGGACGAGGCCGCTCTTCCAGAGGTCCATCTTCCCCGACAACGCGTCGAGCATCCCGAGGCCGATCGGCTCCCTGGCCTTGCCCTTCTCCAGGGTGGCGGCCTTCTCGAGGTCGGTCCTTGCGCCCTCGCCGTCACCCTGAAGCAGCTCCACGATCCCGAGCCCGGTGTAGCCGGTCCCCGAGGTGGGGTCCAGCTCGATGAGCTCCTTGAACCACTTCTTCGCTTCCGCCAGGTCCCCGGCCCCCAGTGCGGCCTGGCCGATCCCGAGCACCGACTCGAGGGACTCGCGGTCCATCCTGCGTGACCTCTCGTACAGGTCGGTGGCCTCAGCCCACCGGGCCTCGACCAGGTCCGCCCGGCCCAGGCCGGCGAGCGCCTGCTGGAACTGCGGCTTGAGCTCCAGCGCCACGTTGAACTGAGCCCGCGCGTCCGCCACCGAACCCAGGTCCAGCAGCGCCCGCGCCAGGTTCAGGTGGGGCCAGGGGTCGGTCGGGTCGATGGTGATCTTCGAGCGGGCGTCATCCGCCGTCTGGTCCCGGGAAGCCCTGGTCCTGAAGTAGGGGTCGGTGAGTAGACCGACCAGGAACGAGACGTCGTACGGCGGAGCACCCACCCCGCCCTCGACCTTCTGGGGCCGTCCCGGTGCCTGCCCCGGCTCGACCGAGGACTGCTGGCCCTCCGAGACCCTTACCTCACTCGTGCCGCCGGACAGCGTAGACTGCCCGCTGGATACCCGCAGCAGGGTCCCTCCCCCCGGGGCCACCTCTACCGCGGACACCGCCTCCGCCTTTATGCCCGAGGAGCAGTCCACCGTGGTGGCGGGCGTAACAATGCTCACCGGCGAAGCCCCGGACGGCAGCCGGACGACCGCGCTCCCCCGGTCCAGGTTCACAACGGCGGTGACACCCTTGCCGGCTTTGAGATCGGCGCGGGTCTCCCCTCCGAGGGCGAGGGAGACCCCGTCCTTCAGGAGCACCACCAGGCCCGAGGACGCACCGGTCTGCAGTGAGTCCCCCGGGAACAACGGCGAGGCGGCGGCCGCGGGGACCCAGCAGTCCTTTTCCGCGAGCCGCATGTCGGACTCCGCCCCGGCATGGACCACCACGCCCAGCACCGGGTACACCTCGGAGTCGCTCGAGGCCTTTCCCCCGCACGACGAGCCCAGGCCCACCGTTAGCAGAGCGACCAGGGCGAACGATATTAGACGTGGTTTCACGAATTATCATTCTTCGAAAGTCGGACGCGACCCTTGAAGAGGGTGTGCCGGCGGGCGGATCTCAGGTCCCGGTCTCCCCGCCGGACGAGCCGGCGGTCACCAGGTCACGCCTCCGACGCCGCTTGCGCGGCGCGACCCTCACGATGCACTGGTTGGGGCACTCCTCGATACACCTGCCGCACTGGGTGCACTTGTCGTAGTCGATCCAGGCCCGGTTGTCAGCGATGCTGATAGCCCCCGCCTCGCAGACCTTCTCGCACTTCTTGCACGCCGTGCAGCAGACCGAGCAGACCTGCCTCGCCCTGGCTCCCTTGTCCCGGTTGTTGCAGACGACCAGGACCTCCTGGCCACGGGGCACAACCTGGATCAGGTGCCTCGGGCATGCCTCCACGCAGAGCCCGCAGCCCGTGCAGCGGTCCCTGTTGACCCAGCGCCGATGTTCCTGGTCGAGGGCGATGGCGTTCACGGGGCAGGCGGCCATGCAGGTACCCAGGCCGAGACAGCCGTACTCGCAGGCCTTGGGCCCGCCCGCGATCTTGTCGGCCGCGACGCAGGAGTCAATCCCCTGGTAGATCGCCTTGGGGACGCTCTCCTCCAGGCCCCCGATGCAGTGCACCAGCGCCACCCCCCGCTCGGCCATGGTGGGTTCCACACCCATCACCCGGGCCACGTTCTCGGCGACCTTCCGGCCCCCGGCCACGCAGACGTCCACGCCGGCCTTCCCGTCGAGCACCGCCTGGGCCGCCGCCTCGCACCCGGGGTAACCGCAGGCACCGCAGTTACTGCCCAGCAGCGCGTCGATGAGATCGTTCAGGCGCGGATCGGTCTCGACCCTGAAACGCCTGGACGCGAACGCCAGCAGGATGCCGAAAAGCAGCGCCAGTCCGCCCAGCGCTATCGCCGCCTTCCAGACCACTGACCAATCCAATTGCAGTTCACTCCAGTATCAAGTCTACAGACCCAGCAGGTTCGCGAATCCCATGAACGCCAGCGAGAGCAGCGCGGCGATTATGAACGCGATGGGCGCCCCCTTGAACGTGTGGGGCACCGGGCTCGTCTCGAGCCTCTCCCGGATACAGGCGAAGATGATGATCACGACCCCAAAACCGATTGCTACACCTATTGTATATACCAGGCATTCCGGCAGAGAGAAATGATATGGGACATTGAGTTTCAAGAAGCCCGGTTTCACCGATTCGGTCGCCGCCGCCAGCACCGCGCAGTTGGTCGTGATGAGCGGCAGGTATATGCCCATGGCGCGGTACAGGGGTGGGCTGACCTTCTTGATGACCATCTCCGTGAACTGGACCAGCGACGCGATTATGAGGATGAAGACGGGGATGTAGAGGAACTCCCCGACGCCCAGGGGTTTGAGCACGTAGTTCCAGGCGACCCACGAGGCCGCCGAGGCCATGGTCATCACGAACAGCACCGACATCGCCATCCCGATCGAGGTCTCGACCTGGGTGGAGACGCCGATGAGCGGGCAGAGAGCGATGAACCGGATGAGCAGGATGTTATAGATCAGCAGCGCGCCCAGGAATATCAGGAAGTAGCGATACGGCTCACTCATTGGACTTCCTCATCTTGTAGCGGTTCAGAAGCGCCAGCAGGCAGCCGAAGGTCAGGAATGCCCCGGGGAACAGGATGAATATCGAGGGAGGATTGAACGGCCCGAGGCTGATGATGGTCTTGTCGAAGAGGACTACCCTGCCCGTACCCAGCAGCTCGCGGATGAAACCCATCACCAGCAGGACGCTTACGTAACCCGCTCCCATGCCCAGGCCGTCCAGGAACGAGTGCCAGACCGTGTTCTTGTAGGCGAATCCCTCGGCGCGGGCCAGGATAATGCAGTTCACCACGATTAGCGGTATCCACACCCCCAGGGTGGCGTATGCCGCGGGAAAGTAGGCCTTCATGGACAGGTCCACGATGGTCACGAAGGAGGCGATTATCACGATGAAGATCGGGATGCGGATCTGGTCGGGGATGAACCCTCGGATGGACGAGATGATGACGTTCGAGCACACCAGGACGAAGGTGGCGGCCAGGCCCAGGAAGATGCCGTTCTCCATCCTGTTGCTGACGGCCAGCGTGGCGCACAGGCCGACCATGAGGACCATCAGCGGGTTCTCGATTATGAATCCCTTGGAGAACTCGTGCCAGCCGGTCGTCTTCTCGTCCACTGCTCCGCCCTACCTCGTGGACATGTCGGCTTCGAGCGCCGCTCTCACCTCGGCGGCGACCGCTTTGCTGGTGATCGTGGCGCCCGTGATCCCCTGCACGTCCTTGCCCACCTCGAGCTCGTCTTTCGCCTTCTTGCCGCTGTACTTCTCCAGGTTATCCGGCTCCAGCGCCTTGCTGCCGACCCCGACCGTCTCCCTGCTGTCGACGACCGCGATCCCCTTGACCCCGCCGTCCGGACCTATCCCCACCGCCAGGGTCAGCGGTCCGCCGTAACCCTTGGTCCGGACCACGTAGATCCTGCCCAGCGGGTTTGTGAAGACCTTCTGGACGTCAGGGGACCGCCTCCTGGCGGTCGATGTCAGCGCCTTGTCTTCCTTCAGTTCCGAGGGGGACTCGACCCCCGGAAGGGCGTCCGCGGCAGCCTCCGCCTCGGCGATCCGGTCCTGCTCGGCGATCCTTTTCCTGGTCACCGTGTAGGTGAGACCCAGGCCCAGGGCCGCGACCAGGCCCACGACCATCAGGGTCACCCCGAGGCGGACCGTCTCGTTCTCCCTTAATCTCTTCATGCCTGGCTCACCACGCTCTTGTGCCCGAACGGTCGCGGCTTCATGTAACGGTCTATCATCGGCGTAAAGCCGTTCATGAGCAGGATCGCGAACATGACACCCTCGGGTAGGTTGGAGTAGAAACGCAGGACCACCGTCACAAGCCCGCAGCCGACGGAGAAGACCACCTTGCCCCAGGCGGTCATTGGATTGGTCACATAATCGGTGGCCATGAAGCACGCCCCGAAGAGCAGCCCCCCGGACACGGCGGCGAATATGGGGTTCATGCCCAGCGCCCAGCTCAGCAGCACCACCGTGCCCACCATGCAGACGGGGATGCGCCAGTCCACCAGCCCCTTGTAGAGCAGTATGCCCAATCCCAGCAGGATAAGGATCGCCGACACCTCGCCGATGCAGCCCCATGGATTGCCCCACAGGTACGGCTTGATGTAGCGCGCGGTGTTCACCGCGATCTCATGGTTCCGAACCTGCCTTGCGACGTAGAGGGGGGTGGCGGTGGTCACGGAGTTCAATGCTCTAATCGTGCCAGTGTTCACCGCGAAAGCCTGGCCCCGTACGAGGTAGGAGGTGGTCATGTAGGCGGGATACGATACGAAGATGACGGCGCGCCCCACCAGCGCCGGGTTGAAGATGTTGTGACCCAGCCCCCCGAACACCTGCTTGCCCAGGGCGATGGCGGTGACTCCGCCCATCAGCGCGATCCACCACGGCAGCCGCGGGGGGAGGGTGAGACCGAGCAGGAGGCCCGTCAGCAGGGCGGACAGGTCCGAGATGGCAACGGGGACGTGCCTGATCCTCTGTATTATCGCCTCGGTGGCCACAGCGCCGATCATGCTCATCGCGATGACCAGGAACGCTTTGAAGCCACCGATGTAGACCCCGTAGACGGTCAGGGGGAGCACCGCGATGATGACCCAGCCCATTATCCTGGTGGTCGTGTCCGCTGCCCTGATGTGGGGCGAAACCCCCATGTGAAGGAGCGGTGCCTGCTCGGATACCTCACTGGGGAGCTCTTTCTTCTCCCTGGCACGCCCCTCCGCCTGCTCCATCCTAGCCCCTGCCGTCTCCGGTGCCGGCCAGCGAGTCCATCTTCCTGCGCCGCCTGGCCAGGCCGTCCTTGCCCACCTTGATGAGCTGCACCAGCGGGTTCTTGGTCGGACAGATGTAGGCGCAACAACCGCACTCGATGCACTCTTCCATGTCGAACCTCTCCAGGGCGTCCCAGTCGCCGATATCGGCATAAGAAGCCATCTGGTAGGGCATGAGGTTCATCGGGCATCGCTTTACGCACCTGCCGCAACGGATGCAGGTGAAGTGTCCGGGCTCCTCAACCAGCATCGTGTCCGCCCGCAACACTATGATGCCCGAGGTCGTCTTTATCACGGGAACGCTGGTGGTATACTGCGCCACCCCCATCATCGGCCCTCCCAGGATCACCTTGCCCGGCTCGCCGACCATGCCGCCGCAGTAATCTATGACGTCTTTCACCGTCGTCCCGATCTTGACCCGCAGGTTCGCGGTTCCCGCGATGCCGTCGCCGGCTACCGTGAGAACCCGGTCGATGAGTGGCCGCCCGTTGTAGAAGAGGTCGTAGACGGCGTAGCAGGTCTGCACGTTGCTTACGCTTGCCCCGACATCGCGCGGGAGCCCACCGGTCGGGACCTCCCGGCCGACGATGCTCTTGATGAGGGACTTCTCTGCCCCCTGCGGGTAGCGGCACGGAAGGGATACCACCTCGATGCCGAACGGCCCGCCCGCCTCCCTCATGACCCGGATCACGTCCGGGAAGACATGCTCGATCCCGACCACGATCCTGTCCGCGCCCAGGGCCCGCTGTGCGACCTTCGCCCCCATCAGGACCTGCTCGCTGTTCTCGAGCATCACCCGGTAGTCGCCGGTGAGGTACGGCTCGCACTCCGCCCCGTTCACTATCATGACCTCGATCGACTTGTCGGCGGGGGTATCCAGCTTGACGTGGGTGGGAAAGCCGGCCCCGCCCATTCCCACCAGGCCGCCCTCCCGGACCCTGACCCTGATCTCCTCCGGCGCGAGCTGGAGGGGCTCGGCGATCGGCTTGAGGTCCGGGTGGGGCCGGCCGAGGCGGTCCGAGGTTATCAGGATCGCGAGCATGTCGTGGCCGCCCGGGTGCGGGTACCTCTTTATCCCGGTGACCTCGCCCGACACGCTGGAATGGACCGGCGCGGAGACGTACTCGGCCGAGTCCCCTATCTTCTGACCCACCAGCACCTCGTCGTGTATCTCGACCACGGGCTCGCACGGCGCTCCGAGGTGCTGGCTCAACGGGATGACGACCTGTTCGGGGTTGGGGCCCGGGAATATCTTCATTATCGAGGAGACCTTCCTGGGCTCGGGGTGCACGCCACCCCTGGTGAACAGGGCCCGCTTCATCCTCTGGGCCCACCCCATACGGGTCCCCTCCTTCGCTACCGCCGATATCTGTCATTTCAGTAAGAAGGCCCGCAGTCCTGCGTACCGCGGGCGCTCTCCGAACAATCGTTATATTATCAGTGTCTAAGAAGATATGAAACAACTGAGATCCGTCTTAAGCATAATCCTCGTGATAGCCGTGACATGCGGCGCGGTGGTGCTCATCGTCTACCTGACGAACCGGTAGGATACCGGCTCGCCGGAGGGCACATACCAGTCCGCCACCCTGGTCGCCATGGACACGACCCTGGACGAGACCATCCAGGGGCGGCCCGACACGGAGGCCAGGGCCGACGTGGACGCCGTGTACCGGACCGTGAAGGAGATCGAGGACTATACGAGCCTGTTCATCGAGACCAGCGACGTGGCCGCCATCAACGGGAACGCCGGCGCGGCGCCGGTCAAGGTCCGCCCCGAGACGCTGCTCATGATCGAGCGGTCCCTTGAGTACTCTCAAAGGAGCGACGGGGCCTTCGACATCACGGTGGGGCCGCTGGCGGAGCTCTGGGGGTTCTACAGCGGGAAGTACCGTGTGCCGTCCAGGGCGCAGATAGACGCGGTGCTGCCGCTTGTGGGCTGGCGCAAGGTAGCCGTCGACGAGGCCGGCGGCACGGTCATGCTCGCGGAGAAGGGCATGGCGATAGACCTGGGAGGGGTGGCCAAGGGGTACGCGCTGGGAATCGCGGCGGAGGAGCTCAGGAGCCGGGGCGTCGAGCACGGCCTGATCAACTTCGGAGGCGCGGTGGCGGCGATAGGCGACCGCTCCGACGGCAGGAAGTGGGTGGTGGGGATAAAGAACCCCCGGGGCGAGGCCGGTGACATCGTCGGCGAGCTCGCGGTGGAGGACAACTTCGTCAACACCTCGGGAGACTACCAGCGCTACTTCGTCAAGGACGGGGTCAGGTACTGCCACATCTTCGACCCCCGTACCGGGTACCCCGCCCGGGACATGATGGCCGTCACGGTCGTGGGCCCGGACCCCATGAACAATGACATCATCTGCAAGCCGCTCTTCGTGCTCGGCCAGGAGTGGGGGATGGGGTTCATGCGGACCGAGCCCGCCTGCGAAGCCCTGTTCATCGACGCCGACGGTAAGATAGGTATGACCCCGGGCATGGAGAAGAAGTACGTGATAACCGTGCAGGGGAGCGTCCGATGAAATGCGAAGGCACTGTCGTGGAAGGCGGGGACATCGCGGTGGTCCGCATGGAGTCCATGGCCTGCGACCACTGCCAGGCGTGCGGGTTCGGGGCCGTGCGCGACAGGAAGTCGCTGGAGGTCAACGCGCTCAACGATCTCGGTGCCCGGAAGGGAGACCGGGTCTTTCTCGAGGTCTCCGGGAAGGTCGTGATGGGCGCGTCGGCGATAGTGTTCCTGGTACCGTTCGCGGGCTTCGTGGTGGGACTGCTGATCGGCTTCGGCCTCGGGGCCCTGCTCGACATCAGCGGCGCGGCCCTGGGCCTGATCATCGGGTTCGCCCTGATGGCGGCATCCTACTACCTGGTCTACCTGCTCGGCAGGCGGCAGAAGTTCGAGTTCATCATCAAGGGACCGGCCGACTAGACCTGACCCCGTTCTGATTCATGTGATAGATTATCCCTTGAGCAGGCAGCAACGGAGGGAGGGGAATGCCATGCCGGAAGTCGAGGTAGGAAAGGTCGCCCATTTCTTCAACAAGATCGGGGTCGCCGCGATCAACCTCAGCGGTGACTTGAGCGTGGGCGACATGATCCACATCAAGGGGCACACCTCCGACTGGACCCAGACGGTCGAATCGATGCAGATCGAGCACGACCAGGTGGAGAAGGCCGGCGCGGGTGAGTCGGTCGGCATATGGGTCCCGGAGCACGCCCACGAGCACGACGTGGTCTACAAGGTCACGGACTGATCGCGTCTGCCCACCTGACCGGACGCAACGCATGACCTGAGCCCGCCGTAGCTCCGTTGCGTCGGGAGACTGCGTGGTGAACCTGGACGCTCTCCCCTTCACAATGTTGCAGAAGAGCCCAACCCTTCTATTGAATCAGTGGTGGCCGACGACGTCATGACCCCCGTCCCAGGCCCCGTGGTAGTTGAAGTACATGGGGCGCTCGACCACTATGTCGGCATCCGAGGTGACAATCGCGCTCGCATCCTGTTCCGGGCCCAGGAAGGAGTTCACGTCCACCGTGTAGCGTGAGCTGGGACCTACGGCAAAGGGCTGGTCCCGGGTCTCTCCCGTGGAGAGCAGGTAGCGCACGTTCACGTTGGCGGTGCCGCCCCCGGGGTTGGATATCGTTATCCACTCCTCGAAGCCTTCCCGGGTGGTTCCCTCGGCGAGGTACCAGGTCGAGCGCACCGGCCAGTCCGTCGGGCTGATCTGCGAACCCATGGCCTCGCGCGCGACCTCCCAGGCGTCCGGGTCTGTGCTCCAGCCGACCGGCCTTCCCTCCGCGTCACCCAGCCCGTAATCGATCACCGAGTCTATAGCGCTCGCGGCCACGGCCGCCTTCCCCTGGCTGGCCAGGAGCCACATGTACTCGTAGTCCGTGAGCCCGCGCCTCAGCACCTTCATCCGCTGGGATGAGACCGGCCCGTCCACCCCCACGTCGTACCCGGGGTAGAAAAGGGTGCCGTCGCCGTTCCCCCAGTCCGGCCACGGCCCCCCGCCCCTCCTCTGGTCGAAGGTGAGCGGGTCGTTCCAGACGTCGTTGTCCGCCCCGGGGTCGTTGTATATGTCCTTCCAGTACATGCAGTGCCAGTACAGCCAGCACTGCACGCCGTACTTGTATGCGAGCCATCCCCAGGTGCGCATGGCCTCGCCGCCGGTGTCGATGAGCTGGCTTCCCGCGTACGGTCTGCCGCCGTTGTAGGTCCAGGTCCGGTCGCCCGCCGCCCTCAGGGAGGCCATCCGCGCCGGGTCGTACGCACCGGCGCCCGGGCACCAGATGTCAACGTACCCCTCCAGCGAGCCCCAGGAGGGGTCCTGCGGCTCGGGCTGCTCGGTGATCATGAAGGGGATCCCCGTGCCCGAGTCGTTGATTATCTGGCCGTAGCGCCGCACGCGGTCGTAGGCATCGGCGTCGTTGGGCTCGTCGATGATCCAGAGGAACGCCCGCGATGTCCACCCCCGCTCGTCGAAGTGCTGCTTGACCAGGCGCAGCATCTGCTTCAGCGTCTCGGCGAACTCGTCCGAGTAGAGGCCCCCGTGGTCGTCCGGGTAGGGGAAGCCCTGGCCTATGGGCAGGCAGATGGGGTCCATCCCCCGCCCGTCGGGGTAGATGGTACCGTCGTACAGCGGGCCGGCGAGCTCGTCGTGGTAGGAGTCGAAGTCCACGGTGACACCGGCCCCTGTGCCCGAGTACTCAAAGTAGACCGGCGCGTCTATGTTAAAGCGGTGCGTCCGCGCCATCGAGTAATACTTGCGCTCGAGCTCCTTGTAGTGGTCGTCGTACTTGGCCACGTGGTGACCGTTGGCCATCTCGTCCTGCCCGAAGTAGAACCAGGTCTTCATGTGCTGCTCGTCGGGGATGGTGAAGTCCCAGACGGTGACCTCGAGGCCGATGGTAGTTGCCGGCTGGCCCGAGGCGGTCACGGTCAGGTTCCCCCGGTATGTCCCCGCCGCGGTGCCTTTCGGCACGAAGACGTCGACCCAGATGCCGCCGTTCCGGCCCGCGGGGATGTCGAACGGCGCCCCCCAGGTGGGGGCATCGAGCGGGACCAGCGGGTCAGGGTACCAGCCGGTCCCGTCGCTGGAGGGGTCTCCGTACATGGCCGTGGAGGGCTCTGTCACCTGGAGGTACTTCTCCCGGAACAGGGTTACGTTCGAGGCACCGATGGTCCCGCCCGGCCCACTCAACCCTCCCCTCGAGACGTTGACCCCCGAGAGCGCCGAGTCGGCCCGCACGATGACCTGGAAGGCGAGGTACTCGTTGCGCGCGCCCTTGAGCCTGACGGTGTTGTCACCGGGGGACCAGATGTGGCAGGCGCCGCCCACCGGCGTGTCGCGCTTCACCTTCTGGCAATCGGTCGCCACCCAAACATGCATCGAGGAGGCCGGGGCAACCGGGCATGCGACCAGCACCAGCATGACTCCGAGCAAGCACGTGAGAAAACACCTCAACCGTTTTTTCTCATGAAGAGCAGGATCCCCCGTCACCGCGAACGGTGAGAAAAGATGGTTGAGGTTAATTCTCAAGAGATCTCCCTTTTCTATTGATGTTCGGAAGGAGAACGTCCGCGCTGAATAGCACCGGGGGGCTATTTACAGTCAACCGGGTGAACGACCACCGACTTGCCCCGCCTGAAGTAGCCCACGTTTACCAGGCAGGTCTCACCCCGCCGCAGCACTGTGGCCCTGGGGTTGTGGACGTGCCCGAAGTAATGATGGGAGGGCTTGAAGGTGTCCACGTATCCCAGCAGCGCGTGGCTGCCGGTCTCGTCGCGGCCGGCCTCGACGTCCCAGGTGAGGTCGTCGACGGCGGGGGGGTAGTGCGTGCACAGGACGTCGACCGGGCCCAGGGAGGCGACGAACGCCTCGAACTTCTCGACCTCCATCTCCCCCGGAAGGCCGATAGTCCACGGTCCGTGGGGTGTCCCGGAGATGAAACCGAAGACCTGCCCGTCCAGCTCCTCGGTCCCGCTCTCGATGATGGTGACGTTGTCGCCCGCGTAGTGCCGCATCAGCGCCGGGTTGTCCGTGTTGCCGTAGAGCATGTAGCACCGGCAGGGGATGCTCGCGAAGAAGTCGCTGTAGGCTCCGTGGATGAGCTCCCCCATCCGGGCCTGCTTCTCGGGGCTGTTGCCCACCACCTCCCGGATCTGGCGCTTGGCGTTCTCCCGGTCACCGCTGGCCAGGAGGGCCAGGGCGTGTGCGACCTCCTCGCTGCTGAACACCTCGGAGAGGATTCCCTCCAGCGTGCGAAAGTCGATCAGGTTCAGGTAGTCGCCGAGGAGCACAGCGGTGTCATCGGGCTCGAGCCTGTCGGCCAGCGCGCCGTACTCGCCGTGGATGTCCGAGATTATCTTTGTCGCCACTGCTACTCCACCACCGGGAATCGCGTATACAGGATGGGCATGGCGCCGTCATAGGTGGCGAAGAACGGCACGTAGTTGACCTCATTGCCGATCTCGTCTCCCGTGCAGTCCACGCCGACCCATCCCTTTCCCTCGATGTAGACCTGGGCCCACACGTGCCCCTGGCCCTGGTCGGAGAGCCAGCCCGCGACCTCGCGGGTCGGGATACCGGCCGAGCGCGCCAGCGTGACGAAAACGTCCGCCTTGTCCCAGCAGCGCCCGTAGCGCTGCCCGAGGACCTGCAGGGTACCGTACCTGCTGCCGGCGGGCCCCTCGTAGGCGATCTCGTCGCGGACCCACTCCCAGAGCGCCCTTACCTTCGCCGGGTCGTCTTCCAGTCCTGCCGTCACCGAGTCCACGACGGACTTCACCTCCGGCGCGTCCTTGGGGAAGAAGGTGGTGCCCTCGAGGGACTTCGCCTTCATCCCCGCGTCGAGGTTGGTCCCGTCGCCCGTGTCCAGGTCTGTCGCAACGGGGTTCACCTTCGCTGTCACGTCCACGTAGGGCACACCGGCCTCGTGCTTCAGCCGGGAGGGGTCGAAGGTGTAGGTCGTCACCTCGGCGTCCTTACTCGACCCGCCGGGTTTCGGGTCGAACTCGTAGGACGCGCTCGCCCGGCCCGCGCCGGTCAGCATACGGACGTTGTCGGAGAAGGTCGTCGTTCCAATGACGGACTGCATGGCAGGGTCGACCGGCTGGCCTTCCGTGTAGGTCTGCAGGTAGTTGGACAGCTCGTTGGCCTTCATGTAATCGATGCCGGAGACGCACGCAAGCCCGAAGGTCGCGGTAACGGTGGGACCGGCGTCCTCGGGCTCCGTGGCCTGCCCCTCGGCGGAAGCGCTGAGCTCGCGCAGAACCATCTGGCGCGTCGCGGCGTTCTCGTCGATGACCTCTACTGCGATGTTCTTGACGGTTCCGTAGGAGTTGGAGGTACCGCCCGCCTGCCTGATGACCTCGAGCCCGTCGGCGGCGTGCGCGGCTGTGTCGAACTGCACGTAGTTGACCTGCAGCCGCTCTCCCCCGTTGGCGAACACCTGGTTGAGGACGTTGCTCGCCCCCAGCTTCACCATCTCCCGCCACTGCTCCGCCGAGCCCGCCAGGGGATTGAAGTACTGGCTGCTCTCCAGCGTCCAGCCGGGCCCGAGCTGTATTGCCTGGAGCTTGACGGCTTCGATGGAGGTGGTTCCCTCGCCGCCCTGCTGCCCTCCACACCCTACCGGGGCCAGGGACACCGCGAGCCCCAGGACCGCACACAGGAACGCGACCGCTATGCGGTTTCCTCCCGTCGCACAAGATTTCATAAGTCCTACCACCCCGTCACCCCGTCAGACGCCTGTCCGCTGTGAATGTAGGTCGATTGAGTTCAACCGTATCGTAGCGCGAGCCAACCTGCGGCTTACCTGACCTGGCTGACTTGAATCGTGCCTGACCCCCATTCCAGTCATAAGGGGCGGACCGAAGACGTCCACCCCTTACGTCGAAACCAGGCGCGACCGTTAAGCGATCAGCGTCCTGCCTATTATCCAGCGCTGTATCTCGGAGGTGCCGCCGCCGAGCACGCCCAGCTGCGCGTCCCTGTAGGAGCGCTCCACCGCGTACTCCTTGGTGTACCCGTAGCCGCCGTGGATCTGTATCGCGTTGCGCGCGGCCTTGAGCGCGACCTCCGTAATGTATAGCTTGGAGAGCGCCGCCTGCGCGTGGTCCATGATCCCCTGGTCCTTGTTCCAGGCGGTCTTGTACAGTATCCAGCGCGAGGTCTCCAGCCACATCTTCATGTCGGCGAGCATGAACTGCACCGCCTGGAAGCTGGCTATCGGCCGCCCGAACTGCTTGCGCTCCTTGGCGTACTTGATGCACTCCTCGAGCTGTATCTGCTGGCCGCCGATCGCAGCGGCGAGCATCACCGAACGCTCCCACTCCAGGGTCGTCATAGCGACCTGCAGGAAGCCCTGGTTCTCCTCGCCCAGCATGTTCTCCACCGGCACCTCGCAGTCCTCGAAGATGAGCTCGGAGGTCGGTGATGATCGGTTTCCCGTCTTGTGTATCTCCTTGCCGACCGAGAACCCCTTGAATCCCTTCTCTACGATGAAGCCGGTTATGCCGGCGTGGCCCTTCTCGGGGTCCGTCTTGGCCAGCACCACGAACACATCTCCGATGGGGCCGTTGGTGATGAAGGTCTTGGTGCCGTTGAGCACGTAGTAGCCGTCCTTCTTCACCGCGGTGGTGAGGATGCCGCCCGCGTCGCTTCCCGCCTCCGGCTCGGTCAGCCCCAGGCCCGAGATCCACTCTCCGGCGGCGATCTTGGGCAGGTACTTCTGCTTCTGCTCCTCGGTCCCGAGCTGCCAGATCGGGATGCCGCCGATCACCACGTGCGCGCCCCAGGACAGGCAGAACCCGGCGTCCAGACCGCCGTAGCCCAGGGCCTCGCCGGCCAGGCTGGTGTCCATGACGCTCGCCCCGCTGCCGCCGTATTCCTCGGGGAACGGCAGGCTCATGAGGCCGAAGTCGGCCGCCTTGTCCCACACGTCCCGATCGAATCGAGCCTCCTCGTCGCGTTCGGCCGCCCCCGGCTGGATCTCCTTCTGGGCGAACTCGACGACCGACTTGTAGAAGAGCTCCTGCTCCTCAGTGTGCCTGAAATCCATTGAGTACCTCCCTGCTTCCTGCTTGTCCTGGTCTTGTTTGCTGAGGCGTCAGGTCACAAACGTACCTTTTATATCAGACTCAAACATCGGGTACAAAGTAGAAGTCGCGTATCCTTCCGGTGCGCTCCCCGGCCGGGCGGAACTCCACCCGGACCGGCATCCCGGGGTACATCTTCTCGAACTCCCCCCTGATGAACTGCACTATGGGATAGCGGGCTCCCTCCAGCTGGACCCCTCCCTGCAGGTAGGGGACCTCCGTCTGTATGTCGTTCAGGCTGATCTCGACCCGGGCGAAGAGGGTGATCCTGCCCCGCGGCACCATCTGAACCCACTCGCAGTCCACGTAGCAGTCGTGGCACCAGGAGCGGGGCCAGCAGTATATCGAGCCGCACTCGGGACATTTCGTCCCCATCAGTCTACCGTTCTCCTTGAGCTCGAGTGAGAACCGCGACAGCTCCCCCATGCTCATGAAGTAGTCCACCTTCCAGCGGTCGGGGATCAAGGCGAACCCGTCCTGCTCCTTCAGCGGCTTGAAGCGGGGGTCGTTCTCGTCCATGCCAATCACCCCTCCAGGACCATGGTCACCGAGTAGGCTCCGCGCGCGCCGCCCATGCTCTGCGAGAGCCCCGCCTTCACCCCGGGGACCTGCCGCGCGCCGGCCTCTCCTCTTATCTGTCTCACGATCTCGGCCGCCTGGTAGACCCCGGTGGCGCCTATGGCGTGCTCCCCTCCGATGAGCCCGCCCGACGGGTTAACCGGGAGCCTGCCACCCATCGCCGGGCCGCCCTCCTTGAGGAAGCGCGTGCCCTCCCCCCATCCGCAGAAGCCGAACTCCTCGTAGAGGAGTATCTCGACGCCGGAAAAGGAGTCGTACACCTCGGCGACCTGGATGGCGGAGGCCGGGTCGGTCACGCCGGCCATCGCGTAGGCGGCGTCGGCGCTCGCCCTGACCGCGGGGAACAGCGAGCGTCCCGGGTCGTCCCGCTCGGCCTGCCGCCCGGACTCTGTGCTCGCCCCCACACCGGTTATCCAGACAGGCTCTCTCGCGAAGCGGGAGGCCGCCTCCTCGCTCGCCAGGATCACGGTCGCGGCCCCCTCACTGTTCAGGCAGTGGTCGAGGACCTTGAGCGGGTAGATTATCATCGGGCTGGCCATGACGGCCTCGACGGTGAGATCCATCGGGGACTGGGCGTCCGGGTTGTTCTTCGCGTTGCCCTTATTTTTCACCACCACCAGCGCCATGTCTTCCTGGGTGGTGCCGTAGGTGTCCATGTGAAAGCGGATGGCGGCGCCGTACGAGCCGGCGGGTGAAGCGCCGAGCGCGGCTTCGAAGAACGGGTCCGCCGCGTAGGTTATGGCCTTCACCATCTCCATTACGTTGGCGAGGTCCCCGACCTTCTCCACCCCGACCACCATCACCACGTCGTGCAGGCCGCTCGCCACCTCGGCGTACGCGGCCCGGAGCGCGTAGCCGCCCGTAGCCCCGCCGGTCGTGATCCGCACGCCGGGCTTACGGGCGAACCCGAGGAGGTAGTGGACGTGGTGGTCGGGCATCATGCAGTGCTCGAAGAAGTCGTTGTAGATCGAGTACACCACAGACTCCACGTCGTCCTTCGACGCCCCGGCGTCCTCGAGGGCCACTTTCACGGACTCGTAGGCCAGGCGCGGGAACGTCTTGTCGATGTGCCGGGACTTGAACGGCGTGTTACCGATCCCGACTATCCCAACCCGTCTCATCACAACCTCCGGGGTCAAACCTGAGATCTTGCGTTTCTTGCATTCCTTGCGTTTGGGGTCAAACCTGAGATTTTGCGTCCATGCGGCCAGGATGCAATAAACGCAAAACATGCAAAATCTCAGGTTTGACCCCCTCAAAGGTGGACCGGGCGGTTTTCCACCACGTAGTCCGCCTTTATCCCGGTCCTCTCGAACAGCTCGTTCTCGAGCTTCTCCCTGTCAGGCTCGTGCCTGACCTCGTCCGGGGTCACCTCGGTGGTACCCTTCACGTTCTTCCTGACCTCTTCGGCCACCGCCTCGTACCCGAACCCGTCCTGGACCGCCAACCGTATGAGCAGCTTGTCACGGCTGTACTCGTCTCCGGCGACCTCCTTGTCCAGGACCGCCTGGAACTGGTACACCCCGGGCGTGTCCCGCACCGCACTGACGAGCTCCATCAACGAGACCCTGGTGCCCTTCAGCTTGGTGAAGTCCTTCTTGGCCCGCATGATAGGCGGGTACATGATGGGATAGGTAAGGCCGCAGTGCTCGCAGCGCCCCCAGCGCACACCCCCGGCGATGAGATCGCCGGTGTAATAGCGCAGGAATGCGGTCCCGCGCCAGTCTATGTGGCTGAAGACCAGGACCCCGGGCTCGCCTTCCTTCACCGGCTCGCAGGTCTTGGGATCGAGCACTTCCCAGTAGAAGAACTTCGGGTTCAGGTGGATGTTCGAGTTCTCCGCGCACTCGTAGAACGCAACCTTCATCTCGGTCATGCCGTAGCCCTGAACCAGGCGGAAGTCCTCCTTGCCGCCTGCGCGCACCACCAGTTCCTTGATGTACGTCTTCAACGAATCGGTGAGCGGCTCGGCCGCCGCCAGCCCGATGAAGAGCGTCTCCAGGGGCTCCACCTCGCCGGACTCCACCATCTCAACCGCCTTGCGCAGCCAGTACACCAGGTAGGAAGGTATGGCCACCAGGGCATCGAAGCGGCCCTCGGCGAAGAGTTGTATCTGGCGCTCCGTGGGTATCACGCTGCCGCCGAAGGTGTCGAAACCGCTGGCCCCGCTCATCCACTTGCCCATCAGCACCTGGAAGAAAGCGAGGTGCGGGGCTCCCGGGAAGATGTTGAGCGCCCGCATGTCCCACTTGACCTCTTTCCCGGCCCAGAAAGCCGCCGCGGCCTCCTTTATCGGCACGTGGATGTCGCGGTAGGTATAGGTGGCCGGGGTGGGGTCGCCCGTCGAGCCGGCGGAGGCGTGGAAGTGGATCGGGTTCCACTCCAGGGCCACCCGCCTGCCGAGCTTCGTGTACTTGAACCCTTCCTTGTAGCTGGCCCTGTACTGCGCGGCGAAGTCCCTCGGATAGTTGAACACGCTCTGGGCGAGGTACTTGGCGATGAACTTCGAACCGATCCGCGCCGTGTCATAGCGAGCCTCCCGACCCGGGAAGGTCGGCTGCAGTATGAAAGCGATGGGGTCCGGCCGGTAGTCGTCCTTGTAGGTGACGGGTATGCGCGCGAGGTCGGCGGGGGTCCTTATCTTGTAGGGATCTATGCCGTTCTCCTTGAACAGCTTCCGGTAGTAGGGGTGGTACGGGTGGACGACCTCCCGGATGTAGTTCGCCAGCCGGCGGAACGAGGCGTCCTTCTGCTCGTCCACGCTCTTGAGATAGAAGTTGCTCATCGCCCCGGCGCCCCCCTCCTGCTCAATGCTTTGAACGCCCCGCACAGACTATAAAGTTTAGGGACTCAGTAAATCAACCCTTGGACGAACCGGGGGTCCGACGTTTGCAGTGCTGTTGGATCACGTCGATTTCGAGAAGTTTATAACGCAATGAAAACGTCTGACGCCCCTCTCATCTTAAGACTCGGTAAATCAACCCATGGACGAACCGGGGGGTCACCACTTCTCGACGAAGGGACGGAAGTGCGAGAGGAAGGCCACCTCGGCCAGGACATCCTGCCTTTCCCGGTGCTTCTTCTGAAGGTAGCGCATGTCCCTGTACTCGCCCTTCAGCCCCTCGAGGCCTATCTCTTCGATGAGTTCCCTGTTGAGTGACTCGAGCTCGGCCATCCGGGCGTGGAAGCTGGGGATGTAGATGGCGACCATGTCCGCGCGGTCATATCGCCCGGTGGTACCGCATCTGCGGCAGTGAAACTCGCCGCTCGCCAGCGCCGGCACTTCGACCAGCACCGCGCCGCAGAACGCGCACTTCTTCTCGGGAAGTTCATCGTCCATCTTCTCGCTCCGACTCACAAGTTGATGATAGCACTGGGGCTCTACCGATTGGGGGCGGACTTCAGTCCGCCAACCCCCGGGACTGAAGTCCCGGTTTGAGCGAGGCCTAGTCCGAGTAGGCGCCTATCGTGTCCGTACCCGCGGCGCGGTCGTAGATATACATGGCCCGCTCCGCCATTATGGTCCTCCCGGCGGTCAGGCACTCCACCATCACCGCAGCCCTGCCGTCCCCGTACAGGTCCTTCATATTGTACGTAGCCCGGGTGTTTGCCCCGATGGTGAAATCGTGACTTGTGGCACCCCCGGTCTCGGAGAAGTAGGTCAGCCTCACCTGCACCGGGTCCTCGGACGGGTTCTGGACCAGGGTGAACGTCTCGACCGTTACCTCGCCCGCGTCGGACTCACCATCCGGGAAGTAGAAAGTCCTGTGAGAGCCCGCCAGGCCGATGGAGTCGTGGCAGGCCTCACCCGGGCCGCTGTCCCAGTACATGGCGCGCTCGGCAATGATGGGCCGGCTGCCGTGTACCCGGGTGGAGAAGTCGGCGTCGGGCAGGAAGTCATTCACCCTGATGGTCTGCCTGGAGTTGCCAGGCATGGAGAACCGCCCGTAGGGCACGGACCCCGAGTTGGTCATGTAGGTGATGTCGATATCGGCCGCCTGGGCGTTAGGGTTCTGGACCAGTACGTAGGTCGTGAAGCCCCACGCCGTCGTCCCCTCGGCCAGGTAGTAGTCGGTGGCGGCCGCGGTGGTGCCTATCGAGTCGTGGCCCTCCCTGCGGTTGTAGCGGTACATCGACCGCTCCGGGATGACCGGTACGTCAGCGGTTACCTTGATGGAGGCGTCCTTCTCCCCGATGTCGTCCGCCATGTTGTAAGTCGCCCTCGAGTTGGCGGGAACCACCTTGTCCTTGACCACGGTGGAGCTGTCCGCCTGCATGTAGGTGACCTGGCAGTTCGCTACGGTGGAACCGGGGTTCTGTATAAGGAGCCAGCACTCGAAGCCCCATGCCGAGGAACCCTCGGGCAGGTACCATGTCGTTGCCGGGGCTTTCACGCCGATGGAGGAGTGAGCCTCCGGCGCGGTAGCCCCCTCGCCGACCCATATCATCGTCCGGTCGACCGCGATCGGCTCTCCCTCGAGGCACTCGACCTTCGTCGAGAAGTCACACTCACCTATGGTTTCGACCGGGTCGATGGAGGTCTGGCTCTCGGCAGGGAGCGTGACGGTTATCTCGGAGTTGTCGCCCCCCGGACGCATGTAAGTGACCTTCGCGGTGAGCGCCTGGTTCCCGGGATTCTCGATCGTCACGAAGGTGGCAAAGCCCCACGCGGTCGTCCCTTCGGCGAGGTACCATGTCTCGTTGACCTCCGGCGGCTCCGTTATGGTGAAGGCGTTGCTCTTCGTCGCGCTCTTACCGTTGGAGTTCGCCACCACGAGGTTCCAGTTACCCACAGCCTTTCCGGTGAGGTTGAAGTCGCAGGTGATCTTCGTGTCCGAGACGACGTTGACGTTGGTGGCGCTGATGTCGGCCTGCCCGGTCTTCTTCAGCTTGACCGTCGCCCCGGGCGCGAAGCAGGTGCCCGCCAGGTTGGAGATGCTCGCCTGCCCGGTGTTCTCACCCGTAGCCGGCGTCACCGATGAGATTGTCGGGGCGGCCTTGCCGCGATACAGGGTCCAGACGTTCCCTCCCACCCAGACGTCCGCGACCGAGTAGGCCTCGACGTCGTACAGGTTCTCGGTGGTCCCGATGTCAACCCGCGACCATGCCGAGCCATCGTAGAACCAGAGCTCCCCGCCTGCCCCGCACGCCCACACGTTGTTTTCGTTAACCCCCGACACGGAGTACAGGTCATTGAACGTGAACTGGGGGACCTGGCTCCAGCTCGAGCCGTTGTACCTGACCACCACGCCCCCCGCTCCAACCGCCCAGGCGCTGGTCGCGGAGATCGAATGGACCCCGTAGAGGCTCGAGCCCACACCCGTGGGCACCGAGCTCCAGTTGGACCCGTCGAAGTGAATCGCCCTTCCGAGCTCGCCGACCGCCCATACGTCGTTCGCCGCGCGTGCGTGGACGCCGAAGAGGCCTTCGCTCCCCGGGGGGTCATATGCGGTCCACGTAGAGCCGTCCCACCGGATACAGGTGTCGACGGCCCCCACCGCCCACGCGTCTGTGTTGCTCACCCCGCTCACACCGTAGTAGTTGCTTGCCGGAGGAGACCCGTGCGCGGGCCCGATCATGCTCTCCCAGCCCGGGGGTGAGCCACTGTACAGCATCAACAGCGGATCGGAGCCCACCCTGTCCCCCACCGCCCAGATCTGGTCGGAGGCCAGCGCGTCGATGTCGCGGAGGTTGCCGTTGACAACGTTCAGGTAGGACCAGGAGGCGCCGTCACCAAAGAACACACGGCCGGCGTTGTCCGCGCAGGCGTACGCGTGGGTCGGGTCCAGCACTGACAGCCCGGAGATGTTGTAGGTCGCGGGGCAGAACTGGCCGCCCCAGGTCGTGCCGTTGTAGAACTGGATATCAGCGGGCGCCCACCCGCCGGTCGCCCATCCGTGTGAGGTATCAAGCACGTCGAGGCCGTATAACTCCGAGGTGGTACCGCTGGGTTGCTGGACCCACAGGGACCCGTTGAAGAACCATATCTCGCCGGACCCCCCGACGGCCCACACGCTGCCTGGTGCCAGTTGCTCGACGTCGTTGAGCCGGACTGTATCAAGGCCGCCGGCCACCCAGGTAGCGCCCCCCGTGGCGGTGGTGTAGGCCTTGCCATCCGAATCCACCGCCCAGCCGTTCGTCGTATCGGCCATGTCGATGCCGTTGACAGTGCCCGTGATCCCGGTGACGGGTGTGGTCCAGGTTGTCGCTGGAACAAACGCAGGATCGAATGCCTGGTAGACCACGGCGCCACCGGTCCCGGCGGCCCATACCAGGTAATTGCTCGGGTTGGAGCTATCGATGTCCACGCACCTGTAGTCGGTCGTGTCGCCGGCGCCCGCGTAGTTCGTCCAGGTGGCTCCGCCGTCGTCGCTGTAATACAGGCTGCCGTCATCGCCCACCGCCCAGCCGTTCTGCGCGTCGTAGAACGCCACGTCCCTGAACCAGACGTTGCCGGGTTGCTGGAGGAACGCCCATGCGGTGCCGTCGAAGAAATGGGTCTGGCCCGACTGACCGGCCGCCCAGACGTGGGTCGAGTCCAGGGCGAACACCGCATCGAGGCTCATGAAGTAGTACTCCTGCGCCGACCAGGACATACCGTTGTAGAACCAGATGGAACCCAGCGATCCCACGGCCCAGGCATGGGTGGTGTCGACGGCGGATACGTCGAGAACGATGAAGTCGAACTCCGGGGGGGTCTGCCTGGTCCACTCCATGGTGGGAGCGGCGGCCGGGGCGCGCCGTGGAAGCGCGGCGATGCCGGCGCCGAGGACCAGGGAAATGACGATCACCGGTGAGAGAGCGCGGCATACTGCTCGACCCATCTTGAACCTCCCGCTGTACGCTGCTGCAGCCGATTATTTAGGAGCCGGATGGACGGTACCTCTACTACAGACGCTCGAAACGGGCGGTCCATTACATCTTTGACGGCTTTTTTTCACCCTGGCGGTTTAACCGGCTTTTAACAAGTGTGGAACACAACCCTAACCGGGCGCCGGTTTTACACTGTAGGCCGGATCGACTGCACGATGTGGGGAGGAAGAGATGGGCTGGAACAGGTATACGGTAGGGGCGGTGTCGCTCGCTCTTGTGGTAGCGGTCTTCTGTATTGGTGCCGGCGTGTCTCCGGCGCCGGCGAGCTCCGGGCAGGTCCTCTACGTGGACATCGCGAACCCGCAGGCCGGCGACTCGAACCCGGGAACCGAGGGGCTGCCGCTGGAGTCCATCCAGGAAGCGGCCGACCGCTCTACGCCCGGGACCACCATCTACGTCAAGGATGGGACCTACAACGAGATGGTGGAGGTGTCGAGGTCAGGCGTCCCCGGGGCGCCCATCCGCTTCATCTCGGCCACTCAGGGAGGAGCCCACGTAGTCGCCACGGGGCCGGCCTGCTTCGACCTCTCCAGCGTCCAGTGCATCGAGATCCGCGGATTCGACCTCAGCGGGGCGTTCCCCCCGGAAGAGGGCGAGACCACGACCGGCCCCGCCCATGGTGGCGCGCTAAGGTGCTACCCGACGACCCTGCCGGAGAACAACGAGGATCTCTGGTACCAGGTCGGCTTCTGGGATTACGGCTGCCGCTTCTGCACCTTCGCCGACAATATCGTCCACGGGAGCGACGCGGGGATCTGGCTGCTGCTCAGCGACAACAACATAGTCCGCGACAACGTGGTCTACGACTGCCTGGAGGCCCCGATCCGCTTCAAGCACAGCCCGGAAAACGACGCCTACAACAACCTCTGCTACTACAACGGCGGTAACGAGCGATGGGGCATCTGCTTCTACGGCTCGCCTTCCACCAGGATCTACCACAATACGGTATTCGAGAAGACGGGAGGCGCGGTTTACATCTACGAGGGCACCTCTAACCTGGAGGGCGCGCAGCCCGGGGCCGACGACTTCTGCCCCCCGTGCAGCGACTCGGTGGTGAGGGACAATATCGGGGTGGTGCTCTCCGACGGGGCGCCGCTGGTGATAGGGAGCAGCAGCACCACGGACCGGGACCCCGCCATCGACCAGGTCTACGGGCCGGTGGACAACCAGTACCACCACAACCTGTGGCGGCAGGCCGCGGACGGCGGGTCGACAGTGAGCTGGGGTGACCTCGGCGAGTCCGACCACCAGCTGCTCTCCCTTGCCGCGTTCCAGGCGAAGTACCCGGGGTACGGCGATGAGGACGTGGTCGCCGACCCGCTGTTCGTCGACGTGGGCGCTCGCAACTTCGAGTTGCAGCCGGCGAGCCCCGCGGCGGGCAGCGCCTCGGACGGGCTGGACAGGGGAAGGAACTCGGGGGTCGACATGGACCCCATCCCGCACGTGGGTACGGCCTATCCTTCGTCCTGGGCGGGTGACGGCGCGCGCGCCGTCATCGAGGGAGTGGGCTTTGGTGAGGCCAGGGGCGACTCCACCGTCCTGTTCGACGGTGCCGCCGCCACGGATTACGAGACCTGGAGCGACACGCTGATAGTGGCAAGGGCGCCGGAGGGCCTGGACGGATCGGTGGAGTTGGAAGTCGAGACGGGCGGGGGTACCTCGCCCGCCAGCCCCTACTGGGTCGGCGCGTCGGCAAGCTGGTACCTGGCCGAGGGCTCCACCGGGGGCGACTTCGAGACCTGGGTCCTGGTGCAGAACCCGGGGGCCGTGGAGGCGAACATCTCGCTGCAGTACATGACCCCGGCGGGAGCGGTGACCGGTCCGGCCGCCACCCTGGCCCCCAACTCCAGGGCTTCCTTCAACGTGGCCGACACGGTACCCGGAGAGTGGCAGGTTTCCACCCGGGTGACGGGCGACCAGCCGGTGATCGCGGAGAGGGCCATGTACTTCGGGGGCAGGAGTGGGGGGCACGACTCGATAGGTCTCTGGTCGGCGGAATGACGACGCTGCGCCCGGCATCGGTATGCTAGAATACGTTCACTCGAAACCGGGCGTTTAGCTCAGCGGGAGAGCGCTGCCTTCACACGGCAGAGGTCGTGGGTTCAAATCCCTCAACGCCCACCACACCCTCTTCCTCTGGCGCTTGTGTCTGTGGCCGATCTATCGCTTCCCTCGGGTGGCCTTGACCGATCTTTTCTGCGCCACGGGCTTCCCGGCTGATCGGGCTGAGAGCTCGTGGACAAGGTCGGCCAGGTCCTCCATCGTCTTCCTGGAGTCCTCGCGGAGCTTGAGTATCGCATCGAGGACCTTCTTGTTGTCCAGGTCGAGCGCCTTTAACACCGCCACCCCGAAAGCCGCCTCCATATCACTCGGCTGCGGGATTACCACCTGCGTCTCGGTGTTGTGCAACTCCAGGATCCCCATGATTCCCCCTCTCGCCGGAACCGCGCGGCTCGCGGTCCTGCAGATTCCTCCTGAACATTCTACTTCTCCCGGATGAAGAGATATCCAGCAATTAACTTGATATATATAATATTTTGTATAATAATATTAGATGTATCAACCATCAAAGGGGAGGGACCTTGGAGCGAGACGACCGGCTGCTGTACCTCACGAGTCGCGCCCAGCACCGCCTCGAGGCGTACATAAAGGCCAGGCTGAAGGCGGAGGGCATCCGGGTCTCCCACACGCAGGCGGGGATACTGCTGCTGCTCGAGCAGAAGGGGCCTCTTCCCATGAGCGAGCTGAGCCGGCACTTCGAGGTCGATAACTCGGCGATAACCGGCCTGGTGGACAGGCTGGAGAAAGCGGGCTACGCGACGAGGAGCCCCCATCCCACGGATCGCAGGGTCAACCTGGTGTCTGTCACGGAAGCGGGGGCCGGGGAGGCCGGCCGCTGCGTGGGACTGGCGAAGGAGGCAAACGAGAAGGTAAAGGAAGGGTTCACAGAGGACGAGGTCGATTCCTACAGGCGGGTTCTCGAGAGCATCCTCGAGAAGTTCCGACCTCACGGGTGAGATTGTGATGAACGAGGCTGAGGTCACGATCGACGGGGAGCGGAGAGAATCCCTGGAGCGCATGTTCAACGAGCGAGCCCCTATCGCGAAGACCTTCGGCATGCGTCTCTCGTATGATGACCACGGCCGGGCGCTGCTTCGACTCCCGTACAACCCGGCGCTCGATCATGCCGGACACGGCGTACACGGCGGGGTCCTCATGACGATGCTGGATAATGCCGGCTGGTTCACCTGCGCGCTGGCCTACGAGAGCGGGTTGGTGCTGACCTCCGAATTCACGGTGCACCTGCTCAGGCCCGCCTCGCAGGCGACTCTCATTGCGACGGCGGAGATAATAAAGGCGGGCAGGCGGCAGAACGTCGCCGAGATGCGCTGCCGGGACGACCTCGGAAACCTCGTGGCGCACGCGGTCGGCACGTTCGTCAACGTCGATTCCGGAGAGAGGAACCGCTCCGTCTCACTTCGAGAGTGAAATACCGTGGATCTCCGCGACCTCCGTCAGGCTCGACCTCAAAGCCTTTGCCCTTTGCTTGATATCTTCCGGACTCGACCCCAGCGATCCGGTCTCTTCCACGACCCCGCGGACGGTTTCCTCGATGAGATCGATCGGCATCCGGGATACGGCCCGGCAGTAGAACGCCATCGACCTGCCCTCGTTGTAGTTGTCGAGGAGGTCCTCCAGGACGAGGCGCCTTGAGCCCTGCTCCTCGACCCAGGCACAGAGGCCGTCCCTCTTGATAGTCTCGAGGTTCTCGCTCACGGTCGGCCACTCCATCACCTCTCTCCTGGTGAAGATCTCGCAGCCGGGGAAGTCGTCGCAGTCCGAGCAGGACTCAACACCCTTCTTCCTGGTGGCGCACCGCCAGATGCTGCAGTAGCTGCCGACCTCCTCGGAGTGGCAGCCGGGGCAGCGGCTCGGAGCCACCGACTGGAACTTCGCGCAGAAACCGCAGAAAAGACCGCAGTAGCCCGCGAGCATCGCGTCATCCACATCGTCGTGCCTCATTTGAAACACCTTTCCTGCCACCGTTATGGTTCCCCGTCTCGGGCCCCGGCCGCTCCTCCGCCTCCGCGCGTTATCTCTACGACCCGTCTGAATATGTCGTCCATGTCAACCTTCCATACCTCGACGTTCCGCGCGGCCTCGACCGCGAACTCGTACGGCATGCTGAAGATCATGAGGTCTTCCGGGAACCTTGCGACCTTGCGGGAGAACTCGTCTGGAATGGTCAGGGACGGTTGAGCCAGCGCGTTGGTGATGACGCCCTGACAGGTCGCGCAGAACCTCTGAGAGGTGACGTGGTCGCCCCGGCTGAAGGTGAGTAGGCTCTGGAGCGCCTCCGCCTGGACCGGCGTGCACATCGCGGCCACGAGGTCCGGCTTCTCCTCGAACACGTCCAGCGGCCCGAGAACGACGTACTCGGCACGGCCGAACCGGGGGACGGGGCAGGATCTGAACCACCGCCGGGCGACGTCGCTGTCGCTGAAGGACTGCTCGAACATCACCAGGAATGCGACCAGTATCTCCTCCAGGTCCATGAAGCCGAGCCAGTGAATCCCGCCGGGACACACCAGGTTCTCGCGGGAGAGGGTGACCGTCTTCCCCCTGAAAGCGTGCTTGATCCCTACGCAGGCATACTTCGGCCGGAACGACCCCGGGGCAGGCTCCTCGGAGTACATGATCCCGATCGGCCCGGGGTCCAGTCCGAGCGAGTCGGCGAGCGCCCGCGCGAGCTCATCAATCATGCCCTGATTCTTTCATAGTTACACTCTTCGAGTGGCCCTGGGTTAGAATCGTATCGGAGCAACCAAGAAACGGGAGAGAGGTGATCGTGAACGACGAGGCCACGCCCCCGACGAAGCCCGGGCAGGAGGAGGTCGTATGCGACTTCCATCCCTGGGAGGTGGCGGTAGCAACCTGCGCCAATTGCAACAGCCTCATATGCGAGGACTGCCGGGTCATGGTCGGCCGGATGTCCTGCTGCACGACCTGCCACAAGGTCGAGACGGCCACCCGGGGCGCCCGCGAGATGTTCGACCCGAGCCTCCCCTACCGCTCGGCCGGCTTCCCGCTGGCCACCTGGCCTCTCTGGGAACCCGTTCTCGTCTTCACGGTCACCTTCGTGCTGTTCGCGCTGATCAAGCTCCTGCTGCTCTGGCTGGGCGGGGCGGGCGAGGACATGGCCACCTGGGAGTTCGTGGCTCAGATAGGGCTGGAGGTCGCCTTCTTCGGGTTCCTCGTCGCGGCCGCGCTCTACTACGTGCTGAAGGTTCACGGCGCAACCCTTGCGGCCGTCGGCCTGAAGTGGGGCCACTTCACTGGTGACGTGGGCTGGGGCGTGCTGGCCGGCCTGCTATCCTTCATCTTCGACATCTTCTTCATACTGTTTCTGAGGGGCATGGGGTGGGGTCTGTACGGCTCCGTGTTCGAGAGAGCGGCGAACAGCTCCGTCTCCGCGTGGGAAGTGATCACCCTCGTCCTCGGTGCCGTCATTCTCGCCCCCATCGCCGAGGAGATCTTCTTCCGTGGCTACCTGTACTCCAGCATCAGGAACAGGTACGGGATACAGGTCTCGCTGCTGATCACGGCGTCGCTCTTCGCGGTGGCGCACCTCGACCTTTCTTTCATGCCGAGGTTCGTCTTCGGGTACCTGGCCGGGCTCGCCTACGAGTACCGGCGCAACCTGGCAGCCCCCATCGTAGCCCACGCGGTCGCGAACGGCATCCTGGTCGCCCTCACCCTAGCCAGCCTTTAGGGACGGCCTGGCGCCGGTGGGCCTGGCAGTTGCGAGCTGCCTCATCAACCGGCGTCTCGCCAGCAGGCTCAGCGTTATAATAGCCCCCCCGGCCGCCAGGAAGACGAGCGATACCACCGCGCCGGCAGCGTCGAAGGCGTCCTGCACATTTATACCGGCAACTACCCCAAGGGAGATTATCGATCCCAGGATCACGTGAAGAGCGTGATAGCGTGCGGGACGCTTGAAGCTCAGCACCATGCCGGCGGCGAGTGCCGCGCCGAATCCTGCGGTGAAACATAATACCAACAGCATCTTCAGAAACGTGAGCGGATCGAAGTAATCAATCAGACCCGGTAACAAGACGGCCGCCAACACCACCGCGGCGATGTAGATCAGTGCCAGGATGGCCTCGATGATACCGTTTGCGCGCATCAGGCCTCGCGCGCTGCCACACAGATCGCACTTCGACCCTTCCTCCAGCGGCAAGCCGCACGACCTGCACCTGTTGCCCTTCGGACCGGGAGGCTCCGGGGTGCTACCCGGCAAGGGCTTCGGTGGAGGCCCCAGCGGTTCCGAGCGCCAGGGAGGTCTCAGGAGCATCCCACAGTTGGCGCAGAAGACATCCGCCGCCCCGACGAAGGACCCGCACTCGCTGCAGGAGAAGACCACGCCGTGGCTCACCCTCCGGGTCACCAGTGGCCCCGACTGGTAGACGAAACCGCATTTCACGCACATCTTGCCGCCGGGAAACCTGCGGTAGCGGTGCCAGCACCTGTCCATCCGTCCCGCGTTCCGCGACCATCTCCTGATGAGGGGGATGTTGGGCTCGCCGCATGATGTGCAGGCGAGCTGGTTGTGGGGCACCTCGCGCGAGCAGGACGGGCACTCGATGTTGGAGGGCTCGGGCCAGGACACAGGCGGTCAGTCCGGCGGGTACGCGAGGAGCTCGTCGTAGCCCAGCTCCTCCAGCGTCTCCCGGTAGTAGGCGAAGCCGGGCTTGAGGATCGGCACCAGCTTCATCGCCACGCGGATCGACCCTTTGACCTTTATGAGCCCGCGGGTCACCGCGGTCATGAAGTTGAGCTTGCCCATCCAGTAGATATGAGCCGTGGCCCTCGATTCCTCTATGACGAGGTCCGCGGGCAGGTCGTTGGGCTCGGTCATGACCACGATCTCACCGTGCGAGCAGTCCACCGTCAGCTCGACGGTCACTCCCGGCCCCCAGAGCTCATCGTCCCAGTACACAAACCTGGCGATGACCTTCGAGTCGAGGAGCTTCTTTGTGACGTCGGGGTTCCCGAACAGCTTCTTGCAGAAGGCGAGGCCTAACTCCTTGTGCTGCTCGGGCGTGCTCGGGGGTACCTTTTTGGGGTCGTACTGAACCACGTGAACTCCTTGTCCGTGTTACCGCCTTCTCCGCGTCCGCGACGACGTGGCGGGCAACGCCAATTCTAGCAGTAAGAGCAAGGGAAAATCTAAAGGGGATCCCGGGGATGGGCCGCCCGGTCTTTCCTAGACGCCGCCCTTTTCGGAAAGGGAGCGCATGACCGAGAAGATGGTGTTCATCTTCTCCTCGTCGGAAAGAGGAAGGCGGTTGACCGCGGAAATGAAGCCCTCGACGACCTTGGAGGTCTTTCCGACCATGACCTCGACGTTGCCGAGCACCGAGGTGTCGAACACCTCGGCGATCTTGATAAGCTCCCGGTAGCGTGGCTCCTGCTTGCCGCTCTCCCACTTGGAGATCGCGGCCTCGGACACCCCGGCCTCGCGCGCAAGCTGCGCCCGGGACATCCCACGCTCCTCTCGTTGCGACCTCAACCACTCACCGAATTCCATTTGTACCTCCTTCTGAACCCAGAATAGCACAATCGTAAAGTAGTGTGAACACTGAAAACGCTGATTCTAGGCACTAATGCCGTTTGACTATTGACATTTGTACTATATATTTTAACATTCGTATCGATACGAGGCGGAAGGCGTCTTGCCCGCGGGCAGGTCATCCACATTTGATCCGTGACCTCACCGCCATTGCTCCGCCGGTCCTCTTGACGATTGGAAACATTCGAAGCGAGGGGAGTGCATTGATGGGTCAGGAACCGGTAAGTCACCCAGGAAGCCCGGTCGCAGTGGATCGCATGGTTCAATGCGGGTAAGCCGTTCGCCATCGAAAACCGACTGCGCCCTGCTATGCTTCCTCACCGCGCTGGGTGCGCTGCTAAGGGTGTCCTTCCTCTATGGGCCGATGTGCCACGATGAAGCCGAGACCTTCGTGAATTTCGCCGCGAAGCCACTCAGCACCGTGGTCTCGTATTATCCCTACCCCAACAACCAGATCTTCCACACCCTCCTGGTCCACCTCAACACGCGGCTGTTAGGCGCCGAGCCCTGGGCCGTGCGTTTTCCCGCGCTTCTAGCCGGTATTGCGGTTATCCCGTTGACCTACATCGCCATCAGGAAGTTCTTCTCGCATGAGCCCGCGCTACTGGCCACAGGCCTTACGGTCGTCGCCTGGCCGCTGATCAGCTTCTCGGGCAACGCCAGGGGATACACCATCCTCACCCTCCTGTTCCTGTTCATGATGCTGAGCGCGCACAGGGCGTTGATGAAGAACGACGCTCTCTCCTGGGTCGCGCTGGTGGTCCTGGCGACGATCGGGTTCTATACGGCCCCGACCATGCTCTACTTCTTCGGCGGCCTCGCGCTGTGGCTGCTCTTGTCGGCCCTCCGCGGGGACACGACCGCCAGGCCTTCGAGGATCGTCTACCGCCTTGCGGTATCCTGCCTGCTCGTCATCGTACTCGTCCTTCTTCTCTACGCGCCGGCGCTGATCGAGACCGGCCTGACCAGGCAGGTCCTCGATCCCGTTGTCTATTCCCTTCCTACGAACTCAGTGATCGTCCAGTTCGTGATCCGGGCGTGGGCGGTCGTCGGCTTCCTCGCTTTCTCCGTCCTTTTCACCAGCGGACCTCCCATGCCGGTCGCCAGCCTTACGATCGTCATCGTCGTCGCGGCAACGGTCATGCTCATGTACGGGTTCGTGCTCGCCTCCGTCAACAACCGGAGGCTGTCCGCTCACAGGATCAACCTGGCCCTGGTCATTATCGGCTGGTCGGCGCTGGTCGTCGTGCTCCAGGGGTATTACCCGCCTGAGCGCGTATTCATCCCTTTTATCCCGCTGGGACTCGGCTACGCGTCGGCGGGCCTCTGCCACGCGTGGTCCAGGCAGCGGTCGAGGACGTCCGCGCCCATAGAGAGGTATGCGCTCGGACGGGCGGCCGTCGTCGCGGCGGTTATCACCCTCGCCGCCGTCGTGGTCGTCTCGCAGTTCCCCTGGCAACCGCGCGACAGGGCCACCATGACGGACGCGGACCAGATGGCGGCCGAGCTCGAGATGATCCTGGAGCCGGGGGACCTCGTCTACACGGACCCCGTCGTGGGCAAGTGTCTCGAGTATTACTGCCTGCTCCGTGGAATCCCGCTCACCAGCATCTACGGGACTCGCGAGTACCTGGCCTCGGCGGTCAGGCCGGCGGGAAGGCGCTTCGTGGTCGACGACTGGCTGGACGGAGCCGGGATGGAAAAAGCGCTCCGCTGGGGGAACCTTCCGATCCGGAGAAGGCTCGAGCTGCGGCCGGTCGCCTGGTGCGACCACTCTACCCTGTACGAGATCATACCCGGCGTCGCGCTCGCGGACCGGAAAGGGGGCGGAGGTAGATGACGTCCCCCGGCCTGAAGACGTCTCTATCGAGGGCGGTCGCCTGCGCGCTCGCTCTTGCCGCGGTTGTCGTGATCAGCGCGCCCGCCCGTCAGGCGCCGGCGGCCTGCAGAAGCGGGGCGGACTCCGACCGGCCGGTCCGGAAGGTCCTTTTCGTGGTGATAGACAGGGTCGGCATCGACGACTGGGCCGACGCGGCGACGGACCTGCCCAACCTTCGATCGCTGATCTCCCGCGGCGCGGTGGGGCTGATGAACGCCAAGGCATGGTCAGGCCCGTACGGGTTCGACAACTACCTCATCATCGGCGCCGGCGGGCGCGCGAGGGGGGCCGAAAACGCCGGCCTCGCGTTCGACGAGGCCGAACGGGTAGGCGCCGCGTCGGTGGATGCGCCCGCTGCGGGCGCTCTCTTCGAGGACATCACGGGCGTAGCCCCTCCAGGCGGCTCAGTGGTCAACCTCGCCATCGAGCAGATCAATGCCGCCTCCAGCGGGATCGAATCGACCAGCACGGCCGGCCGGCTCGGGCAGAGCCTGGTCGAGGCCGGCAGGGAGACCTACGTCTGCGGCAACTCCGACTACGAGCTGTCGTTTCCGGGCTTCGACGCCGGTGGCACCGGCGTGAACCCCGTCGGGGTCGCGGACTCCCGCGGGCCCGGGAGGGTCTTCCAGAGGCAGGTGTCCTGCATAGCCATGGACGAGCGCGGGATAACGCCGGGCGACGTCTCGACCCGGCGCCCTCCCCCCGCCATGGACGACACCGGTGGCACGGCTTACCTGGCGGAACTCGTACCAACAGCCCTGGACGGCCTCGCCCGGTCAGAGTTCGTGGTTGTGGAGACGGGCGAGACGTCGCGGGTCGAGCAACTCGCCGGCTGGCTGCCGGAAGACATGCTCGAGGCGCGCAGGCGGGAGGCGCTCGAGAGGTGCGACGGGGCACTGGGCGATCTGCTGGCGGGTGTGGACCTGGAGAAAGACCTGGTGGTCGTGTGCGCCCCGACTCCCACGGGGGCGATGGTCGAGAAGAACGATCTCTTCACTCCCCTGCTGGTCGCCGGCCCGGGTTTCGCGCCGGGCAGCCTTCTGTACTCCCCATCGACGCGGAGGCCGGGCCTGGTCACGAACTTCGACGTCGCCCCGACAGTCCTCGACTCTCTGCACGCAGCCATCCCTGAGATGATGGAAGGCGCGCCCGCCGGCTCAGTACCGGCCGGCGGTCGCGATCGGCTCGCGGAGCTCGAAGCCCTTCGCGACAGGGTCGTGTTCTACTCCTCGCTACGGCACGTCTTCCTGGACCTCTTCGTGTACCTGCTCATCGCTCTCCTCATCGGGATCACGGTGCTCCTAATCGTCAGCCCGTCAGCGGTCGCGAACCACCTGATGTTCTGGCTGTCCTGCCTATTCTGCTTCCTCTGGGCACCCGTGGTCTTCGTCGTGACCGCTATCGGTGGCGCACGGTCAGCAACGGGTCTTGCGCTGCTGGTCGTGGCGTTGGACCTCGTGCTCGGCTTCGGCACGGCCTTTGCTGCTCTGTTGCTCGGAGGTCGCAGGAGAGAGACTGCCTTGACATCCGGGGGGGCGGGCCGCTGGAGGTACGTTCCCGCGGCGACGGCGATCGTGCTGGCATCTTCCGTCATCGCGGTGGGACTCGATCCCCTGCTCGGGTCGCCGATGATGCCGTTCTCACCGTTCGGTTCTACGCTCGCCGGTGCCGGCAGGTACTACGGCATAGGGAACGTATACAGCGGGATCATCCTCGGTGCCGCGATCGTGCTCGCCTGCCTGGCTCCGGACGTCCTGCAGAGATGGATCCGCTCCCGGGGCAAGGTCACGATCGCCGCGGTCTGCATCATCCTTCCGGCGCTCTTCTTCCTCGGGTCATCGAGGCTGGGGGCCAACGTTGGGGGACTGATGGCCGGGCTCGCCGGGGGCTTTGCCACCATCTACCGGCTGCGCCGGGAGGACGGCAGGTTGAAGCGGCTTGCGGTAACGGCGGCCCTGTTCGCCGCCTTCCTGGTCATCTTCCTCCTTTCCGAAGCACTCATCCCGGGCCCCGCCTCGCACGGAACCCGGCTGGTCTCAAGGGTCCAGGCCGGCGGGTTCAACCAGTTCTGGTCTCTGGCCGCAAGGAAGCTCGCGCTCGACTGGGAGCTGCTGTGGACATCAGTATGGCGGCTGCTCTTCCTGACGTCGATAATCCTGGGACTCGCCTGGTTCAGGAGACCACCCGTGTTCGGCACCGTGTGCGGCAGGCACCGTTTCATGGGCGCGGCGCTCGCCGGGCTCATCGTGACCATGGTCGCCGGGATCGCCTTCAACGACACCGGCATCGAGACGGCCGGCGCCGTCTCGATCTACCTCCTGCTGCCCGCGATTCTCCTCTACCTGCCTGGTGAAAGGATGTGATCGGCATGTCTTCCAGGAAAGACGTGGCAAGGGATCTGATGGCGAGGTACAAGCTCTATCCAAGGATGACGGGCATCGCGCTGTCGGCGCTTTCCCGTCGCGCCAGCGTGCTGTCCAGGCCCCTCAGGGCGCAGATCGAGACCACAACCCTGTGTAACCTGCGATGCCGCATGTGCCCGCTTCGCGAGATGAAGAGGAGCAGGGGAAGCCTTGCCTCGGAGGACTTCAGGCGGGCGTACGACGCGATCAGGCCCGGCTTTCTCAACCTGACCGGACGCGGGGAGTCATTGATGAACGCGGACATCTTCGAGATGGTCTCCCACGGGAAGGAGCGCTGCTCGTTCGTGAAGTTCGACTCGAACGGGACGCTCTTCACCGGCAGGACCATCGGGCGGATCGTCGACTCGGGGCTGGACCTTGTCTCCGTATCGCTGGACAGCGCCGACCCCTCGGTCAACGAAGGCATCCGCGTCGGGTGCGACCATGAAGCCGTCGTGGGAGGGATAGGGGAACTGGTCCGGGCGAGGAACGCGGCCGGAAGCACGATGAAGATACACATCGGGACGGTCCTGCAGGAGGTGAACGTAGCGGGATTCGTAGAGCTGGTTGAGCTGGGAGCGAGGCTCGGGGTCGACCGGATCAACCCGGTGCCGGTCGAGGTGTACGACCTCCCGGGGAACAGGTCTTTCACCCCCGACGGCTACCGTGATGAGCTGGCCCGTTCCGTCTATCGGTACTTGGAGTCCAGGGACAGGTTACGGGTTCAGGTGGACGTGAAGCCGCTCCTTACCTTCTTGAGGAACCCTCCGGGCATCCCGCGCAGAGACAGGGTCTGCCTGGTCCCGTGGTACTCGACCTACGTGTCCTGGGAGGGGAACGTGTTCCCTTGCTGCTACTACTACGACGGCCAGGTGGATCTCGGCAACGTTTTCAACACCCCGTTCAGCGTGATCTGGAACGGCCCTCGGTACCGGGAGTTTCGAACGAGACTGCGCCGGGACCGTGACACGCTGCCCATCTGCCGGACCTGCACGAAGGAGGACCGGTTTCCAGCCCTGTTGCCGGTGTCTGTGCACCGCAACAAGTGCGCGAAGCAAGGGGTGACTGTTGATGATGAAATGTCGGCATAGTCGCCTGATACCCGTGGCATGTTCCATCATTCTGACAGTGGCCGTATGCTCGTGCGGCTTCTCGGGCTTCCCCGCTTCCAGGGTCGCGGCACCTGATGACGCCATCCTGATCCCCTGGAAGAACGGCATCCTGCGGGTAGTCGAAAAGACCCACGAATGTGATCTCGTTGCGTTGGACAAGCGGCGGTATGCTTCACTCTATTCGCCGATCTGGTCTCCTGACCGACGCACGATTGCATACGAAGGCTTCGTGGAGATTCCTGCACCGGACGATTGCCATTCACCCGAGATCAGCGCCGAGATACGGGTAACCACCCCACAGGGTGATGCGGACGTCGTTCTTTCCACCACCAGGTCAACGGATTCAGTGAGCCCTATCGGTTGGAGTCCCGACAGGATGAAACTCTGGTATCGTGACTCGGATCATATCTACTTCGTAGACGGCCGGGGTCGTAAGGTCACCACCACAGGATATGATCCTTACGAAGGCGGTACCGGAACCGGGTGGTCCTCGATTCATGACGCGGGGCTCTCCCCCGATGGCACACGTATTGCGATATCAGGTGATAGGGCTGGTGTTCGGGGTCTTGTCATCGACGTCTATGACATCGAAGCCAACAGACTCCTCAATGGTCGACGCATCTATGGCACTGCGGAAAGAACACGGGTATCCCCCGGCGAAGAGAGTTGGTCCGCAGACAGCCTGTGGCAATTGATCTGGTTGGACAACAACCAGGTCATATTCACAGAGAGAGGGGTGGAGCACAGCAACACACGGACAGGGCCTACCGGGACGCGATACAGCACCATCGTGCTTCTGAACGTGAATAACAGCGGTATCCAGCAGTTGTTCTCGGGGTCCTCTGATCAAGAGTTGACTGATATCCAGGCAACAGGTGACAGGCGAGGAATCGCCTTCAGGATCGGGACTCCCGTTCCAGACACGTGGGAGCCCGAAATGGCATGGCGGCTGTGTACTATGGATTTCACTTCGGGACAGATCACAATCGATGATTTGAGCTGGCTGTCTGTTGAAGCGGATAGACTGATAAAGGAGAACAGCACCTATGGGCTATGAAGCATCGTGCTCACGGAGCGGACTCCTTCGGAATCGGTCTTGCTTATGCATTGTTACGTGAGCCCTGGGCCACGCTCTTGCGTTACTCCGCGCAGGTCGGTCACGAGGCGCGGCATCTCCTTCTTGACGATGCTCCAGATGATACCCAGGTCTATAGCGTCGTAGCCGTGCACCAGGTGGTCCCGGGTGCCGATGATTGACCGCCACGGGATCTCGGGGTGCTCCGCGCGGAACCCGGGCGAGACGTGCCGGGCGGCTTCCCCGAGCATCTCGAGCAGCCGCTCGAGCCCGAGCCTTAAGAGCTCGTCGGATTCCAGGTCCTGCCTGCTCCTGCCCTTCAGATGCCGCCTGATCGAGGTCGCCGCCTCCAGCATGTGCCGCACGCGCACCGTGTCCTCGTCAGTCCGGTTCATAGATCACCTTCGCTTCGGCGACGACCCGGTCTCTGAACTCAGGACCGAGAAACGCCGGCGTGTTGAGGTCGACCCTGCGGCCCAGGAGATCGGACAGCTCCGCCTCCATCTCGAAGAAATCGAACCCGGGCGTGTAGCCTTTCTCGAAATCCACCAGCAGGTCGACATCACTGCCCGGTCCGACCTCTCCCCTCAGTTCGGAGCCGAAGACCGCAAGGCGGCCCGCCCGATGGCGCCTGCAGACCTCCTCTATCAGGTCGAGAGGAATTGTGGTTCCGCCAAGCGTCACCTCATGGGGATGCGCAGGCAGGTTCAGTTTACTCACCAGTGCCCGCGTCTCAGGGAATAACGGAGAAGCGCTGTTGGCGTGGTAGAAGACCCTGTTTCCCCTCCGCTCTCTCAGAAGTAGCCCCAACCGTGTCAGCGTCGACAGCTCCCGCTGTACCGATCCGTGTCCGAGCCGTAACCGGCCTGTGATCTCACGGATGTAGAACTCCCTATCGGGCTCTTCAAGTAGCAGACCGAGGACCGCCTGCCTGGTCCTACCGAACAGTCCGGGCTCATTCGTACCCATATCAGGTACAAGTGTACCCATAATAGGTACAACAAACAAGCGTGAAAGGAAACCTCAGACCAAAAATTTCACCACGGCCACATCCGGTCCGAATGAAAGAAGTGGTTTGAGGTGTTCTTTCAGAGTGAGAAAAGATGGTTGAGGTGTTTTCTCATTTGGTCTGAAGGAACTTGATGACGCCGTTGCGGAGGCCCTGGGCCACCTTCCAGCGGTAGGCGTCGTCGTCCAGTGAGAGGTCGTCGGCGGGGCTGGTGAGGTAGCCGACCTCCGACTCGACCACGGGCACGTGTGACCAGTTGAAGGAGACGTGATCGTGGCGGTCCTCCACCCCGTAGTCGGTAGCCCCCGTTGCCTTCACCAGCTCCTGCTGTATGAGGAGCGCGGCCGCCTTGCTCTTCTCGTAGAAGTCCTTGGTGTACTTGGTCTTGGCCGGGTATAGCGTAACGACCCCGCTCATCATGGGGTCCTTCGAGCCCGCCATGTGTATCCTGATGAACAGGTTAGCCTTCGAGTCGTTGGCCATCTCGGCCCGCGTAGTCTGGGGGAGGTCGATGTCGCCCTTGTCCCGGGTCATCACGACCGTCACGCCGTCCTTCCCCAGGAGCGTGTTCAGCTTGGTGGCGATGTCCAAGGCGACGCGGTCCTCCAGGTTCCCGGTGCTGATGCCCCGCAGGCTCGGCTCGCCCGGGACCCTCCTTGTCATGTCGGGGTCCGACCACTCGTTCTCGGCCGGCAGCGACTGGTGACCGGGGTCTATGAGCACGACCTTCGCCGCGAACGGATTGACCGGGGGCGTGCTGCTGTTCGCGCCCGTGTCTATGGTGACGGTGGGCTCGGCTTCGGGCCGGGCGCCCTTGCTGACAACGAGCTTGACCTCCTCCCCCGGAGCAACTCCCTTCCCCGGGGCCGGGCTCTGCTCGAGGACCACCCCATCCGAGTGCTTGTGGGAGTACTCCCAGCTCGACACCTCCGGGTGATAGCCGAGGCTCCGCGCGGAGTCCATGGCCTCGGTGACCGTCTTGCCGACGTAATCGGGAAGCCCCTTGCCGGGCGACGGCCACAGCAGGACGACCAGCACGACGACGAGCCCCAGGGCGGCAACGATGCCGACCACCTTGGCAATCGGTTTCCAGGGGATCTTGCGTCTAGGAACCATCAGGGGCGCGGGCGCGTGGTAGCCGGCAACCTCGTCGGGGGCCAGGTCGAAGAACCCACGGCCCGGATGCGCCGGCGCCGGTGCCGCGGCCGCTTCCTCGTCCTCGTCCGGCTCAGGCTCGGCGCTCTCCGGCCCGGCCGCGCCGGCGACCGTGTGCTCTTCCTCCACCGGCGTGTCTGCATCCGTCGAGGAGTCCTGCCCCTCGAACAGCTCCTCTCCCTCTTTCTTTTTCTTGAACAGTCTCATGCCTTGCCTCTCGCGGAGCGCTCGTTGAAGTATTTAGCGCCGCGACAACGGCCTTCCTTTACGACGAGCGCGAGAGCGGGCTCGTTCCCATCTGCGTCGCGGGCGGCCGCCGCCGGGGTCCCGACCCGTTTGTGCTAGAATTACCGCGGTCTGCTGGCGGTTATCTCTGAAAGGAGCGGCTATGGCTAAGTACAACAGGGAGGACCGTCCCGAGGTAACCCCCGAGGAGATGTACGAGGTAGCCAGGCGTGTCGTCGACAAGACCCTGACCGACCCGGAGCTGGCGAAGAAGTTGGGGGCTTCGAACATCATCCTCGTCTTCAAGTACCACGACGTCGAGCGCTGGGGCCCCGACGTCATCCCCGAGCTGACCGTCGACTGCACCGTGGACCCGATAGAGGTTACCGTGGGTCCATGCGACAAGACCGCTACCATCACCATGACCATGGAGGCGTTCACCGCCCACCTGTTCTGGATGCAGAAGCTCCAGCTGATGAGCGCGATCACCCGCGGCCAGATCAAGGCCAAGGGGCCCATCCCCAAGGCCATGAGGCTTCTCCCGCTGCTCAAGCCGTTCTACGCGAACTACAGGCTTGTCCTCGAGGAGATGGGGCGGCAGGACCTGCTCAACTTCCCACCCGACTGAGTGAGAATCAGTGGTCGAGGAGATTTCTCTCGATTGAGTGAGAAATAATGGTTGAGGTTATTTCTCATTTCTCCATCTCTGTGTCTTCCAGCCCCTTGAGGTGCACGGGATGCAGCCGGAAGTCGACGCTCTCGCCGCTCTCGGCTGTACAGGAGAGAAAGGATACCTGCGAGCTGTCCTCGGGGTCGTAGACGATCCTGAACGCCCTGCCCAGCTGGAAGTTCGGGACCATGGCCGCCGGGATTATCCTCCTGAACCGGGTTTCGAACGGGTCACCACCCTCCGGGCGGACCTCCATCGTGAACTCGTACTGCGGGTCCCAGCCCGCGCGGTGGCCGAGGTCCGTGACCTGCTTAAGGACCGCATCAGCTTCGACCCCGTTCGGGATGCTGGTGATGTAGGATATCCATCCGACCTTCTTCGCCCGCTCGAACTTGCTCTTCTTCATCTTCTCCACACCCTTCCCCTCCGTATCACGCCTGTTCGAGGACGGGCACGACCTCGAATCGGCCCACGTCCACCAGGCCCAGGTCGGTCACCTTCAGTTCCGGGATCACCGGCAGGGCGAGAAAGCTCATCGTCATGCATGGGTCGGAGAGCACACACCCCAGGCCCGTCGCCGCCCGGTTGAGTGACTCCACAGCGGAGGCAACCTCTCCGAGAGGCATCGGGGACATCAGTCCCGCTATCGGCAGGGCGACCTCCGCCAGCGTGGAACCCGCCGAGACCGCCACCTGGCCCCCTCCGAGCGCGACCACCCTCTCCACCGCCGCCGCCATGTCCGCGTCCGAGCAGCCGACCACCACGACGTTGTGCGAGTCGTGAGCCACGCTGGAGGCCAGCGCACCTTTTTTCAGCCCGAAGCCGGACACGAACCCCACACCCACGTTGCCGGTGCCTTTGTGGCGCTCCACCACGGCTATCTTCAGCAGGTCGGAGTCCGGGTCGGCCACGGCTTCCCCGTCGCGGACCGGGACCCGCGCGCTTAGCGCCCGTGTGACTATCTGTTCCGGGACCACGCCGATGACACGCGCGGACACCGCATCCGCGCCCCCGGCCGCTATCCTGAGGCGGTCCGCCCCGAACCCCTTGACGTCGAACGACCCCGGTATCTCGGGACCCTCACCGGGCTCCACGGCCAGCCGGCCGTCGGAGGCGACCAGGCGGCCGTCCTTGAATACCATCGCCGCGTTGAAACCCTCCAGGTCGTCGAAGGCGACCATGTCCGCGCGGTAGCCGGGCGCCACCGCGCCCCGGTCCCGGAGCCCGAGCCTCCCCGTGATGTTGATCGTCGCCATCTGGACGGCCGTGAGCGGAGACACCCCGGCCCCGACCGCCATCCTCAGCAGCGAGTCGATATGACCTCGCTCCAGGAGGTCGGCCGGGTGCCTGTCGTCGGTGCACAGGCAGCAGCGAGCGCTGTTGTTGGCGTTCATCACCGGAAGCAGGTCGAGCAGGTTCCTGGCGCCCGTCCCCTCCCTCATGAAGATGCGCATACCCTTCTGCAACTTCTCCTCGGCCTCGGCCGCGCTCACGCACTCGTGCTCGGAGTCCGGGCCGGCGGCGACATAGGCGGCCAGGTCCTTCCCCGAGAGACCGGGGGCGTGGCCTTCGACCGGCCTCCCGGCGAAGAGCGCCAGCTTCTCCATGACGTCAGGTGCTCCCGCTATGGTCCCCGGGAAGTTCATGAGCTCACCCATACCCCTCACCCGGGGGTGGTCAGCAAGCTCGGCGAGATCGGCGGCGCCCAGCACCGCCCCTGCGTTCTCCAGCGGCGTGGCCGGCACGCACGGGGGCAGCATCACCCAGACGTCCAGCGGAAGGCCCCCGGCCGAATCGATCATGTACCGGATGCCGTCGAGCCCGTGGACGTTGGCTATCTCGTGGCAGTCCGTGACAACGGCGGTCGTGCCCCTGGGTACCACGGCCCGGGCGAACTGCGGCACGGTGACCATGGAGCTCTCCAGGTGAACGTGGGCATCCACGAGCCCGGGCGCCAGGTACCTGCCGCCCAGTTCGATGGTCCACTCGGCCTCATACCCCGCGTCGATCCCGACCACCATCCCGTCCGCCACGGCCACCTCGGCGGGGTGAGCGCGTCCCGACAGGACGTCGATGAGAATGCAGTTGGTTATCAGGAGGTCGACCTTCTCCCCCCCGCGTGCCAGCTTTATCATGCGAGTCAGTTCCATCTCAGCCTCCGATACATCAACGATTGGGAGCGGACTTCAGTCCGCTATCCGCCCGCGCCTCCCGGGACTGAAGTCCCGGCCCAAGCCGGAATAGACGTCACAGCTCCAGGCACGCCGCGCACAGCCCGAACGACACCAGCGCCGCCGGGACGTCCTCGAAGCTCAGGCGCCTCAGTGACGCCTCGGCCGTTTCGGCCACCAGCGGCGCGGCCGTGCCGATGCGCACCCGTATTATCCTTCCCTCCGAGCCAAGGAACACCCGGTATACTATCGAGCCTTCCGGCCCCTCCACCACGCCCATCCCGTTTCCCGCCCTGAGCGAGGCGGCGACGCGGGGTCCGGGGGAGAGGTTCTCGTAGGCCATCGCCTTCTCGATGAGCTCGATGGAGGCCCGTACCTCCCCCATCAGCACCCTCACCCTGTCCAGGGCACCCCCACCCTCTGAGAAGACCGGCCTGTAGGGCAGGCGCGAGTACATGCCGTAGGCTGTCTCGCCCGCGCGCAGGTCCCTCCTCAGGCCCGCCGCGCGCAGCGCCGGCGAGGCTACCGGCTCGTCCTCGGGGACAGCGACGGTCCGCGGGTGCCCGCCCAGCCTCGCGCGGGAGAGCGCCAGCTTCCGCTCGACGAAGCGGCTGTCGCGACGCAACGGGCCGAGGAGGCGGTTGAGCGTGTCCGTCTGCGGCTCCTCCTCCACCCGGAGCCCCCCCGGCTCGAGCAGCCCGAAGCCGAACGGGTTTCCGGCCAGCGCGGTGAAGAACCCGCGAACCCGCGGCAGGTAGCGGCGGGGCAGGCGGTAGGCCACCTCGTCCTCGATGGCGAGGCCGACGTCGGATACCGTCTCCAGGTGGGATGCGATCCTCTCGCACTCGGCCAGCACCAGCCTCAAAGCCTCGGCCCCGGGCTCGATCTCCAGGCCGCAGGCGTCCTCCACGGCCATGCAGAACGCCGTCGCGTGAGCGATGCTCGAGCGGGCGCATATCCTCTCGGCCAGCGCCACGGCGTCGGGCGGCGAGACCCCCTCGAAGCGCAGTTCGACCCCCCTGGCACCCGGACTGTACCTGACGGTCGCCTCGCGAACCCGGTCTTCCTCCAGCACCGTCTCCACCAGGAGCGGCGTGCGAAGTACCGAGTCGTATGGACCGATTGAAAGCCTGGCGGTCACCGGTTCCACCTCCTGGCGAGCCTCTGCAACGCGCGCGGGAGGGGGAACCATGAGCCGGTCTGCTCTTGAGCGCGGACTTCAGTCCGCGGCTGCACCGGGTATTCACCTGTTGCTCCGCCCACGAAAGGCGCGAATCGCGCCGGATCCCCCGCGGACGGACGGGCGGCCCTGTTCGCCAGGTACAACGCCATGACCAGCACGGCCGGGACCAGCAGGAAAGCGGCGCCCGCCTGCCCCCAGGCCTTGTAGAGGCCCTGCACCGCTTCGACCAGCGGGCCGCTGCCCTTGATCACGACCACCGGCCCTGCGAAGCCGCGCTCGAAGAGCAGGAAGGACGCCCCCTCGGCGAAGTTCGTGGCCAGGAGCCCGGGGAAGAGCCCCAGAAGCAGCGCGGCGAGGCAGAGCCCCAGCATCACCAGCGACTCTACGGCCTCGGGCCTGCGCGATCCCTTTGATGGCGCCTCGGAACCGTCGAAGAGCCCTGTCGCCAGCCTGATGGACGCCGCCATGGCGAACACGACGCCGGCGAGGACCGCCAGCACCGCAAGGGCATACGCCTGCTGGACGGACGCGCGCTCCAGCCCGGCGGCCACCAGCGTGGCACCCGGGGGGAACCCGGCCAGCGGCGGTGCCCCCGATAGCGACATGCCGGCCAGCAGCGTCGAGACGAGGGCTACGGGTGCAAGCCTGGCGGAGAGCCCGTGGCCCTCCAGCACTGCGCTCCCGCGGCAGTCCGAGGCCGTGCCGGAAGCCATGAACGCGGCGGCCAGGGCGACGGGGCAGGCCATCAGGATGAAAAGGGTCGACCCGAGGCCTCCCCTCGAGAAGAGGGCCAGCCCCATCAACAGCAGGCCCCCCTGCATCGAGTAGATGCCCGCCAGGAACCCCCCCGCCGAGCCGGCCCGGAGCGCCGTCCATGCCCCGACAACCACGGTAACGGCGGCCCAGGCGACGAGCCCCGGCCCCCAGTTCCCGGCGACCAGGCGCGCGAGCAGGACGGCGGCCACGACCAGCCGGAAGCCCGACAGGACGAAGTTCAAGACTCCCAGGAAGAGGGCGCTCCATGCGGCGTCGGCCCCGTCCGCGACCTCCCGCAACCAGAAGGCGAACGGGAAGGCTCCCAGCCTCAGGGCCGCCGCGGCAAGGAACAGGGCGACCACCGTCACCACCTGTGCCTCGGTCCCCCTGGTGAGCGGTGGCTGGATGAGGACCGCCTTCTCGGCCAGCAGGGACCTGCAGAGGACCGCCCCGAGCACGAAGAGAGCGTCGGAGGCGAGCCACGCCAACATTCCCCTGAAGGTGCGCCTCGTCGCGCCGGAGGCGGCCAGGCCGGCAAAGGCCAGCACCGTGACTGCCTCGGTGAAGATAACAAGTGACGGCAGCGTCCGCGACAGCACCGCCAGTCCCGCGAACCCGATCGCCCCGGACATGCACGCATGCAGCAATCCCGGGCGCTTTCCCTCGTCGCGCCGGAACCCGGCGTAGAGCACCACCGCGGCGCCGAGCAGGTTCACCATCAGGAACAGCGGGAAGGTGAAGCGGTCGAGTCGTATCGGCCCCCAGCGCACCGTACGCTCAACGGTGAGGAACCCCGCCAGGAGCGCGAACCCGAACGCCGCCGTCGATCCAGCGTACAAAAACGCGAAGAGCCGTCGCATGCGCCTGACGCCGCCCATCAGGAGAGCGGGTACGGCCAGGGTGAACGGCAGTACGATCGCGATCCCCAGCAGCAGGTCGGCGTTACGGGGTGTCACGTCGCAACTCCTCCATCAGGCGCTCCGGTGTGACCGGGCAACCGGGCAACCGGGCGTCGGGCTTCAACCAGCCGGGCAGGCCCGCTCCACGTCGCGGTTCGGCGAACGGACCGTGTCCCAGCGCGCAGTCCCCCACCGCGATCAGCCTCGCCTCCCCCGGCGCTCCCGCCACGACCGCGGAGGCCTCCTCATCTGTGCCTCCGCAGGCACACCCCGTGACCAGGATCGCGCGGGCCTGGCGAGGCGAGCCGCACTCCACGGCCGGCGCCCGCTTCCCGGCGCCGTCACGCAGGAGGGAGTCCACGAGCAGGGCGCAGCCGCCGCACCCCCCGAGCCTGAGGTGGAACGCGGAGTGCTGTTCGCGCCAGGGCAGCGGCAGGCTCATGCCCGCACCCCCAGCCAGATCAGCACCAGGCCGGCAAGCGAGAGCACGCCTCCGGCTCCCAGCGCCCAGAACGCCGCGCGCCTGGAGGCGGAGCGCGCGAAAAGGAGGTCGAGAACCCCCGCGAGCAGGACCAGTCCGGCCACCTTGAGCGCCCAGAACGCCAGCCCGTACCAGGTGGACGCCGAGCCGGCGAGGAACAGGGCGACCGGCAGGAGCGCCGCGAGGAACAGCGTGGCCCCCTCCCCCAGGCAGACCAGGGCCAGCGGGGCTCCGCTGATGTCCGAGATCGCACCCGAGGGCGGGTCGGAAAGGAGCCCGCGCCCGAGCGGACGTAGCCTCGCCAGCGTCACCATGCAGACGCAGGCGGCCGTGAACGACAGCGCGCCACCCGTCACCACGAGCGCTCCCCCGCCCTGCGCCGAGCCCAGCACCGCCCCGTTGGCGACCTGCCAGGCCACCAGGGCCTGCACGGTCCAGGCCCCGGTCCTCACGTACAGGGCGGCGAGCACTATGCCCAGCGGAAGCGCCCACCCGAGAAGCGCCCACGCCTCGGCGGGCGCGTTTCGCCTCACCCGCGGGTTGGTGCTGGCGGCGAAGAGCAACAGGTCGGCGATACCGGCGAGCACCAGGAGCGAGAACAGCAGGGTCAGGTCTCCACGCACCCGGCCGAACAGCACGCAGGAGGCCCACGAGAGCGCGGCGAGCTTCAGAACAGGCGCCAGCCACATGACGGCGTGCAGCGAGCCCCCCGCCGCGACGGTCTCTCCCCGCATCGTCCGGGCCAGGTCCGGCACGGTCAGCGACGGCCCGCGCGCCGACCCGCCCAGTACGATTCCGGGTACCGAGCCGGCCAGCGACCTCGAAGCCACGCCCGCGAAGGCGAGGAAGAGCATCCCGGGAAAGAGCGCGAGGTAAGCGAGCTTTGCCACGAATGTCATCCGCCACCGTTCCTTCCAGATAAAAAAGGTGCCCCCAAGGGATTCAGGGTCCGTTCCGGACGAGCCGACCCGTTTTCCTTAAAACCTCTTGAGGGCTAGTAGAATCTATAAAAATAAGACGCGCCAGTCAAGGCATACCATGCGTTTTCGCGGCATTATCACGCGGTTTCTTTACTGAGCCGGGATTTCAGTGCAATCCCCCCGCGATCGGGCCGGGACCCCCCGCGATCGGGCCGGGACTCTAGTCCCGGACTTGAGAACTCCTCCAGCAGCGCGTTCGAATATAATTGCGTCACCGTATCGCATCGAGGAGCAGTATGCACGAGAGTGTTGTCGCTATTGTCAACCGGCCCGGACCAGCGGACCTCGAGCTGCTGGAGAGGCTCGCCACCCGCCTGAACCTGCTGTACGTGTCCGTCCTCTCGCCTGGTGACCGCGAGACTGCCGACTGGTTCTCCGAGCGGGGGGTCCAGCAGCACGGGGAACTCTCGGCCGTCCCGGAGCCCTCGCCCGGCGCCCTGCTGCTTCACCTGGCAGACGCGGGGCCAGGGGAAGATGTATACCGGGAAGCCGCCTCGCGCGGCATGTCCGTGCTGACCCGCGAGGCGGTCCTGGCGCTCGCGGGCGACCAGCCCGGCGCTCTCTCCCGCACGGCGATGGTGGAGCGGTTCCGGCGTCTGCTCGATGACTACTTCCCCTCCTCGAAGAGCACCTCGACCACGGTCAAGATCGCGGCCTGCCTGGCTGAGGTGGCCACCCTCTGGGGAGCCACGGGTGTCGCCCTGTTCGCGCGCGAGGGGGACCCGGGCGCGCTCAGGCTGCTGGAGCAGAGGGGCCTCGGCCTTCCCCGCGACTTCGAGTTCGTCCCCGACGAAGGCACCGCCCTGGGCCGCGCCTGCGCCTCCGGCGGAGCGGAGGTCATAGGGGACCTCTCCTCAGGTGTTGAGGAGCCGCTCCCGGGCGTCATCGGTGGAAGTGCCGCCTGCGTCCCGGTAGGGTCCGGCCCCGGGAGCACCGGGGTCCTGCTGGTCTTCTCCGACAAGCCGGACATGTTCGCGGCCTCGGACCTCTCGGCGCTGACGGTCTTCGCGTACTACGCGGCACTCCTGCTGGCCTACGACGAGCTGGGCGAGAGGCTGGGGGACAACCTGCTCACCGACGCGCTCACGGGCCTGCTCAACCGCAGGCAGTTCGCGACCAGGCTCGAGCAGGAGGTCTCGAGGGCGCAGCGCTACACGCTCACCGTTACGCTGGTGCTGTTCTCGGTGGATAACTTCCGCGGGTACGTCGCAGCCTGTGGGGATATGCTGGGGAACCTGGCGCTCTCGGATATCGCCTCGATACTCAGCCGGGGCACCCGCGAGGTGGACCTGGCCGCCCGCGTCGCCGACGACCGCTTCGCCGCGATCCTCCCGGAGACCAACCGGCTCGGAGCCCTGCAGCTCGCCTACAGGCTCCGCTCGGACGTCGCCTCCTACCCGTTCCCCACCGCCGAGGATAACCCCGCGGTGCCCCTGGGCCTGAGCGCCGGTGTCGCGAGCTTCCCGTCAAGCGCCGCCGACACGAAAGAGCTCCTCTCCCGGGCCGAAGAAGCCCTCCAATCAGCCATCAAACGCGGCCCCAATACGATCAAGCTGTACGACGAGTAGTCTCAGAGAAGCCAACTTAAGCACCGATACGTCTCGTTGATTCACGGCATGATGAGCTGGTCACGAATTCACTACTAGAAAGTGGCGGCATGAAGATATCCTTGCATACCTATTCCACGCTGTCTTCAGTTCCTTCGGCCCCGCCGTAGTTGGCTCGAACAGCGTTCTCCATCTGCGACATCTCTTCGTCTGTGAGGAAACCGAAGTGGCTTTCGCGCTTTCGAGCCGAGAGCCGGCCGTTGTTCTGAAGGCAGAATCGGATGAAGAGGTCGACCAGTCGATCGGGCATGTCTACGATCGCAACGATCGCTTTCCTGGTGCTGTCGTAGTTCTCGAGGTAGCTCAGCTCCGGCGCCAGCTCCTCGTCGATGGTTTGCTCGATGAACCTGAAGAGGGCCTCCGCCTGGGCTGTCATATCGATGAAGCGGTACCAGGCGGCGGTGTCGTTGAGAACCGTCATGTGACCTTCCTCGTCGAGAGAATACTCCACCAGGGGCATGAGGGGACCTGAAAACGCCTCCAGAGAATCGTCGTAGTCATCCAGGTGCCGAAGCATGGAAGCCGAGACGGGAAAGAGTATCCCCGTCGGTGTGAATCCGCGACGAGCGAGGATGTTGTGGATGAGGAACCGATGTATCCTTCCGTTGCCGTCCTCAAAGGGGTGTAGAAAGACAAATCCGTACGCCGTGGCTGCGGCATGCACGACTGCGGATAAACCACCTTCCGTCATGATCGCGTCGGAAGCGATCAGTCCCGCCATCAGTGCCGGGAGATCCTGTGGCCTCGGCGAGGCGAAATGCACTCTTTCATGCTGCCAGGCGACGGCCTCGCCGACGTAGTTCTGGCCGGTCCTATAGTCAGATTCGCGAAATCGCGGCTCGACGATAAGGTTCTGGGCCTCGACAAGCTTCGTCTTCGAGCAGAAGTCTTCACGACCCCCGGACTGGAGCAGTGCGACGAAGCGCTCGGTCCTGGTCGAACCCGGTTCGATGTTTTCGATCTCGAACGATGATTTCGTCTCTTTGAGGTAGAGATAGCTGAGCGCGCGCTTGAGCAGTCCCGGCGAATAATGGGATATGACATCCCGGCACCGATCGTCCAGGCGATCTGCCTCAAATTCCCGCATTACGCCGGTGCGTCGAACCGTTGGACTGAAGCGTGCGTCTCCCAGCAGGTTGTTTCGAATCCGTTGACGCCGAGCTCTCACTCCGGGTGCAGCGGTGTAGTACCGATCGGCGTCCAGGAGTTCGATATAGTTCCCCGTCTTCAAGTCGTCCAGTGGAAGCGACTTTCCCATGAGAAACTCGTAGAGAAACCACAGGCGTCGGGTGGACTTCCCGGTTGGCTTTGACTCGATGTGTGCCTGGAGTTCCGCGGCCTTGACGACCTCAAACAGCCTGGCGAGGATTGCCAGGTTGACACCGTCGTACTTCAGGGCGAATTCGAGATGATCACCCAGCTCTTCCCCCGGCCAGTAGGATGAAGGGAAGACCTCCTCCACGGCACCGCGCGACTCGCTCACACGGCGCACTGCTTTGCTCGACACCATAGACGAGTGCCAATTCGGCATTACGTCGAGTCCGTACCGGTTGATGAGCTCAGAATACCCGGCAGGTCTGAGTGCTTTTTCCGATGGACTGGCAGCCATTATTCTCGTCAAATCCTTTACAGGTCCGCGAAAACAGTTATATTTGGCATCATATCATTGCAAATGATTATTTTCAAGCGAAATTGGTGATATTCATAGATGAATGCGCTAAAACACTTAGATATGCGAAGAATAGCAAGAATACGATGTATATTACGATGCTGAATCGCGATTCGATCTGGCTACTTCCACCAGGAGGGGCGCCTGGTGACGTCCCAGCCGGGGTTGCCGCTGGCCTTGATGACGTAGACCGGGGTGCCGACCTCCACCATCTCGAACAGCGCTTCGGCGTCCTTGATGTACATGCGGATGCAGCCGTGGGACGCGGCCGTTCCGATGGACCCGGAGCTGGGGGTCCCGTGGATGAACTCGCCGTTGACGTTCAGGCCCATCGCGCGCGTGCCCAGCGGGTTGCCGGGTCCCGGCGGTATGTAGGCCGGCATGCCGCCCGACCACCACGAGTTCGGGTTGTACCAGCCAGGGTTCTTGCTCTTGCTGACGATCTTCCAGAGACCCACCTGGGTCGGGAACGTCGGCGAGCCGTGGGCCACGGGGAACTGGGCGATCGGCTTGTCGCGGTCGTAGACCGTCAACGTAAAGCTCCCGAGGTTGATGATCAGGAACCTGCCGAACACCGAGTCCTGGAGCCCCGCGGGGACCCTGCCTACCTTCACGTTGACTGTCCGGTTCGTGGTCTTGAGCGCGGCGTCGGTGTCCTTGACGAGCTGGTCCATGGGGCAGTTGCGCCCGGTCTTGGCCGCCACTATGACGGGCGTCCCGCTGGTGACGTCGACGTAGGCGTCCTGCGGGTGCCGATTTATCGAGTTGATGGTGGTGTCGAGCCAGGACTGGACCGCCGAGCGGTCTCCACTGGTCAGCAGACCTATATTGATCTCCTTGGGTCGGCTGACGAACCGCCTCCCCATCCGCTCCCAGAGCGGCACGCTCCAGGCCTTTCTGTAGGCCTCGTCGACCATCTTGTCGTACTGGAGCATCAGCCCGATCTGCTCGGGCGGTATCTGGTACTTCTCGTCGTCTATGGCCAGCGTAAGGGGCTTGCTCGCCACGTCGGCCAGCTCCTCCTCGCACTTGGAGATGGCCTCGGTCTTGCTCAGGCCCGAGACGTCGACCCCCACCACGCTGACTCCCGCGGGGAAGGACCCGAACGCGAAGACGTCCTGGAACAGCAGGAAGAGGGATATCCCGAGGAGGAGGGCCGCCAGGATCACCGCGCCGAGGATGAGCATCAAGCGGGAGAGCCTCTTGCCCTCGAGCCACCCCGCCGAGCGCGCGGGAACGCTTATCGCCTTCAACGGTAGATCCCTTCAGTCAGCCTGGTGCAACATCTGCCGTATTATACAGATGGTACGGCTCACCAACAATGTTAAACGCAGGTCCGTCTCTATCTTTTGCCCCGGTCCGGCATTATCCTTCAGCCGGCGCGTTCATGCAGGCCTCTGTGGCCCCCAGTATTTTACGCGCGCGCTCCCGTTTTAGCCCCGTCAGGGACCCGATTTCTTCGCGCAGGGCCGAATCCAGCTCCCGGTTGGCGGCCGTCGCCTCGCTCCCGCCGATGCTCCCCAGGGCCCTGACCCCCGCGTAGACCTTCCCCCATATCTCGGACCCGGTGGCATCTCCGGCGGTGACACGGTCGTGGAGATAGCCCGCCAGGAGCCCGACGGCGGTGGGCTCGCGGCGCTCGCCGTAGGTCCGTATGGCGTTGTGGTCCAGGCAGCCTCGCGAAACCAGGCGGGCGGCGTACCCCCCGGGATCGAGGGAATCGAGTATCTTACGTGCGGCCGAGACGACCTTCCTGTTCTCCGCGCAGATGAACTCCTCGAGGGTGTTCGCGTAGCGCTCAGGGGACTGGACGCTCCGGAGGGCGCGCAAGGCGGCAATCCTGACCTCGGGCCGCTCTCCCCAGCGGTCGCGGGCGAGCGTAAGCAGGGCGAGGCCCGCCTTGTCCCCCCCGACCTCGCCGAGACGCTCGGCGGCCAGGATCCTCACCTGCACCTCCGGGCTCGCCAGCGCCTCCAGCAGGTATGCAAGGTCCCCACGCCGCGCCGCGTCCTCCAGGTCGGCGGAAAGGGCCGCCCTCTCTCCTTTTTCCTTCTCACCCATGCCCGGCATTATCGCATGAATCACCGCCGCATCCCCTACTCCCATCCACCCAACGTCTATAACCGTGGGGTCGGACGCTTGCGTTGTCGTTGGATTACTCTGAACGGCCAGAAGGTCATAACACAACGAAATCGTCCGACGCCACTC
>JAZDFZ010000064.1:0-35152 GCA_043807425.1 Actinomycetota bacterium
GTCGACGAGAGGTTCGTCGACCAGACGGAGGCCCTGGTGGAGATCACGTTCGCCCAGCTCGAGGAAGCGATCGAGGAGATGAGAAGGTCGGGCCTCGGTCGCAGGATCGAGCCGAGGGTGGGTTCGGCGTTGATCGTCGGCGCCGTATACGGAGTCTCGATGCTGTGTATCGTAGACGACCGGCGCGACGACGTCGATTCGATCGTGGACCAGCTGATGGAGATCGTAGAGAACGGGCTCACACACTCTCGCTGAAACCACCACTCTCAAAACTGGAAAAATTTCTGTTTTAGTTATTGACATGCGCGGAGAGCCTCCTATAATGTTGTAATAACGAAAAGACCTCTTTTCGTAATTGTCGGACCGGGGCCCGGCCCCGGAGCCGTACCTCTTGAAGGCGGTGGACTATGACCGGTGTTGACACAGACAGGGAGACCTCGCACCTCGGCGGCAGGCTGGTAATGGGGCCGGACGGGGACCCCCGGCTCTTCGGCATCCGGTGCCTGGAGTGCGGGACTGGCGCGTTCCCCGCGACGGACTACTGCCCCGGATGCGGCTCGGGCTCGCTCGAGGAGTTGCCACTCCCCCGCGCCGGCACGGTCTGGACCTACACCGTGGTCTACATGGGCGGCTACGGGAGCATCGTGGCCGACCCCCCATACGCGACGGCGTTCGTGGAGCTGGATGACGGCACCTTCGTCCACGCTCCCATAACGGGCTGCGACCCTGAGAGCGTGCACATCGGCATGGAGGTCGCACTTACGACGTTGGAGGCGAAGGAGAACGCCCTGGGAATCACACTGACCTACGCCTTCGAGCCCACGGTCGGACATTCCTTACTCGAGCCGGGACTTCAGTCCCGGTCGGACGGTGGACTGCGGGGCCGCGGACTGAAGTCCGCGCCCAATCAGGGGGAGCCTGCGGTCGGGCGGGAAGGGAGTGATGGGTCATGAGCGACAAGGTAGCGGTACTTGGGGCGGGGGTCACCCTCTTCGAGCGCCAGGCCACCAGGCGGCTGGACGAGATGGCGTCGGAGGCGGTATCGCTCGCGCTCCGGGACGCGGGGCTGTCCTACGGAGATATCGAGGTCGCGTTCGTGGCCAACGCCTACCGGTCGGGCTCCGCGCCCATAGTCTTCTACAAGCTCTCCCGTACCGGGATACCGATCACGCATATCGACATCGCCTGCGCCAGCGGCACGCGCTCCGTACAGCTGGCGGGCCACCTCATCGCATCGGGCGCCTACCAGACCTGCCTGGTGGTCGGCGTGGAGATGATGCCCGGCGGGATGGTGCCCTGGCCGATAGACCCCGAGGCCGTCTCCCTGTACCACGAGATGATGTTCGATACCGTCACCGGTCTGCTCACCATGCCCGGGGCCTACGCGTACAAGGCCGTCCGCTACATGCACGACTTCGGTGCGACCCCCGAGCAGTTCGCACACGTCGCGGTGAAGAACCACAGGAACTCGTGCTTGAACCCGAACGCGATGTACCGCAAGGAGTTCTCCATCGAGGAGGTGCTCGGCTCGAGGATGATCTGCTACCCGCTCACGCTCTTCCAGTGCTGCGCGAACTCGAACGGCGCGGCCGCGGTCGTGCTGTCGAGCGAGTCCCTGGCGAGGCGTCACACCTCACAGCCCGTGCTGCTGTCCGGATGGGGCGAGACGAGCATGCGGTTCGATCCCGTTGACCCGGTGGAGTCGCACCTCTCCGAGGGAGACACGGTCGCGGCGGCGGCCGGGGCTTACGAGATGTCCGGGGCCGGTCCCGGCGACGCCGACCTGGCCCAGGTGCACGACGCCTTCAGCGCGGCCGAGGTGCTGCAGATCGAGGCGCTCGGCCTCTGCGGCAAGGGCGAGGGGGCGGCTTTCACCGCGGCGGGCAACACCGAGATCGGGGGCAGGATCCCGGTCAACACCGACGGCGGTCTCATGGGATGCGGGCACCCGGTTGGCGCATCCGGTTGCCGCATGGTCGCCGAGGTCTGCAGTCAGTTGAAGGGACAAGCGGGGGCGCGGCAGGTAGAGGGGGCGCGGCTCGGCCTGGTACAGAACTCCGGGCTGGGCGCGTCCAACGTGCTGGTTCTGGAGCGCTGAGAGACAGGGCGCTCCTACAGGGATCCAGGGGGTGGAAATGGCACTGACCATAGACGTGGACACAGGGGGCACCTTCACCGACGGCTTCTTCGCCGACGGCGAGGAGTTCAGGCTGGTCAAGGTGGAGACCACGCCGCACGACCTCACGGTCTGCTTCCGCGACATCATCGAGCGCGGCGCATCGGAGTTGGGGCTCACCGTCGAGCAGATGCTCCGGAGGGCCGACTCGGTGAAGTTCTCGACCACGGTCGCCACCAACACCATGATCCAGAAGAACGGCCCCAAGCTCGGCCTTATCGTCACCGCGGGACACGAATCGGACCTGTACTCCAACGACGGTGCGACGCGGCTGGGTGATCTGGTGGCCCCGGGGATGATCGCGGGCGTGGACTTCGACGGAGGGGTCCCTGACGCCGAGCAGGTGCGCTCGGCGGTTCGCCACCTCCTTACCTCGGGGGCGCGCGCGATAGTCGTCTGCCTCGCTGGAGCTTTCGAGGACCCATCGGGCGAGCGCGCGATCAAGCAGATGATACTCGACGACTACCCCAAGCATTACCTGGGCGCCGTGCCTGTGTTCGTCTCCAGCGAGCTGTGCACCCGACCCGGCGACGCCGACAGGCTCAACTCCATCGTGGTCAACGCGTACCTGCACCGCGAGCTGGCGCGCTACCTGTACAAGGCCGAGGAGGACCTTCGCCAGTCGCACTATCGTAAGCCCCTCCTGATAGTGCACTCGACCGGCGGGGCCGCGCGCGTCGCAAAGACCACCGCGCTGCACACCTATAACTCCGGACCCGTGGCGGGCTTCCTGGGTAGCATGCGGGTGGGCCGTCTGTACGGGCTGGAGAACATCGTCTCGGTCGACATGGGCGGGACCAGCACGGACATCGGGGTGATTGCGAACGGTACCTTCGAGTTCAATCCCAGGCCGGGCGTGGGGGGGATAACCGTCAACGTCCCGATGATCGGGATAAACGCGATCGGCGGCGGCGGCGGCTCCATTGCGAAGGTAGCGCCCGGGGGCTCGCGCGTCGAGGTCGGCCCCGAGAGCGCCGGCGCCCTTCCCGGGCCCGCCTGCTACGGCCTGGGGGGGAGCGAACCCACCGTCACCGACGCCGACCTCGTCCTGGGGTTCCTGGACCCTGCCCGTTTCCTCGGAGGCCGGCGGGCGCTCGAGCCGGAGCGGGCGGAGAAGGCCATCCGCCAGATGCTGGCCGAGCCGCTCGGCGTGGAGATCGAGCAGGCCGCGCTCCTGGTCAAGAGGCGCGTAGACGACATGGTCCGGCTGGCGATCGCCGAGGACCTCGAAGTCAGGGGCCACGACCCGGCCGGTTTCGCGATGTTCGTCTACGGGGGTGCCGGTTCGACACACTGCTGCGGCTTCGGCACCGACTTCGGGACCCTTTACACGTTCCCGGCGAGCGCGGTGTTCAGCGCGTTCGGCGCCTCGACCCTCGACGTCACACACGTCTACGAGAAGGCGGTCTCGATCGGGCTCGTTGACGGCGGGGAGGACGTCGACGAGTTCAACGGCGCGGTCGAGAGCATGCGCGCCGCTGCGATGCGCGACCTGAGGGGGGAGGGCTTCGGGCTCGAAGGTGCGGTTCTGACCCTGGACATGGAGATCGAGGCTTCATCAGACGGCGGGCGGACCCTTCTTATCGAAAGTCCCCGCCTCCAGCTCGACTCGGATGAGGCCGTCCGCGAGGTCCGCGAGGCGGCGGCCTCCGAGATATCCAGGCGCTCTCCCGGCAGGGTCCCGGGTGGTCCGATCCGCCTCGCGGCTCTGCGGCTGACCGCCCGCTGTCCCGTGGAGCACGTGAGCTTCGTGGAACGAAGCTCCTCCGGGACGGACCCGAATGCGGCCCTCAGGGGCGAGCGCGACGTGTTCTGGGACGACAGTTTCGTGAAGACCCCGGTTTACGACAGGGACCTGCTGGAGTGTGGGAACGTGGTCAGGGGTCCGGCCATCATCGAGAGGGACGATACCACCTGCGTCCTTCCGGCAGGGCGGAAGCTGACTGTGGACCGGTTCCTGAACGGCATCATCGAGAACGACTGACCATCGGCAACGAGCCAGGAGGGGAGGCCCCGGGATGGATGCAACGGCCGACCAGATGTACGAGGTGATGAGGGAGCTCTTCGACGCCTTCCTCGAGAACGAGAAGATGGTGGCCACCGCCAGGAAGACGAACTCCGTGCTCTGCTACAAGTTCACCAACCCGACGGTGCGCGTGACCATCAACAACAGGTGCGACCCCCCTCGAGTCACGTACGGGGATACCGACACATCCCCCGACGTCACCATCTCCATGCCCTGGGATGTGGCCCACGAGTTCCTGATGGGAAGGGCGAACGCCGCCGACCTCTTCCTCAAGAAGAAACTGACGGTCCAGCCCATGAGCCAGGCCACCAGGTACCTCAAACTGGTGCCGATGTTCATGAGCCTCCTGAAGCGATACCCGGAGATCGTCGAGCAGAAGGGGCTGCTCGAGGTGATGGAAGGCGGAGGGGATTGAGATGGGCAGGAGGCGTATCACCGAGTACCTCGACATCGACCTCGAGACCGAGAGCTGGTGCTGCAACCGCTGCGGTCGAGAGCTCATCGGCGCGCGCGAGAACTACAAGAAGGGCTGCCTCGTGGCGGAGAGAGACCCCCGCGAGGTCCACCCTCCCCTCTTCGAGGGCAAGTACACGCGGTCGCCGGACCCGGAATGGTGCAGGATAATCGAGTTCTACTGCCCGGGGTGCGGGATAATGATCGAGAACGAGTACCTGCCGCCGGGACACCCCATCACCCACGACATCGAGCTCGACATCGAGAGCCTGAAGGCCAAGCACGCAGACGCGACCACCGGTGGAGGTGACTGACCCATGGGCGCCACAATCGACGTGGACATAGGCGGGACGTTCACCGACTGCTTCGTGGTCTGGGACGACCGCTACGGTAAGGGTAAGGCCCCCACGACGCACTACCAGGCGTCGGTCGGCTTCAAGAATGCCATCGTGGCCGCCGCGGAGGCCCTGGGGTCCAGCCTGGAGGAGCTCCTCGCCGACACCGACCTCATCCGCTACTCGACCACCATCGCCACCAACACCCTCATCGAGAAGACCGGGCCGCGCCTCGGTCTCATCACCACGGCGGGATTCGAGGACGTGATGCTCATCGGGAGGGGACGCCAGTGGGCCGACGGCCTCACCCCGGCCGAGATAAGGAACCAGGCCAGGGCGAAGAAGCCCGAGCCCCTCGTCCCCCGCGACATGATCGTGGGTATCCGCGAGAGGGTCGACTTCGACGGGGACGTGGTAGTCCCGCTGGACCGCGGGCAGGTGCTCGAGAAGCTGCAGTACCTGGTAAACAAGGGTGCGATGGGCTTCGTGATCTCCCTGTTGTGGTCGTGCATGAACCCCGCCCACGAGCGAGAGATAAGGGACATCATCAACGAGGAGTACCCCGACACTTATCTCGGGAACATGCCGATAATCCTCTCCAGTGATGTCTCCAGGAAACGCGGGGAGTACCTGCGCACCACCACCTGCATACTCGACGCCTACCTTCACCGCGACCTCGCCGGTCAGCTCACCTCGCTCAACGAGGAGCTCATCGATGACGGCTACGACAAGCCCCTCATGATAATCCACGGGACCGGGGGCATGAGCCGCCTGTCCCACACCGCCGCGGTGGACACCTACAACTCGGGCCCGGTGGCCGGCCTTCTCGGCGGCACCGAGGTCGCGAGGATGTACGAGACGCCGAACGTCCTCATCACGGACGTTGGCGGCACCTCGTTCGACTTCGGCGTTGTGACCGGGGGGAAAGCGAGCTTCTACGACATGTTCCCGACCATCGAGCGATGGAGGGTTCAGACCCCCCTGCTGGAGGTAAGGACCATCGGCGCGGGAGGGGGCTCGATCGCGCGGGTGCCCGAGACGGGCTCCCGGATAACCGTTGGTCCGCAGAGCGCGGGCTCGATGCCCGGCCCGGCCTGCTACGGCCTGGGAGGCAAGGAGCCGACCGTGACCGACGCGGACCTGGTGCTGGGCTACATCAACCCCGACTACTACCTGGGCGGGAAGAAGAAGCTCGATACCAGGAAGGCGACCAGGGCCATCCGGGACAGGATAGCCGGTCCCCTGGGCATCGACGTCCTCGAGGCCGCTATGAGCATCAAGAGGGTCGTCGATTCCACGATGGGCCACGAGATATTCAAGGAGGTCGTGCTCAAGGGATACGACCCCCGCGACTTCGTGCTCCTGGCCTACGGGGGGGCAGGCGCGACCCACTGCTGCGGGTTCGCCGAGGCGCTGGAGGTGGAGAAGATACTCACCTTCCCCTACTCCTCGGTCTTCTGCGCCTACGGCGGCTCGGTGATGGACATCCTCTCGGTATACGAGTCCACCGCTTCGCTCACGCTCTACGACCGGCTCACCGATTCCTACACCTGCGAGTTCGACGAGTTCAACCGGTCCGTCGAGGAGATGCTCCACCTGGCCTTCCGGGACCTCAAGGGCCAGGGGCTCGACGTGGACCGTGCCGCCTTCACCCTGGAGCTGGAGATGAGGTACGGCACCCAGTTCTTCACCGAGTACGTCGAGTCGCCGAAGGGGCTCCTGGCCGGCGAGGATGACAGCAGGGAGATCTGCGAGCGCTTCAGCGAGAAGTACAGGGGACTCTACGGCGAGTCCGCCGCCTACCCTGAGGGTGGCATCGAGGTGCTCTCGCAGAGGCTTCGGGCCATCTACCCCGTCCCTCATCACGAGTTCCCCGTCTTCGAGCCCGTGGGGACCGACCCCGCCGCGGGACTCAAGGGGACCAGGGGCGTCTGCTGGGACGGGGCGAGCCTGACCGAGACCGAGATCTACGACGCGGGGCTGCTCCAGTGCGGGAACGAGGTGCGGGGTCCCGCCATCATCGAGACCGACGACACGACATGCGTTCTGCCCGGTGGCTGGCGCTACACGGTGGACCGCTTTTTAAACGGCGCGATCGAGAGAGTGGAGTGAGGTGGGGACATGGGCGTAAGAGACGTCGACCTGGCGAGCATGATAGCCCCCGAGCCTCCGACCGAGGAGGAGGTCCGCAGCATGGAGGCCCTGAGCCCCGCGGACTTCGAGATACTCTGCCACAGGATGCAGATGATCGCGCTCGAGGCAAACGAGGTGCTGATGCGGATGTCCGGCTCCGTGGCCGGGCTGGCCGGCGATATAGGCTCCTGCGTCTACACCGCCGAGGGCGACCCCGCCGCGGCCGCGGTGGGCATCTGGGGCCACGCGTTCGCCGGCCAGCTCCCGATCAAGTACATCCTGCGGAACTACGCCGACGACCCCTCGGTCGGCATCCACGACGGCGACGCGTTCTTCTGCAACGAGGCGCGCTTCGGCGGTATACATCCCCCGGACATGGGCACCTTCATGCCCATCTTCCACGAGGGCAAGCTCATCGCCTGGGCCGAGACCATGGTCCACTGCACCGACACCGGCGCCATCGAGATGGGCGGCATCGCCATGAGCGCGAGGACCCGCTACGACGAGGGGCTCAAGATGGCACCCATGAAGCTCGCGGAGAACTTCATGATCAAGGGTGACGTCGAGATCATGATGGAGAACATGGTCAGGGATGAGCGGACCCTGGCGCTGGACAACAAGGCGCGCCTCGCGGCCTGCATGCGGATAAGACAGAGGGTCCTGGAGGTGGTGGAGAAGAAAGGTGTCGACGCCGTGGTCGGCTGCCTCAGGAAGATGATCGAGGAGGGCTCGAAGGTCGCGAGGGAGCGGGTGGCCGCCCTGAACGACGGCGTCTACCGGCAGCCGGTCTTCATGAACCTCGTACGGCCGGAGTCGCTGGGGGGCGACGAGCAGCTGGCCAGGATCATGCTGGCGATCCGCAAGAAAGGCGACCGCATCACGGCCGACTTCACCGGCACCTCGCCCGAGAGCGACAGCCCGCTGAACCTCTACAGCCACGTCATACACCCCTTCGGCACCGGCTACCTCTGCTGCTCGCACCTCTTCCCCGATCTCCCTCCGTCGCTCGGTCTCACGGAGATGGTTGACCTGGTCGTGGAGCCCGGCAGCATGCTGAGCCCCGGGGAGGAGGCCGCCGTGGGCGCGTGCCCGGGGACCGCGTTCGCGGCTTCACAGGCCATATTCTCCTGCCTGGCCAGGATCCTGTTCGACAGCGACATGCGCTCCAACCTCGTGAGCACCTATCCATGGATGACCCTGTACGCGGTCTGGGGCGGGCTGGACCGCCAGGGCAACTACTTCGTCTCCATGGGTGCGGACATCAACGCCGGCGGGTTCCCGGCCCGCTCGGACATGGACGGGGTGGATACCGCCGGGTTCAACGTCGCGACCCGGTCTGACTGTGGAGACGCCGAGGACATAGACATAATCCAGGCGATGAGCTACCTGTTCCGGTGCCAGGGTACCGACAACTTCGGACATGGGAAGTACAGGGGCGGGGCCGGTATCGAGTTCGCCTACCTCGCGCACAAGTCCATGATGATGGTGCTGGGCTGCGTGGGCGGCTGCGGGAAGTTCTCGAGCGCTCTGGGGATATTCGGCGGGTACGGTGTGCCCCCCCTGATCGGGGTCAAGGTCCACGGCTCAGACCTGAGCGAGATGATGGAGCGCGGCGACGAGAACATACCGACCTCGATCGAGGAGGTCCTCCGCAACCGCGAGGCGCTGGGGGGCGAGTACCAGATGACCTCGTCGCTGCTGGAGATGTCGGGCTTCGACGAGGGCGACTTCTACGCGACCGCACAGGGCGGCGGCGGCGGATACGGCGACGCCATCGAGCGGGAGCCGGGGGCGGTGGCCGGGGACGTGGAGGCCGGGCTGGTGTCCGAGTGGGCGGCGCGAAACGTGTACCACGTGGTCTACGATCCCGAGACGTTCATCGTAGACGAGGAAGCCACACGGCGACTCCGGCAGGACGTGCGCGAGGAGCGCAAGAGGCGCGGACGCCCGTTCGACGAGTTCCAGGCCGAGTGGGGGACCAGGAGGCCGGAGGGTGTCGGATTGGATTACTACGGGAGCTGGCCGGACTGCATGTAGGGGGCGGTTATGTCTTCGAAGCAGCTGTTCAGGGACTCGCTTGCCGGAGCGGACGGCGGCGCCGTGGCGCCGCTGGTGTTCACCTACGCCTCGAGGATACGCGGGCTCAAGGTGCGCGAGATGATGAGCGACCCCACACTGCTCGCCAACGCGCTGGCCGACGCGCTCGAGCTCTTCGACTACGACGCGGTCCTCGCCTCCTTCGACCTCACGCTGGAGGCCGAGGCCCTGGGCTGCGAGGTGGAGTGGAACGGCTCCGGGCCCGCCGTGTCAGGCAACCTGCCGGCCGCCAAGGACCTCCCCGACGCGGCCGGTATCCAGGAGAAAGGGCGACTGCCGGTCGCCGTCGAGGTAATAAGGAGGCTGGTCGCGGTCCACGGCCGTGACAGGGCCGTCATGGCGGCGATCACCGGACCGCTGACCCTGTTCCGGCACCTGGACGGCAGGAGCCTGTCGGAGGCCCTGGCCGCCGATGAGGACCGGGCGCTGGACGTGCTGGACGTGGCCGGCGAGGTCGTCACCTCGATGGCGCAGCTGTACGGCGACCTCGGGCTCGACGCGGTCATCCTGGCCGAGGAGGCCGTGCGCAGCGAGACGGAGACCGGGCTCGAGGAAGTGATGCCCGTCTACGGCTCGCTCTGGGATATCGCCAGGTACTTCAACCAGGCATCCGTGTTCCTTCCGGGCGGGTACGCTCCGGAGCAGGTCGCGGGCCCGATCTGCACGGCGGGCGCGGACTGCGTGATGCTCTGGGACGCGGAGGGCCTGGAGGCCGCACGCGAGGCGGCCGGGCCGGGGCTCGCCCTGGGAGGCGGCGTGCCGCCGGGAGCGCTCTCCGCGGACCCGGGGGAGATATTCGGGATGGTGGAAAGGTGCGTGAAGGGCGCCGGTCCGTCGGGCTACTTCGTATCGACGGGCTGGGAAGTGCCGCTAGGCGCGAACCTGGAGTCCCTGCACGCCATGGTCGCCGCCACCCGCCAGTCCCGGTAGACAAGAAACGGGGTGGTCGTGTGCAAAAGTGCCAGGCACTTTTGCACCATTTTGGGACTTATTACCAATCGAGGAGGAGATGTGAGAGAGGTCTACATCATCGGGGTAGGGATGATCAAGTTCGGCAAGTTCTACGACCGGACGCTGCGGTCCATGGCCGCCGACGCGGTCGTCGCGTCGCTGGATGACGCCGGGATCGCGAAGGAGGACATCCAGGCGGCCTGGGTGGGCAACGCCGCGGCGGGGCTGTCCACGGGCCAGGAGTGCATCAGGGGGCAGGTCGCGCTCAGGTCCATGGATATCGACACGATCCCCATCATGAACGTCGAGAACGCGTGCGCGAGCGGCTCGTCGGCCGTGCACGGAGCCTGGATGGGGATAAGCGCCGGCCTCTACGACTGCGCGCTCGCCCTGGGCATGGAGAAGATAGCGAACCCGAACAAGGCGGCCGTCTTTTCCGCCTTCTTCGCCGGGACAGACGTCGAGCAGATGGAGACCTACATGGCCTACCTCTCGGAGATGAGCGAGAAGGTCAACGAGAGGTTGCGGGAGAAGGGCATCGACCCCGAGTCGGGCGCCTCGGCGGATGAGGCCGGCAAGACCAGGAGCGGGGCCATGGACATCTACTCCCTCATCGCCCGCTACCACATGTCCCGGTACGGATCGACCCAGCGGCAGCTGGCCGTCATCGCCTCCAAGAACCACTGGCACAGCTCGCTGAATCCCTTCGCGCAGTACCAGTACGTGATGAGCGTGGACGAGGTGATGAACGACCGAGAGGTGAGCTGGCCGCTGACCAGGTCCATGTGCGCGCCCATCGGCGACGGGGCGGCCGCCGCGATCCTGTGCTCGAAGGAATACCTCGAGCGCCTGGACGGCACCCGGCCCGCCAGGATCCTCGCCTCTGTCCTGGCCTCCGGCAAGGAGAGGGACTTCGAGCGGGTGGAGCAGGATATCTCAGTGAGGCTCTCGCACTCGGCCTACGAGGTGGCGGGCGTCGGCCCGGCGGACATAGACCTCGCCGAGTGCCACGACGCCACCGCCTACGGCGAGCTTCACCAGGCCGAGAGCCTCGGCTTCTGCCCCGAGGGAGAGGGCGGGGTCTTCGCCGAGTCGGGGGCAACAAGGCTGGGCGGCGTGAAGCCCATGAACACCTCGGGAGGCCTGGAGTCCCGTGGACACCCCATCGGGGCCACGGGCGTCGCCCAGGTCCACGAGCTGGTCACGCAGCTCAGGGGCGAGGCCGGTGATCGGCAGGTCGAGAACGCTCGCGTGGCGCTCGCCATGAACGGCGGTGGGATACTGGGGCAGGAGGAGGCCGCCATGTGCGTGCACATCCTGGAGGGGGTGAGGTAAGTGAGGTCACGCGAAGAGCTCAGGGATACGCTGAAGTATTACGGCTTCCTGGGGAGCCTTGCCAGGAACCTCGTGGCCACCCAGCTCCGTAAGGGGACCCTCATCGAGACGCTGAAGCTCACAGCCAGGAACCGCGCCCTCTCGATAGCCGATGCGTACCTGCTCGGGGACATCCAGGAGGAGAAGGCCCGCAAGAACACAGATCGGACCTACCTCCGTTACAAGGACATGAGGTTCTCCTACCGCGAGATGGACGAGAACTCCAACCGGGTCGCGCAGGGGCTCCTGTCCGCCGGGGTGAAGCCTCGAGCGGGCGTGGCCATCATGATGCGCAACTGCCCCCGGTTCCTGGACGCCTTCTACGCCACCCAGAAGACTGGCATGTACGCGGTGCCGGTGAACGTCTCGCTCAAGGGCGACCAGCTGGTCCACACCCTCGAGAACAGCGAGGCGTCCGCGATGGTGATCGACCACATGAGCTGGGAGGCCTTCGAATCGGTGCGGGACCGCCTCCCCTGCATCGAGCAGGTCGTGCTCGAAAGGAGCGAGGCCCCCGCCGACTTCGAGCCGGTGGGTGAGTTCGACGACATGGCCTCGTTCTACGGGCCCGGCTCACCGACCACCAGGCCCCCCGAGCGCCCGGTGCGGGGGGACGTCTCTGTGCTCATGTACACCTCCGGGACAACGGGCCTGCCCAAGGGGACCGTATGGAAGTACGGCGATACGCGCATCGAGGCCATAGGCCTCCTCGCGAAGTACGGGTTCAACCGGGACGACAACCTCTACACCTGCGCCCCGCTCTTCCACGCCAACGCCCTGTTCATCTCGGGCCTCACGGCGATGTACGCGGATGCGCAGTTCTCCATCAGCCAGAAGTTCTCGGCACGCGGCCTGCTGGACGAGCTGCTCCACTACGAGGCGACCTCTTTCAACGCGCTGGGCTCGCTCATGGAAATTGTCATGCTGCAGCCCCCCTCGCCCAGGGACAGGCAGCACAGGGTGCGCCTGGTGATGGCCGCCGCCCTCACCCCCGAGACCTGGAAGAAGTTCGAGGACCGCTACGGGATAAAGCTCTGGAACGCCTACGGGGCGGTGGACTCGGGCAACGGCATCATCATCAACCCGGGCTGCTCTCCGCCAGGGTCGCTCGGGCGCCCTATGGGGGTCAAGTGCCGGGTGGTGAAGGAGGATGGGGACATTGCGAAGCCGGGAGAGCAGGGCGAGCTGCAGATGTACCTGGGCAAGAGCAGGCCCGTGGAGTACTACAAGAACGACGAGGCCACCGAGGAAAAGGTGGTCGACGGCTGGGTGAGGACCGGCGACATCGTCATGAAGGACAGGTGCGGCAACTACTACTTCATGGGGCGGGACATCGAGCGCATGCGCAGGCGCGGCGAGAACATCACCTGCTTCGACGTCGAGAAGGAGGTAATGGCGTTCTCCTCGGTCGAGGAGGTCGCGGTCTACGGCGTCCCCAGCGAGCTGGGCGAGGACGAGGTGATGGCCGCGGTGGTGCCCCGGGAGGGGATGAGCCTGGAGCCCGGCGAGCTGGTGGAGTTCCTCGGCGACAGGCTGGCCGCCTTCCAGATGCCCCGGTTCGTGCGCGTGATGGACGAGCTGCCAAAGACCGAGATCTGGAAGGTCAAGAAGAAGGAGCTGCAGCAGGAGGGCGTCACCGCCGACACCTGGGACGCCCAGCAGAAAGCCCCGTCGGCCTGAAGGCGCCCTGGAAGACGAGAACCGGGCGCGGAGTCTCCGCGCCCGGCACCGGTATCTCACGGTGTAGCAAAAGGGCCTGACCCTTTTGCTACACATTACCTCTTCTTGGCCGCCGCCTTCTTCTTCGCCGGGGCCTTCCTGGCGGGCTTCTTCGCCGCTTTCTTCTTGGCCGCCGCCTTCTTCTTCGCCGGGGCCTTCTTCTTTGCAGGCCTCTTTGCGGCGGCCTTCTTCTTCGCCGGGGCCTTCTTCTTCGCAGGCTTCTTAGCGGCGGCCTTCTTCTTAGCCGGGGCCTTCTTCTTCTCGGCCTTCTTCTTCGCCGGGGCCGCCGCCCGGGCCTCACCGAGCACGTCCACCATCGGCTGGTCCTTGATGATCTCGAAGTACTCCACGGCGTGTATGGAGGTGGGCCTCGGCTCCTTTGCCCAGACCGCCCGCACGCGCATGCCGACCTCGAGCTTGTGTTCGTCGACCTCGTTGCAGAAGTGCATCATGCGGGTGTAGGCCCCGTCCAGCGTTACCCACATCCCCGTGAAGGGCACCTTCATGAGCTCGCCGTTGTTGGGGTCAAAGTACGGGAAGCGCACCACGGTGAACCCCTGCAGGGTCCCCTCGGGCCCGACCTCCACCCAATCGTTCATCGGCTTGTAGCACCTTCCGCACACGGCCCTGGGTGGCACGTATACGTTCTCGCACTCGGAGCACTTGGTGCCCATGAAGCGCTTGTTGTCCCTCATCTCCGCCAGGTACTTGCTCCAGTAGGGCCCCATGTGCCAGCCGAAGTCGTACTCGAGGTGGCCGGACTCGTGCATGAGCAGCTCGTACCCGTCGGGGGTGGTGGTGGTCTTCCTTCTATCCGTGTACAGTCCCATTCGTCATACCTCCCTCGACTTACGGTAGGTCCGCGCCAAGCACGAACAGGTCGGTCCAGCTGCATCCGCCGAATCCCGTCGCAAGCGCCTTCTTGACCTTCGGCACCTGCCTGTCTCCGGCGCGCCCCATTATCTGCCAGGCCGCCTCACCGACCCGGATGAGCGCGGTGGCACCGATGGGATTGGTGGCGATCACGCCGCCGGACGGGTTGATTGGAAGCATTCCGTCCATGTTGGTGGCCCCGCTTCGGATGAGCTTGGGCGCCCCTCCCTTGTCGCAGAACCATAGCGAATCCATCCACTTGACCCCGGTGGTCGAGCACGGGAGGTAGAGCTCCGCCACGTCGAACTCCTTCAGGGGGTTCGTGATGCCGCACTTCTTGTACGCCTCCGCCGAGGCCCGCTCCAGCGTGGGCATCCACTGCCACTCGAGATCGCCGAAGTGCGTGTAGTCGTGGCGGACGATGGAGTAGTGCACCCAGGCGGGCTTGTCGCACAGCTTCCTGGCCTTGCTCTCACTGGCGAAGACCACCGCGCAGGCCCCGTCGGACCGCGGGCACATGTCCAGGAACTTCACCGGGTAAGAGAGCATCGGCGAGTTCATCACGTCCTCGACCGTCACCTTCATGCGGTTGTGGGCGTACGGGTTGTTGAGCGCGTTGTTGCGGTCGCGTATCGCCACGAGGGCGGCGTCCTCCTCGGTGGCGCCGTAGGCCTTCATGTACATGGAGTACTCGGTGGCCAGGGGCCCGATGGCTCCCGCGAACGGGTCACGCTCCAGCACCGGGTTCGCGCAGGTGGCGATGGCTGCCTGGGTATCCGACTCGCTGTTCTTCTCCCAGCCCACCGCCAGCACCACGTCGAAGACCCCGGAGGCCGCGTGGTAGTAGGCGCAGGCCCCAACCGTCGTGCCGGTGGTGCCGCCCGTGGTCACCTTGAAGACCGGCTTCATGCATGAGCCGAGCCCGTCGGTGGCCCACATGTCCACGTAGTTGATGTTCTCGAAGTGGTCCATGTTACCGATGACGATGGCATCGACATCGTCCATGGTCAGATTCGCGTCGTCCAGGCCGCGGGATACCGCCTCGGCGATCAGCTCCACGCCCGAGGAGTCCAGCCTGTGTGACGCGTGATGGGTCTGACCGACCCCAATGATCCCAACTCTTTGTCCCATATCACATTCCCCCTACTTGCCCAGGACCCACACGCAGTGCGACTGGCCGCACATGCCGTTGATCCCGTGGGCGAGCGCTGTCTCGGCACCCTTCACCTGGCGCTTGCCGGCCGTCCCACGCAGCTGCAGCACGCACTCCGCGACCTCCGCGAGGCCCGCGACCTGCACCGGGTTGGCCGACAGCCTGCCGCCCGACGGGTTCACCGGGAGCTTGCCGTTCATGTTGAAGGTGCCGCGCTCGATGTACTCGGTTCCCTTGCCGTCGTCGCAGAACCCGAGACCCTCGAGCCACATCGGCTCCATGTAGGAAAAGGCGTCGTAGACCTCCGCCACGTCGACGTCCCATGGGTCGATCCCGGCCATCGAGTAGGCCTTTTTCGCAGCCTTCTTGAGCGCCCGGGTGTCCGCGAGGTCGCGGTCGCCCAGGCGGTAGGCGTCGGTGCAGTGCCCGACACCCAGCAGCCAGACCCTCTTCTTGTTGGTCACCAGCTTCTTGGCCTCGCGCTCCGCCGCCAGGATCACCGCCGCGGCTCCGTCGGTTACGGGCGAGCAGTCCAGCTTCTTGAGCGGGTCGGCGAGCATTCTCGAGTTCATCACGTCCTCGACCGTCAGGTCCATGGGCAGCATCGCGAACGGGTTGTTCTTCGCGTTGCCGTGGTTCTTCACCGAGACCAGCGCGAACTGCTGTGGCAGCGCCCCCGAGACAGACATGTACCGGCGCGCCTGAAGGGCCGCCGAGCTCAGCGCGTCGATGCCCAGCCTGCGCTCCAGCAGCGGGTCGAAGCAGGTGTTTGTAATCCCGTTCATGTTGCTCTCGGTGCCCTTGTGATGCGCGACCACCAGGCAGACCCCGAAGGACCCGGAAAGGATCCTCATCATCCCGTAGAGCACGCCGAAGGTGCCGTCACCCTCGACCGTCGTTATGTCCTTGCCGAACGCGCCAGCGGCGTCCTGGATGGCCATGCTGGAGATGGTCCTGCCATCCCAGAAGTCCGAGGAGACGGACACGATGTTGTCCACCTCTTTGATGGTCATCCCGGCGTCGGCGAGCGCCTTGCCGGCCACGTCGAAGACGAGCTCGTGGAAGGTATCGCGCTTCCCCTGCTCGTACTTCGTCTGGCCAACCCCTATTACAGCGACTCTTTCCATCTCACCACCGTTCCTTCGTCTCGGGAGCCCTTACGGAATGGGGCGGAAGTGCTTGATGTCAAGGATGTTGCCGGAGCGCTCCTTGGCCATCACAGCCTCCACCCGCATGCCCACCTTCACCTTGTCCGGCTTGACGCCGTCGATGAAGTGGACCATCCCGGTGTCCGCCCCATCCATCTTGATGACCCCGTACACGAACGGGGGCTTCTTTGGATGGAGCGTCGGCTCGTGGTAGCGAACGACGGTGTAGGTCTCCACCGTACCGGTGCCGGGGAGCTTCACCCAGTCGTTCATGTCCTGGTAGCAGTCGATACACTTGATCTTGGGAGGCACGTAGACCTTCCCACATTCCGGGCAGCGGTTCCCCCATATCTCGCCGTCGTCCCTCATCTGCACGTACCACTTGCTGAGGGTGCTGCCGACGGTCCAGAAGTAGGGAACGCTTATCTTCCCGGGGAAGACGATCTCCTCCACCTGGTCCTTCCAGTCAGCCAATCTCCTCACCTCTCTTCACCGGTCCAGCCTGTGCGTATCGAAAAAACGACCCGCCACTGAGGCGGGTGGGGTCAAGGGATTAGAGCCCTGGCGCGCGCAGCGCGCGCGCTCTCGAGGTCAGCGCGAGTAATTGAAAAGCGCAAGCGATCACCGTCGCATCATCAAGTGCCCCTGTAAAGCGGTGACTATTCTATATGTTTTGGACACAGAGTCAATCTGGTGACGGTCCGCTTAATAAGGGCTCCGCCGGGACGTGGTGAAGGTGTCGGTGGAGGGGTGCCGGAGGCCGCTCCGCGCGGCTATTTGGGCCGCTGACTGTATAGCTCCTCCCCGTAGGCGGCGCGGTATTTTCCGCGTTTCAGCGCCTCGATGAGCTCAGCATCGTTGGAGGGCTCCTCCTCGAAGACCGTGATGCAGCGGCCGATGTGGCTGACGTGATGTGCGTCTGAGCCGCCGGTCCCGAACAGCCTGTGCTTCTTGCGTATGAGCTCCGCCATATCGTTGCTCTTGCGGGTCATGGCACCGTTGTGAGTCTCAATGGCGGCTATGGACTCGAGCAGCTCGGGGGGAAGCTCATCCTTGAACCTGTGACGGGCGTCAGCCTCGCCCCTGCATGGGTGGGCCGGTATGATGACCCCGCCGCGCTTCTCGACCTCGTGGGCGAGGTCGGCGAACGGGAACAGGTAGTAGCGGATGTGCTCCTGCCAACCGAACACCAGCATGTCTCCCAGCTCGGTAAAGACCTCCATGCCCCTGAAGACCTTGAAACCCCGCTCGAGAGCGTACTCGTGGTTGACCTGGGCACCCCGGAACGTCGAATGCTCGGTGACCGCCACCGCGTCCAGCCCCAGCTCGTACGCGCGCTCCACAAGCTCCTCCGGCTGCACGGAGGAGCACCGGGAGGATATGTTCGTATGCACGTGCAGGTCTACCAGCATCACCGGCCTCCGGGGTCAAACCTGGTTTTTTGCATTTCTTGCATCTGGGGTCAAACCTGAAATGCAAATTATGCAAGATTTCAGGTTTGACCCCTTTTGAGCTGCAGGGCGGATTCCGCGCACATCACCGAGAACGCAACCAGCAGCAGGTCCGCGGCGCTCTGATGAAGGATCACGCGCGGCGTGTAACCCGGCAGGAACTTCCTGTCGAATCTGTAGGAGGAGACCACCGGAAATAACCTGTCCAGCTTCCCCGCCGCGAAAGCCCAGAGGCGGCTGGCCTCACGGGGGCTGTCCTCGCGATAGTGCTGCGAGAGCGCGAGGAAGTGCAGGGAGAGGTCGCTGTACCCCTTGCTTTTCAGGAACAACGCGGTGCTGGCGATCATGAACTCGTTGAGCGCCCCGGGGGTGTCCGGTTTGTATCGGTGGATGTCGAGCGAGTACCCGAGGCCCGGGTACATTGGTACCAGGTACAGGAACCCAACCGGATTCATGCCCCCGTCGTAGGCGAGTGACAGGAGGCAGTCGGGGTCCTCGACCGCGAGCAGGCGCCCCAGCCCCATGGAGAAGCCGGTCTCCTCCCTGCCCCCCCGCCAGTCCGAGGAGATCCGCGCCAGCTCGTGCCGCACGTGAGCGGGGATGCCGGCGTTGAACATGAACTCCATGGTGTAGCCCATCCTGCCCATCTTGTTCACCGACTGCCGCAGCTTTCGCATGGCCCGGCCCTCCAGGCTGAACCGCTGCAGGTGAACCACGGCCTCCTCGCCCAGGGGGAAAGCCTTCAGCCCCGCGTTCTCGTACAGCGGAGCCAGGTTGCCGTTCGCGCCGATCCCCCCCATGCGCCAGCCACGTGTGAGGCAGTACTCCCGGAACTCCGCCAGCAGCGCCGGGAGCAGGCTCGCCGGACCGACCGGGTCGCCGCTCATCACCGCCACGTCACCCACCACCCTGTAGGCGAGGAACGCCTCATCCTCGAGGAAGAAGAGGCTCTTGTCGTGACGCAGGTTGAAGTAGGCCAGTGAATCCGAGCCGTAGCGGCGGACCAGCTCCCGCGCGCGCTGGAGTCGCTCCCCTTCCGCCTGGTTGAAGTCCCGGTACGGCCGGAAAAGCATGGACAGCAGGCAGGCGAACCCGATCCCCGCCACCGCCGTGAGGCTCACCCTGAAGGCCATGGCCCAGCCGTGCATGGCAACACCGGCCTCGCCCACCGTGACCGCTACCGAGCGGTACGCGAGGGCGTAAACCCCCTGGTCGCGCAGTCCGACCTGGAACCTGAGGAGGTAGAGCCCCAGCACCCCGTATCCGAAGAACACCGCGCAGAAGACGGGGAGGGTAGCCTTGAACCGCCTGTAGGAGTGGGGATCGGGCCGGGCCGGGAACCGCGGCGCCGCCACCAGCAGCGCCACCGCCAGGCAGATGGTCACCACGCCGGCCCGCTGTGTCATCCCCCGTGACATGTCGGCGGCCGCCTGCGCTATGAGAAAGCCGCAGAAGACGAAGAGCGCCGCCCGCTTGCGCAACCACATCTCGTATGCCAGGAACAGCATGAACGCGCCCAGGATCACCGGCAGGGCGGTCGGTCCCTGCCAGGTCGCCAGGTGCAGGCGATGCTCGACCCCGGAGGCGATCGCTCCAAGGCGGCTGCCCAGCGCCTGGCTGATGTTGAGGACACCAAGGGTCAGCGCGTAGCAGACGGCCAGCCATGCCATGACGGGATACGCCGTGCGCAGGTAGCGCGACGCGGCTCCGTTGGCTGTTGCTTCTCTCGTCCTGGCCATCAGGTCCTCTTCCGCCTTATATCAAACCGGCCCTATTATACAAAAGGGGTCAGGCCCGTGGATGTGAATTCACATCCGCGGGCCTGACCCCCATCTTTGTTGTCTTCAGTCGGAGTAGGAACCGATTGTATCGGTGCCGGCCCCCCTTCCGCTCCAGTACATGGCGCGCTCGACGATTATCTTTTTACCCGCCGTGTTGCAGGTGACCTGCACGGAGCCCTTGCCCAGGCCCAGGTGGTCGGACATGTTGAAGGTCACGCGCGAGTTCGCCGGCACCTCGGCGTCAAAGGTGACGTTGTCCTCACCCTCGGGCTTCATGTACTTGACGGTGATCTCGACCGCCTCGTCGTTCGGGTTCTGGACCAGGGTGAAGGTCTCGTACCCGTTGTACGTCTCGCCGTCCGGCAGGTACCACTTCGAGTGCTTTTCGTTGATGCCCACCGAGTCGTGGCAGGCCTCCCCCAGGCCGCTGTCCCAGTACATGGCACGCTCGGCGATGATCGGCAGGTCTCCGTGCACCTGCGTCGAGAGGTCCACCGCCGGCATCTGGTCGTTGACCTTGATGGTCTTACGCGAGGTGGCGGGCATGGTGAACGACTCCATCTGCTCGGGCCCGTCCTCGGTCATGTAGGTGATGGTGACCTCCGCCTCGCTGGTGTTGGGGTTCTGCACGAGCACGTAGGTCGTGAAGCCCCAGTCGGTGGTGCCCTCGGGCAGGAAGTAGTCGCAGGCGGGGGCCGTGGTGCCGACCGAGTCGTGCCCCTCGCGCCTGTCGTGGCGATACATGGCACGCTCGGCGATCACATTCTGGTTGCTGACCACCTTCATGGAGGCGTCCGCCGCCCCGATGTCGTCCGCTATGTTGAACGACGCCCTCGAGTTCGCGGGAACCGTCTTGGTGACGTCGACGGGGTCTCCTCCCTCGATCATGTAGGTCACGGTGCAGTTGGCGGCCGTCCCCCCGGGGTTCTGCAGCAGCAGCCAGGTCTCGAACTCCCACTTGGAGGAGCCCTCGGCCAGGTACCATGTCTTGGAGGTGCCTGTCACCCCGATGGAGGCGTGGCCCTCCGGCGAGGCCGAGCCCGGTCCGGTCCAGATCATGCGCCTGTCGACCGCGATGGCCTTGCCCTCCTTGCATACCACCCTGGTCGAGAAGTCCTCACTGCCCAGGTCGTTACGCGGGTTCAAGGTGGTCTGGCTGTATGAGGGCAGGCCGATGTCCGCCCTGGTCACCGGCCCCTCGGGGGTCATGTAGGTGACCTGCGCGGTCACCCCCGTGTTGTTGGGGTTCATTATTGTCACGTAGGTCTCGAACCCCCAGTCGGAGGAGCCCTCCGCCAGGTACCAGGTCGGTGAGAGCTTCGTGGGTACGGGCGGCGGCGTGGTCACGGTGAACATCCTGCCACCGCTGGTCCCGTCCGCGGTCGAGACCTTCACGAGCCCGCTGGTCGCGCCGCTGGGCACCTTCGCCTTTATCACGCCGTCGGACCAGTAGGTGTAGTCGTAGGCCATGGTGTCGTTGAAGGTCACGTAGTCGGTGTTCGGGTTTATGCGGCTGGCACCGAACTTGTCGCCGTTGATCGTGACCAGGGCTCCCACGGCCCCCGAGGTCGGGGTTATGCTCGTGATGGAGGGGCAGTACGGGTCGGGCGCCGGTCCGGTGTAGTCGAACTCCTTGCCGTTGGAGGTCCCGGTGCTGTTCTTCACCACCACGGGCCCGTCCGATGTGCCATCGGGGACGTAGACCTCCATCTTCGTATCCGAGCGCGAGACGTAGCCGCCGTTGGGGTCGACGTCCGCGCCGGTGAAGGAGACCGTGCCGTGCGACCCGCCGTAGTTATCGAAGTGGCTGCCGTTGATGGTCACCTTTGTGCCCACGTTGCCGGACGACGGGGAGATGCTCGTGATGTTCGGTGAGTCCAGCGTGAAGGCAAAGGCGTTGGACATGTCGCCGTCGTTGGTGGTGACGGTCACCCCCCCCGTCTGAGCCCCCGAGGGCACCTTGACCGTGATGCTCTCGTCGTCCCAGTTGGTGTACTGCGAGGCAGCGGTGACCTTCTTGTTGTTGGCGAAGGTCACGTAGCCGGTCCCCCTGGAATCGCCGAAGTAGTTCCCCGTGATGGTTATGGGCTGGCCCGCCTTGCCGTGGTCGGGCGACATGTTCTCGATGGTCGGCCAGCGCACGTTGAAGTTGACGGGGTTGCTGGTGCCGCCCGGCGTCACCACCGTGAGAGGTCCGGTGGTCGCCCCCTGCGGGACCTTGACCTGTATCTGCGTGTTGGTCCAGGAGACGTAATCGGCGTCCTCGGGCGAGGTCCCGTTGAAGAAGACCTGGCCCCCGACCTCGACGCGGTCGTCGCCGAACTCGGTGCCGGTGATGGTGATCTGGTCGGTGACCCTCCCCGTCATCGGGCTCACGTTGGTTATCGCCGGGGCGTTGCCGATGACCAGCAGCCCGTTGACCAGTGGAGCGGGGATCTCCCAGGTGGGCGGGAACCCGCCCTGCTGGGTCCTGATGTTTATGTCGCGCTTGCCCGGCACCGTATTGGGCGAGACTATGACATTCGTGTAGTAGATGTGGGTGGCGCTGTCGACGACCTTTCCGTTCATCGAGAAGTCGCCTCCGCCGTACGCGATCCCGTCGAAGTCAACGATGCTGCCGGCGTCGAAGTGCGTACCCACCCCGTAGAAGTCCATCCTTACACCGCTGTCGCCTTTCTGCACCAGGACCGGGCTTATCGACTGGATGTAGCACCCCGGCGGAGGGCCGCCGGCGATGTAGTCGATGTCGTCCTGGAAGGTGCCGCTCTCGTTGGGCGCCATCGCGTTGTCGCGGAACTTGATGTTCACGGTCCTGGAGCTGTAGTCGTCCCCCGGCCCCCTGAGCGTCCACGGCCGCGTGGTGCTGTACTTCTCCCAGGTGGTGGGCTCACCTTCCCCCTGGTTCCATATCCTCATGTCCTTGGGGCCCGACTGGCCGTCGGTCGCGGCGATGTTCAGTGTCACGTTCAGGCTGGTTGTGGTAGCGGCCCCGTCCGCGATGCTCACCGAGCCGTCCGGCGGGGTGGTGTCGTTCCCGGTCTTGTAGACGTGCATGGCGGTCTGCCCGTCGCCGCCCGTCACGTCGTTGCCTACCACCTGGCAGACGCGCACGGTCCCGCCGTCGGCGTCGTATACGTCGGCGAACTGCCCGCCCGTCACCGTGTACCAGGACTTGTCGGACTGCATGGGCATGTTGAACTCGACGTAGGGATCCGGGACGTTCTTGTAATCGAGGTGGTTGGTCACCGTGCAGGTCTGGTCGGAGCCCGACCCGCTCCAGGCCGAGGCGATCATGGGGTTGGTGAGGCTTCCGAGGTTGGTGGAACCGAACACGTTCGTGCCGTCGTAGGTGGGGTAAGCTTTGTTCGAAGTGTAGGCATAGTCCGTAACCCTGGAACCCGCGGGCTGGGTGGTGTCGATCCAGACCCTCTCGTAGCCGGGGTACTCGGTCGAGCTGCCGTCACTCTGGAAAGAGGTAGAGGTCGAATTGACCATACGGCTGTTGCCCGTTCCCCCGAACGAGGCCCAGTTGATAACCGCGTGGTAGTCGGAGTGGTCGTGGCCGCTCACCTCGAAGTCCACGTGGTAGTCGCGCATCAGCTGCAGGACCGCCAGGCGCCCCTCCCCGTCACCCATGTCCAGGGACCCTGTGATGGACTCGAGCCAGCCCTCTCCGGAGGAGGCCCACATGGACCCCGACCCGTTGTCCTTCCAGGGGTCGTGGTGCAGGGCGAGCCCCCGCACCTTCTCGGTCTGGTGCGCCGCCAGGTCGTTGCGCATCCAGGCCAGCTGGTTGGTGTAGGCGGTTGTCTGTCCGGGCTTGTCCTTGAGGGTCCTCAGACTATCCAGCTCTCCCTGGGTGACTCCGCCGTCGTTCCACAGGTCGCCGCTTCCACGCAGGCATCCAAGGTACTTGGTGGGCTGGAGGATGATGCCGAAGTAGTCGGTGAGCTGGCGCAGCACCGAGGCCCAGTCCATCGAGTTGAGGCACAGCATGTGGACGTCGGGGCCGTAGTTGAACGAGTAGTACAGCGGCCCGTAGAGCAGCTTCCAGTTGGCCCACCAGTCCTCGCCGGCCCCGTACTGCCCCTCGTGGTAGCCGTCGTGGTTGCCGATGGTCATGTACACCGGGACCTCGAGGCGCGTGAGCTCGTCGTACATCCACAGCTGCTCGTACTCGTACTCGGTGTAGGTCGTCCCGTCGATGTTGCGCGTGAAGTACGCCTGGCCGAAATCGTAGTCGCCGGTGAACACGCAGAAGTCAGGCTTCTGCCGGTTGATCTGGTCGATGGTCTTCTCGAGGTAGGTGGCGCCACGGTACTTGCCCCCATCGACATAGCGGTGCTCGCGCTCGGTCCTGGAGTGCGAGTAGAAAGGCCAGACGTCGGGTATCTCGGACGTGTCCTTGCCGTAGACGTGGATATCGGAGCACTGGATGAAGGAGGGCTGGGCCTTGTACTCCTCGATGATGCTTATCGCGTTGGGCTGCGAGTCGGTGACGGGGGTCCCCGCGGGGTCGGCGGTCACGGTTAGGTCGTACAGGTCGCGCGGGACGTCATACGGGATGGTGACGTTTACCTTGTAGAGCGTGTAACCCGCCAGGTTCGGCCACGCGGTGCTGCTGGCCGCGGTGAACGAGTTCACCGTGAGCTCTTTGGTCACCGGGTTGGGGTCGTTGGTGTTGGTCACCGTGACCTCGAAGTCGGGGATGGTGGGCAGCTCGCCGCCCGAGATCGCGCGCGGGTCCCACTCGATGTCAAAAGCGTCCCCGGTCTTTATGATTTTCGGATTGCCGATCGTCGGGTAGATGAGCTGTTTTATCTTGCGGTTGTCTGTCACGCCGGTGGCCGCGAAGGCCTCGGGCGCGAACAGCATCAGGTTCGCGGCACCCGAGAGCGCCAGCAGGACCAGCACGGCGACAAGCACGCGCAGCCATCTACTCGAATGTGGAGCCGAACTCATACACCCACACCCCTTGTGTAAATTGATTCCGCCTTTTCGTAGTGTTTAACGTAATAGTACCGCACGGGTTACTCTATATAATAGGTCAGAAACCTCACGACGTCCGGATTCGCGCTAGTTATACGCCCGGGGGGCGTGGCGCTGGACAGGGGGATTCCGATTGAGCGGCACTATCTTCAAGACAGCGGTGCAAGGTCCGGGCGACCCCGCGCTCGCGGGCCAGCGGGCCAGGCAGGTCTCCGGGCTGCTCGGATTCGGCGAGGACGAGCAGGCCCTGCTGGACGAGGCGGTCAGGCACTGCGCGGAGGAGGCGCTGGAGAGGCGCGGGGGTGCCACTGTCGAGTACCTGGTTGACGAGGGGGCCCCGGGGCAGGCCTTCGAGGTCCGAGTGAGGACCCGGCAGGCCTCCGAGCCTCACGAAGGCCCGTTCGAGCTCCCGGCGCCGCCGGCGGGGATGGCCGGCAGGCTGGACCGCTTCGAGGTGGTTGAGAAAGAGGACGGGTCGCTGGAGTTCGTCGTCGCCCTGGGCTTCGGCGAGGGGTCCGTCGCCGTGGCCTCTGAGGCCCTGGCCGGCATCGCCGCCGAGCTGGCCCGCAGGTCCCGCCCGCAGAGCTTCTTCTCGGAGATAGGGGAACGCAACCAGGAGCTGTTCCGGGCTGTGCGCCAGCTCTCGGCTACCAACCGCCAGTTGGAGGAGTACACGCAGGAGGTCTCGCACGACCTCAAGGGCCCGCTGACCGGCATACTGCTCGCCAACGAGGTCCTGCGCGAGAAGCTGGCCCGCCTTGGTGTGGGCGGCGCGTCGGATCCGGACATCGAGCGCCTGGTGGACATAGTCCGCGAGAACGTCAACCGCTCCGCGGCTCTCATCGACGACCTGCTGGTCCTGGCCGAGGCCGGGTCGGCCCCCACCCACGCCACCGACGTGGACCTCGGCGACACCGTTCGCGAGGTGCTGCGGGAGAACGCGCTCGACATAGAGGACAGGGGCGTGAGCGTGGTCATCGACCCGGGCCTGGGTTCGGCTTCCGGCAGCCCGACACATTTCTACCAGCTGTTCAGCAACCTCATCCGGAACGCCCTGAAGTACAACGACTCGGACGAGCCGGTGGTGGAGGTGCGCCTGCTGGGAGAGGTGGAGGACGGCCGGTACGCGTACCTGGTCAGGGACAACGGGTCCGGCATAGACCCCGACGAGCTTGTGACCGTGTTCGAGCCGTTCACAAGGGGCAGTAGCGGCGACACCGGTATCGGGCTCGCCACGGCGGCCAAGGTCTGCAGGATGTACGGCGGCGACATAGAGGCCTACAACGACGACGGGGCCTGCTTCCGCTTCACCCTCCCCGGCCCGCCGGAACGGTGATCGCTGCGGGCGCGGGCGGGTCCTTCGGGACATGGGGCACTGACGGCCTCGGCCTTCCCTGCTTCGACCTCGACCCGCACGTCTTCGACGATCCGTCCCTGGTGCTCCCCGCGGGAGGGCCCGCCGATATCTGGCACCAGGTGGGCAACGACCGCGTGACCGCCACTGCACATGCCGGGGGGCGCCTGACCTTGTACGCCTTCGAGGGCGGCCCGGTGGCCCTGACCGGGCCGGGTGGGGGCAACCGCTGGGAGGTCCTCTCCTCCGGCGGGACGCTCGACCCGGGGACGAAGCCCGACGCCGTCCGCTGGGGCACCGGCTACGCCGAGTGGAGGTGGTCGACCGGCCGGGTGGCGGTGACCCGGACGGTCAGCGCGCCGTACGGGGACCTCCCCTGCCTGGTGGTCGAGGTAAGGGTGAGCGCCCCGGGGCCCGTGCGCGTGGCCGAGGAGTGGACCTTCCGACCCCGGCCCCTGGTCCCGGGGCCCCTGATGTCGCGCGGGCGGCCGGTGCTGTCCGGCGGGTCGCCGTTCGAGCGCCTGGTGTGGCGCGTGATGTTCCTGGCCTCTTCAGCGGCAAGGCGCCTCACCGACGCGGCCCGTTCATGTGCGGGCCTGCTGATGGCGCTCGAGCCGGTGGCGGGGCCGCCCGCGGACGGCACCGTCATACTGCGTCCCCGGCGCGCGCCGCTGCCCCGGTTCGTCCCCCGCCTCCAGCGCGATGTCTTCGTCGCGGGGCTCGATGCGCCCAGCGCGGGCATCCGGACCTCGTCACCGCGCCCGGCGGCGTCCGTGACCCTCGAGGCCGGCCTGGGCGAGGGAGGCGGCTCGTTCTCCTACGCAGTGGGCCTGGCTGGTCCCGGCGAGGTCGAAGGCGTGGTCGCGCGGGCGCGGGAGGGCCGCGGTCACGGCCTGGAGCGCTGGGGGCGCCCCCTCCCGCTCGAGTCCGTGCCCGGGCCGGGGCGCGAGCGCGAGGCCGGGTGGCACTTCTACTACCTGCGCAGCGCGAGGGTGGCCGAGGACCTCATGGGCCCCTACATCCCCCAGGGGTCCGCCTACGGGTTCGTGCACGGTGGGCAGGGCGCGCCCCGCGACTACGCCTTCAGCGTGGTGCCGCTGGCCCGCCTGGACCCGCCGGCGGCCGCCGAGCTCCTGCGGGTCATGGCCCGCATGATGCGCCCGGACGGCTCCACGTTCTACGCGCACACCGGGCGGGGGGCCCTGGGCCCGCCGCTGGTCCACGCGTTCCCCACGGACCTGGGCCTGTTCTTCATGTGGGCTCTGGCCGAGTACGTCGGGGCGTCGGGCGATTCGGTGCTCCTCTCCGAGCGCGTGCCCTTCGGGCCCGGAGGCGGCGAGGGCTCGACGATGCTGGAGCGCGCGCTGGCGGCCTGGCGTCACACGCGGGACGGGGTCGGGAAGGGGCCTCACGGCATGCTGCGGGTCGGGAGCGGGGACTGGAGCGACCCCTTGAGCCTCATGGTGCGCGACCGCCGGGCGTTCGCCCGGCGCGGCGAGTCGTCGTTCAACACGGCCATGGCCGTTCACGTGCTGCCGCTGGCAGCCGACCTGCTGGCCGGCCCGCACCCCGGGGACGCGCGGGAAATGCACGAGTACGCGGCGTCCCTGCGCGGCGCGATGGAGGGGTCCTGGCAGGGGCGATGGTACCCTCGGGGGTACGACGGCCGGGGGCGGGTGCTGGGCGGCGACCACCTGTTCCTCGACGCCCAGGTGTGGTGCCTCATCGCCGGCATAGGCGGCTCGGAGCGCTGCCGCGAGCTCGCCCAAACGGTCCACGAGCTGTGCGAGGTCCCCTCACCCACAGGTGCCACCATCCTCGACAGGCCTCACCACGTCCGCCTGGGGATACTCCCGCCGGGCTGGGACTGCAACGGAGGCGTGTGGGCCGCCATCAACGCGCTCCTTGCCTGGGGATACGCCCTGCGCGAGCCCGCGCTCGCACTCCAGTGCCTCGAGCGCCAGTCGCTGGCCGCGCACGCCGCCGCTTACCCGCGCGTCTGGTTCGGCATCTGGAGCGGCCCCGACGCCTACAACTCCCACCTGGGGATCAGACCCGGCGAGACCTTCGTGCACCCGGCCACCCCCATGCAGGAGTTCCCGGTGATGAACTCCAACGCCCACGCCGGGCCGTTGCTCGCGCTGCTCAAGATCCGCCACGACGAAGACCAAGCAATGCAACCTTGTGATGAGGGCGGGACGCCATCAGGGTGACTGGAAAATCCCTATTTCCCCTACTCTCGGCCGTGGGTGCATCTTGCCGATTGGTCTAATGAGACGGTGTCTACTGTTGTCTGGAGGCGATTCAGGATGGGTCGCGCAAAACGCCACTACACGGTCACGCGGTTCCTGGGCCACCTCGGCAGGCAGGAGGGCTTCACCCTCCTGGAGCTCTGCATCGGTCTGCTGCTCATCGGAATCCTGGTTACCATCGCCGTTCCGGTGCTGCTCGACAGCCGGAAGCACGCCGACAAGAACGTCGCCGAGTACAACCTGAGGATCGCCGGCGGCTGCCTGGACCGCATCTGGTTCCAGCTCGTGGACGGGGGGCCGCCCCCCGACGGCATAGAGTCCTACCGGGACTGGAATCCCGCCGATGAGCTCAAGTCCACCCCCATGTTCGCGGAGAACGGCTACGTTCCGGTCGACGCCCGCTACCTGAGCATCTACGAGACCCGCATAACCTGGGTGAACATGGCGCTGGAGGGGAGCAGCCCTCCCATCGCCAGCGCCGACATCGGCGCGATCCGCCTGGCGGCCACCGAGTACGGGTTCAGCATCGTGGATTTCTGGAAGAACGGCCAGCCGGTGAGCCCCGACGTGGGGGTGGAGTACTCCCACGACTGGAGCCTGCTCCCCGGCAAGATCCTGGTCATGGACGACATGTACTACTGGGAAGGCGGGTGGCAGCCCAACGTCGACAACACCTACATAACCCTGATGACACTGGAGCACTCCGGGGTGGCGCACTTCCTGACCGTGAGGCAGGGGGGCGTGGTCTCCTTCGGCAAGTTCCCCTGGTGGGGTGGCGAGGGAGACCCCGGTGACTCCTTCGACGGTGACGACCCTCCACCGCAGCCCGACGAGCCGCCGCCTCCCGGTGATGAGCCTCCGCCCGGTGACGATCCGCCTCCACCCGATGACCCGCCACCGCCGGACAACCCGCCGCCCGATGAGCCACCGCCGGATGAGCCACCGCCGCCCGACGATCCGCCGCCGGAGGAGCCTCCCGGGCCCGGCGAGCCATTCGCACTGCGGGACGTCAAGTTCTCGCCCTCGAGCATAAACCTGGACAGCAACGGCGTCTTCCACGTCACCTTCTACCTCCCCGAAGGATACAGCGTCTCCGATATCAGTCTTGCCAGCGTCCACTGCGGGGGGGCCACCGCCATCGAGCTGAAGGAAGCCGGCGGGGGAAAGTTCATGTTCACCTTCGACAGGCAGGACCTCACGGGACTCCCGGTGGGCGACAACGTAACAGCGACCATCTCCGGCCTGCTCACGGATGGGACCTCGTTCTCGGGCAGCGACACGATCAAGGTCATCGACAACCACTGAAACCGTTCACCGTGAGACCGGGCGGACGGGCATTCGAAGGGGCGGGCCGACAGTGATGTCAGGCCCGTCTCTTCGGTTTCAGGCGGCCGGGGGAGGCCACGGCTCCCCCGGCCCGAGCTTTTCTGGATCCATGCCGAGTACAACGGGGGATGCGCCACACGGCGAATGGGGGCTTAATAAATACTTATTAAGTTCAATGTTCCCCGGGGGTCTCTGACGCCGATTCTTTCTATGCAGACATATAGTCAGTCTCTTTTTCAGTCTGGAGGCGATTCAAGATGGGTCGCGCAAAACGCCACTACACGGTCACACGGTTCCTGGGCCACCTCGGCGGGCAGGAGGGCTTCACCCTCCTGGAGCTCTGCATCGGTCTACTGCTCATCGGAATCCTGGTTACCATCGCCGTGCCGGTGCTGCTCAACAGCCGCAAGAACGCGGACAAGAACGTCGCCGAGTACAACCTGAGGATCGCCGGTGGCTGCCTGGACCGAGTGTGGTTCCAGCTGGTGGACGGCGGGTTGGCCCCCGACGGCATAGACTCCTACCGGGACTGGAATCCGGCCGACGAGCTCAAGTCCGCTGCTATCTACGCTGAGAAGGGCTACGTGCCGGTCGACGCACACTACCTGAGCATCTACGAGACCCGCATAACCTGGGTGAACATGGCGCTGGAGGGGAGCAGCCCTCCGATAGCCAGTGCCGACATCGGGGCGTACCTCCTGGCGGACGCCGAGTACGGGTTCAGCATCGTGGACTTCTGGCAGGCCGGCCAGCCGAGGAACCCCGAGGTCGGGATTGAGTACTCGCACGACTGGAGCCTGCTCCCCGGCAAGATCCTGATCATGGACGACATGTACTACTGGGACGGCGGGTGGCAGCCCAACACCGACAACACCTACATAACGCTTATAACGCTGGAGCACTCCGGGGTGGCGCACTTCCTGACCCTGAGGCAGGGGGGGGTGGTCTCCTCCGGCAAGTTCCCCTGGTCGGGCGGCCGGGGCGACCCCGGTGACGCCTACGAGGGCGACGACCCTCCACCGCAGACCGAGGAGCCTCCTGCTGACGAGCCGCCCCCCGGTCCAGAAGAGCCGCCGTTCGTCCCGCCGCCCGGCGATGACGAGCCGCCGCCGGTCATGCTGCCCTTCAGCCTCACAAACGTGCAGTTTACGCCGGTATCGATCAACCTCCTGAGCAACGGCACCTTCACGGTGTCCGCCGATGTCCCGGAGGGCTATGGCGCGGCCGACTTCGACAAGCCCACCATCAAGTGCGGGGGGGCCACGGTCATCGAGGCCAGCGACGCCGGTAACGGGAAGGTGGTCTTGAAGTTCGACCGCGAGAGCCTGACCGGCCTGCCGGTCGGCGACAGCGTGCTGGCGACCATCACCGGGGCGCTCAAGAGCGGTCAGACCTTCAGCGGGAGCGACCGCGTGAAGGTCATCCAGAACGACCCCAATGGGCCGAAGTAGTCCCCCCGCACCAGTGTGAGAACGGCCGGGCGTCCGAGAGGCGCCCGGCCGCGCTCCATCTACCCGTCGCTTTGCCTCAAAGCCCCTCCACGTGCGAACATGTCCGGGTGAAAGAAGGAACTACCGCCGCGCGCGTGCTCGCGCTCGAAGCCGGCTACGATGACATCCGCGGCCCGCTGGAACGGATCCTGGGGGAGTTCCCGCTCGAGCTGGAGGACAGGTCCGTGCTGCTCAAGCCGAACATGGTCGGGCAGTACGGCCCCGAGACCCACGTGAACACGCACCCGGAGGTGATCCGTGCCATGGTGGAGCTGCTCCGGGAGCGAGGCGCATCGGTGACGGTCGGGGACAACCCGGGGACCACAGGTTACGGGATGGTCGAGAAGTGCGGGCGCATCTCCGGCATTGCCGAGGGGTCTCTCGGCGCCTTCGAGAACATCGCCACCGAGGTAGAGCGGGTCCCGCTGCCCGGGGCCGGGACCCGGGTCAGCGTCTCCAGGAAGGTCCTGGACTCCGACGTGTTCATTTCGCTGCCCAAGTTCAAGACCCATACCTTCACGCGGATCACCGGGGCGGTCAAGAACAGCTTCGGGATCATGGTGGGCGGAGACAAGGCGCGCCTGCACCTGGAGCATCCCGGCTACAGGGCTTTTTCAGAGGTGCTGGTGGACGTGTACTCAGTCCGGATCCCGGACCTGGTGATCGTCGATGCGGTGGTCGGTCTGCAGGGCAACGGCCCCACGAACAAGAGCCTGTACCACGCGGGCAGGCTGCTGGCCTCCGATAACGGGGTATCGCTGGACGCGGTAATGTCGCAGATGATGGGGATGAAGCCACGCTCGGTGAGGATGCTCGAGGTGGCGGCCGGGCGCGGCCTGGGGGAGATCGATGCCTCGCGCATCGACATCACCGGGGACGGTGGGCGCCTGCCGGGGTTCCGGCGTCCGGTGCCCGGGTTGCCCCAGCTCTTCGGCGGGACGTGGATAAACGCGTTCTTCGGCGGCATTGGACGCCCCCGCTTCGAGGTGGACGAAGCGGAATGCAGCGTCTGCGGCGGCTGCGCGGAAGCCTGCCCGGGGGATGCTATCGAGGTGGGGCGCGAGGGACCGGTCTACGACTACTCGCGGTGCATCGCGTGCTACTGCTGCATGGAGCTCTGCCCCCGGCAGGCCATCGAGCTGCACGAGACGTTCAGCACCAGGCTCTACCGCCTTCTGGGTTACCGGTAGCCGGGCCACCCCCACCCCGGCCCTGGGGCTTGAGGCGGGGCTCTCAGCCCCGCGGTCTTCCCGGCTCAGGCAGGTGGCGGTGCCGGTGGTGGCGGCGGGCCCGGCGGGGTTTCTGGCCCCGGCTGTGGGGGCTGGCTGCCCGGCTGGTACTGGTACCCCCCCTGCGGGCTCGGAGACGCCTGGGGCGTCGGGGATGTCGGGGGCGTTGGCGGAGCACCGGGGGCCGGGGGCGGCTGGTAGGCGGGACCCGAAGGCATGGGGGGCACGCCCGCGGCCGGGCCGGCGGCGTAGCCGGACTCCGCGCTCATGGCATAAGCGACTATGACCAACACCAGCCCGGGCAAGATCCCGCACAGGCTCAGGAAGAACCCGAGGGCGAAGAAGGCGCCGAATCCTCTCCCCTTGCCCTGGGCCACCTTACCGGCCCAGAAGCCGATCCCGACGGCCGCGCCCAGCCAGACGAGGATGATGATGAGGGCCGGGATCCCCGTGAAACGCCACCGGTAGACCCTTGCCGTGATGTCGATGCCCGACACAAGCGAGTAAGCCATGCCTGCCTCCATTCCCTCGTCACGTGAGACAATTAAAGCACCAAAGTGGGACATCGGTCACGTCGAGCCGGACGCGACCATATGCTGGCCTCACCGGCGGTGAGGGGCACTGATCAGGGTCATCCTTCTCTCTGTTCTCCTTTCGGGGGTATAAGCCTACCGGAGTTGCCACGATGTGTCGGCGATGGCAGACTGGTGCGGAACCCGGCGCGTTCCGGCGCGGTCTAAAGATCGTACAACAAGGGGGTTATGGCAATGAGATCGAAGCGAAACGGAACTGTGGCGGTCCTGCTCACCGCGCTCGCGCTGGCGGTCGCGTTGGCGCTGCTGCTCGCGGGCTGCGGTGGAGAGAGCACGGACCAGTCCGGTGAGTCACAGACCACCGAGAGCTCCATGAAGGTGAAGGAGGGGCAGGACTTCACCATCAGCCTGAAGTCGAACCCCACCACCGGATTCCAGTGGGAGCTGGCCGAGCCCCTCGACGAGAAGGTCGTCACCAAGGTCTCCTCCGAGTACAAGCCGGACGTGTCCGGAGGGTCTTCGGCGGTAGGCGCCGGTGGCGTGGAGGTATGGACGTTCCGCGCGACGGGCAGGGGCGACACCGAGATCAAGCTGAAGTACGTGCAGCCCTGGCAGAAGGACGCCAAGCCCGCCGAGGAGCGTGTGTTCAAGGTCACGGTCGAGTAAGCCTACTTACCAACCTGCGTTCTTTCAGACTTGGCTGTACTGTTACGGGCGCGTGCTATAATAGCCCTTACTCCATACCGACGACCGAAGGGGGCCTCATGGCGGAGAGCGTGTACAAGATCGTCGAGCTGGTCGGCTCATCTCCCAACTCCTGGGAAGAGGCGGCGAAGAACGCGGTGGAGACCGCGGGCAAGTCCCTCCAGGAGCTCCGCATCGCGGAGGTTTCCGAGCTCGACATGAAGCTCGAGGACGGCAAGGTCGCGGCCTTCCGCGCCCGGGTCAAGGTATCCTTCAAGTACCTGGGCAAGGAATAAGCTGAAAGGGGTCAAACCTGCGATTTTGCATTTGATGCAAAATCTCAGGTTTGACCCCAATTTGCCCTAGCCGAAGTACTGCATAGTGCCGTCGGGGATGACCCCGACCGAGGCCTGCCCGGGGTGCTTCCTCTCGAGGTACTCCAGCGCCTGCGCCCACTCCTGCACGACGGTCACCGACTCCAGTGGCGCGAAAAGGTCGCACATTGTCCGGTCGGGGTACGAGGTGCAGACCAGGACCTCCAGGGTTTCGGGCAGGGCGCCCCGCTTGATGTAGCACTCGCCGCCATACTCCCTGCCGAAGGAACGCATCAGGTAGTGGCACACCTGGCCCTCCGGCGCATCGAACACCAGCACTATCGTCGCCTTCTCGTAGTTGATGCATGAGAGGCCCATCAGCATACAGATGGCCATCTCGTTGTACTTGGCGTACGCGTTTACGACCACTATGTCCTTGCCCGGGCTCAAGGAGGTCCGGTAGTGGTCCCTGGCGGTCTCCACTCCCAGGCGGTACTCGGCGACGGGGTCGCCGGCGAACAGGTCGGTCGCCTGGCCCCTGTCGTTGACGAGGGCGTCCAGCTTCAGGTCGAGTCCGGACATCCTGACCACCGAGGTGACCTCCGCGGCCATCACGTTCCCCTCGGTCAGCCCCAGCCCGCAGGAGCCGGGCTCCCGCATGATGACCTCCTTGTGGAACGCCTTGATGGTCTTCTCCCCGGCGATGCCCGGCAGGACTATCTTGCCGCCGCCCCCGAATCCGACGTGGACGTGCGGGGTGATGCAGCCGATGCCTATCTTGAGGTCGCAGGAGTTGAACTCGCGGTTTATGTAGACGGGGATCCCGCTCGGGCTTGAGCCCAGGTGCTCGCAGTTCTCGTACGGGTTGTGGTTGTAGACGGGAAAGCGCCGAACCACCTCGTCCCCCAGCTTCTTCCTGAAGTCGATGTTGTGCATGGCGCCGTGCATGCCGAGCGCCGGTATGAAGCGCACGTGCGAGTCGGGGACACCGGCGGTGCGAAGCGCCCGTAGCACCGGCGGGAGCACCACCGAGACCGGGGTGGGCCTCGTTATGTCGTCGAAGACCACGGCCACCTCGCCCGCTCCCTTCGCCAGCTCCTCGATCGTGGGGCTGCCGACAGGGCGCGCGAAGGCGCGCTCGATACCGTCCGCGTCGAGGGCTGGCTTCTCAAAACCGGGTGGCCCGAGGACCTCGACGCGCCAGCGGTCCGGGAAGACTATCTGTCTCGGCTCGTTCCCGTACCAGAGCAGGTTCGGCAAGGTGATGGTGGTCATCGGTCCTCCTGGTCGCTCCTCCCAGAGCAAGATAAT
>JAZDFZ010000065.1:0-17482 GCA_043807425.1 Actinomycetota bacterium
AGGTCGTCGTTGGTGACGGTGACGTCCCAGAAGCCTGTGGCCGCTGACGTGATGTTGAAGCCGCAGGTGATCTGGTTGGCCGAGACCACCACCACGCTTGTGGCGTCTATGTCCGGCTGGCCGGGCCTGGACAGCTTCACCACGGCGCCCGCGCGGAAGTTGGTGCCTGCCAGGTCGGTGATGCTCACCGGGGTGTCGTTGTTGGCGGCGCTGGGGTCTATCGAGGTCACGGTGGGGGCCTCGAAGGTGACGGTGAAGGCGCCGGGCCGGGTGTCGCTCTTGGTGTCGTCGTTGGTCACGGTGACGTCCCAGTCCCCGCATGCCGCGCCGGTGAGGTCGAAGTCGCAGGTTATCCTCACACCCGAGACCACCACTACGCCGGTGGCGGGGATGTCGGGCTGGCCGCCCATGGAGAGCGTGGCGCCCGCGCCGGTGCGGAAGCCCGAGCCCGCCAGGTTGGTAACGTGGACCACCCCGTCGTTGTTGGCCGAGGAGGGGGTGATGGAAACCACGGTGGGTGGCGGGTACTCCACGGTGAAGGCGTCGTCCAGGGTGGAGCTCTTGGAGTCGTCGTTGTGCTGGAAGAACACGTCCCAGTCGGCCCCGGGGGTGGCTCCCGAGGGTACGGCGAAGTCGCAGGTGACCTGGGCGGAGGACACCCAGGTTATGTTGGTCGCCGGTATGGTCTCGCCCCCGCGCCGGAGCTGGATGGTGGCCGACACGTTGCGGAAGGCGGAGCCGGTCACCGACACCCCGGTCAGGGTCTCCCCCTGGTCGGCGGTGTCCGGGTTGATGCCGGTGAGGACCGGCGGGGGGTACTGGACGGAGAAGCCGTCGGGCAGGGTGCCGCTCTTGAGGTCGTCGTCGTTCGTCACCACGACGTCCCAGTCGTCGGCTACAGGGGCCCCCGCGGGTATCGTGATGTCGCAGGTCACCTCCGTCGAGGACACCCGGTTCACATTGGCGGCGGTGATCGTATCGGCCCCCCGTTCCAGCGTGACTGTCATCGAGACGTCGCGGAACTCGCTCCCGGTTATCGAAACACCGATGAGGGCCTGCCCCTGGTTGCCGCTATCGGGGTTTATCGCGGTCACTACCGGGGAAGGGTACTCGCAGCCGGCCAGGTAGGTGCACTCCTGCCCGCCCACCGTCGTGAACGCCCCGCCCAGGTAGGTCATCGACCCGACGGCGATCGCGTTGACGTATGCGTTGGTGTTGGGCTCGAAGCCGTTGGCGCTCCCCGACGAGGCGTCGAGGGCGGCCGAGAAGTTCCTCGGCTGGCCCCCGATGGCGCTGAAGGACCCGCCCGCATACACCAGGTCGCCCGCGACGGTCAGCACGTTCACCGTCGCGTTGGCGTCCGGGTCCCAGCCCGTGGCGAGGCCGGTGGCCGCGCTCAGGGCGGCAATACGGTTGCGCGCCTGGCCCCCGACGGTCGTGAAAGCTCCGCCCGCATAGACAGTAGTACCGTCACCGCTCACCGCGAGCGTGCTCAGCGTGCTGTTGGAGTTGGGGTTCCAGCCCGTGGCCAGACCGGTTGCCGCGCTCAAGGCGGCAATACGGTTCCTCGCCTGCCCGCCGATGGTGGTGAACACCCCGCCCGCGTAGACGGTCGATGCGTCCGGGCTCAGGGCCAGCGCGCTGACGGTGCTGCTGGAGTTCGGGTTCCAGCCCGTTGCCAGGCCGGTCGCCGCGCTCAGGGCGGCAATGCGGTTCCTCGCCTGCCCTCCGATGGTGGTGAACGCCCCTCCCGAATAGACCGTAGCACCGTCGGAGCTTACCGCCAGCGCGTACAGGCTGCTGCTGGCGTTCGGGTTCCAGCCGCTTGCGAGCCCGGTGGTCGCGCTGAGGGCCGCGACGCGGTTGCGCGCCTGGCCCCCGACGTTCGTGAAACTCCCCCCGGCGTACACAGTCGCGCCGTCGGGGCTGGTCCGTATCGTGTACACGCTCCCGTTCGCGCTCGGGTTCCACGATGTGCCCTCTCCGGTGGCAGTATCAAGCGCAGCTATCCTGTTCCTTGTCAGCCTGCCTATGCTGATGAACGACCCACCCGCGTAAACCTCTGTGCCATCGAGCGCCATGACCGTCACCGCCGCGCTGGCGTTGGGGTTCCAGGAGGTGGCAAGCCCCGTGCCCGCGGACAGCGCGGCGATGTAGCTCCTGCTCGCCCCGCCGACCGTGGTGAAGGACCCCGACACGTATACGGTCGACTCGTCCCCGCTCAGGAGGACCCAGCTCACCGTGCTGTTCGCGTTGGGGTTCCAGGCCGTGGCGAGGCCGGTCGCCGCACTCAGGGCGGCGATGCGGTTGCGGGCCTGCCCGCCGATCGTGGTGAAGGACCCGCCCGCATACACTGTCGCCCCGTCGCCCGTCACGTCCACCATGTTCACCGCGCCGTTACCGCCGGGGTTCCAGGCGGTCGGTAGCCCGGTCGCGGTGCTTATCGCGGCAAGGTACGGATGGGCGACCGCGTTCACGGTTGTGAACGCCCCCCCGGCATAGATGAGCGCCTCTCCCGGACCGAATCTGAGGGCGTACACCGTGCTGTTGGCGTTCGGGTTGAACGCGGTCGCGAGCGCGGTGGTCGTGCTGAGCGCTGCGATCCGGTTACGCGCCTGGCCCCCCATGCTGGTGAACGAGCCAGCGGCGTACAGGGTCGTCCCGTCTGCGGACAGGCGCATTGTGTATACAACGTTGTTCGAGTTCGGGTTCCAGCCGCTGGCGTTGCCGCTGACGGTACTCAGGGCCGCCAGGCGGTTCCTCGTCTGCCCGCCCACGAACGTGAACGAGCCCCCCACGTAGAGTGTCGTACCATTCAGAATGAGCGACTGGACGGTACTGTTGCAGTTGGGGTTCCAGGAGTCCACGGTACCGCTGGAGGTGATATGTGCGAGCCGGTTCCGCGCCACGGTGCCCAGCATCGTGAAGTTGCCGCCCACGTACCAGCCGCCGGAACCGTCCGGGATTACCGCGGTGACCGTATTGTTGGCCCTGGGGAGCACCGTGGCCGCGCCGGTCGCCGCGTCCAGTACCGCGCCCCGCCCGGTATAGGGGCCGATTGCGGTGAAGTCGCCGCCGATGTAGGTCACGCCCCCGGCGTTCAGGGCCGTGCGCACAAGGCCGTTGGCCATCCAGCAGGTGTCGCAGAAGACAGGCACCTGTGCGTGAGCGGTTAGCGGCATGCCGAAACCGCCGGCCAGCACGCTCAGCGTGAGTGCCGCCAGCGCCGTGCAGAGGGCTATTCCTTTTACCGAGCGTTGCCGCGACGGTCCCAGCCTGCCCGCGCGCCACTTCACACGGATCCCCATATGAGGGAACTCCCGCGGCCAGAGAACCACACCGCACTGAAAAGCGCGGCGTGGGCTGTTCAGTGGGCCTCAACGAGGCCTTCTATTATTGTAACGCTATTACCTGCAACGGGTTACTGTGCGGGAAGGCCGAACCGGGTTTGTCTCACGGGATGCTTGTGCCAACAGGGGTCAGACCCCTTGCTTTTGCATTATGGCGCAATCGCCGGTCTGACTTCTCGAACAGCAAAAGCGGGGTCTGACCCCATTTGCTGCTAGTCCTCCCAGCCACCGATGGTGTTGGTGCCCGCGGTCCGGTACCCGTAGTACACGGACCGCTCGGCTATGATCGCCGATCCGGGCGTATCGCACTCCACCATGATGGAAGCGGTCGTCTCCGAGAGCTTGTCCGCCATGGAGTAGGTTCGCCGGGAGTTGGCCGGGACGGTGTCCGTAAAGAAAACCGGCGTGAGGCCGGTAGCCCAGGGGTAGAAGTAAGTGACGGTTATCTCGACGTCAGTACCGCCCGGGTTCTGCACGCAGGTGTATGTCTCGATGCCACCGTCCGCCGTCGTCTCGCCCTCCGGCAGGTACCAGACCCGGTGGGCCGCCCTGGTCCCGATGGAGTCGTGCATACCCGTCCCTGAGTCGGGCTCGGTGTCCCAGTACATGGCCCGCTCCGCGATTATCGGCCTGTCGGCGCTCACCATCGTGGAGAAATCCATGTCCGGGTGAAGGTCATTGACCCTCACCGTCTTCCTGGATTGCGCGATAAGGGTGAACGGGGGGTCGGAGACCGGCCCTTCGGGGGTCATGTAGGTGAGAGTCACGACGGCGTCCACGGTGTTCGGGTTCTGCACCAGCACGTAGGTGGTGAACCCCCAGTCGGTGGACCCCTCGGCCAGGTAGTAGTCGTTCGCCGGCGTGGTCGTGCCTATGGAGCAGTGGCCCTCGCGCCTCACCGCTTCCCCCGCTCCCTGCGGCGTCCAGCGAAGGTACATGCTGCGCTCCGGGATCACCGGCCGATCGCTCTCGACCTTGATGGAGGCGTCCGCCTCGCCTATGTCGTCCTTCATGGAGAAGGTGCTCCTGGACTGCGCGGGCACCACCTTGTCGAACGAGGCGGGGCCCACCCCCTCGACCATGTAGGTGAGCTTGACGTGGGCGTCCGAGGTGTTCGCGTTCTGCACGCACGTCCAGCACTCGAACCCCCATGCGCTCGAGCCCTCAGGCAGGTACCAGGTATCGGCCGAGGCGGTGACCCCAATCGAGTTGTGAGAGCCCATGCCGGCCCCCGTCCCGGAGGCCCAGTACATGGTGCGGTCCGCCGCGATGGAGAGACCCTCCAGGCACTCCACCTTGGTGGAGAAGTCCTGCGGGCCCAGTTCGGCGTCCAGGTTCAGGGTGGTCCGGCTCTCCGGCGGCATCTTCACGTCCTGCACCAGCGATACCCCGGCTCCGGCGGTGTGCTCCGCCGTCATGAACGTGACCCTGGCGGTGACCTCCGTCGGGTTGGGATTCTCGATGTTTATATCGGTTGCGAACCCCCAGCCGTACGAGCCCTCGGCCAGATACCACTTGAAGTCGGGCGATACGACCCTGACGGTCGTGGGACCCGGCTGGCCCTGGTGGGCGGGGTCGCTGGAGAAGTAGCCGAAGGCGTCCCAGATAGTGACACCCTGGTTCGAGATGGTCGTGCCCAGGGGGGTCCCGGCGTCCACGGTGACCTGGAAGGTGATCGTGACCGTCCTGCCGGCCTCCACGGTGATACCCGTGACCACCACCGGGTCGTCGGAGACTATCTGCGCGGCGGCGTCGGAGGAGGTCACACTACCATCGACGATCGTCGTATGGTCGGGGACCGGGTCGATGAAGATGACGTCTTTCGCGTCCGCGGTGCCCGAGTTGGTTATCGATACCGTGTACTTGAGCGGGTAGCCGGGCGAGGCCGTCGATGGGGCCGACTTGACGACCGACAGGTTGGGAAGACCGGCCCGCCAGATCCTTGCCCCGAAGTAGGTGTCGCTGTCCCAGTTCACGGCGAACACGCCGGCGTAGAGGTACCCGTTGAAACCGGCGAGGCTGTGACACGCCTGGTTGAACCCGTCGCCGTCGAAGCCGTTGTCGTTTACCTGGTCCCAGTTCTGGCCGTCGTATGCGTACACCTGCGTCCCGACCCCGCTCGGCGGATCTTCGCCCGAGTAGTTCCCGACCCCGACGAACAGCAGGCCGTTGAAGACCGTCATGCTTCGAACGGCGTCGTTGTTCGAGTCGGGGTAATCCGGGGTGACGTCGGTCCAGTCAGTCCCGCTGCCCGAGTACCGCCAGACCTTGGGATTGTCGGTCCTGGCCGTCCCCGCGTACAGCACTCCGTTGTACGACTGCAGCACACGGACATCGGGATCGTCACCGGAGCCGAACTTGTCGGTGTTCACCTGGGTCCACGCTGTGCCGCCGTCGTAGCGGTAGACACGACCGTTCACGCCGGTCCCGGCGTAAAGGCTGCCCTCGTGGACGGCCAGGGCGCGGCACCAGGACACACCGGTGCCGAAGCCGTCGACGTTGACCTGGGTCCAGGAGGTGCCTCCGTCGTAGCGGTAGATGCGCAAAGGGTTGTTCGCGGCGGCGTACAGCGCGCCGTCGAAGACGCACAGCACGTTCGCGGTCTGCATAGCCGCCCCCGCCCCGAACCCGTTCGCGTTCACCTGGGTCCACGCCGCACCGTCGTAGGCGTAGACGTCGGCCCCGGTCACCCCGTTGCCGGTGGAGACGTAGAGGAGCCCGTTGAATACGGCCATGCTCCACGCGATATAGTTGTTGGCGTCCCCGAACCCGCCCGTAGCCACGTTGGTCCAGGTGGTGCTGCCGTCGTAGCGCCAGACGTCGCAGCCGCTTGCGTCCTCGTAGTTCACGGTCCCGGCGTAGAGATGCCCGTTGTACTCGGCCATGCACATGGCGCTGCCGCTCTTGCCGGGAGGCACGGCGCCGAAGCCGTCCGTGTTGGCGCGCGTCCACGTGACCGGCGCGGCGGCCGCCGTGACCGGCGCCAGGGCCAGCATACCGAGGACAAGCGCCAATCCGACCAGCAGCGATACGGAACGCAGTCTCGAGACGGTTCGGCGATCAGCCTTCACCGTTTCCCTCCAGATCGAAACAAATCCATGCGACTATTATCTCGCATCTCCATTAACTCTTGGGCCGGGACTTCAGTCCCGGTCTTCGGGTTCCCTGGCGGACTGAAGTGTAGCAAAAGGGTCAGGCCCTTTTGCTACACTATTTGCCGCCCAGGTCGGAGAACATCTGGTTCCAGGCGGCATCCAGCTCGTCCAGGGCGGATGTTATGGCGGTGGTCTTCTCGCTGAGCGACCCCTCCCCGGTGAACCCCGCTACGGCCTCCTCGAGGTTCTTGTATGCCGCTTCCAGGTCGTTCACCCTGATGTCCTTCACCTTGCCCGCGGAGGCCACCACCTTGTCGAAGGACTCGCTCAGGTCGTCCGTGGCCTGCTTCAACTGCTCGGAGTCCGTGTAGATGGCCGGGTTGGTCATCATCTGCAACGAGGTCTTGAACCCCTCAAGGTCCATCCTGAGCTGCTCCTCGGCGCTGGCCTGGCTGTCCCCGCAGCCTGCCGCGAGGAGCGCGGCCGTCCCCAGCACCAGCAGCAGCGACACCGCGACGGCCGTGTATCTCCTCATGTTCATTCTTCCACCCTCCCCGCGGCGCCGACGCCGCGACCTCACTGGTTGATGGTCTCCTCCAGCTTGAGGCTGTCGATGAAGTCCTTGTACTTAGCCGCCTCCTCTGGTCGGTACACCTGCAGGACCAGCCACTCGAACTCCAGCAGCCTGGGGTCTATGATGTTCGGCCGCTGGTTGACCTCGCCCGAGCGCCCGATGTTATAGGCCAGCATCGCGCGCGAGATGTCGCTGTTGGCGGTCTCGGCGGTCGCTCCACCGTCGACCCCATACAGCCCGGCCAGGGTCTCCACGGAAGGTACGGGGAACCCCAGCGCCTCGGCCCTGTCGTGGAGTTCCTGCGCCTTCTGGCGTGCCCTGGCGTTGCGAAGGGGCCTCTTCCAGATGACCGCCGCGAGGCCGCACAGCAACGCGATTATCACGATCGCGATCACCCAGCGGAACCAGGTGGAGCGGTACCACACGTGCTCGGGTGGCATGGTCTCCTCCCCGGCCGGTGTGACCTCACCCATCGTGTCAACCGCGGTCGGCTCTTCGTTCGCGCTCACGCGGCACCACCTCCCTCAGCGGCGGCTTCTTCGGTCTCGCGCTTCCAGGTCGGCTTGCTCAGTTTCAGGAACAGCCCCGGTATGCCGAGCCCCAGCGCCAGCACCCCGGTCAGCAGTATCACGGCATAGAGCGCGGGGTGCTTGCTTCCGAACTGCGAGGGCGGGATGAGTCCCACCAGGAAGACCACCACGGAGGTGATCAGCCCGACCCAGGCCACGAGCTGCAGCTTGGGGACCTTGTAACCCCTCGGGTGGTCCGGCTGGTTCTTTCTCAATCTCATAACCGACATGAACATCAGCACGTACATGATCAGGTAGATCTGGGTGGTCATCGCCGAGAGTATCCAGTACGCCTGGCTCACGCTCGGTATGAAGGCAAACATGAGGGCGATTATGGAGACGATGACGCCCTGGGCTATCAGTATGTTCGACTGGATGCCGTTCTTGTTGGTCTTCTGCAGGAACGGGGGAAGGTAGCCGTGCTTGCGCCCGATCATGAGCAGCCCCTTGCTGGGTCCGGCGAGCCAGCCCATCATGCCGCCGAGCATGGCGCACACCAGCATCACCCCGAACACGGGGGTAAGGAACTCGACCCCGAAGTAGGCGAAGAACTGCTGAAACGCCTGCATGACCCCCGCGGTCAGGCTGAGCTCGTTGCGGGGCACCACGAACGATATGGCCAGCGCCGGCAGCACGAATATCAGCACCGACATGCCTGAGGCCACGAACATGCTCTTCGGGAACTCCTTGCCGGGGTCCTTCATCTTGTTCACGTGAACCGAGTTGACCTCCATGCCGGCGTAAGAGAGGAAGTTGTTCACGATGAGAACCAGGCTGGCTATCCCGGTGAACGGCGGGAGCAGCGTGGTCCCCGCGGCGTGGTTCGGCGCGCCCTTCAGCAGGTAGGCGATACCCAGGATGACGAGGGTTATCCCCGGGATGAGGGTTCCGATCACCATCCCTCCGCTGGAAAGGGCGGCGCTGGCGTTCAGGCCCCTGAACGAGACCATGGTTGCCGCCCAGTAGAAGATCAGGATCACCGCCCCGGTGTAGTAGCCGTTAGACGCCAGGCCGGGGTTGATCACGAATGCCAGCGTGGAGGCGACCGAGGCGAGGAGGCTCGGGTAGTAGGTGAGGGTCATGGCGTACTGGCACCAGACTGCAAGGAACCCCGATCGGGGCCCCACACCCTCCTCGACCCAGCGGTAGATCCCCCCGTCCCAGCCGCTGGCCAGCTCGGCCGCTACCAGGGAGGTGGGGATGAGGAACACGATCGCGGGTAACAGGTACATGAAGATCGCAGCCCACCCGTACATGGCCATGCTGGGCGTATTGCGGACGCTGGCCACGCACGCCACGGTCATGAACGCGACCGTGGTCCAGGTCAGGTACTTCGGGCCGCCCGCCGCCTTGTTGATGTCCTTCAAGTGCCTCCCCCTCCCGGGAGTAACCTTGATCCTAAGCCTTGTCCTCGGCCAGGTAGTGGAGCAACAGAGCTTCGGCCAGGATGCACCGCTCCAGCTCCCGCAGGTCGACGCTCTCGTTAGGTGAATGAATGGCCGCCTCGCCGTCCTCCGCGCCCCAGAGAACTATATCGGCCTGCGGAGCGACCGTCGCCAGGTTGCTGACCAGCGGTATCGAGCCTCCCTGGCCCATGCTCACGCTGTCCTTGCCGTAAGCCTCGCGCATCGCCCTCCTCGCCGCGTCGAACCCGGGGCCGTCCATCTCCGCCTTGAAGGCGGGGCCCGCCTGTCCCTCCGTCACGGTCACCTCGACCCCCCAGGGAGCCGATGCGCGCAGGTGCTCCGCGAGCAGCCGTCGGGCTTTCTCCGAGTCCACGCCGGGCGGCACCCTCATGCTCACCACCGCCCTCGCGGAGGGGATGAGGGCGTTGGCCGCCCCCTCGACGGCCGGCGCGTCCAGCCCCAGGACAGTCACCGAGGGGCTGGCCCAGAGCCTGTCGGACACGCTGCCGTCCCCGACCAGAGGGACGCCGGGCAGCATTCCCGCGGTCTGCCGGTATATGTCCTCCGGGAAGTCGAAGCCGTCCCACTTGCCGCGCGCCATCCCCTTGACCGCGGGGTTGCCCGCCTCGTCGTGCAGGCGGGAGAGAAGGTGGATGAGGACCAGCAGGGCGTCGGGGGCCGGCCCGCCGAACATCCCGCTGTGGACCGCCTCCTTGAGGGTCTGGACCTCCACTTCACATACCGCGAGCCCGCGCAGGCTGGTGGTCAGTGTCGGCTCGCCCACCTTCCAGTTCCCCGTGTCGCCCACGATGATGACGTCCGCCTGGAAGGGCTCCGGGTGATCCAGTACGTAGCCGTCCAGGTGGCTGTCGGTCTCCTCCTCGCCCTCCATGATCACTTTTATCCCGACGGGAGGCTTGCCGCTGAAGGCGCGTACGGCCGCGACGTGCGTCACTACCCCGGACTTGTCATCGGCCGCCCCCCTGCCGTACAGGCGCCCGCCCCGCTCGGTGGGCTCGAACGGCGGCGACTCCCACTTCTCCTCGGGGCCCGGGGGCTGCACGTCGTAGTGCGCGTAGAGCAGCACCATGGGAGCGCCCGGCGGGGCGGGGATCTCGGCGAACACGGTGGGGTGTCCCCCGGGGACCTCAACGGTCCTCGCGTTGGAGAAGCCGGCCGACTTCAGCAGCGCCACGACGGCATTCGCAGTCTCGCCCAGCGGCTCGCTCGGGAACCCCGGCAGCGAGACCGACGGTATCTTCACCAGCTTCTCGAGGTCCGCCCGCGTCCCGGTCATCATGGAAGATACGGTCCAGCGAAACTCCTCGATGTCCATCTGCCCCCCTCGAATGGTCGGGGTGCCCTTCCCGGCGGCCGGCTGCCGCCACCGCCCCGTGACACCGCTATGTGCCGTATTATATCCAAAGGCGTAGCCGTCAAGCGCGGCTTTGGCGCGGGCAGGGTTAGAATATCCGTCGGCAAGGGTAGCGGGACGAGGAGGTGGCTCCGGAAGATGCTCAAGGGAACGTTCGCGCTTCCCGTCTGGCTCGATTACACCGCCGCGTTCCTCTTCGCGATAACCGGCGGGCTGGTCGCCTTCGAGAAGGACTACGACCTGACCGGGCTCGCCGCCATGGCCCTCGCTGTGGGGCTGGGCGGCGGCATCATCCGGGACGGGATCTTCCTCCAGCAGATCCCGGCGGCGGTGCAGGACTGGCGGTACCTCGCCGCGGTCCTGGCCGCGGTGGTGGTCACGCTGACCCTGGGCAACTTCATCGAGAAGCGGCTGGGGCTCATCATACTGCTCGCGGATGCCATGGGCCTGGGGTTATATGCCGTGGTGGGAGCGCAGAAGTCCATCTTCCTGGGCCTGAGCATCTACGCAGCGGGGCTCATCGGGCTCATAAACGCGGTCGGCGGCGGGCTGCTGCGCGACGTGCTGTCGCGCGAGGACCCGATTATCTTCCGCCCCGGCCAGCTCTACGGTATCGTCGCCATCGTGGGAGTGACCGTGTTCCTTGCACTGGGAGTGGGGTTCAGAACCCCCGCATGGGTAGCCGCCGTCGTCTGCATAGCCGTTACCTTCGTCCTCCGGGTGGTTACCGTCCGCTTCGACATCCGCACGCACCCGGTCCACGCCCACGCCGTCCGGGGTTCGGTCGTCAGCGGTTATAGAGGCCTGGCCGCCCGCCTCGGAGGCAAGAAGAAACCCGTGGAGGCTCCGGAGACCGAACCTGAAGAACCCCCCGGCCCCTAATGTGCAAAGGGGTCAGGCACTTCTGCACACGTCGATGTCAATGCATTGGGCTCGCTAAAAGATCGAGCGCGAACGAGATCGCCTTCGCCACCTCGGACATCTTCTCTTCAGGAAGGGTGGTCAGGCGCTCGATCAGCATCGACTTTGGAACGGTCTGCAGGTCGTCGAGGTTGGCGACGCAGTCCTTCTTCAATCCTTCCCGCTTGCCCAGCCTGACCTCGGAAGGGATCGACCGGATGGTGCCGGTGAGTGGAGCGACGGTCACCGAGGTCCTCACCTCGTAGGCCGCATTGCTACACCTGGTGACTTGAATGCTGCCTGACCCCAATCCTAGTCCTGAATAAGGGTCAGGCCCTTTTGCTACACTTGATGACTTGAATGCTGCCTGGCACCCGCTCTAGTCGGCCTCTTTGTCGCGGAGTTCGCGGCGCAGGATCTTGCCCACAACCGTCTTGGGGAGCTCCTCCATGAAGACAACCTGCTTGGGGACCTTGTAGGGGGCGAGCCTGTCCCGGCAGAAGGAGATGACCTCGTCCTCGGTGAGGGTGACGCCTTCCTTGGTCACCACGAAGGCGCGTAGCGACTCGCCGCGGTAGGAGTCCGAGTATCCCACGCAGCACGCCTCCAGGATGCCGGGGTGGTCGAAGAGCACGTTGTCCACCTCCACGGGGTAGATGTTGTACCCGCTGGAGATCACCATGTCCTTCTTGCGGTCAACGACCGAGAGGTAGCCGTCGGAGTCGAAGAAGCCAATGTCGCCCGTGTAGACCCATCCGTCCCGCAGTGTCTCGGCCGTCTCCGCCGGCTTCTTGTAGTAGCCCATCATGATCTGCGGGCCGGTGATCGCGATCTCCCCCGTCTCACCGAGTGGAAGCTCCTCGCGCCCCGTCTCCAGGTCCACTATCTTGACGTCGGTGTCGGGCACCGGGCAGCCCACCGTACCCGGCTTTATCTCGCCGCCCCACGGCGTGATGGTGGCCACCGGTGTGGTCTCGGTCATGCCGTAGACCTCCAGGATTGTCGCCCCGGTGAGCGCCTTGAGGTCGCGTATGGTGTCCTCGGCCAGGGGCGCCGCCCCCGAGAAGAACCCCCTGATGAACGAGAGGTCCATCTTGCGGAACTCCGGGTCCGCCAGCAGCCCCACGAAGATCGCGGGGACCCCGGGGAGGAACTCCGGCCTGGCTTTCCTGAGCAGCTCGACGATGGTCTTGGGCTCCGGGCGGGGTATCATCACGTGCTCCCAGCCCGACCACAGCATGAAGTTCTGGCAGGCGGTGAATCCGGCGGCGTGGAAGATCGGGAAGGTGCCGACGATGGAGGTCTCCCCGTCGACGAGGTCAGGGAACCAGGCGCGGAACTGCTGCACGTTTGAGGATATGTTGGCGTGCGAGAGCATGACCCCCTTGGCCTGGCCGGTGGTGCCGCCGGTGTAGATGAGGGTCGAGAGCTCATCCCAGGAGGAGAGGTCTTCCACCGTCCCGCCCGGCGAGCCCTTCATCACCTCGTCGAAGTCCAGGACGCGCTCGTCGGGCTCGTTGCGCGCGTACATGTCCTTCTTGACCAGCGGGAAGAGCTGCTTCTTGGGGAAGGGCAGGTATGCGTTGATCTGGCAGCCTATGACCTTCCTCACGCCGGTATCGGGCATCACCTTGAGGATCCGTGGCACGAGCAGGGAGAGGGTGATGACCAGCTCGGCCTCCGAGTCGTTGAACTGGTAGGTCAGCTCCCGCTCCGTGTACAGCGGGTTGTTGAGGACCACCACCGCCCCCAGGCGGTATATCGCCATGTTGGCGATTATGATCTGGGGGATGTTGGGAAGTGCGATGGCGACCCTGTCGCCTTTGCCGACCCCGAGAGCGCGCAGCGCGGCGGCGAAGCGGTCCACCATGGCATCCAACTGAGAGAACGATATCTTCGCGCCCATGTAGTAGAGGGCCGTCTTTTCGCCGAACCTCGCCGCCGAGCGCCTCAGCCCGGCCGGGATGGTGACCTGTTCGTAGTCGATGTGCCTGGGGACGTCGGGGGCGTAGGACTTGAACCATGGCCTGTCTTCCATGTCCCTCTCCCTTGCTCGTGCACGGGTACCGCGTTCTGATTATAACCTGATACGCAGGTCCTCCAGGGGATAGCTCATGCAGGGGTGGATGTAGCCGGAGGCGACATCGACCCGCCGTAGCGATACCCGCTCGGGCGCGAAGACGCGGCCCGACACCAGCCGGGTGCGGCAGGCGGCGCACTCCCCGGCCCTGCACATCGCCGGGACCACCAGGCCGGAGCGCTCCAGGGAGTTCATCAGCGGCTCGGCCGCCCTCGCCTCCACCGTGCGTCCGCTGCGCTCCTCGACGATCTGGAAGACGGCGTCCGACGCGACGCCCGGCCAGCCGGGCTCGGCCGTCACGTCGGCGGGAGGTCCGTAGGCCTCCCTCTTCACCCGCCGCGCGGGCACGCCGAGCGACTCGAGCGCACCCGCGCACAGGCCGTACATCGCCTGGGGCCCGCACATGTAGAAGGTCTTGCCCTCCGTGGTCCCGACCAGCCCGGATATCGTGTCCGCGTCCAGCAATCCGCACAGGCCGGTCCAGTCGGCTGGAGGCTCGCTGATCACCACGTCCAGCCTGAAGTTATCGGGTCCGGCGGCCAGGGCCGCCAGCTCGTCGGCGAAGATTACGTCCGCGGGGTCCCTGCTCCCGTAGATGAGGTGCATGTCGAGCGGGAGGCTCCTCTCAAGGGCGTCCCTTGCGATCGAGGCGAAGGTGGTGATGCCGCTGCCCCCGGCGAGGAATACGAGGGAGGAGGTGTCTGCAAGGGGCTCGTGGTAGAAAGAGCCTCCCGGGGCCGTGCACTCGAAGGTGTCCCCGACGGCAACCGAGTCGAGCAGGTAGCCCGACACGAAGCCCGCGGGCGCCCTCCTGACGGTGATGTCGTAGTACGGCTCCCCGGGCCGCGAGGAGATGCTGTACGGCCGCGATGTCCCCACCCCGTCTACCTCGACGAAGAGGTTCACATACTGGCCGGCCCTGAACGGCGGGAGGTCGCCGTCGGAGGGGACCATGCGGAGCGTCTTCGTGCTCGGGGTCTCCTCGATGATCTCGGAGACCCGCAGGGGCACGCGGGCGGGGTGCAGGCGCTCCAGCGCGCCCTTCATGGGGGACGCTATCGCGGCGTCCACCTCCGCGGCGTCGCCCGATTGCTCCTCCACACTCAGCTTCAGCTTCTCGGCCACCCGGGCGTCGCGCCCGCCCTCCATGTCCTGGAGCACCTCACGGGCGGTGATGTAGCCGCCGTAGATGGAGGGCTCGTATCCGCCGCCGATGTTCACCCAGGCGTTGGCGAAGTAGAGCCCGTCCAGCGGTCCCCTGGCGGGCATCCGAGCCATCCCGGTGCCGGCGAAGGTCTCGTTGAACCCGATGATGCTACCCGCGATGTTGCCGGTGTAGCGGGCGTTGGTGACGGGGGTGGCCACCTCCACGACGTCGATGTGCTTCCTTATGTCCGGCGCGACCCTCTCGGCAAGGCCGATGACCCTGTCGGCGACCGCGGCCTTGGTGTCGTTGTACCTCTCCGGCGGCACTTCCATCCACGGCTCGGCCCGGGCGATCAGCGTGATGACCATGACCGTGGTGCCGGGTGGTGAGACCCCGGGGTCGATCGCGTTATACGCGGTGACGGCGGCCTCGGCCGGCTCGACGTCTATGCCCTTCTTCATCAGCTCGTAGTGCCCATCGAGGTCGTATCCCGTGTTGACGAAGGTCTCGTGGTTGGCAAGGCCCAACTCATGGTAGTCGCAGTCCAGCCCCAGGTAGACGTTGAACGTGGAGGCGCCCCCCGAGCCCGCCCCGAGGCGCCTCAGGTACCAGGAAGGTATCTCGTCCCGGCCGATGAGGTCCAGGCATGTGGTGACCGGGTTGGCGTTGGAGACCACGTACGGGCAGTCGATCTTCTCGCCCGCGTCGGTCACCACCCCGTACACGGAACCCCCGGTGGCCAGAACTCGCGATGCGCCCTCGTTCAGCCTCACCACTCCCCCGTTCTCCTCCACGATGTCCATGAGGGCCTGGGAAAGCGCCTGGGAGGTGCCCCTTATGTGGGCGGGGCCGAAGCGCAGGTAGCTGACGGTGCCCAGGGCGTAGATCAGGAAGGAGAGCTGTGAGGGTGGCAGGCAGTAGTATCCCCAGATCTGCCCCAGGACGGCCCGGGCCTTCTCGTCGGCGATGATGGGGTTCAGCACCTGTGAGAGGCTCTTACCGAAGCACTGCATCAGGACCGGGTAGTCGGCCGGGTCGTCCATCACCTTCTTCATGCCCACCCGGTTGGCCTTGAGCGCCTGGTCCGCGAAGTCGAACATGATCCGGCTGAACTCACGGATGTTCTCCGCCTCCGCGGGGAAGTGCCTGCTGAGCTCCTGCTCGAAGTTCTCCCTGCCCAGCGGGATGGTGACGTCGACGTCGGGGAAGACGCTGCGGTAGAACTCCGGTATGGGGAGGAACTCCACGCGCTCGGCCACCCCGGTCTGCTCGAACAGCTTGAACAGCGGGCCCCGGTCCTCAGGCGTGCCCAGCCCGGAGAGCTCGTGCAGGGACACCTCGAACTCGTAGGGGCCCCGCTTGAACGATGAGGCGTACCCGCCCGGCACCCGGTGGCGCTCCAGCAGGAGCACCTTCTTCCCCTCCCTGCTCAGGGATACGGCCGCGGACAGCCCCCCGAGCCCCGCCCCTACGACTACCACATCGAAATCACTCATCACCCCTCCTGGGAATTCACCTCAACCATCTTTTCTCATTCGAGAACACCTCTGAAAGTACACCTCAGACCAAAACTTCCATGCGGGCATCTATTCACAAAGAGCTGTGCTGATGAAAGAAATGGTTTGAGGTTATCTTTCACTGAGAAAAGATGGTTGAGGTTATTTCTCACTGAGAAAAGATGGTTGAGGTTATTTCTCACTCTTCTTCTCCATGAACTTCTGGATGTCGCGGTGGTGCTCCGGCGCGAGCACCATCAGCGGCTGGATGCTCTCCTCCAGGTCGAGGATGGTGCGCAGGTCCGTCCGGTGCGCCATGTTCATGTTGCGCTTGGCAACCGCGAGCATCCTCGGCGAGCGGGTCGCCAGCTTGCGGGCGACCGTCATCACCTCGTCGGCTATCTCCTCGTGCGGCACCACCCTGTTCACGATGCCCAGGGTCAGTGCCTCGTCAGCCTCCACCACCCGCCCGGTGAACACCAGCTCCTTCGCCTTGAGGAGGCCCACCCGGAGCGGCAGCAGGTAGCTGGAGCCCAGGTCCGGGATGATCGAGATGCGCACGAAGCTCATCATGAAGCGCGCCCTCTCGGTCGCGTAGGTGAGGTCTGAGGACATGGCCAGCCCCATGCCGCCGCCGACGGCCCAGCCGTCCACCTCGGTGATGACCGGCTTGGGCCCCTCGTGCAGCTCGAAGCCCACCTCGTTGGCCAGCCGCATGTTCTCGTTGAGGTAGGTGGGATCCATCTCCTCGCCCATGGTCCCCACGTCTCCGCCCGAGCAGAAATTGCCCTCGCCTCCCCGCAGGACTATGACCCGGACCTTGTCGTCGTGCAGGACCCGCTTCAGGCCGTCAACGAGCGGGTAGAGCAGCTCCTCGCCCAGCGCGTTCATCTTGGACCCGTTCATGGTGCAGCGGGCCACGCCGTCCGCGATCTCGACCTCGAAGATATCGGGTGCCATCACGTTCCTCTCTCTCGCGGGGCTGAGAGCCCCGCCTCAAATCAGTTCGAAGTGCCTGATGTCCAGCATGCTGCCCGTCCGCTCCCCCTCGTCCTCGAAGACCGCCCTGACCCTGTCCCCGGCCTTCATCTTCGCCGGGTCGGTCTCGTCTATGAAGTGGATGAGGTAGGAGTCGGCGCCGTCCAGCTTTATCACCGCGTACCCGTAGGGGACCGGCCTCTGCTTCCCCGTCGAGGGGTCCACGAAGCCGAAGCTCACCACGGAGAAGGTCACCAGCGTCCCCTCGTTGCTCACGGGCACCAGCTCGGTCATCTCGGTGAAGCACGGCCCGCACACCCGGCGCAGGGGGACGTAGACACGGCCGCACTCCGGGCACTTTATGCCGGTGAACGTCCCGTCGTCTCGTATCGCGGTGAGGAACCGCGACCCGTAGGTGCCCGCGCTCCACCTGAAAGGCTGCTCGGCCTGGCCGACCGGCACCTCTGGGCATACACCAGCGATCCTTACGTGAACCAGCATGTGAAGGGGGG
>JAZDFZ010000066.1:0-3444 GCA_043807425.1 Actinomycetota bacterium
TTCGAGGTCGTGACGTAGATGCCGGCCCCGCCGTGGCCGCCCGCGGGATTGGCGCCATAAACAGTGTTGTTGTAGATGGTGATGTTCTTGCGCAGGCCATCGCCCCACGCACCGCGGACCTGGATGCCCGAGAACCGGACATTCATGACCAGGTTGTTGTAGATGTTGATGTGCTCCACCACGCCGTCGGCTTGCTCACAACCGACGACGATCCCCCCTCCACTGCTCACCTTGTTCTGGTAGATATTGATGTGATTGAGGGTCGGCGTCCCGTTCGCGCCGGCGTGCCAGCCATCGACATAGATGCCGGCGGCATCCATGTTCCGCACCTCGTTGTGGTGAACCAGACCGTCTTGGGACGATTCCTTGACATCGATGCCGAGCCGCTGGGAGTTGGAGCAATAGCCCGCTGGCGGCGTCTCGGAGTAGTCGAGCGTATTGTACGCGACCTCGAAGTGATTGACGCTGGCAATCGACAGACCCTCCTCGTGGGCCCCCTGGCATTCGTGATACCAGTGGGGTGTGTCGATGAAGTTGTGGTCTACCAGAACGTGCTCCGAGGTCCAAACCCCGATTCCAGAAGAATAGAGCACATGCTTGATAGTGTTATCCCTGATCCTGATGTTCTGGGACTGGTTCACCTTGATGGCTGCCGTGTGCGTGTTGAGGATGGTGTTCTCGGCGAGCTCCACGTTCGTCGCGCTGGTCACGCTGATTCCGTGCACTGCCGAGTTCTTGATGGTCAGGCCCCTGATGACGATGTGGCTCTTCCCGGTGAGCTGGATCATGCCCTCCCCGTAGCCGCCGGAGCTGAGCGTTAGCCCCGTCCCGTCGATAACGGCCGTGCCAGGAGCAGCCAGGTAGGTGATGGGCTTGCCCGGGCTGCCGGAGTTCAGGGGGACGACCTGCTCATGATAAGTCCCTGCCAGGATCTGCACGGCATCTCCAGCCACCATCGTGTCGGCCGCTTTCTTGATGGTCTTCCACGGCTGGCTCTGCGTGCCGGGATTGCTGTCCAGCCCCGTCGGCGACACGTAATAGGTCACGCCGGTGATCGGCGGTGAGTCTCTGCCGCCGTCCCCGGGACCGGCCTCCCGGGCGGCGTCACAATTCCCTTCCTGGCAACCATGCGGACAGGCGGCGCCATCCTCCCACTGACCGCTCGCGCTGCAGGTCTGCGGGATCGGACCGGTGCATCGCCTCGCCCCGGGGATACAGACTCCGATACAGCTCCCATCGATGCAGAGCCCGCTGCATGTCCCGGAATCGGGGCCACAAGGTCTAGGGCCCGCCTCCTGGTGCCCCTCGCTCCCGCCGGTGCTCCGGTCCGCCAGCAGCAGCCCGCCCTGGCAGCCGACCAGGAGGCCCAGGCACAGGATGAGGGGCAGACGGGCTTGCTGTCCGGCGGGACTCTCCGCGCGATGGCTGGTCATGGTCGAACCCCCAGCGTAACCTGGATTTGTTTGCCCGAGGCAGCATCATACCGCGGCCGGGTGGCGCGGTAGGACGAAAAGATCCCTCGGCGCGCTCACATGGACTCCTGGACAAGAAGGTCCTTGCGATAGGTGAAATATAAGTAAAATTTGCGACTCGGCCAAGATAGACTGGGTGTTCTCCGGGGTCCCTCCGGCGCCCCAGTCAGCGGGGTCCGAGGGGTCCGAAGGCTGGAGGTGGCTGGCAAGGGGGGAGTTGCAGCGAGTTGCCGCCTGCGGGATGAGCACGAAGGTAGGGGTACCCTTCGCGGGGTCGGGCGAGCTGCTCGAGCACGCTCCCCCGAAACCATCGCTGTCGCCGGCGGTCGACACATCGGCGTCGACCTCGGCGTCGTCCTCGGGGGGGGCGCTCGCGCCGCCTGCGGGTGTGGCGGGACGGGTTGCTCGCCGCGCTGGCAGCGCGGACATGCGTCTTCCTGCAGGAGAGCACTCCCGGCTGGGAGCGTCAGATTCGCGCGCGCCTCGGGCACCGCTACCCCCAGATGGCCTTCCACCACGAGGATGGAGCCGGCGGGCTCGCCGTGCTCTCGCGCTACCCCTTCTCCGGCGAGGTCATCTCCTCCGCCGCGGGCTGGTTCCCCGCCTGGCGCTGGCAGACCAGCGTCGGCCTCATCACCCACCGGCTGGACCACATCTTCTACACCCCGCAGCTCGTCCCCTTTGACGCGCGCGTGCTGCAGGCCGGGCGCTCAGATCACCTGCCCGTGGTCGCCGAATTTGAGACCGTCCCGCCGACCTAGCCACGCGACGCCCTTCAGACGCTCCGTTGAGCGCCGGCCGTCACCGGCAGCGAAGGTCGTGGCACTCCCACGGGTCGGCGGTCTGCATCACCGCAACGAGTGGCGAGAAGCTGCATAGCTCGGCCGACCCCGCAGCTGCCCGGAGTCAGGGATGGCCGAGGGAAAGGTTTGCTCGATCAGCTCCCGCAGCCTTCAAACGCCGCGCTCAACCATGGCTATCGCACCCGCTCCGGCTGCGGGCGGACCTCCGGCGCCACTCCTGTGGGTAGCGGACGGGGTTGTGGCGAGAGACAGCGCGCCTTGGCGCCGCCGATTCCCCTCGTCGTCAACTGATCTCCCGATCACTCAGACCTTCGGCTTGATCGTGATCTCACCGGTCAGGAAGTCCACCTCGATGACCGAGCTGTAGAAGGTCTGGAGCCAGTCCTGGTAGGTCATCGTCGCCTGGCTGTTCTGATTGAACCCGGACACGATGGTGAAGAGGGTCTCGGCCCCGCTGGCCTCCCGGCAGGAGTTGAAGTGGGCCACGAGGGGCACGCCGAGGCCGTCATGGCTCGCCAGGTCGGCGAGGGTGTTGGCGTGCTCCGTGAAGGTGCCTCGCTCCACCGTGAGGACGAGGTTGGCGACGTTGCCCCAGACGGGGAAGTTCGAGCCGACATCGGTCCCCAGGCTGTACAACATGCCCCCCCGGGCCTCGGCAATGAGGGTGAAGCCCTCGGCGTTGACTGTAGTGCCGGCGCTGGGGTCCGAGATCCCGTCAGGGACGAGGAAGCATTGCTCCTTGTAGAGCCTCGCCTTGAGGAGGTTCTGGAAGGTCACCCGCAGCCGGACCCCTTGCCCCAGCCCTGGCGGGAGGTTCTTGGCCCAGACTTCGAAGGAGTAGCCACGGATGGTAAAGCCGGGCGTCCCGCTGGCCTGACGATCTGCTTCGCCTGGATCGCCGGGCTCCGCCACCTCGCAGCCCAGGACGAGGAACAGGAGCGCCCCTGCTAGCCAGCTAAGTCTATTCTGCATCGTTCTTCTCCTTTTCCACGCCAGGAACGCAAGAGCCGTTCCCCGCCGCGACGCAGGTCAAACGTGCGGATTAGCTGGCCCCGTCCGTCCCTGTGCTCCTCGTGCGGCGCTCACGGAGTAGCCAGTTTTTTCCCAGAGCCCCGTGACTGCACACTCGAGGTCGCATTCCCTCGCCCAGGCGCCAGGCCTCGCGATGC
>JAZDFZ010000067.1:0-100554 GCA_043807425.1 Actinomycetota bacterium
GGGTCAGGGATGCCGTCCGATCGGGGCTTGTCTGGGGGTGATAACTGAACACTGAGTCTGTCGGAAACATCCGGCGTCGCTGACGCTCCGGGGGTGTTCAGACAACGTGAGAATCAGTGATCAGTTACGTGAGAATGCGCACCCATCACCGGAGATCACGAATTCGCGCCGACGGCGTTGCCGAGCTACCAAGATGATTTCGACTATTCGCTTGTGCTGCCGTTTTTGCATTGGGTTCATTCCGTAATCCTCTTGTCGTCGATATCCAGATCGATTACCCCATCGCAGGCGTCAAGTAGCAGAATTGCCATTTCCCGGTAGGGGTTCAAAACAGTGGTCTCTCTGGGGGAATAATTACCTGTGGAAGCACGTTCATTGACGGCAGGCCGGGTGTCTTTGACAACATCCGACTTTGGTGCTATTTCGTCAGGCCGAGACTTGTTTCTACCAGTCTGTTCCACGCTTACGCCCCCCACGCATGACCACTCTTTGTCAGTCTTGCGACGGAGGCGCTACCATCGTGGTGGCAGTCTGTCTCTCTCGTGCTCAACGAAGATATTGCGTTTCGCTACATACATTATAACGCAAATCAGAGACTATGTGATTACTGGTCAGCATTATTTCTGCCCTGTACATCTCTAGATATTGTCGATTAATAAGCACAATAGTTACATTGTCGAGCTAATGCTCAAATTAATAATTGGCATGATGGTCTGACAGTATCGAACAGACTATTAGCAATATGTCGTTATATAAAGCACCTTTGTGTTATAATAGGTGCGAGGTTAGCCTAGAATACTGTGGAGGCAACTTAATATGGACAAGAAGCCTATCGGCGATCTAATTAGAAAGGGACGGGAGGCAAACGGCTGGACCCAGGCGAAACTCGCGAAGGAAACCGGTATTCCGCAGGCCAGTATTTCCTTGATCGAGACCGGGGCTCGGAAGCGGCCGAGACGGGAGACGCTGGCCACGCTTGTTGCCAAGCTGGGGATATCGGAAGAGGAACTCAGCATGGCAGATATACCGTCAACGCTCGCTGAAATAGCGTCGGCGATAGAGAGGTACCCTGGCCTGAGCAACGCGGCCAAAATGCATATCATGAAGTCAGTAAGGCTTTGGGTTGACCTGGAGAAAGGCCAGAGTGAATGACACGACCTGGAATGTCAAACAAGAACTTCAACGAGATTCCCGAACAGCGAAAACGCGCAGTCTTCTATATTCGAGTGAGCAAGGATCCCGACAAGGACGATCCACGCTTCGCAAAGGTTTCACCAGAAACACAGATTGAAAAATGCAGGCAAAAAGCAATCCAGGAGGGATGGGAAGCCGGTCCTGATTTTGCCGACATAGACGTTTCTCATGCGGATCTTGAGCATAGAACAAAGTGGAAAGAATGTCTGGAAGTCCTTACCAGCGGCGACGTACTCGTTGTCTATGAGCAGACAAGGGTTTCCCGTTCGCGCATCTATTGGGAAAACCTCTATCAGGACCTAAAGGAGCGCGACATCGCGTTATGCCTGCTTAACTTAAATCTCGATACCACCACGCCCATGGGCGAGTTCTTCCTATCCATGTCCTGGGGTTTGTCCCAGTTGGAGATCGATATCATGAGAGCGCGAATAATGGATGGTCAAGATAGATCGCGTAACGAGGGTCGTCGTCAAGGTGGGCCTCGTATCTTCGGTACCGAATCAGATCCCATCAATGGAAAAGGCGCTTTGCGGATTGTGGAAGAGGAGGCACGGTGGGTCAGGTTTGCGTTTGAGAAACGAGCTGAGGGATGGAGCTATTCCAAGATAGCCAAGACACTGCGTGAAGAGGGCGTTCAGGGTCCAGGCAAACTCGATAAGAAGACCGGCAAGATGAAGAAAGGTCCGATATCAGCTTATGTCATATCCCGTTGGTGCAAACAACCCTTATATATCGGTATGTCCCGTGGGCCCAAGGGAGAGTTTCCTGTCAATGTCGAGCCCATAGTCTCGCGTGAACACTGGGACCGCGTGCAGACCATCAATGCCGAAAAATCACGCGAAATAGCTAAACGAGGCGACTATCTTCTTTCTGGCCTATGCAGGTGTTCGGAATGTGGAGAAGTCCTTATTCATCATATCCGTCGCAACGAACGGACTTGTTGGGTCTGTTCCATGAAGCAACATTCCGAGTCTCCACGTTACGACCATATTCCTACGGAGCAGCGATGCAAGGGCGTTGCCATCGAAGAGCACGTTCTTGAAAGATATGTTCTCGACGAGTTCTTCAAACATCTCAACAGTAAGCGACTTCAGCAGGAACTTGAGTACGAAAGAGGCCGACGCACCACGGACAGGAGTCGGGTGGAAATACTCATCCGCCAAATCGAAGTAGCCAAAGTACGACAAGACCTACTTCTTAATGCCTATGCCGACGGCGCAATAGCAATAGAAGAGCTGACTCGCAACAACAGGAGATTCCAGGAACAATTGCGGGTGATGGAACAGGAATTGAATGACGCTGAGATTAAGGCCCAGAGAGCCAGGGAACGTGTCGGCAAACTTGAGACAAGCGAGATTATTACCATGTGGGACAAGATGAGCCTGCAAGCACAAAAACGAACATTGGCTCTCTTCGTGTCGAAGATAGTCGTCTATCCAGGAAAGAAGGACACCAACCTGATAGTAATTGACTGGCGAGAGTAGCTTTACCTACAGATGCCAGGAAATACTTGGATCCAACTACTCCGTACCTGATATGGCTGATTTGACATGGTTTCCTTCGCATTTCGAAAAGATTCACTTGTATAGCATTAGCATGTGCCCAAGATAGTGTCGGGCCTCCGACACCACCACGCAGCGTACGCGATGTCAAAGGCCGGGCTGGCTTCCTGAACCGGGCGGGTGCTCTTGCAGAGCACTATTCTCTGCCGGTGATGAAGTCCGCGAACACATCGACCACGGAATAGACATCCTGCTCGCCTGAGAACCAGTACAATCCGAGGAACTCTACGTAAGAGACCACGAAGTGAAACCCCAGGATGGACACGACCGCCGAGAGCGTGCAGGATAATAACGTCACACAGAATACAGTAATCACTGTAGTTTTAATGACGGAGTGACGCTGTGGTTGAGGCAAAGCGGAAGAAGTACTCCCAGATGCTGTTCATCGGCTGGCGGGGCCTGCGAAGCGCGGCCCTTTTCTCTCTTGACGAGCTGAGAAGGGGAACGCTGCTGGTCAACCTGCGCAGCATAGCGAGAGCGCGAGGCCTCGCGATCGCGGCCGACATGTCGCATGCCGAACTGCTCGAAGAGAGGGCGCGGAGGCTTGGCGACAGGACGTTCCTCACGTTCAAGGACCGGTCGTTTACCTACGATGAGATGGACCGCAACGCCAACCGCGTGGCCAACTTCCTCCGCGCGAATGGTGGAGGCCCCGGCGTGGGTGTCGCCATCATCATGAAGAACTCCCCCCGGTGGCTCGACGTCTTCTTCGGCCTGGAGAAACTCGGAATGTACGCCGTGCCCGTCAACGTAGCGTTGCGCGGCGATCAGCTCGCTCACGTCCTGAACAACTCAGACGCCCGTGTCGTAGTGATCGACCACGACATGCTGCCTTACTATCAAGCTGTCGCGGATAGACTCGAGACCATTGAGCTGGTAGTGGTCAACACGCCGGGCGCCCCGGCGGGGTTCGTGCTCCCGGCCGGGATGGTAGAACTCGATGCCGCGTACGGTCCCGGCTCCGAGGAGGGCAAGCCCCCGGTGGCTTACAAGCCCGACGACCTCATGGCCATCATGTACACATCCGGGACCACCGGGCTGCCCAAGGGCGTCGTCTATCGATACCGCAACTCCGGCGTGAAGATGATATCGATAATGAGCAGGTTCTTCCTCAACAGCAACGACGCATACTACACGTGCTATCCCCTCTTTCACGCCAACGCGCTCTTCCTGACGGTCACGCCCGCCCTGCACGCCGGGTGCAGGGTGGTACTGGGCGAAAGGTTCAGCGCGAGCCGTTTCTGGGACGAGCTTCGGTGTGGAGGAGCGACGATCTTCAACGGCCTGGGGGCGGTGATGCCCATCCTGATGAAGCAGCCCGCGAGGCCCGACGACATAGACAACAAGGTGCGTACCGTGCTCTCGGCCGGCTGCCCTGCGGACATGTGGGAGCCGTTCGAGCGGCGGTTCGGTGTGCGCATCTACGAGGCATACGGCGCGGTGGACGGGGCCGGTGTGGTGCTCATCAACCTGGGAACCGCGCCCGTAGGTTCGATGGGGAAGCCCCTCGGGTCGAAGTGCCGGGTAGTGGACGGTGAGGGCAGGGACGTCCCCGCGGGGGAGCCCGGTGAGCTGATAAGCTACGTGGGGAACAGGCCGAGCACCGTCGAGTACTACAAGAACGCCGAGGCATCGAGTGACAAGATCCGCGATGGATGGCTGCATACCGGTGACATGGTATACACCGATGAGGGCGGTTACATCTACTTCCTCGGTCGCAACACCGAGTCCATGCGCTGCAAGGGCGAGAACATCTCCGCCTACGAGGTGGAGCAGGCCGTGCTCAAGCACCCGGACGTGCTCGAGTGCGCCGTCTACGCCGTCCCCTCGGAGCTTGCCGAGGACGACATAATGGTTTCACTCGTCCCCGTAGAAGGAAGGCGGATCGATACCGCCGGGATGCCGGGGTTCCTGGCCGACAAGCTGGCCAGGTTCGCCGTCCCCAGGTATTACCGTGTCATGGACGCTCTACCGAAGACCGAGACTCACCGGGTTATCAAGAAATCCCTCGAGGCCCTGGGTGTGACAGAAGACACTTACGACTCCGTGAAGAAAGAGGGGAGTCGATGACGGCAAGAATCCGGGTCCTCAACGCCGTCGGCGGGATTCCGGACCTCGTGCTGGTGAACCTTCCCGATCCGACCATCAGGAAGAGTACCTTTGACCATGAGACCTATCTCCGGCAGCTCGCCTTCTACGACCCCGACCGCTGGGACGGTGGGCAAGGGCCGTTCTTCTACCTGCCGGATAAGCCTCCCGCAAGTGATGTCATCGAGACGGAGCCGTTCGGTGAGGGGCGGCGCGACCTCATCCGGTACCCGAGCCGTTACGTGCCCCGGAATCCCGAGGTTGCCGGCCGCTTCAACCGGCGCTCGGAGAACCTGACGGGTTACCTTCATCTATGGTGCCACTGTGAATCCGCGGACCGGCCGCTCGTCCTCATGATTCACGGGCTGATGATGGGAGGGCCCGAGAAGGCTCAACGCATGTTCAAGGTCGACAGGCTCTTCGGGCTCGGCCTCGACGTCGCTCTATACACCCTGCCCGGCCACTGGCGGCGAAGCGACTCCCCGCGGTTTCAGCGGCTGCTCGACCCTGCCGACCTGCCCTTGACGGCGGAGAGAATGGCGCAAAACGTGCACGACCTCCATTCCGCCTTGATGCTGCTCCGGTGTCTCGGTTACGAGAACATCGGGATGATCGGTGCCTCCATGGGGGGCTTTACGGCGGCTCTGTACGCGACACAGGTCACCGGCGGGCCCGACTTCATGTTCCTGGTGGTGCCGGGCGTATCCATGGAGCGCTACCTCGAGCCGGGCCGATCCCGATTCGGGTTCCCGGTCGACTCCGAGCTCGTCCGGGCGACCGAGCGAGCCCAGGAGCTCTTCTCGCCGCTCTACATGAAACCCCGCTATGACGTTGATCGGATACGGGTCGTTGCGCATGCAGGTGACCGCCTTTGCCCGGCCGAAGATACGAGGCGCTGGATAGAGAGCTGGGGCATCGAGGACTACATCGAGGTCGTGGGCGGGCACTGGCTCCACCTGGACAGGCGGGCCAGGGGTGAAGCATGGTACGGCCTCCTGAAGGAACGAGACTACATACAAGATCGAACCCGACTTCCCGAGCTCGGGAAACAGAGGTGAGGACCATGGTGATCGGCGGCAGGAAGACGCTCATCACGGGGGCGGCGAGCGGCATCGGAAGGGCCACGGCGATGAAGATGGGTGGGCTCGGCGCCCGCCTCTTCCTGACGGACATCAACGCGGATGGGCTCGAGGATACGCGCTGTGCAATAGAGGAGAAAGGCTGCGAGGTCTGCCTCACCAGGGTCCTGGACGTATCCGATTACCTGCAGGTCAAAGCACTGGCCGACGAGATCCACCAGGCGCACGGCCCGCTGGACATACTGGCCAACATCGCGGGCGTTGCCCTCTTCTCCCAGGTGGAGGACATGACCCACGACCAGTGGGAGCGGGTGGTCAACGTCAACCTCTGGGGGCCGTATCACGGAATCGAGTGCTTCGTGCCGGAGATGGTGCGCGGCGGCAGGGGAGGGCACGTTGTCTCCGTCTCGTCCACGGCGGGCATCATCGGCCTGCCCTGGCACGTGGTCTACGCCGGCACCAAGCATGCCCTGGTCGGCAGCTCAGAGGTCCTGCGATTCGACCTGCGCAAGCATAACATCGGTGTGAGCGTGGTACTCCCGGGCGCGGTGAACACCCGGATCGTGCAGACGACGGTCATGAACGCCGATGAGGACGCGTGCAGGAGGAGCCGTGAACTGTTCAGCAGGCACGCCATGCAGCCGGAGAAGGTGGCCGACCTCATCGTGGACGCCATCGAGAGGAACAGGTTCATGGTGATAACCTCCGCCGACATCAAGCTCCTATATTTCCTCAAGCGCACCTTCCCGCCCGCCTATTTGCTCGTCATGCGGTTCATGACCTGGGCTATGGACAGGATGCTGACCAGGAAAGAGCTCACATAGCCGATCACCTGTCGGTGAAGGGTCCAGGCTGGTGCTGGAATCTGCTGAGGTAGAAAACATAGGGGACGTGACAACCTCGAATGTGCAGTTCAGGGGGATTCGTTCCCAGCGCAAGGAAGAAGAAGGCAAGTAGTCACTCCAGTTCTGGTATTCGCAGAGAGGAGTGAGATTCATGGCAGCACGGTGCATGAGTCTAGACATCGAGAGGAGGAAACTCCATGAATGAAGAAAGCAAGTGCCCGGTAACCGGCAGGTCAAGCGGACAAGCAGACCGCGGAGGCACGTCGAACCGTGACTGGTGGCCGAACCAGTTGAACCTCAGAATTCTTCATCAGCACTCTCACATGAGCAATCCGATGGGCGAGGAGTTCAACTACGTTGAGGAATTCAAGAAACTCGACCTGGAGGCCCTGAAGCAGGACCTCTATGCGCTGATGACCGACTCGCAGGATTGGTGGCCGGCCGATTTCGGTCACTACGGGGGGCTCTTCATCAGGATGGCGTGGCACAGCGCAGGCACCTACCGCATGGGGGACGGCCGCGGGGGCGCGGGGTCCGGCACTCAACGGTTAGCGCCCCTCAACAGCTGGCCGGACAATGCGAACCTCGACAAGGCCCGCCGGCTGCTCTGGCCGATCAAGCAGAAATACGGCCGCAAGATCTCCTGGGCCGACCTCATGATCCTGGCCGGCAATTGCGCGCTTGAGTCGATGGGATTCAAGACATTCGGCTTCGGCGGCGGACGCGAGGACGTCTGGGAGCCTGAGGAGGACATCTACTGGGGGGCGGAGAGCGAGTGGCTCGCCGACGAGCGCTACCGCGGCGATCGGGAACTCGAGAATCCTCTCGCCGCCGTTCAGATGGGCCTGATTTACGTCAACCCGGAAGGGCCGAACGGCAACCCGGATCCGATCGCGGCGGCCAAGGATATCCGTGAGGTCTTCGCTCGTATGGCGATGAACGACGAAGAGACGGTTGCGCTCATCGCCGGCGGTCACGCCTTCGGCAAGACCCACGGCGCCGGCCTCGCGTCCCATGTGGGGCCCGAGCCGGAAGCGGCCGGTATCGAGGAGCAAGGCCTTGGCTGGAAGAGTAGTTTCGGCAGCGGAGTGGGTGATGACACGATCACCAGCGGCCTGGAGGTCACCTGGACAGCCACTCCAACGAAGTGGAGCAACAACTTTTTCAGGAACCTGTTCGGCTACGAATGGGAATTGACGGAGAGCCCGGCGGGTGCGCAGCAGTGGCAACCGAAAGGTGGCGCTGGCGCCGGCACGGTGCCGGATGCCCACGACCCGTCAAAACGTCACGCTCCCGGCATGTTGACCACGGACCTTTCTTTGAGGTTCGACCCCGTCTACGAGAAGATTTCAAGGCGTTTCTACGAGAACCCGGAAGAGTTCGCGGACGCCTTCGCCCGGGCGTGGTTCAAGCTGACGCACCGCGACATGGGCCCCCGCTCGCGCTATCTCGGTGCGGAGGTCCCGGTGGAGGAACTGATCTGGCAGGACCCGGTGCCCGCAGTCGATCATGAGCTGATCGATGCACAGGACATCGCGGACCTCAAGGGCAAGGTCCTTGCCTCGGGCCTGTCCATCTCGGAGCTGGTCTCGACCGCCTGGGCGTCGGCCTCCACCTTCCGTGGCTCCGACAAGCGCGGCGGTGCGAACGGGGCGCGCATTCGTCTTGCTCCGCAGAAGGATTGGGAAGTCAACCAGCCTGCCCAACTATCGACAGTGCTGCAAACCCTGGAGGGGGTCCAGAAGGAGTTCAACGACGCGCAGCCCGGCGCAAAGAGGGTTTCTCTTGCCGACGTTATCGTTCTGGGCGGTTGCGCCGGCGTCGAGCAAGCTGCGAGGAATGCCGGTCACGATGTGACCGTTCCCTTCGCGCCGGGACGCGCGGATGCGTCACAGGAGCAGACCGACGTGGAGTCATTCTCCGTGCTCGAACCGGTTGCCGACGGGTTCCGCAGCTACCTCAAAACCAAATACGCAGTATCGGCGGAGGAATTGCTGGTCGATCGTGCGCAACTGCTGACGCTGACAGCTCCCGAGATGACGGTACTCGTTGGCGGTATGCGCGTCTTGAATGCCAACTTCGGACAGTCCCGGCACGGCGTTTTCACAAAGCGTACAGAGACGCTCACCAATGACTTCTTCGTAAACCTGCTCGACATGAGCACGACCTGGAAGGCAACCTCGGAAGACGAAGACGTGTTCGAGGGTCGTGATCGCGAAACCGGCGAGCTCAAGTGGACCGCCACCCGTGTTGACCTCATCTTCGGTTCGAACTCCCAACTTCGCGCCCTGGCGGAAGTCTACGGATGTGAGGACTCTCAGGAGAAGTTCGTGCACGACTTTACAGAGGTGTGGAACAAAGTAATGAACCTTGACCGCTTCGACCTCACCTGAGCCCGGCGGATAGGTCTTCCTTTGTGCACCTGGAGGGGTTGGCTCGATGAACGGTCCGGTCAGGTGTCAAAGGCTTGAATAACATCCTCAACATCAGTTAACAGGTGAATCAGAAACAACGGAAATGGCCTGGATTCCGAGCCTGGACCGGTTTTGGCTGTTATCAAAATAGATAAACAATAATAATAGTAAATTACAGTTAACTATTGAGAGTCAAGTCCTTGACACCGTCGGACCAGCGGTATATTTGACTCATCCAAACGACCGCGCTATGCTCGTAATGAACATATGTCCATTACAAAGCTATGAAGGAGGTAGTTTGCCAAGGCCGAGAAAGCCGAGATGCGTGAGAGGCGAACCGGCGTACGGGTTCTTCAAGCCGCGGGGTATCCCACTGAAGGAGCTCGAGGTCGTGAAGCTGTCCGTCGAGGAGCTGGAGGCCTTGAGGCTGGCCGACATCGAGGAGCTGTACCACGAAGACGCGGCGCTATACATGGAGGTGTCCCGCCCGACGTTCCACAGGATCCTCAAGGGAGCGCATCATAAGGTGGCACAGGCCCTGGTGGAGGGTAAAGCGCTCGGGATAGAGGGCGGTGACTACGTCCTGGCGGGGGATACAAGGATATTCGAATGCGTGAAGTGCGGACACACCCGGGAGGAACCTTTCGGAACCGGGGCGAGGGCGTGCGAGTCGGTCTGTCCGGAGTGCGGCGGCCGCGTTACAAGAAAGGCATGCGGCGGGGGCTTGGCGCGAAGGGGCCGGGGGCCCTGTGGCCGACAAGGACCCACTGCCCCCGATCCGAGCCGGGTCGAGCGGTCATGAGGAGAACGGAGGAGGCTGTTGCTGTGATGGATGGAGAACGTAGAAGGATAGCTATAGTGATGTCGGACGGCCGGGTGTCACCCCACTTCGGCAGGGCCGAGGAGATCATGCTGGTCGAGCTCGAGGGCGGAGAGATCAAGGAGCGCGAGATCCTGTGCACGCCGGCGCACGAGTGTGGCGCGCTTTCCGCTCTCTTCGCAGAAAGAGGCGTGGAGAGCGTTATCGCGGGAGGCATCGGTGGAGGCGCCATGCGGCACCTCGAAAGCGCGGGTGTACGCGTCTATGCTGGCGCGACGGGTTCCCCCGAAGACGCGCTGGGCAGCCTGCTCGCGGGCACGCTGGTGGGCAGCGAAGAGATATGCGGCGGCGGGACCGGAGCATGCGGCCACGAACACGGCGGCGGATGCACTCACTGACCTTGCAAGGAGTAACTGCTCTGATTGAGGCGGGGCTCTCAGCCCCGCAAGACATCTGGATAGAGGAAGTGATCTCCATGAGAAGCAGGCACGGACAGGTGCGCAAGGCTCCGGGGACCGCGGGGGTCCCGGCGGCGAAAGAAATGGAACGGACCGAGCCGGCGTCCACAACTCGGAGAGTCGCGAAGGACATCTCCTGGGTAACGGCTATAACGGTCGGGATACAACTGGCCCTCGACGTCATCAGGGTCATCCGTGAGGCCGCGGACCTCAAGCGCACACTCTTCCCCGCGCGAGCCGGGATCGAATGACAGTGGAGAACGCTCTGATTCTAGATGTCACTCACCCGGTTGACGTACACGTCAATCACGCCCCGTGAGCGTCTCGAAGAGGAGTTCGTTGAAGCCCTCGCGGTCGGCATCGATGCAGACGAGCACCGGACTCCCGTCGTCGACCACCACCGTGTGTCCGTTTTCCCGACCCGCCTTTTCGACCACCGAAAGCCGCATGCGCTCCATCGTGGCCAGGCTCCCGTCAACGGCCACGGCGGCGGCGAACGGATCCCAGAAGCAGAGCTCCCCGGCGCGTTCGCCTCACCCGTAGCGATCACTGTGATCGCCCTGACGTCGACGCCGGGGGACCTCAGTAGAAAGGGAATCGCGATGAAGTCGTCGGGTCCGACGTCCGTGTCGATGATCACCGGCTTCACGCGCTGGTTTCCGGCGGATGGTGACGAAACGGGCGAGGTGCCGGTGCCCTTTTCGTTCGTCCCGCAACCCGCCGTCGCAACGAAGGCCACGACGGCGAGGAGCGATACAAACGGTGCGAACCGCCGCACCCTTGTATTCAAGCCCCACCCCCAGGTCCGCTCGTAATCACAGTACCCATGACCCCGGCCGAACGGGCGCTACCCGAAGAACTCGACCAGGTCTGACGCGAGCTCGTCCCTGTACTGCACGAAGTACCCGTGTCCTCCGCCGTCGAAAACGCGAAGCCGGGCGTCCGGAATCCTCTCGGCGATCTCGTTCGAGTTCTCCGGCGGGATGAGCACGTCCTCGGAGCCGCACGTGACGCGCGTGGCGCTCCTTACCTCGTGCAGCCTGTCGCGGGCGGAGAAATGGAGAACGGCCAGCAACTGCTTGGCCGCGTTGACGGGGGGTATCGGGTTGAGCTTCGCCCTCTCCTCGAGCGTTTCGAAGGCTTCCGGGTGTGCTTCGATCCATTCGGGGGGGAACAGCAGCCCCGCGACCTTGCGAATGTACGCCTCCTCATGCAGGGGGTCGCCGGCGAGCCTGTCCGCGATCTTCATCAGGTGAAGGTGGGCGTGGGAGAACCCGCACATCGTGCAACCCAGCGCCAGCCTGTCGACCTTCTCGGGGTGGTCGAGCACGAACTGTTGGGCTATCATGCCGCCCATCGAGACCCCGAAGACGTGTCCCCTGTCGATACCGAGGGCGTCCATGAGCCCCGCCACGTCGTCCGCGAACCTCCTCATCGTGAAGGCTTCTCCGCCGGAGCCCGAGCGCCCCGAGCCCCGGTTGTCGAATACCAGTACGCGGTAGTGCTCCGCGAGCGCTTCGATGAGCTCCGGCTCCCACCAGTCGGCGTTGGTGAAGAGGCCCATTATCATGACCAGCGGGGGGCCTTCCCCCGCGAGGCTGTAGGCTATCTCAATGTCGCCGACGCTTGCTTTGTCCATTGCTCCTCCCGTGAACTATCCCCTCCGGGCGGCTGTCTCTAAGGTGAGAACCCGACCACATCCGAGCCGCCGGTCCAGGCCCCTTGATAGTCGAAGAACATGGGACGCTCGACGATTATCGTCCTGCCGTTGGTGCACTCGACTTTCGCAGAGAAGTCATGGGCCGCAGCGTCCGCCACGCCGAGCACGTCCGATACGTTGACCGTCGCGCGGGTCGTGGCGGGTACTGTGAGTGGCTGATCGCTCGCGCTCCCATCCCCCCTCATGTAGGTCACCTTCACGGCCGCGTCAGCGGAGGCCGGGTTCTGGATGGTGAGGAACGGCTGTCACATCGGCGAAAACCGTGCCCGATGTCAGCACGACCACCAGAGCGAGGGTCGCAAGGATCATGATGCTCGCGGGTAGAGGAATGCGCTTCAAGACGACCTCCCGGTAGACCTAATTGATATACGCACTATCCGCACGGTTATTATAATCCGGATTCCCGGTGCCGAGGTGACTCGCGTCTACGGGCCCGCTGTCTTCATCCGTCTGCCGGTGGCCTTCCGGTACGCCGCCTCGCCGACGAACGCGGCCGCCAGGAGGGCGAACATCGCTAGAAATGAGGGCAGGGATTCCTTAAACATGTTCACGGACAGGATTCCCAGCATGCCCAGGCACAGGACCATGGCGATGGAGACGATCGCGCGGTTGGCCCCCGTCCTGGACGCTATCCTGAGATGGCCCGCGTTCACGAGCGCGTAGATCAACAGGAAGGCCCCGCTGCCCATCATCGCGATAGCACTCAGGTCGAACGAGACTATCAACGCGATCACGAGACCGGTTGTGATGAGGAGCCCGTCAGTGCTCCCCTTCCAGGTGCTTCGCTCGAATATACTCGGGAGCTCGCCACGCTTGGCGATCATGTAGCTCGTATTCGCGCCACCGTACAACGTTGCGTTGATGGCCGACGCGGTCGAGAACAGCGCGGCCACCGCCACCAGCTTGAACCCGAAGCCGCCCAGGAACGGTTTCGCCGCTTCCGCGAGGGCGTAGTCCCTGGCCGCGGAGATCTGTGCGGTGGTGAGGTTCCCCGACACCGTGATGGACACGCCGAGGTATATAAGGGTTACGAATGCAACTGCGAGGTATAGGGCCCGGGGGAGCATCTTGCGTGGGTTGGCCATATCCCCGGCGGTGTTGGTGATGAGGCCGAATCCCTCGTAGCCGATGAAAAGCACCCCGGTGCCCACGAGGATGCTCGTTAGCCCCGGCCATCGGGAGGGAGACAGGTTCTGAGCCTTGATGAAGAAAAGCCCCGTCGCAGCGAAGAGCACGAGTATGGCGACCTTGATCACCACGATAACCAGTTCGGAGCGGTCCACGTAACGCGCTCCGAGGAAGTTCACGATGGTGAACATGAGAACCACAAAGACTGCTGTCGCCCGCAGGAAGAACGTGGACGGATGGTCGGTGAAGAAGGTCGCGAAGTAGGAGGCGAACCCCATGGCGTACAGTGCTATCGCGATCACGTACCCGATCCAGAGGTATATGTTGGTAGCCCCGCTCAGGACGTTGTCGCCGAAGCCGCGTACCATGAACTCCACCGCTCCCCCCGCGGTCGGGTATTTCGCGCCGAGCTTGGCGTAGGAATAGGTCGAGAAAGAGGCGATGACGGCGCCGACGAGGAACGAGATCCATAGAGCGTTGCCCGCAGACTCGGCAGCGACCCCCAGGACGGAGAAGACACCGGCTCCAACCATTCCTCCGACCCCGATCGCAATAGCCCCGAGTAGCGAGACCTTCCCCTTTCCCGCCGGAGTGATGCTCTTGTCCGCTGGTCCAACGTTCACTTCTACCTCCCTGCCTGAATGAAGCTCCACCGGGGTCCGATACTCGAATGCGCCACGGTCTTCATTGAACCTGACTACGGCAGGCGCATCCATCCGGGCACGGCCGGGTTGAGCATCCACAAGAACCGCTGGTCCACGTGCCGCACCAGACTGAGCACCGCGGGGATGGCCAGCCGGGGACCCCACGGATGCGTGGCCCAGAGCAAGCGCCGTGTGAGGTAGGCGAGCCTCCACCACCGGTTCATACGATGGAACTCCCTGGCCGCCCCCTCCCGGTCGAGGACCGCCGTGGCCGCGATCCTGCCGGAGACGAGCGCGCCGTGCACGCCCAGGACCATGGTGGGGTCCTGCATGCCTGAAAGCGTTCCGGCCAGGATGAGGTCACGGCAGAAGAGCCGCGGGTTGGAGAACGAGCCGGTGGGGGTGCCCGCCAGGTTATCGATTGAATGCCAGTGGGGGAACTCGATGCCCTCGTCCTCGAGGAGCTGCCTCGGGAACCACTCCACGGCCGCGGACGACAGAGGCTTGCCCCGCTGGAAGAGCACCGCGGCCCCGGTGCCGTTTGCCGTGGCGTAGTACGCGTAGTCGCGCGTGTGCTCGTCGTAGTAGGCCACGCAGAAGGGGCTGCGGCCGTCGGGGGCCGTCCCGCCGGCGAAGAGTCCGTACGCCCTGGTGTACGGGATGTCGAGCGCGTCGAACGCTTCTGTGAACATGCCCGTGGCTACGATCGAGCCAGGTGGGAGATCACCGAAGTCCTTCCGCGTGCGTACCTGTGTGCCGAAGGAGAAATTCACGCCGCTGTCGGTGGCCAGGCGGGACAGGTACGTATCCAGGGAAGAAGGGCGGGACCCGCGTTCGACCATCTTCATGTGCACGTCGTCAGGAAGTGGGAGCTCGACCGTCTTCCCGTACACCCGCAGGCGCAGGCTCGGCAACGGGTTGCAGAATGGCAGGGGCTGTGGATCATCCGGGCGTGAGAGGGAAAACCCCAGGTAGCGGCTCATGGCGTCCAGGTCCAGCGGGGTCATGTCCGCGAAAGAGAGCTCGTGGCTGCTGACCTCCGAGGCGTACAGCGATGCGCCGCCGATGGCCTTCTCCTGTTCTAGGACCGTGACTTCGTGTCCCTCGCGGGCAAGGATGATGGCTGCGGTCAGGCCCGCAAGCCCGGCGCCGACTATGGTTACCTGTTTCATGACTCCTCCTGTTGCATCAGCCCGGTTCGCGGGAGCGCTCGTCGCAGTAGTCCCCGAGCAGGGACTCCAGCTTCGCGCCGTCCAGCTCCCGCCCGAAGTAGTCGTGGAGCTTCCCGCCGCGTCCCCAGACCGGCCGCTCGTCCAGCCACGCCCGCGGGAAGACGTCGGCGTCCCTGCCCAGACCCTCTCGCTCGTTCAGCTCGCGGTAGATCTCCCAGCCCGCCGCGGCCCGACCCATGATCTCGCCAACCTCCAGCTCGAGGCCCGTGACCGCCGCGAGGAGGTCCCTGATGAGCGGCGGGTTGTAGAACCTGTTTATCTGGTGGCGGTTGCAGATCCCGAGCGAGCTGAACAGGCTGAACCAGTCCTCCGAGTAACGGGTGAGCCTGCCGACGTTCATACCGCCGCCATCGAAGATGCGACCGATCGCAGCCGGGCAGGCACCCATGCGCTCCGTCAGCCGGACCAGGTTCTCCGCCGTCTGGCCGGGCAGGTAGGTGGCGGACCCCCCGCTTGCCGAGGTGGGCCCCCGCGGCGAGACGACCTGTTCGAACTCCATGGTGCCGAGGCCCGAGACCCGGGGGTCGTAGATGCAGTCCTGGTTGCGCACCAGCACCGTGAACCTGGCGGTCTCCTCGCCGAAATGCTCCAACGCGCCGGTCCAGCCCTCTGCGAGCGCCTCGCCCGCGGGGCCGACGCGCCCGGCCACCAGGGAGGCTAATCCACGGATCAGGGCTCCGGAGCGTTCCAGCGGGAGTCCTCCGACGTCCGACGGACCGATGACCTCTTCCGCCGCCAGGTCCAGCAGGCAGTTCGCCTGGTTCGAGAGCGTGAACATGTCGAGACCGAGGTCGTCCAGCTCCGCCAGAGTCGAGGCGGCCTCCCCCGCGCTCTCCATGAGAAAGGCACCCCCCAGGATCGCCGCGTTGAGGAAGGAGGTAGAGTCTACTCTGCGCCCGCCCTGCAGTACGAGCCTGTCCTTGTCGGGGAGAAAGCAGGAGGGGCACGATATCCTCTTGCTCTTGAGCTGCAGGTATCCGGCGGGACCGAACCTCTCGCCCAGCGCGGAGACATCGTCCGGAGTGGCGCCCGGGGGCGCGAACTGCGGCGCGTACAGCGGCCACGCGGCGACCATCCCGAGCTCGAGCGCGGTCGGCCTGTTTGACCAGGACCGACATCGCAGGTGGAGGCCCCCCACCAGCTCCTTCAGCCTCGCCGGCTGGGCAACGCTCACCCGTCCCTCGCCCCGCAGGACCACCGCCTTCAGGTTCTTGGACCCCATGACGGCGCCCAGGCCGCCCCGGCCGAGGGTGGCACAGCAGTCTATCATCGCGATTGCGAGGTGGACGAGGTTCTCTCCGGCGGGGCCGATCGCGATGACGGAGGAGCCAGGGTAGGTGTCGTGCAGGCGCTCCGTCGCCTCGAGGGTGCCGGCGCCCCACAGGCCGCCGGCCGGCACGAGTTCCACCGCTTCGCCGTCTACGACAAGCACTGACGGGGATGCCGCGCGCCCCGTTATCGCGATGTGATCGTAGCCGGCCCGTTTCATCATCACACCCGCGCCCATGCCGCCGCTCGCCGACGCGATCGCCCCGGTCAGGGGCAGGCGGGAGTTCGCCATTATCCGCGAGGAGCCTGGGACCTTCGTGCCGACGAACGGCCCGGCTCCGAGCAGTATCGGGTTTCCAGGTGAGAGCGGCTCCGTACCGGAGTCGTAGAACCGGTCGAACAGGCTGTTGTTCGCCCCGAACCCGCCGAGGAAGCGCTCAGCGGACTCGCGGGGGTACTCCACGACCGAATCCGCCGGTCCGTCCAGGTCCACCTCGAGCAGGCGCCCCGTCCAGCCGCCGTACATCAACCGTCCTCCTTGACAGTCTAGGAATATGTTCCCTCTAGTCTATCAATAGCCGCATGGCGGGCATAAACGAAGCTATCGGCAAATACGTAATGGTGAATGTTGAAGAAGCGGCGGGGATGTAGAATGTTCAGGGTTGGAGGGTGGAGACATTATGGTACGGTCGAGGATAGAGGTCTCCAATGGCCGATGAGAACCGATTCTTCATACACCAGGACGAACTGATGCTGTTCGCGTACCTGATGTCCGGCTCACTGGTATTCGCGGACAGGATCGCCCGGGAAGCCCTGGCGGAGGTCGGGGAGGAGGCGGGGCATGTCGAGGGCACGGAGCGGGTGCTCCTCCCCGGGCCGGCAACCGCCCTCTGCCTCGACGCCCTGTCGGGAGGTGAACCCGGGGGGCTGCCTTCCCGAGCGTCGGTGCCGGGTCGGGAACACGAGGCCGCAGAAGGATTTCAGCGCCGGATCGGGAGCCGGCTCGAGCCGTTTCCCGACGACCTCGTACCCGAGACCATACTCGGGGGCTGCCGCTACGAGTCGAGAGAGAGTGTTTCCCTGGAGCTCGCCGGGGCTCTTCAGGCCCTGGAACCCGCCTCACGAGCCGTGCTTATTCTCCATGACATGCTCGGTATCGAAGAGAAATACGAGGCGGGCATGCTGAGGAGCCAGGCATGCGCCGACCTCGACGAAGCGCGAGATACTCTGGCGCGCACGTACCGGCAAGAGCAGGGAAGACGCGAGCCGCCGCCTGACGAGGACGCGACCGAGCTCATCATGAAATACATCTTCAGCTGGGAGACCTCCGACTCGAGGGGACTCGATGCCATGTTCTCAAAGGATGTGGTATTGCAATCCCCGTCCTCCGATCGGTGGTTCGAAGGCAGGGGAGCCGTTACCGGATACCTGGAGGGAGGGCCTCTTGCGCCCGGCACAGGCGGGGACCGGCGCCTTCTCCCTACAAGGGCGAACGGGCAGCTCGCCTTCGTGGTCTACCGGCTGGACGACTCGCGGAAGACGTATAGAGCCACTTCTATCCAGGTTGTATACTTCGATAGCCTTACGGTTTCGGAGATCGTCGATTTCACGTGCCCTTCGCTCTTCGCGCTCTTCGGCCTGCCGGACGAGGTCATCGCGCAGGGGCGGACGGACGGATGAAAGGAGATGTCTGGAATGACGGACCAGCAGCACTGGATTGACAGCGGAGCCATACCGCCGGACGGCGGAGAGCGCATCCTCGGGGGGACCATGGACGTCTACGCGGAGAACCGCGAGCCCAGGCTCCTGCATCCGAAGTGGCAGGAGGCCGCTGAGAAGAAGCTGGCCGAGCTGGAGAAGAGGACCGGGCGCAAGCCGAACTTCCTGGTGTTCGTCCTGGACGACGTCGGATGGGGTGACTTCGGCTGCTACGGTGGAGGGCACCTGAGGGGGGCTCCGACCCCCAACTTCGACCGGCTGGCGCAGGAGGGCCTCAAGCTCACCTCCTGCTACTCCCAGCCGAGCTGCTCGCCCTCGAGGGCGACCCTGATGACCGGGCGGCTCCCCATCCGCCACGGAATCCTCACCCCCCCGATGTACGGCCAGCCGGGCGGCCTGCAGGACGAGGTGACGATTGCCGAACTGCTGAAGAAGGCGGGGTATGTGACACGCGCCGTCGGCAAGTGGCACTGCGGGGAGAACGAGGAGTCCGTTCCCCAGAACAAGGGCTTCGACGAGTTCTACGGCTTCTACGGGGTGTCCGACATGTACACCGAGTGGCGCGACAACTACTTCTACCCGGAGATAGTGAACGACCCGCTCATCTTCAACGCCATCCTCAACGCCAGGTTCAACAAGCACATCATAAAGGCGAAAGCCGGGCAGTTCGATATACCTGAGATCGAGCAGGAGGAGATAGACCTCGAGACCGTAAAGGACCTGGACGAGAACTGGGCGGAATACTCCGTGGAGTTCATCAGGTCAATGAAGGACGGAAAGGAGCCCTGGTTCCTGTACCACGGTACCCGGGGCTGCCACTTCGACAACTACCCGCCCGATAAGTTCAGGGGCAAGTCCCGCTGCAAGTACCCGTTCCACGACGTCCTGGTCGAGTGCGACGACATATTCGGCCGGCTCTTCGCTGCTCTCGAGGAGACCGGCCAGCTGGAGAACACGCTAATCTTCCTGACCTCCGACAACGGCCCGGAGATGGAGTCCTGGCCCGACAGCTCCTACACCCCGTTCCGCGGCTCGAAGGGGACCACCTGGGAGGGCGGTATCCGGGTCCCGGGCATCTTTTACTGGAAGGGGATGATAGAGCCGGGACGCGTCTCTGACGGCCTGTTCGACTTTTGCGACGCGCTGCCCACGCTTTGCGCGCTGGCCGGGGTCGAGGATCTGCCCGAGGACAGGTACCTCGACGGGGTTGATCAGAGGGCCTTCCTGCTGGCCGAGCCCGTGCCCGACGGCACGCACTGGGGGGCCGACCCGGCCTGGATGTCGAACCGCGTAGCCGTGTACTCCTGGCTCCTGGACAAACCCTCCGGTACCCGTGTTGCCGGCTGGAAGGCGGTTGCCATGGAGACCGAGCGCGACATAAGGGACACCGTGACCCCGGGCGGGTTCTCTGGGCACGACGTGAACCTGACCTACGGCAAGGTCTTCAACCTCTTCCTGGACCCCAAGGAGGAGCACAGCTTCACCATACGCAAGCTCGTCTACATGCCATTGTTCGCGGCGATCAGCGCTGCCCACGCGAAGACATTCGAGAAGTACCCGGCAAGGATACAGGTCAAGGGAGGCAAGACCGGTTGAGGGAATCGGACGCTCAGGCAGCCGTCCGATGGTACCTTTCGAGGATCCCGAGGAAGCCGTACGCGAAGCGGTAGGCGTCTCCCGGCCAGCGCGCCGAGATGTAGTTGCCATCGACGACCGCAAAACCTCGACCCGGCGCTTCGGCGGAATCGCGCCGCGGGGACAATGGTCCCCGGAGGAAATCGCGCCCGTCGGCCAGTTCCCGGCTGACGATGCGCTGGACGGTTTCCGGGTAGGTCCTGAAGTAGTCGTGAAGCCACGGCCTCGTGCTCCAGTAGGCCGACAGCTCCATGAAGGCCGGCAGCGCCGTGGTCCTGCGACCGTACAGGGGCGACCTGTCACCCCGAGGCATCCGGGCCCGCGCCGGCACTATCACTCCGTGGCAGATGGCGCCGACCGGCTTGTTCACCGCGAAGAAGGATGCCACGCACCGCTGAAGCGCCTCCGACTCAAGGTACTCTCTCATACCCGGGGCGTGTCCCCCGGGCAGGAGAAGGCCGTCGAACTCCTCCTCCCGGATGTCCTCGTAGGCGATGGGATTCCGGAAGGACTCCTGCCGGCGGAGTTCCTCGTATGTCGCGACACCGTCCGTGTGAGCCGCGAAGAAGGCGCGCAGCGGGCCGAACCCCTCGCCGGTCACGACCCTTGGATCGGCTTCGCCCTGCCGGCCAGAGGGAGTGGCGAACCTCACCCCGTATCCAGCCCGGGTCAGCACCTTCCATGGAACCGCCGTCTCCGTGGGATCGAAGTCGGTATGCGGTGTGGCGATAATGATCATCCGGAGTCCTCCATTCCCGGCCAATCGTGGCATCAGGATAGCATAGAGAACCAGTGCCGCAGGTCGCGAGCTGTCCAGGCCGGGTGTGGTCCGGTGGGCCGTTCGGAGGGCGGAATACATGCATACCCGGGGTGCTCGGTGTTACATTACTGTTGAGCGACACAGGTACATAAGGGGTGTCGAGAGCAATCCGAATAGACGTTGAGAGAAAGTGAGGGCCAGGTGAGAAGGACCAACGTAATCGGTGTCGGCATGACCAGGTTCAGTTCGCCCAAAGAGCTGCGGCCATACACGGACATGGGCCAGGAAGCGGCTCGCGACGCCCTGAAGGACGCCGGGGTCGAATACGCGGAGATCGAGCACGCCTACACGGGGTGGGTCTATGCCGACAGCTGCGCCGGTCAGAAGGTGCTCTACGAGATGGGCATGACGGGGATCCCGGTGTTCAACGTGAACAACAACTGCTCGACGGGATCGAACGCCCTCTACCTCGCCCGCGAGGCGGTCGGGTACGGCGCGGTCGAATGCGCGCTGGCGCTGGGTTTCGAGCAGATGACACCGGGCGCCCTGGGCGTCGTCTTCACCGACCGTCCCATCCCCATGTACACCTTCTTCGAGAAGCTGTACGAGTTCACCCCGCCCGTGGAAGGCGCCGCTCCCGCCGCCCAGCTTTTCGCCGGCGCGGGCCTGGAGCATCAGAAGAAATACGGTACCAGGGACGAGACGTTCGCGAAGATCTCCGTGAAGGCCCGAAAGCATGCCCAGCACAACGAGAGGGCTATATTCAGGGACCAGGTAACGGTGGAGGAGGTCCTGGCCTCGCCCAGGCAGGCTCCGCCCCTGACTCGGCTTCAATGCTGCCCGCCGACGTGCGGCGCCGCCGCGGCGGTGGTGTGCTCGGACGATTTCGCGGAGAAGCACAACATCAACAGCCCCGTGTACATCGCCGCCCAAGCCATGCTCACCGACTTCTCCAGCTCCTTCGAAGGGCAGAGCCCCATGCGGATAGTGGGCTACGACATGACCGCCGAGGCGGCAAAGGATGTCTACGAGACAGCCGGCGTAGGGCCGGAGGACGTGGATGTTGTGGAACTGCACGACTGCTTCACGGCCAATGAGCTGATCACGTATGAAGGACTGGGACTGACCCCCGAGGGGACGGCGGAGAAGTTCATCGAGGACGGCGACAACACCTACGGGGGAAAGTACGTGGTCAATCCTTCCGGCGGCCTGCTGTCCAAGGGACACCCCCTGGGCGCCACAGGCCTGGCACAGTGCGCGGAACTGGTCTGGCAGCTTCGGGGAGAAGCGGGGGTCCGCCAGGTCGAGGGCGCGAGAGTAGGCCTCCAGCACAACATCGGCCTCGGCGGCTGCGTGGTGGTGGGCCTGTATCGCAAGGACTGACAGCCGAAGATGTCCCCGGGCCACCGGGCGTCGAGGCTAACTCGTGTTGTCGGCCCCGGATTTCGGATTGAACAGATACCTGTCGAACCACTTGATGTCCTCGGTCAGCTTGCGCTTCTGATGGGAGCCCTGGACAGGGTCGTGGCCCTCCCCGGGGAAGATGAACAGCTCGACGGGTGCCCTACCATATTTCTGAAGGCCGCGATACGCCACCCACGTCATTCCGGGAGGCACGCTGACGTCGGTGTCCCCCTGGTACATGACCACCGGCGTCTTCACTTCACGCGCTTTGTAGAACGGCGCCATCGCGGGGTCCTTGTAGAGTCCCGGGTCTTCGATCGGGCTTGCCCCGAAGTAGTACTCGATAATGGAGTACCCCTCGATAGCGGCCCCCCAGAGCGATACCCACTCGCTTCCTCCCGCTCCACAGGATGCGGCCTTGAAGCGCTGGTCCCGGGCTATGAGCGCGTGCGAGAGGATGGAGCCGTTGGACCACCCGAGCGTCCCGAGGCGGTTGCCGTCCACCATCCCGAGGCCCACCAGCCGAGTGATGGCGTTTTCCATGTCCTGGACAGGGTAGTCGTAGAAGTGCCCGTCACGGATGGAGCGGGCGAAATCCAGGCCGTACTCGCTACTCCCATGGTAGTTTGGTACAAGGACGAAGGCACCCTTCTGCGCCATCAACTGGAAAGGGTAGAGCGTGTACGTGCTGCTCTGCCATTCCGCCAGGTCGACGTGGAAGGGCCCGCCGTGGAGCATCAGCAGGAGCGGGTACGTCTTGCCCGGCTCATATCCGCTCGGATAGTAGAGGATTCCCTCGACCGGTTCACCCAGAGCTCCCTTCCAGGTTATGACCTCGTGTCTTACGAACTCCTTGCCGGACCAGCCCGGGTTGAGGTCCGTGAAGCGCCTGGGGTTTGTGATGGTCCCGGAGGCGATGCCGGCAACGTACATCTGGGGAGGGGTGCTGGGCGTCGAATGCAGGTAACAGATCCTCGTTCCGTCCTTCGAGACGTCGAACGAGAACATGCTTCCCTGGTGCTCACCCTCGAGCACCTTCCTGGTGAACGAGCCGCCCCCGCCCTCGTACGAGGCGACCTTGGGGTTGCAGCCGTTCGCGAGCATCACCATGAAACCGCCGGCGGACTGGAGCATGGCGGGGAGCCCACCCCCCGTCTGGGAATGGATCCCGCGGCTCCAGCCAAGGTCGACCTCGCTTTCCGCCCCGGAGCGGACGTCCAGGGCCTTCAGCGTTGTCGTGGTGGCCACAATGAGATCGTCCGGCGTATAGGCGTTCAGAACCCACACGGTACCGGAATCCGCGGACCAGGTGGCGCCTGAGACCGAACGGACGTCCGGCAGGACCTTCTTCTCAGTGCCGTTGGAAAGGTCCACGAGATAGTTTAGATTTGGTATTTCCTGGTAGTACGCGTCCCCTCCTGCGGACGCCCTGGTCCGGACGGTGAAGGCTTTGCCGCCGTCCGGGGAGATCCAGAAAGCCGTTATCTGATCGTCGTTGCGGGTCAGCGGGACAACTTCCCCTCCACGGGCGTCCACCTGGAAGAGCCGCACCCTGTCGTCCGTCTCACGCGTGACGTGGATGGTATCGTCCGTGTCATCGGCGCTCTCATCGAGCACCGGGGCCGTGAACGCCAGCGTGGAAGCGTCCCGCCAGGCGTGCGCGACGGCGCCTCCATCGACCGTCGTGATCTGGGTCGGTTCCCCGCCGGTCGCCGGGACCGTGAACAACTGGTTGGTCCCGTCGGGGGACGAGTCTATGAACGCGAATGCCGTCCCATCGGGAGACCACTTCGGAAGGCCCGCAACGAGGCCGGACGACGACATGACCTTCGTGCTCTGCAGGGTACCGAGGTCCGTGACGACTATCTCCCAGGAAGGGAGTCCACCATCCGGCGTGTAATACGCTTTCATCCACATCGCGCGCGAGGCGTCCGGCGACATGAAAGGACCGAACGGCAGGTCGGCGTACAGGATATCGTCCGGCGTAAGGGCTTTATCCGTGGAGATCGCCGCCTGGGGTCTTCCGCTCGGGTCCTTGAGCGCCGGCGTGGCGCCGCACCCGGCGAAGACGGCGAGTGCCATAGTGGCCATGAGCGCGACGAGCATGAAGGAAACCGATTTCCGGAAAGAACCTGCCCTACTCATGGCTACCCTTTCATTGGTGGATGACTGACGAATCATGAACGAATTCTAGCATCGGGTCCAGGAATGCGTCATTCACTCCCCCCGGACCCCCCGGCCACCCGCAATGTCACCCGGCAGGGAGGACGCGAAGCGAGGAGGCCAGAAATACGCTTTGTAAACAAACCTACTGCGCCCGTGTGAGATCGTGAGGGGGAGCGTTGACTGATACCGAGGAGCGGGCCCGGGCTGTAGCCAGGAGCGACTGGCTGGCGAGGTGGGGGAGAGACGCCTGGTACCTGATAGGCCTCATCGGCGTCCTGATCTTCTTCGTCTACCTGATGAACCGCGCCTACCAGATCGTCTGGCCCCTTGCGATCGCGGTCATGCTGGGTGTGGTGCTCTGGCCGATACCGGACTTCCTGCACCGCAAGCTGCGTTTCCCGCGGTGGCTGGGTGCGGCACTGACCATGATCCTGGTCCTCTGCGTCATCGTGCTCATCACCGGCGTGGTATCTTACGGGATTATCGCGGAGTCCGACGAGATAAGCGATGAGGTCCAGAGCGGGGTGAACCAGGTCAAGGACTGGCTGGGCGACCTCGACCTGAGCGATTCGACGGTCGACTGGATCCAGCAGTCCGTCAGCAAGCTATGGCCCTCACTGATAAGCGGGGTTACGAGCGTACTGACCGGCAGCCTGTCGGGCATAGCCTCCTTCCTCGTCGGCCTGATACTGGGACTCTTCATCCTGTTCTTCCTCCTCAACGACGACGGGACCATCAGCCGCTGGGTGATACGCAAGATGCCCGTCTCCGAGGGTAAGGCCAGGATGGTCTTCGACGATGTAGCGACGTCCATCCGGGGCTACTGGAGCGGTACAACGATAATCGCGGCGGCCAACGCCCTGATGGTGCTGCCGGTACTCTTGATATTCCGGATGCCGCTCGTCGTCGCAGTCACCTTCATCATCTTCGTGACGGCCTATATCCCTTCGATAGGCGGCTACATCGGGGGCGCGTTCGCGGTGTTCATCGCGCTTGCCTCGAATGGGCTGACCGCCGCGCTCGTGATGCTGGTGGTGCTGATACTGATAAACAGCGTCTTCCAGCAGCCCATACAGGCGTATGCCTACCACCACACACTTGAGCTGCACCCGCTGGTGGCGCTCATCACGACGGTCCTCGGCGCGATATTCGCGGGGCTGGTGGGGGCGATACTCGCCGTCCCCATCACTGCCGTGATCCTGAAGGTCAAGACCGACCTGCAGGCCGTGCAGTCGGGCGAGGAGGTCGGTGCCGGGCAGCCAGGTCCTGCCGAAGAGGGTGCGGTGCCGTCGTAAGGCTACATGACCGGCCTGAGTCGTAGTAATCCCGGTCCCGTCTACGTTCCTGAGCATGTTGATGGTTCCGACTGTCAGTGATACAATGTCTATACATAGGTAGTACGGCTTCAGGAGGCTAATGATGGTCAAGAAACTGACGAGGCACGGGAACAGCCTGGCGCTCGTGATGGACCGCGGGGTGCTCGACCTCCTCGACATCGACGCGGATACGCCTCTCGATATCTCGACCGACGGAGAGGTGCTTATCATCGCTCCCGTAAGGGACGAGAAGCGGCGTCAGAAATTCGAGGAAGCCGTCAGAGAGACCAACAGGAGGTACGGAAGAGCGCTCAAGAGACTGGCCGACTAGTGTTCATGGAGCCGGTCTTTCTATCGCTCGGCGAGATCCTGGAGCTACACCAGGACCAGATCGAACGATACGGCGGAAGCCCTGGAACGAGGGACACCGGAATCCTCCAGTCTGCCGCGGCCATGCCGCAGGCCGGGATCGCGGACAGGTATCTTCACGAAGACATCTTCGAGATGGCGGCGGCGTACCTGTACCACATAGTCAAGGATCATCCCTTCGTGGACGGCAACAAGCGGACCGGGGCGGTGGCGGCGATCGTGTTCCTCAAGATGAACGAAATCGATGTTACTGTCGACGTGGACGAACTGGAGAACATGGTGCGCTCGGTCGCCGAGGGGGTGCTCTCGAAGCAGGATGTAGCTTCATTCTTTCGCCGGGACGCTTCGGGGCAGTGTGATTGATACGCAATACACACCTTAGCAGCCGCCCGTTTGTATGATAATCTATTGATAATAATTCTCATGAATGGGATGTCATGGAGCTTTCCAGGAGGCTGAGCAGCAGGGGATACCGCCGGACCCGGCAGCGGGACGCCGTGTTCGACGTACTGGCCGAGAACGCCGGGCGGCCGATGAAGGCCGAGGAGGTCCTCGTGCTTGCGAAAGAGAAAGCACCGGGCATAGGCATCGCGACGGTGTACCGTGCACTCGAGCTGTTTGTCGAGCTGGGTGTAGCCCAGCAGGTCCACCTGCACGAGAGGTCCCAGCACTACGAGGTGGATACCGGGCACCACCACCACTACATGGTCTGCGTGTCCTGCGGGTCACGCGAGCAACTCGACGCCTGTACGATCGACAAGCTCGAGGACATGATCAAAGACGAGACCGACTTCCTGGTCACCTCGCACTGCCTGGGTCTGTGGGGCTACTGCCCCTCCTGCCTTCCGGGCAAGGCCTGAACCGAGTCAGAGGAACGAGTGCGGATGTCTGGCTGGGGAATGATGATAATGTTTCTCAAAAAGTATCGGACCGCTGTATTGCCCGCGGTGGTCGTTCTCGCTGTCGTGACGCTGTCGATCCTCCCGGCCGGTTGTGGCGATCAGGATACATCGGGCAGGCTGAAGGTATCGGCATCCATCGTGCCTCTCGCCGACTTCTGCTCCCGTGTGGGAGGCGAGTATGTGGAGGTGCAGTGCCTGGTACCCCCGGGCGCTGGCTGCGGCCATACCTTCGATCCGACTCCCGGGAGCATGGATTTCCTGAGCAAGGCGGGTGTGTTCGTGGAGAACGGGTTGGGGCTCGAGTCATGGGCGACGGACGTTCTGTCGAAGATCACCCGGCCCGACGTGGTCAGGGTCGTGGCCGCCGAGGCCGTCCCCGCCGACCTGCTGCTGCCATCTGTGGAGGGTGAGCCCGGCCTCGAGGACCCGCACGTATGGCTCGATCCGTCACTGGCCGTCTACCAGGTCGAGGCCATCAGGGACGGGCTCATCGAGGCCGACCCTTCGAACGCCGAGGCTTACGAGCGCAACGCCGCGGAGTATATCGAGGAGCTGAAGGGGTTGGACGTGGAGCTTAGAAGAGAGCTCGAGCAGGTCAAGGGCGCGTCGTTCATCTCCACACACCCGACCTGGACCTACTTTGCGCCGCACTTCGGCCTGGTCCAGGTAGGCGAGGTGGAGGAGCTCCCCGGCAAGGAGCCGAGCGCGCGCCAGATCGCCGAGCTTATGGGAAAGGTGAAGGAGTTCGACGTGAAGGCGGTCTTCGCCGAGCCGCAGCTCGGTCCAAGGGCGCTGGAGATAATCGCGAAGGACGCGGGACCCGGCGTGAAGGTCGCGACGGTGGACCCGGTTGGAGACCCGGATAACCCGGAGGTCAGTGACTACATCAAGATGATGCGTTTCGACGCTGGAGTGATGAGCGAGGCCCTCGAGTGAGCAGGCAGTGCAGGGTCGCCGAGTACTTCGACGGATCAGCCGGCGAGCGCGGGCCGCTCATCGAGCTTGACCACGTGAACGTGTCCATGTCCGGTTACCCGGTCCTCGAAGACATCACCTTCACACTGGGCGAGAGGACGTTTCTTGGGGTGGTGGGCCCGAACGGCGCGGGAAAGACCACGCTGCTCAGGGTGATGCTGGGACTCATAGCGCCCGATAGCGGAACCGTCCGGGTGATGGGGATGGGTCCCCGGGAGCTCAAGCACGAGCTGCACCACATCGGGTACATGCCGCAGACAGTTCTGTTCGACCCGACGTTCCCGGTGTCCGTGTTCGACGTGGTGATGATGGGTCGAAGCTGCTGTATCGGTGTGCTCCGGTTCCCGGGCAGGGCCGACCGCGCGGCGGTACAGGACGGCATAGAGCTGGTCGGGTTGAAGGGCCTGGAGAAGCGGCCCATCGGCGAGCTCTCCGGCGGCCAGCAGAAGCGGGCATTCCTGGCCAGGGCGCTTTGCCGCGAGACCCGCATCCTGTTCCTCGACGAGCCCACCAGCGGGCTTGACCTGCCCGCCCAGGAGCAGTTCATGGACCTCCTCACGCGGCTGAAGGAGGAGATGGGGCTCTCCGTCATCTTCGTGTCGCACGACGTGCAGACGCTGGCGCGGTACTCCGACGACATGATCTGCATAAACCACACCATGCACCTGCACGGGCGGCCCTCCGATGTCGTCGGGAGCAATCGCCTGAAGGAAGCGTACCGTTGCGAGTTCGACTTCCTCGTTGGCGGCGGCGAGCACACCGGGGGTCGGTGATGCTGGTACACGGCTTCATGCAGCGGGCGCTGGTCGGAGGGCTCATAGTCGCCGTTGTATGCGCTGTCTTTTCCTTCTTCGTGAACGTGAGGCGCCTCGCCTTCGCCGGGGAGGGGATAGCACACGCGGCGTTCGGCGGGGTCGCGATCGGCATCCTGGCGGGTATCAACACGCTGGTAGCCGCGGCCGTATTCTGCGTGCTGGTCGCCGTCGGCATCGGCTGGTTCTCGCGAAAGGGGAAGATCCACGAGGACACCGTGATAGGCATTCTCTTCTCCGCTTCGATGGCGCTGGGCGTGGTCCTGGTCTCACTGGCACACGCCTACAACGTCGACCTGATGAGCTACCTGTTCGGCAGCATCCTGGCCCTTGACTGGAGCGACGTCGTAGTGCTCGCGGTAGTCGGCGTGTTGGCGGTGGCTTTCGTCGCCCTTTTCTTCAAGGAGCTTCTATTCACGGTCTTTGACGAGGAGACGGCAACGGCGAGCGGCATCCCCATCAGGTTCGCCTACTACGGGCTGCTCATCGCGATAGCCCTGGTCATCGTAGTCTCCATCAAGCTGATCGGAATAATCCTGGTTTCGGCGCTGCTCGTCGTACCGGGCGCGGCGGGCATGCAGCTCGCGCGGAACTACAGGGGCGTGATGGTGGCCTCTCTCGTATCCGCGGTGACCGCGGTCGTCGTTGGCCTGGTGCTATCCTACAACTACGACCTGGCCTCGGGCGCCTCGATAGTCCTGGTCCTGGTCGGGCTGTTCCTGCTCGCCCTGGCTTTTTCCCCCCGGAGGTCGTACGTCAGAAGGGTGTTCCACAGTGAGAACTAACCTCAACCATCTTTTCCCACCGAGTGAGGATTAACCTCCGCCGCATTCTCCAACCAGATTAATAACTGCCTGGACATAGACCTGGAAACAATCGTTGAGGTATTTTCCAACCAACGTTCGATGGGAAATAATGGTTGAGGTGTTTTCTCATCAAGAGGGGGGCGAGATATGGCGCTTGGCAGGGAACCGGGGGGTTATATCGACAGGGGAAGCGGGGCCCCGGTGGTCATGCTCCCGGGCGCCGAGGGTTGCAAGGAGTACTGGCACTTTCAGGTGGACGCGCTCAGTCCCGGGTACCGCGCGGTGGCGATGGACCACGTGGTGCGCAGGCCATCCTTCTCCAGCACGATGGAGGACTACGCCAGGCATGTGCTGGAGACGATGGATTCCCTGGGAATAGAGAAGGCCGTCGTTGTGGGGGAGTCGTTCGGCGGGATGGTGACCCAGCAGATCGCCATCGACCACCCGGAGCGCACGCTCGCAGTCGCGCTGTGCAACACGCTCGACAGGCCACGCGGGGACTCGATCGGCTTCAACCTCTTCACCCTGTCCACCCTGGTGGCCATGTCGATGAACCTGCCGATCATCCCTCTCGAGACCAGGAAGAGGATCCTGATGTGGGCGGGAAAACACAGCGCGCTCGTATACGACGGGACACCCGGCAACGCCGACCTGGTGGATTACTTCACAGGCTGCGGCCTGGCACAGGGATACATCGCCCAGGTGGACAGGTTCTTCGCGATAAAGAACGCGCGTTTCACCGAGCGGCTGCGCGAGATCCGGGTGCCGACCCTGGTGATGCACGGCTCGGAGGACAGGGCCGCGACAGGGAACACAGCCGCCGAGATCGCGGGCAGGATACCCAGGGCCGAGATCGCGCTCATAGAGGGTGCCGGCCACTGCCACCACCAGACCATGCCCCAGGAGACCAACGCCGTTCTGCTGGAGTGGCTGTCGCGCGTAACCACCGGCGGGTGAGCGAGCGGACATCTAACAAAAGGGTCTGACCCTTTTGTTACATGTCAGTTGAACTTCGGGCCTAGGAAGAGCATCCGCAGCCCCTTCATCACGAACTTCGCCTTGCTGGCGGTGGCTTTCCGCGCCTCGAGGGAGACCTTGCCGTCGCGCTTCGAAGCCACCAGCAGGCGGTCCCACTCGCGGGAGGTCTTCGGGTAGTCCGAGCGGACGTGGTAGGTCGCCTGCCCGGCCACCCGGGTCTCAGTGCGTATGAGAGCGGCGTCCGCGGTGATCCCGGCCAGCTCGACCATGGCGAGCGTCTCGTGGAGCCTCATCAGCTCGTGGGGGTTCGTCGCACGGGCCTGGGCGGCGCGCTCCGCTATCTCGGCGACGCGGTCGCGTCCGGACCTCATCCCGTTCTCGTTCCTGGTAAGCCCGAAGTACCTGGTCATGGTGCGTTGAAGCTCGCGTTCCACTTCCGTCCAGCGGGGGCCGTCTTCGCGCCTGAGATAGGAGAACATCCGCTCGCGCGCCTCCTCGGCCTGCCCGTCCGCGCTCCCCGGCTCGACCGGCCGGGCATCCCCGAGGTACTCCGCGATCCCCTTTGCGGCCCTCGCTCCACCCATCACCGCTCCCACGAACGCCATGCAGAGCGTAGCGCCGGAGTCGCCGGCGGCGAAGAGCCCCGGGACGCCGGACTGCATGTCCGGCCTGTTGCAGATGTGCGGCAGGAGGGCGACCATGTGTATCTCGGCCTCCACCGCGTCGCGGCCGAGGACGATGCCCTTCTTCTCCACGTACCCATGCATGAGAGGCACCTCGTTGGACCAGGCGTTCTTCATCTCTGCGATGTCGGCGGGGGAGAGGCTGGATGTGTCTATGTAGATCGGGGCCCGACCCTCCAGGCTCTCACGGTGCATCCCATAGATGATGAGCTCGCGGGCCGGCGCGCCGAGCCGTGCTCCCAAGGGGTCGTACTTGCCCATGAACTCCTCGCCGAGCGCGTTCCTCAGCCTGCACCCGGCGCTGAGCAGCCCGGAGATGCCTGGAGTGGCCCAGTCGACCGGCGAGATGGTCGTCATCGCGAACTCCAGGCCGAAGACCTCTCCCCCCGCGTTCAGAGCGGCGACCTGCCCCTCCCCGGTCATGTAGGGATTGCTCGCGGTGTCGAAGGGCGCACCCGAGCAGTCACGCAGCACCGGCTCCCAGAACCTGTCGCAGGTCCCCGTCGAGATGAGCACGGCGGGTGCGTCCACGCGGACGAACTGTCCCGTACGCGAGTTGAAGCCCACCACGCCCGCCGCCCGCCCGCCGTGGGTGAGCACCTCCTGCGCGCTCGTGCGCTCGAGCGCGATCGCCCCGAGCTTCTTGAGGCGCGCGGCCAGTATCGGTTTTATCTCGGCCCCCTCGATCCAGAGCGCCGAGCCGCCGGCCGCGTTCACCAACCTCAGCGCCCCTTCTGAGTCCCTGACCCCGATCCCCAGGCTCTCGAGCTTCATCAACCCCTCGTAACCTTCCTCCATGATCTCGGGGCCGAAGAAGTCCGTCATACCGGCTTCGCACCTGCCGGTCAACTGCGGGAGGATGATGTTCTGGAAGACCTGCATGAAGAAGCGCTTCTTCCGGGTGAAGAACTTCGGTGAGACGGCGATGTAGTGGTCCATGCCGGTGGCCGCGTTGCCGCCGCGTTTGAGCGTGGACTTCTCGATGACCGCGACCTTCAGGTCGGGGTTCGACTCCAGCAGATGCAGCGCGGTCATGCAACCAGCCACGCCACCGCCCACGATCGCTACGTCCGCCTGGACCCGTGTTTCAGACATCGTGCACTCCTAAACCTCGAAGTTGAAATGGACCTCGATGGCACCGGCGTGGCACTCCAGCATGCACACCCCGCAGATCCAGCACTCGAGGGGGTAGGCCGCAACCGGGACGCCCTCCCTCATCTCCAGGATGTCGCCGGGGCAGTATTTCGCGCAGGCTCCGCAGCCGTCGCACCTCCCGGCGTCGACCTCTATGCGTTCCATGTCACATCACTCCTTCGGCGTATCAGCCCGTGAAGTCCCGTTCCACGCGTATGCACCCGCCATCTCGGCGAGCCTCGGCTCCAGGTCGGGCCTCGCCTCGTCGGAGACTATTCCGGCGAACAGTATCCGGGCGATCTCGACGAACGCTCCGGTCGCGTTCATGTCGAGCCTTGCGAGGCTCGGGGGGCTGAGAATGTCGAACACGGAGTTGGAGATGACCAGCCCGAGTATCCTGGGATCCACCTCGGGGCGGAAGACCCCGGCTTCGACCCCCTGCCGCAGGAGCTCGGAAAGCCTGACGTCGAACTGCTGCTTCTTGAGTTCAAGGACGATTATCTGGACGCCCGGGAACCGGTGCTCGATGTCGTCGATCAGCGGCTGGCCTATCCGGGAGAGCTCGTACCCGGCTATCATCGCCAGGCGGCCGAACTTCTCCACGAAATCCAGCTCGACATCCGAGAGGACCAGGTCGATCTCCGCGTTCACGCGGGAGACGGAGTCGGCCACCACCTCGAAGAGCAGGTTCTTCTTGGAGGGGAAGTTCTTGTACAGGGTCTTCTTGCTGACTCCGAGCGCGGCCGCGATGTCGTCCATCCTGACCTTGTTGTAGCCGACCGTGAAGAACCGGTGGCGCGCCTCGTCGATTATCCTGGCCCTCGTCTCGTCGTTACCGGCCATTCGAGCCTTTCTCCCTCGCCGCAGATCGACCGGAAAACTGCGGGGCTGAGAGCCCCGCCTCAAATGCTCCTGATTGACCCCGTGTAGCAAAAGTGCCTGACCCTTTTGCTACACTTTGGCGAATGGAAACTATTGTCATGTGATTAGTTTCCTACAGGATAACCAATACTGTCAATAGGTAAAGCAATAATAACCAGGGAAATCGGCCACAATTGCCTGTATAGTGCAAGCCGGGGATGGTGGTTCAGCCGTTCGCCTTCACCGGGAATATCAGGAAGGTGGAGCTGCGCCTGGAGGGGGACGAGCACTACGACGCCGAGGCTCACGCGCGCATCGCCCAGTACAAGCAGTAGGCCCGCCCGCGGGCTCAGCGGTTCACAGGGTAGTAGCAGTAGACCTCTCCCGAGGGGTCGTCTTCCGCCGAGAAGCCCCCCACGAGCCGGAAGGGCACCCGCCCGCTCCTGCCTATGAGGAGAGAGAAGCTCGCGCCCGGAGGCAGGTAGACGGGCGTGTCGATCCCGTCGATCGAGAGTGCCTGCTCGTGGTCCGTGCCGTTGGACCATGTGACGGTGCGGCCTACCCAGCCCAGCGCCTCTCGGGGAGTGACGACGAATCCGCCTTCCGAGCCTGTGTAATCGGGGCTGATGTAGACCGTGCTACCTCCCTCCGACGGCTGCTGCGCCACCACGTTCGGTTTCCCCTCGTAGCGGTCCTTGTAGAGCCTGACGGGCAGGAAGTTGCTCCCGGTGCTTATCGCCATCGGGACCGTCATCATGACGATGATGAAGAGGTAGGCGACGGCCTGTCCGTATCTCTCCGAGAAGGTGCGCGACCTCACCACCTCCCGGTACCGGGCGGCCGCCTGGCTCGTCAAAGCCTCGATGCGGTGGTTCATGGCCTCGACCCCGGGGCCCGGGGCGACCACGCCGTCCACCGGCAACCTCAGCGCCTCCATCCTGTCGACGAGCTTACCGCGGGCCCCGAAGGACTTCCTGATCGGGACGAACATGAACCGCGAGATGTGGTAGGTCCCGGGACCCCAGAGGCGTCGCTCGGCGGAGTTCGCGGCGCTGTATGCGAGCGCCCTCTGTATGGCCGAGGCGACGAGGACCGGATCGGACACCACGCGTGCGGCCTGCCGGTCGGCGTAGACGCAGGTGGCTTCCGGCATCAGCCTGTAGACCCCCCACCAGCACCACAGCTTGAACACCGCCCAGAGACAGGCCAGAAGGATAGTGAACACCGGGAGAAAAGACATGCTGCCCGTGATCGGGATCGACATCAGGATGATCGACATCATGACGTAGAAGATGAGGAACGCCGTGGCGAAGCCCCCGAAGGACTGGGCCGAGGCGGCGAGGTTCCTGACCTTGAACTCGCCGGCCTCCCGGTGGTAGAGCTCGTGGACCATCGCGGCGAGCAGCTCCTGGCGGTCCATGCTCTCGACGAGCCCACGGGGGGCCGCGGTCCAGGAGCACAGACCCTCTATCTCGCCAGAGAAGAAGTTGTAGGGGACGCTGTCGACCAGGAGGACCACGTCGAAGCGCTCGCCCGTCGCGATAGAGGCTTCGGCGTTCGCCTCGCTCAGCCTGGCCCAGCCGGGATCGTCACCCGGTGCGAGAGAGAGGCGGAAGGTGCCGTACATGACGCCCGTCCTCAGGGGCAGCAGGGCCGCGATGGAGCGGGCCTTCCTGTGCGGGGGCGCGTCGGCGGGGAGGCTCGCCAGGTCGGCCGCCGCCTTCCTCTTCGCCCGCCTGGTTATCCTTCTCGCGCGCGAGAACGTGCTGAAGAACAGGAAGACGACCGCGTAGGCGACAGGCAGGAGCGTGAACACGGCGAGGACCATCCTCCGTTCGGTCTGGGCGCCCGACAGCGCCTGGGAGACCAGCCACAAGACAAGCGAGATGAAACCGCCGAAGAAGAGTAGGTTCGCAAGCACGAGTACCACCCTGGCCCTGCGCGTCCGCCTCTGCAACTCCTCCAAGGACACCCCCCCGGAATGTCAACCCGGCCCGGACGGTCTAACGAACCTGACTTTGCCGCCGTGTTACCATTGGAAGTGTTGTATCACATTGGAGGTCATGAAGTGCCGAAAAGATCCATCGTCCTCGCGCTCCTCGCGCTGACGTGTCTGGCCGTCTGCTCGTGTGGCGGAGGAGGGACCGCCGTAACGGACAGCGGCTTGGAGCTGGTGAGAAGCTACCCCGACAGCGCGCCGGAGGCGACAGGTGTCCTCGACCAGGGCACGCTGTACAAGGCGGGCAAGATAAACGTGGTGGTGCTCCAGGGAACCTACGAGCAGATGGGCCGCCAGTACGGGGCCCTGCTGAAGGACGAGCTCAATGATGACTACAACGGCATGGTGAAAGGGCTGGAAGGGCTCGAGGACATGGCTCTCGAGGACGTACAGGAGTTCGCGGAGGATGCCTACAAGGACTACCCTCAGAAGTACAAGGAGATCATCAACGGGCTGGCCGAGACATCCGAACTGGGGCTGGAGAAGGCCAAGGCACTAAACATGCAGGAGCTCTACATCAGCGCCGCCCTGGGCCGGTGGGCCAGGGAGCACATGGGGAAGTGCTCCGGGTTGGCCGCCTGGGGGCCCTACACGTCAGGTGGGCCTCTGGTCTTCGGGCGCAACTACGACCTGGGCTTCTTCAATCACGAGTACGTGACCCTGACCGTCTACAACCCGATAGACGGAAGCCTCCCGACCGCGAACCTCACCTTCGCCGGGTGCATCTACGTGACAAGCGGGATGAACGCATCGGGTGTCTTCCTGGAGCTGAACAACGGCTCGGGCTCGGACCCGAGCGATATGACGGCCTCGCGCCCCTGGGCGCCCGCGCTTCTCTTCTCGTTCCTCGAGCAGTCGACCTCGCTCGAGCAGCTCGCCTCCTACTTCAGCTCAACCACCCCGGACCTGGCCTACATCGTGCAGGGCGCGGACAGGGAATCAGCGGTCTCCTTCGAGTGGTCCACCGGCGGGGTGAAGGTGAGGGGGCCGGACGGAGAGGGACTCATGGCAGCCACCAACTATTTCGTGGACCCCGCCTGGGGACTACCGCCACCGGAGGACGGCGTCGACTTCTCGGTCACGCGCAGGGAGAACCTGCTGGCGCTGGCCGAGCAGAACAAGGGGAACATGACGCCGGAGACCATGATGAAGGTGATCTCCACCCCACTGGAGCAGGATGGCTCCGGCGGAGCATTCCGTGCGCCGAACCTCACCAGCTACGAGATAGTGGCGCAGCCGGCCACCCTCACCATGTGGGTCCGCGTGCCGGAGTACCAGGACTGGGTCGAGATCGACCTCGAGCCGTTCTTTCTCCAGTAATCCCGGGACGCCGGGCGGTGTGAGGATGACAACGCCGCCTATTCCGAGCGTCCTGTAAACCTCGATCCATTTCAGTTCTCTGGTGGCCATCACTTTATCGACCGGCCCGCGGGCCCGCTCCCGGGATCCGCCGGTCCTCCCCGGCCGAGTCCCGTTCGGCGGGCTGCCCCGTGATGTCAGGTCTCAGGTTTGGCTCCGTACACCGCGCACATCTCTCTGAGCAGTGACAAGAGATCGTCCGGGTGCCGCAGGCCGAATCCGGCCCTGGATCTCAGCGGCCCGATGCTGACTGTGTAGGCACCCTCCGGCAGGGCCGCGAACAGGTCCTCGTCCGTGCGGTCATCACCGGCCGCGAAGATGAAGTCGGGTTGTTCTCCGGCCATGGTCTCGAGCGCGGCCGAACCCTTGTCCACGTCCTTGCTACGGACCTCAACCACCTTCCTGCCCTGCATCACCTGGAGGTTCGTGTTCGCGGTGAACTGCATGAGGTCGTCCACGAGTTTCTTCGCCATGACCGCTCCGAATTCCGGGTCACTGCGTCGGTAGTGCCAGGCGATCGAGTATCGCTTTTCCTCCACGAAGGAGCCCGGCAGCCTGCGCGCGCTCCTGTTCAGGATCGGCGCGACGCGGGATTTCCATTCATCGGATACGTGCCTGATCGGTTCCCACTCGCCGTTCCGTCTCCTGATGGAGGCGCCGTGCTCCGCTATCAGGTGAATATCGAGATCGCCGAACCAGTCCTCCAGCGTAGGCATGTCCCGACCGCTCGCCATCACCACGTCCGTACCGGGAACTGCGGCAAGACACCCCAGTGTCTCCAGCAACCCGGCCGGGGGCACGGCCGCTTCGGGGACCTCTTCGATCGGGACCAGCGTTCCATCGTAGTCCAGAAGCATGAACCGCCTCGAGGCGGCGCCGAACGCGGCGAGCAGGTTATCACGCGTCGGGCCTTCGAGGAGGAGCTTCGCGGAGTCCGGCCGGGCGCCGTGTACCGAGGCGACGGAAGAAAGGAAATCATCTCCCCATTCCGTGAGACTATACTCCTGGAGCCGCTTCCTCATGATGCGGTTCCGACGCACCTGCTCTTCGACCGGCATCTCCACGGCTTCGATCAGTGCGGCCACCACGCCCTCTACGTCGTTGGGATTCACCAGGAGCGATTCACCCAGTTCCTTGGCCGCTCCGGCCATCTCGCTCAGCACCAGGACCCCCGTCCCGTCGTTCCGCGCCGCCAGGAACTCCTTTGCGATGAGGTTCATGCCGTCTCGGATTGGTGTGATGAGAGCCACGTCCCCGATGCAGTAGAAAGCCACGAGGTGATCGAAATCGAGCCACTTGTACTGGAAGAATATCGGTACGTGGTCGATCGACCCGAACTCGCCGGATATCCTGCCGACCAGCTCGTTGATTTCCCGTCTCATCTGCCTGTAGTGACTCGCATCCCCCCTGGACGGTACGACCACCATGACCAGCACTACCTCGGTCCGCCAACGGGGATTGTTCCTGAGGAAGGAGTCGAACGCGAGCAGCCTGTTCTTTATCCCCTTGGTGTAATCCAGCCTGTCGACCGAGACAATGACCTTCTTCCCGTGGGTCTTCTGCCTGAGCCCCGAGAGGATCCCTTTGACATGCCCGGTCCCGGAGGCGTCCGAGAACCTGCCGAAGTCGATTCCCATCGGGAAGGTATCCGCCTCCACCACCCTGTCTACCAGGTTGAGCCTGCCCAGGTCGTTCTCCAGGCCGAGGACGTTGAGGACGCACCGCAGGAAGTACTGGGTGTAGTCGTGGGTGTGAAACCCGATGAGATCCGAGCCCAGCATCCCCCGCAGCAGGTCCTCGCGGCACCGGGAGGGCAGAAGCCGGAATATCTCGTAGGAGGGGAAGGGGATGTGAAGGAAGAAGCCGATCGGGACCTCGGGCATCGCCTTCCTGACAATGCCGGGCACGAGCATCAACTGATAGTCGTGCACCCACAGGGTGTCTCCGGGCTCCAGATCGCTCAGCGCCGCCTCGGCGAAACGGTCGTTCACATCTCGGTAGGCTCGCCACTGGGTACTTTCGAAAGACGCATAAGAAGGGAAGTAGTGGAACAGCGGCCAGATGTTCGAGTTGCAGAAGCCCTCGTAGTAATCCTTGAACTCCGACTCCGCGAGGAAGACCGGCCTGCTCGAGTACTCGCCGCGCAGGCGCCTTTCGACCACCTCTTTCTCCGCGCTGGACCTGGGGGCGATACCGGGCCATCCGATCCAGATGTATCCCGGCGGGCCGTCCGCTCGACCCTCCAGGTAGTCCTCGAGTCCCGAGGTGAGCCCCCCGACGCTACGGTGGAACCCGAGTCCCCCACCGTGTCTCGAGACGGTCACGGGCCCCCTGTTCGACACTACGACGATCCTTCCGGCCACCTCGGCCCTCTCTCTCGTGTTCTCGTCCGGGCTCCGTCGGTCCTCTTCAGCGACCCAGGCTCTTGAACAGGTGCAGGTAGTCGAGGACATGCCTTGTTGTCAGGAAGTCCCTTCTTACCGTTTCCCTTCCCGCCCTCCCGAAACTCTCCCTCAAGCCGGGGTCGTTCAGGAGGAGCAGCACCTTCTCGGCGCACTCCACCACCGAATCTACGAGGAAACCGGAGATCCCGTCGGTCACCTGGAGTGGTATCCCCCCGACGTTCCCGGCCACCACGGCCTTTCCCTTCCAGAGGGCCTCACTCACGGTCAGCCCGAACCCTTCCCTGATGGACTTCTGCAGGACCACGGCGGCTGCCACCTGGAAGGCGTTGACGCCGACGTTGCCGATTCCGTGGGCGTTTGTCAGGAGGAAGACCCCGTCGAGCCCTTCGGCGCGCCTGGACGCCTTCTGGAAATAGTAGAATCCCTCGGGATCGTCCTCGGCCATGCTGCCGATGAGGACCAACTGCAGGTCGGGTATCGCGGCCCTGGCCAGGAGGTACGCCTCGATGACCCCGATGGGATCCTTCCAGGGATCGAAGCGCGAAACCTGGAGCAGGTACGGTCTGCCCGGGTCCACCCCGTAGCGCGCGACCACGGACGCCGCGATCTCGAGCGACAGCGGAATGTTCTTGGGGCTCGTCGGGTCGATAGACGGCGCGATGGTGAAGCCGGGGATACCGAGGTCCTCCGGTATGTAAGCCGCGGTGGTAAAGACGGCCGCGGAGTAATGATCCAGCAGCCCTTCGATGAATCGCCAGGCCTCGACGACCGGCGCACTGAGGTCGAGGTGGCACCGCCAGACCCACTGGCCTTTCCGCCCCCCGGATCTGTCCAGGAACATCGGGATTGCTGCCGGTTGAGGATCGTGGACGATGACGAAATCGTAGTCGTTCAGGAACGCTTCGGCGTTGGCCTCGTTCACGGCGAAGTACTTCTCGGTCATCTCCGGTACCCACTCCGCGCCCATGCCCTGAAGGGCGTTGTGGAGGATCTTCGTGACGGTGAAGAAATCGTCATCCCTGTCCAGCACGAACCAGTCGGCATCCAGGCCGAGGTCGCGCATGAGGGGCACGATGGTGTAGAGGAGTTCGGCGACCCCCCCGCCGTAGGGCGTGCTCGAAACATTCAGCACCCTGGAGCCCTCCAGGTCGGACGCTTCCGTGCGGAGGACGTCGACGGCCTCGAATCCGACAAACGGCACGTAGTCGTCGAGCGACGACCGGGGAAGCGGGACAGCCTTCAACAGGACCACCCGTTACCCGTCACGGTCGAGATGGTATTGAAATCAACTGCCTGTGGGTTTGTGGGATCGAGGTGCGGTAGGATCTCATTCCTTTCGACTTGTGGAAGCAACATTACCTTAAATGGCTTAATAATTCAAATACATAAGGATATCCGAGGGCCCAGTGTCAGGTGTGACCGCCGAAGAGAACCCTGTTGGCGTATCTCAGCCCCGGGTGCCGGCAGGCCCGGACCGCAAGTTGACAGATGATCCATGTAAGGGGCGCCACCAACACCACTTTCGCCCAGAAGATGTCCGGCATACCCACGCGGCCCCAGAGCGCCAGCAGGCAGCTCAGCACCAGGAGGTGAGATAGGTAGATACCGTACGTGTCCCTTCCCGAGTCGACGATATATCCGGGCGGTTTCCCCGGCCTGTCAAGGCGGTACAGAAGGACCAGGACGAAGTTGGCCGCGACGAACTGGAACGGCAGGCCGGCAAGCAAGAAGTACTGCCTGGCATCGTAGCCGTAGACGTGCGCCTCGCGGAGAAGCTCGAGGAAGTAGACGCCGAACGCCAGCGCCGTGGCCAGCCCCATCGGAATAAGCCGCCGGCTCATCCTCTCGAACACCTCGAAATGGTCGCACAGCCACATGCCCCAGAAGAAGAACAGTCCCCAGGCGATGAATATCTTGCCATAGTGCCACTCGAAGAAGCTCTTGTCCGGACCCGAGAGACGCAGTATCACCTCGGAGGAGAGGTAGAAGAGGAACGAGCCGACCGCGGACGCGACGAGAACGTAGTTCAGGTTCCTCCGACAGAGACGGCGTTGGAGGAGCGAGTAAATGAAGAAGAACTGAATGAGTACGAACACGAAGTACATCTGCATGTACCCGGTGGTGAGCTGAAACAGCGTGTTCCAGGTGAGGATCGGTTGGTCCTGCAGGAAGTAATACATGAGCATGTAGATGACGTTCCAGGCGAGGAAGGGGATCACCAGGACACCCAGGGCGCGCTTCCAGAACGCCTTCCTCTCGAACCTGCCCCCAAGGGATTTGTAGCCGCGCCTCAGCAGGAAGCCCGAGACTACGAAGAAGCCCGGTACCACGAATCGCAGGAGGGCGGAAAAAAGGATGGAGACCCAGCTTTGAGCGGTCTTTGCCGTATACGAAAGCTCGGCGGTATGTGCAAGTACCACGCCTGCAATGCCGAGGGTCCTGTAGACCTCTACCCAACGGAGGTCCCTTGTCGCAGCCTGTCTTCCGGGGACCGCTCGCCCCCGGTACCGCTGAACCGTCCCTTGACTCATGGCCCGGGTTCCTTTCTGCGTGTCGAACACGGCTCCCGGAACGCCAGTTCTACGACAAACGTTCTCGAGGCGGCGGGGCGACACCTGAGGCATGCACGTGCGGGCTACGGCGAGAAACCCACCACGTCGCTACCGCCCGTCCACCCCTGGTAGTCGAAGTACATGGGACGCTCGACCACGATCTCCCGGCCGTTGAGCGACTCCACCATGCACGAGAAATCGTGGGCCGGGTCGTCGCCCGTGCCGAGTATTTCAGTCACGCTCACGGTGCGGCGCGAGTGGGCACCGACTTCGATGGCCTGTTCACGCGTGGACCCGTCTCCCAGCATGTAGGTTATCCTCACCTCCGCCTGGGCCAGACCCGGGTTCTCGATGGTGAGATAGGGAATGAAGCCCGGCCTGCATGTACCCTCCGCGAAGTAGAACGCCGGCGCGGGCGCGAGCGCACCCACCACGTCGGAGCCTCCCGTCCATCCCAGCCCCTCTTCCGTACCGTAGCAGAAGTACATGGGGCGCTCGGCCACGATGTCTACGTTGTTCAGGCTCTCGACCCTGCAGGAGAAGTCGTGGGCCGGGTCGTCGCCCACGCCGAGCAGGTCCCGCACCGAGACGGTCGAACGGGTGGTAGCGGGAACCGTAAGCGCCTGTTGACGAATGCCGCTGTCGCCGAGCCAGTAGGTGATGAGCACTTCCGCCTCAGTCCGTCCGGGGTTCTGTACGGTGAGGTAGGGCTGGAAGCCCGGCCTGCACGTGCCCTCGGCGAAGTAGAACGACTCCGCGGGGGAGGCGGCCCCGACCACGTCGGATCCTCCCGTCCAGCCGAGGCCCTGCGGTACGCCATAGCGGAAGTACATGGGCCGCTCCGCCACGATCTGCTGCGTGCCGGCGCTCTCGACCTCGCAGGAGAAGTCGTGGGCCGGGTCGTCTCCCTCTCCCAGCACGTCCTTGACGGCGATGGTCGAGCGGGTGGTGGGGTTGACGGCCAGGTTCTGCAGCGCGGTCGATCCGTCGCCCTTCATATAGGTTATCCTCACCCGGGCCTCGGATTGTCCGGGGTTCAGTATCGTGAGGTACGGCTCGAAGCCGGGCCTGCAGGTGCCCTCCGCGAAGTAGAAGGTCCTCGCCGGGGAAGTCGTGCCGACAACGTCGGAGCCGCCGGTCCAGATGCCGTGGTAGTCGAAGTAGATGGGGCGCTCTACCACCACCTCCCGCGAGTTGGTGCACTCGACCCTGGTCGAGAAATCGTGCGCGGCGTCGTTTCCCTCTCCCAGCACATCCTTCACGGAGATGGTGGAGCGCGTTGTGGCGGGTACGGTTATTTCCTGCTGTTGGGTGGTGCCGTTCCCTTTTATGTAGGTGACCATCACTTCGGCGCCTTCGCCGCCCGGGTTCTGCACGGTAAGGTACGGCTCGAAATCGGGACGGCAGGTGCCCTCCGCGAAGTAGAAGGTCGACGCCGTCACCTCGAAGGCGAACCCGTTGGAGGTGCCCCAGGGAGTCTCGACCTTGATGGGTCCGGAAGACGCTCCACACGGGACGCTGAGGACGACCTCGAAGTCGGACCAGGAGACGTAGTTGGTCACTGGGGTCCCGTTGAAGGTCACCCGGGAAGAGCCCTTTACCGCCCCGAGGTTGCTGCCCGCCAGCGAGACCGCTGTCCCGGGTGAGCCCCCGGCCGGTTGAACGCTGTCTATCTCGGGCGGCGAGGGGGGAGCGGGGTAGACCGTGAACACGTTTTTAAGTGGAGCCGGCATCTCCTCTCCGGTCACGACGTTCACGTCGCGCGTCCCCGGCGGAGCGTCGGCGGCGACCGAGAGGCCCGCGCCGGCGTGCGTCGCGTCCGTGACCGTCGTCCCGGTGACGACCACACCCGCGCCGGAGACGGTCGCCCGGCTGATCCCCTCCTGGAAGTGCGTGTTCTGGCCGAGTACGTCCAGCTCGATGGAGTGCCCCTGTACGACCCCGGTGGGCTCACAGTCCTTGATGACCGGGGCCGGGGGTACGACCACAGTGAACTCGACGCCGTTGGAGATCCCCGCCGGCGTGGACACTGTAACGGGTCCGGTTGTCGCACCCTCTGGCACCCGGCAGACCACCTGTCCGTCCGACCAGGAGTCATACTGAACGGCCTCCGTCCCGTTGAAGGATACCGACGAGGAACCCATGCTGTCCCCGAAGTGTTGACCGGCCACCGTCACATGTGTGCCCACTGATCCGGAGGTGGGGTCGAGAGAGTCGATATGCGGCGGGGAGGGGGGAGCCTGCAATACCTGGAAGACACCGGAAAGCGGCGTCGGCGTCTCCGCGCCGGTCACCACGTCGAGGTTGCGGAAACCGGGCGTCGTGTCCGGCGACACTGTTATGCTCGCCATGGCGTGGTTGTCGTCCGAGACGTGTGTATCGTTGACGGTAATCCCGGGCCCCGAGAAGGTCGCCACGCTGGTGCCGTCGGCGAAGTGCGTGCCGCTCCCGGTGATGTCGACGTTGACCGTGTGTCCCTGCACCACCGTAGTCGGGTCGCATCCGGAGATGCGTGGCGTGACCGCGGTCGCGTCGGCCGAGAACTCGCTGGTGTTCCCTTCCCCGGACGGATCGCCCGCGGGGCTGATCGCGATGGCCGAGACCCCGTCCCCGGGGTCGAGACCGCCGAAGGTGGTCGAGAAGTTGCCGCCTATATCGGCGTCGACCGCCCCAAGGAAGGTAAGCCCCTGGCCGTGGCCGCTTGGATCGGTCTTGGATCCGACCTCATATACCTCCACGCTGGAATTCGGCGGGGCGGTGCCCGCCACCAGGACGTTCCCCCCGGGCGCCAGGAAGCTACACCGGGATATCACTGGGAAGTTGTAGCCCCTGTTTGGCTTGTTGGGGTTGTTGTTGTTTCCGTCGTTCGGTGTGACCCCGTCTCCTCCGAGGTCGATGCCCAACGCGGAGTTCCCGTAGATGGAGTTCCCGCTTATCCCGTCCCGGTAGGAGCCCTTGTCCCAGACGACCACGCCTATTCCCTGGTTGCTCGCCACATGGTTACCGATTACCTCGCAACCGACGCTGCCCCTGATGCCGACCCCGTCCTTGACGTTGTAGGCGATGGAGTTTCCCGCTCCGCCTGAGCCGCCGACGACGGTGTCGTCGGAGCCGCTCTCGACGTACAGGCCGGTGCCGCCGTTGCCGATCGGGCCCGAGCCGCCCGCTCCCGTTCCTATGCAGTTACCCAGCACCTCGTTTCCGGCGGACTGGTACACGTGGATACCGTAGCCGCCGTTTCCGGATATGACGTTCCCCGTCCCAGCCGCCGTGCCACCCACGGTGTTGCCGTCCGTGCCCTGGTAGATGTAGACACCCAGCGAGGTGTTGCCCAGTGCCTGTGTGCCGGTCGCGTCGGTCCCGATGTAGTTGCCCTCGACCTGCACGCCGGAACACCCGTTGAGGTAGACCCCGGTATGGTTGCCGGATATCACGTTCCGCTCCGGGCCGATGTCACCGCCGATGACCACGCCCTGGGAGCCGGCCGCCACCGACAAGCCCCAGTAGTTGCCGATCGCGGCGCTCCCGCCCGCGTTCGTTCCTATCATGTTGCCTGTCGCGGTGACACCCTTGCAGTCCGAGATGTCGATACCGGACCACCCGTTGCCCGAGATGACGTTGCCCTGGCCCGCGGCCTGGCCCCCGACTGTGACGTCTCCGGCCGATTTCCATATCTTCACGCCCGCCCAGCCGTTCGCCAGCGCGGCACTCCCGTCCGCGGTCGTCCCTATGCGATTCCCCTGCACGACCAGGCCCTTGGAACCCTGTACGTCGATGCCGTAGACCGTGTTGCCCGAGATCACGTTCCGCTCATCCGCGCCGGACCCGCCTATGGTGACGTTATTGGAGCTGTCGGTCAGGCAGATCCCGCTCCACTGGTTGGGGATGGCGACCGTACCCGCGGCGTTCGTCCCGAGCATATTGGCCTTCACGACGGTATCGGGCGAGTACTGGAGGTTTATCCCCTGCTGTCCGTTCCCGGAGATGACGTTCCCCGCGGCCGCGGTGGTCCCCCCGATGGTCGCTTTGCCCCCGACGTCTATTCCATGCCCGCCGTTGGGAAGGGCCGTGTTCCCCGCCGCGTTCGTCCCGATGAGGTTTCCCGCCACGGTGTCGCTGGAGAAGAAGGGCTGCACATCCACGCCGTCCCCGTGATTCCCTGAGATCAGGTTTCCCGCCCCGGCGGCCGCTCCACCGACCGTGTTGCCGTCGCCGTAGATGCTGACACCGATTCCGGTGTTCGGGACAGCGACCGCGCCGCCGGCGTCCGTACCTATGTAGTTGCCCTGGATCAAGCAGTTATTGCAGATCACCGCCGACACCCCGTCGCCGTCGTTTCCCGAGATGACGTTCCTGGCCCCCGGGGTCGTGCCTCCGATCACCGTGCCGCTGGAACCCTCCTGCTGAATGATCACCCCGCAGTCCTGGTTCGGCCGCGCGACATTCCCCGTGGGGTCGGTGCCGATGTAGCAGCCGTCCACCTGGATGCTTCCATTGCTGAGAATGTAGACCCCGTCCCTGTTCCAGTTGTTGATCACAAACCCGGTCAGCCTGCTGCCGGCCGTGTCGCTCCAGAAGTAGAGGCCGCCGACGTCCGCACCGGCGCTCGAGCCGTCGAGCTCGACGAGTATAGTAGCCGGAGTGTCGGCGGTCGCCCTGGCCGAGCCGGGCTGAGTGTAGCCGTCCACGGTAACGAGGTCGGTAAACGCGGGCAGGAACGAGGTGGGGCTAATCGTGTGCACGCCCGGACCGGGTATCTGGAACTGTATCGTATCCGCCCCAGGGTTCGAGTTCGCGTCGTCTATCGCCTGCCTGAGGCTGCCCGGACCCGAGTTGTTCGTGTTGGTGACGAGGTAGGTGGCCGCGCGCGCTTCCGGCGGATGCGCGACGATGGCTGTAACGGCCAGGAGCAGTGCCGCCAGAAGGCAGGCGGCTACCGTCGTCGCGACGATCCTGGATATCTTCATTGCAGGGCTCCTTCCATGGGGCGGGTGTCAGGGCACCGCCCGCCGAACAGTCACCGGCGTTATTCTATCAATTAATAATGAAGTGTTTTAAGTATTGGAGTATCCGGGGGCACGTGGAGGAGCTTTCCAGGGAGGCTCCTCCCGGTTCTTGAGCCCGGGACTTCAGTATCGTCAATCGCCTTTGACGGCGGACTGAATGCCGCCCGCGGTTTACTACTACTACCCGGTTACTTCAGGACGGTCCGCAGGGTCCTGAGCCAGGCTCTCGGGCTGTAGACCTTCGAGTAGAGCGCGGGGACCTCCCTGTCCACGCCGAGCAGCGAGTAGACGGCGATCATCCCGCATCTGACCGATGATTCTACGAGCATCACGCACTCTCCGCTCTCCGTGAACTGACCCATGAAGGCGAGGTTGGTAGAGCCCGCGGGGATCACCGGGGGCCGGTCGCTCCTCTTCCTGGTCAGGAAGTGGCTCATCTCGTAGGGCATCATCTGGGGTATGCATGTCGAGGTCTCGATGATGCGCGGCAGCTCCTCCACGAACCCGAACTGGTGGCACACCTCGGTCAGCAGCTCCTCCCCGTTACAGTCGGACATCCGCTTCTTCACGAAGTCCCCGGTCGCATCCGGGACCAGGCCGCAGCCGCCCCAGATGTAGACGTCGTCAGGCTGGTTGAGGAAGTGGGGGTGGTGGGGCACCAGAACCGACATGTGCCAGGCCGAGTCCCGGAAGGTGACCATGTCCGCCTGCCCCGGCTTGTTCCCGGTGAACCTCTCGTAACGCTCGAGGAAAGTCGGGTCCTTGGCCGTGACCACGAAGGTCGGCCACTTGGACTCATCCACGCGGCTGCTGAAGTTGAAGGGGTTGCCCAGCCCGGGGCGCTTGGCCGCGATGTTCTCCCATAGCGTCCAGGAACCGTCCAGCTTCCCCGTCTCCAGCCCCGGGGCCTCGGTCATGGAGCCGCGGGTGGAGTCGGCCGTCATCGAACCCACGGTGGCGAACACGTAATCGCCTGTACCGACCGCGATCTTCGTCTCCTCTCCCCGGCGTGCGCAGTGGAGGCGCTCAACGGTCAGCTCGTCGGTGGAGGGTTTGAAATCCAGGTCGGTGACCTTGCAGCCCATCTGGAAGTCCACTCCCTGCTCGTTCAGCCACTTGATGATGGGGACGACTATCGAGTCGTAGTTGTGGTGTGGGGTGACCATCTCCGCCGTGCCTTTGACCATCTGGTCGATACCATGCATGAACCTGCGGAGATACCGCCTCATCTCCCCGAGGTCGTTCCACTGTTCGATCGCGAACATCGAGGAGAAGACCTTCCAGAAGTTGGTCTTGAAGAACGAAGGTGAAAACCAGGAGTCTATGCGCCGGTTCTCGATACGGCTCTCGGGGGTGAGGATGAGCGACACGGTCTTCGTCCTGTGCCCCCAGTCAAGACCCATGGTGGTCACGTAATCGACCTTACCGTCCCTGTCTATCAGGCGGCCCTTCACGTCTTTCCTGTGCGTACTGTTGTAGTCGAAGATCTCTTCCTTCACGGTCTTCCCGGGGGCGGTGGGCGAGGGTATCTCCGCCAGGACGTCCCACAGGCAGTTGAAGACCTCCTTGTTGACTTTCCTGTCCCCGCGCGTGACGTAGAACGTGTCCGCGGAACCGGAGCCGTCCATCGCTCCGCCCAGCACCTCCGTGGATTCCAGGACGTGGATGTTCTCCCCCGCAATGTGCGCGTCCCTCACGGCGAAGACGGCGGCCGAGAGACCGGCGATGCCTCCTCCGACGATGTAGACGTTCCTGCTGTCCGTCCCGGCTGCCTGCCCCTTGCCGATCATGCCGTTACCCCCTCTTCCCGCGTGTCCGCACGCATGAGTCCTTTCAACTGCAGCTCCACGAACTGGCGGCAGACCTCGTCGATGTCGTAGTCACCTACGCCGGCACTGAACGCTCGGGCCAGGTGTATCAGCCCACCTACGATGAAGTCAGCGGTCAGCCTGCTGTCCGTGTCCCTGAGGTAGCGTATCTCCCGGCCGTAGGCGACGAGCCGTGCGAACTGGTCGGTCAGCTTGTCCTGGAAGTCGTAGAAGAGCCCGGTCATCTCATCGTCGATCCCCACCAGCTCGTGCAGAAAGACCCTGGCCATCCCCCTGTTCCTCTCGATGAAGGCGAAGATCGTGGTCATCAGCTCGACCAGCAGGCGCTCGACCAGCTCGTCGTTCGGAGTCCCCAGCTCGGTATCCCCGAACCGCTCGATGATGCTGTCGACACTCAGGGTGATCTCCGAGAGGACCTCGTCGATCATGCCCTGGATGACCGCGGTGAAGAGCTCCCGCTTTCCGGAGAAGCGGGCGTAGAAAGTTGCGCGGGCGACATTTGCCTCCCGGAGGACGTCGGCGACAGTGGCGGCATGGTATCCCACCCGGGGAAATACCCGCGTGCTCGCCTCGAGTATCAGGTCGTTCTTGCTGTCGCTGCCCACCGGTCAAACCCCGCTGTCGCCACCTACTAGACAGACATGTATGTTCAGTACCGGAGGATAAGCGCATCCGTTCTATCTGTCAAGCTGAGGAAGGCGCGTCACGGCGAACAGGTACCGCCGGGAGGTGTCATCCCCCGTGGCAGGTTTTGAACTTCTTTCCCGAGCCGCAGGGGCAGGGGTCGTTACGGCCGGCGCGGACGAACGCCCGCCGCAGTTCTCTCTCCGACGCCTCCAGGATCTCCATGATCTCCGCGGGAGAGCGGCCCGAGTTGTACAGGCTGACCATGAGCTTCATCGGTTCGTCTATCCCGTGGAAGAAAGCCCTGTATCCCTCGCAGAGGTAGTTGAGCCCCGGCTCGCCGTCCGGGGCCGGCCGGAAGCGGTTCTTGGGGCACTCCCCCCTGCAGGCGAAGAGCACGTCGCATTCGCGGCAGTAACCCGGGAGTCCGTCGCGTTTCGCTTCGCCGAAGCGCCGCTGACGTTCGGAGGTGACCAGGTGCGCCATCGGTTCGCGCATAATGTTGCCAAGGAGGTAGCCGGGCTCCACGAAGTGGTCGCAGGAGTAGAGATCGCCGTTGTACTCGAGCGCCATGGCGTTCCCGCAGGTCTCGTCGAAGATGCACATCATGGCCGGGGCCCCCAGCCAGGAGGCGAAGGCGGCCTCGAAGAAGTTCACGTGGACCTCTCCGACGTCGCGCCTGAGCCACTCGGCGAAGACACCGAGCAGGAACGAGCCCCAGAGGCCGGGCTCGACCGACCTGCCGGTGACTGTGTCGCCCTGCTGGAGAAGGGTGGTCCCGTCCTCGTTGATGCGTTCGACTATGGGGATGAACTGTATCCACTCGACCCCGACCTCGTCGCGGAAGAACGAGTAGACCTCCTCCGGGTGGCCCGCGTTCGCCGCGTGGACGGTGCACAGCACGTTGAAGTCGACGTCATGCTCCCGCATCAGGCGGGCCGCCTTCATCACGCTATCGAAGGTGGGGCGGCCTCTGGCGTCCACCCGGTATGCGTCGTGCATCTCGCGGGGACCGTCCAGAGACAGGCCGACCAGGAATCCGTTGTCCCTCAGGAAACCGCACCACTCCTCGTCGAGCAGGGTTCCGTTGGTCTGCACTGTGCAGGAGACACGCGTCCCCGCGGGGGCGCACTCGCCCGCTATCTCTAAAGACCGGGCGAAGAAGTCCAGGCCCATGAGGGTGGGCTCGCCGCCCTGCCAGGCGAGGGTGACCTCCGGCACACGCTGGGCCTCGACGCACTGCTCTATGTAGGCCCGCAGCACGCCGTCGTCCATGCGCGTGCGTTCGCCCGGGTAGAGCCGCTCCTTCTCCAGGAAGAAGCAGTAGCGGCAGGAGAGGTTGCAGGCCGAGCCGGTAGGCTTGGCCATGACGTGAAAGGCGCGAGGCCCCCCTTGAGAAACGGGATCGCCCAATCGACTAACCCAGGCCGCTTATGCCCTTGCCGATAAGCACAACACCAAAGACCAGCAGCAGCACGAACATTACCGTGGCGTTGTTCTCCGTCAGCCAGGCCTTCCACGAGTTCAGGGTCTTCTCGGCCCTGGTTCCCATGACAAGGTTGATGACGACCGGGACGGCAACGGTGGCCGCCCCGATGGCCAGGAAGATCGCGAACGAGATGACGATCTCCCCCGTGGCCAGGCCTCCCTGGGCGATGGCCATGGAAGCGGCGAGGGTGAGCACCAGGTTCTTGGGGTTCACCCCCGAGAGCAGCGCCGCCAGCCCGAGCGACTTCAACGGAGTGAACTCGTCGATGGCGGACATCCACTTCGGCATCTCCGGTTCTTCTCCGGGCCCCGGCCGCTTGCGCCAGTTTCGCAACGCCATGAACAGGAGCAGCACGCCCAGCACGAGCCTGAGGACGGCCGTCCCCTTGGAGGCCCCGCTGCTGGTGGCGATATCAGCGGCGCTTGCGACCGCGTAGACGATCCAGAACGCGGCCGAGAGGCCGGCGACCCATCCCAGCAGGAAAGCCAGGCTGTTGACCTTCGCCTTCCCGCTGAACAGCATGAGGATCACCGCGATTATCGGCACCGGGCTGATGGCAACGCCGAGGGCCAGCGGAAGCATACTGCCTAACACGTCTCCCATGGTAGTACCTGCCTTCCAAGTGATATCGATTCCGGTGAAAGGACGAGTAACATTCTTTCACAATGGGACCTGCAGGCAACCCGCGATGGGTGCGCGGCGCGACAGTGGGGGGGATGCGATCGACGAAGCGGGTATGCGACCGTGCCGGTACCTAGCTCTTCCGGGCCTCCACCAGTTCGATCCGCTTTGTCTCGTCTTCCGCGATGGTCTCCATGACAAGGCCCACGCCCGGGGCGTAGTACTTGTATTCCTTCGCCTCAGGGTCGAGAGGAGTCCATTCATAGGTCTTGAGACATCCCTGGTAGGCCCCGGCCTTGACCGCGACCGACTCGTCAAGGCCCACGACACGGGCCATGTCCTCCGCCTCGCCCCTGTAGTACTCCTGGCGGTACTCCTCGCCGACCTCCGGTTCGGCCTGCATGACGATCCCCGGTTGGGCGCCGTCCACCCCGGCCTCCCAGGAACCGGCGGTGCTCACCACTTTGCCGTCCTTGTAATCCTTCACGTCCTCTCCGAAGTACCAGACGTTTCCGTCCTTGTCCTGTGCGTACCAGTCGAAGGTATCCTCCACGACCTGGCCGTTCACGGCCACGGTGTCCCTGACCACCACGCAGGGAACGCCGAGTATCTCCCTGGTCTCGTTTGTCACCAGGACCTCCACGTGTTCCAGGCCGTCACCGGTGTCGCCCTCATAGATCTTGGTGGTCCCGGGAGTCAGGGGAAGGAACTCGTTGTCGATGGTGGACACAAAATCCGTGGGGACGATCTCGACCTTGTAGGTTGTATCCGTGTTCCCGCCGTTGCATCCCGTTACCAGCAGGGCCAGCAACGCGACGACTACCGACCCGATGGCCCGCTTCATGACAGGCACCTCCCTGTCCGGCTTACCGGAGTCCGGATCCCCTTGTCATCCGCTATCGGCGACACGATGCGGATGGCCGGCGTGACCCGGCTTTACTAGATCGCCTCGTAGCGGATGTCCTCATCGCCGTGCGTCTCCTTTATCCAGCGGTCGTAGAGGGCGTCGAAGGCGGCGGGGTCTTCGCTGCGCGCGCGAAGGGCGCCGGAGAGTTCCTCTCCCGTCGCGTTTCTGAATACGTTCTTCTCATAGTAGTCCTGGAGCGCCTCCTCGAAGGTGAGCTCGCCCATCTCGTTCCACAGCTCGTCGAAGAAGAACGGGCCCTTGGAGTAGACGATCGCGCCATACTGGTCGCCGTCCCGGAACCCCGCCACGGGCTGGTCCACCGCGGCGTCCGGTACGCCGTCCTCGCGGGCCGCGACATAGCCGTCCGCGAGGTCCTCACTGACTGAGAGAGCTTCGTCCTCCCCGTACCGCCACAGCGAGTATGCGACCTCACAGTAACTGGTCAGCGACTCGTCCTGCCAGGGGTGGCCGATGGAGTCGCTTCCCACCCCGAGAGCCCACCACTGGTGGCAGACCTCGTGGGCGACCGTGAGGTCCAGCCCGGTCGTCTCCTCGAGGTCCTCGTAGAGGAAGGAGGCTATCTGCACCTGCCCCGTGAACTCCATGCCGTAGGAATCGCTGAGCGGTGCCTCGCAGATGTTGAGCCTGGTGTAGGGGTACGGGCCGAAGTGCTCCGAGAACTGCTCCAGCGCGGCGCAGCCGGAATTAAGCGCCTCCAGGCCCGCCTTCCGGTCCTCCCCTGAGAAGTACGAGGTGACGGTGGTCGAGTCGACCTTACGGTCCACGGAGAGGTAGCCGGAGCCCGCCTGCGCCTCGAAGTCTCTCGCGGGCCCGGCCGCGTACACGTGGGCGTCGCCCCGCCTCCCTGTCTCGACGCCGGTGGCGGCCACCGTGAAGCCGTCGGGCGCGTCGAAGGAGACGAAGTAGTAAGAGCAGTCGTAGAATGCGACGTCCCCGTCCGTCGGTGTCTCCCTCCTGTCCCACGCGCCGTCCGGGCACGTGACCACGGTGGGAAGGAAGTTACCGAGATCGAATACGCCCTCGCCGTACCCGTATATCCCACCGTTGCCGGACTCGTCGACGGGTGGGACCTTCTCGTCGAACGAGAACGCGACGAACGCCTCCTCCCCCGGAGGGAGTCCGCCGGGTATGCCCACCTCGAGGAAGGAGCCCTGGAGCGTATGCTCGGCGGGACGCCCGTCAGCCCTCACCTCGTCGATCTCGACCGCCCGGCCGGACAGCTCCGTGCCGGGGTCGTTCGCGTACACGCGGAAGACGATCTCGGAGAGCACCGCCTTCGTCCGGTTCGTGTAGAGGACCCGTTCCTCCGCCTGCACGGACTTCGCCTTCGCGTCCAGCTCGGCGTCCACGGAGTAGATGGTGGCTCCGCGCGTCTTTCCGCGAGCGAGCCGCTCCCCGTCCGTGGTGAGGTACTCCTCCGCCTCCGCCCGCGAGGCCTTCATCTGCGAGGCCGTCGTCGGCAGCGAGGCCTGGGGCTGACCGCAGCCGGCCGCGAGCAGGCAGACGCCCGAAGCGGCGGAGAATAACACCGACACGAGCAGGGCTTCCGCGATCAGACGGTACAAGCGTCCCGGTTTCGTTATCTCGCTCCTCCCTCGCGTTGCCGGACACGTATTGCATAGGGGTAAGACCTCTTTGCTCCATTCTACCCGAGCGGCAGCCGTGGGCGGGACGCGCCGGCGTGATATATTGGAAGCCTGTATAAGACGGTACACTGCCAAGGTGGTGGCGCCCTGAAGAGGAGCGGTGGCAAGGAGCTCGCCAGGATCCAGGAAATGTGGATCTGGCGATGGGGGATCAGGAGCTGGCTTTTCCTGGGGCTGTTCGGCGCGATCGTCGTCGCCGGGATGGTCTACTCCAAGGCGCACCAGGTCATCCTCCCCCTGATCGTTGCCCTGATCATCGGTATCCTGCTCCAGCCTTTCGTGGACTGGCAGGTCCGGCATCATTTCCCGCGATGGGCGGCCGTGGTGGTGACGATGATCCTGATCGTGGCTGTGCTGGCCGGGGTGGTGACAATCCTTATCTACGGCATAAGCTCTCAGGCCGGCTCTATCGGGAAGCAGGTCAGGGACGGGGTCGAGAAGATCAAGGATTGGGTCGACAACCTGAAGGTCACCAAATCGGTCTCCGACTGGATCCACGGGACGATCCAGGAGGCGTGGGAACACGCGAACACCGGCCTCATCGGGATCATCTCCAAGAGCGTCCCCGGCATCGCATCCTTCGCGATAGGATTATTCATCGCGTTCTTCTTCCTCATCTTCCTGCTCGGTGACGACGGCACCATCAAGGAGTGGGTGACCGACCACATGGGCGTGGAGAAGGACCAGGCCGGGATCATCCTCGATGGGGTGAACACCGCCATCAGGGGCTACTTCAGGGGGACGACCATAATAGCAACCGTGGACGCGATACTGTTCATCCCCATCACCCTCATACTGGGCGTGCCCCTGGTCGGGCCGATAGTCCTGGTGACCTTCGTCACCTGCTATATCCCGTCCTTCGGGGGCTACATAGGGGGCGCCTTCGCGGTGTTCATCGCCCTGGCGGCCAAGGGCCTTGGCGCGGGCCTGGTCATGCTGGTGTACGCCATACTCGTCCATACCATAATGCAGAACCCCATCCAGGCCGTGGCCTACGGGAAGACCCTCAAGCTGCACCCGTTGCTGGCGCTGCTGGTCACGCTGCTCGGCGCGGTCTTCGCCGGCATCGCGGGGGCCATCCTGGCCGTCCCCGTAACGGCCATTGTCCTGAAGGTCACCGGGGAGATACGGAAGGCCCGGGAGACGGCGGAGCCCCCGGCGGGCGAAGGATCACCGGCCCCCGGGGACAGTGGCGGGACTTAGTGCCCCGTTTCATAAACACGGTCTCGTATGATCGCGTCCATGGAATGGTGTGGCAAGCGAAGCCCCGTCACCGCCTCGATCTCCACCGGCGCCCAGGGCACCGCCAGACCACTCACGATCAGGACCCTGACCGAACTGGTGTCAGACATTTGAATCCCAATAGTTAACTGTAATTAACTAATATAGTATCTATTCTGATATAGTAACAGTCAACTCGGGCCCTAACCTTGGATTCGGGCGATTCGCGTTGTTTCTGACCCATTGTGTCAACTCCTGTTGCTGGTGTGATTCAAATGTCTGACACCTCGCGAGATCTTGCAGACCATGGACGGAGTCAACCCGACCTGCTCCCCGATCTCGGCGAGCGTGTACCCGAAGACCTGGTAGGCTTGGCCGATCGCCGTATTCCGAGACTCGTTCGAGTCGCATCCTTCGAACAGCTCTGCCAATGTCGGTCGCTGCCGCTCCCTGACCCTGCAGGTGGCAACAGGCTCGCTCGAGTAGTACCTGGATTTCATGTCGAGCTCCACCTCGGGTGAGGACCCGCTCACGAAGTCGATGTAGGTGTTGCGTGCCCTTCGGTCATCAGTCGAGAACAGGGACAGTGCCGGACGGACACTCAGGAAATCCGGGGCGGGAGTTATCCCGGCGGTGGCGCTGTAGCTGCTCCACAGCCATTCCCCCGGGTGGGTACATATCCCGGCGTCCATAGGATTCCTCGCGATGTACTTCAGGGCATTGCGGAACCGATAGTCGTCATCGATGCGGTCGGACATGAAGTGCTCACGAAACAGGCGACCCTTCCGCCTGTGGCGCTTGTTGAACCTCCTCGAGTAGACACCGTCGAGCATCTTGACGCCGTCAGACAGGTTCTCTGCGCGGGTGTCGACGATCAGGTGATAGTGAGTGCTCAACAGGCAGTAGCCGCAACAGATCCACCTGAACCGGTAGACGACGCATCCGAGCTGTCTCAGGAACGAGGTCCGGTCGAAGTCGTCGAGGAATACGCTGCGGTCGTCCACGCCGTGGGAGGCGACGTGGAACACTCCAGGGAGAAGGTCGCTGCGGGCTTCTCTAGGCATGATCTTGGCTCCCGTCTTTCAATTCATAAATCGAGCTAAGCATAGCAAGCTACAGCATAGCAAGCTACAGCATAGCAAGCTATTCATTCTGCATCAAGGATGGGTTTCAGCCGGAAGAACCTGCGTGCGGTGGCTGGGAGGATCGCCACCAGATTACGAGTTGGCGCACTCATAAACCGCAGGGCGAATGACTGACGCAGTGATTCTAAAGCCCCATCTCCCGCAGCGCGGCGAGCTGTCCAGCGCATTCCTCCCCGCATAGCGGAGGGCAGTCGGCCAGCAGCTTCTTCTCCCTGATCACGGCGTCCGCGAAGGCCATGCAGGCAGGCACGCCGCACTGCCCGCAGTTCGTCCGGGGGAGCAGCTTGAGCACGTCCAGGACCTTCGGTCTCTCGTAGGAGGCGTAGCTCGGCTCGATCTGATCACGCCTCTCCCAGATCGAGTTGATCCTGCTCACGAGTTCCTGCACGATCCGGGTGGCCTCACCCCGATCCGAGATGTTGCTGACCGCGATCTCGTCTGCGCGGAGAGCGTAGCGGTGAGCGCCCTCGGACCAGACGAGGACGGGGACGCCCGCGATGTACTCGGCCTTCTCGACGGTCGCGTTTACGAAAGGCAACACATCACTGATGTCGGCGCCGAGCCTCACGGTCGCCCTGTAGATGGATGACTCGAGGTCGCACTCCGGCGTCGAGAGCTCCAGCTCGTAGTCTTCTATGAGCGCCATGCCCGTCACCGCCCCCCCGCTATGATCCGCTCCGCGGCCCTGACGGCGGCGTTCGAGGGGATCGCGAACGCTATGCCCTCCGAGCCGCCCGACTGGGTCGCTATAACCGCGTTTATGCCGATCAGCTTCGATGAGGAATCGCACAACGCCCCGCCGGAGTTCCCCGGGTTTATGGGGGCGTCGGTCTGAATGAGGCCGTCCAGCTGTACCGTCTCACCGAGGTCGTTCACCGCCCGCACGCTGCGGTCCAGCGCGCTGATGATCCCCGAGGTGACGGTCTGCTGGAATCCGAGCGGACTGCCGATGGCCACGACCAGCTCGCCGACGACCAGGGAGTCAGAGTCGCCGATCGTCACCGGGTCAAGCCCGGTGACGTCGATCTTGACCACTGCGATGTCGCTTGCCTGGTCCGCGCCGACGAGTGTGCCGGCGTACTGCCGGCCGTCTCCCATGGTAACGGTGATCGTGTCCACGCTTCCGACCAGGTGGTTGTTGGTGATGATGTAGCCGTCGGACCGGTAGACGACCCCCGATCCGCTGCCGACGGTGGGGGTAGCGGTGGTGGTGGTCTGCGGCGGCGCGCTGCGGATGTCGATGTTTACGATCGAGCCGGTCACGTTCCTGGCCACCATGGAGACATCGGCCGAGCCTCCGGAGGGGCTTACCACCGTTACCCTCTCGGCCTGGCCGGTGCTCCTCACCCTGCCGCGAACCAGGTCGTAGGGGTTCACCCCGAATAACGCCGGGAGGGCGAGCAGGACCAGGAACGCCCCGATGAGCCCGGCCGCGATGACCTTGCCCCATCCGACGGTCTTGACGCGTGCGCGGCACCACTCCTTCCAGTCTCCGCCATCGGGCGGCCCCGGAGGGCAGTTCGAGCCGTCTCCCCGGGGGTCGGTCGAGCCTGCTCGGGGTACCTCACCGCCCTTATCGTCCCGGCGCCCGTACTGCTGTCCGTCATCCCGTTCCATTCCCTCGCTCCGTTCCTGCTTGGCCACCGCGGGGTACTACTTCGCCCGGCGCGCCCGGCACCCTGCCGCTTCGCCTGCCAATCCTTTGAGGCGTTTGTTGGAGGTAGAATAGAAGCACCCCCACCCCGGCCCTCCCGAGGGGGAGGGGGGAACAGGAGCGGCGCATGTACGACGAGATGGGAAGGGTCCACGGTTGCCTCGCCGGGCTGGCGGTCGGGGACGCGATGGGCAGGCCGACCGAGCTGCTGCTCAACTACCGGAGGATCGAGCGGCGCTACGGAAGGGTGACCGGGCTGGTGGGCAGGGACGCCGGCATGGTCACGGACGATACCAGGCTCACTCTTACGGTCGCCGACGCCATTCTGGCGAACGGGGGGATCGTCGACGCGGACGGGCTCATCGACTCCTGGAAAGACAACCCCGAGTTCGCCTGGCGGAAGTTCCTGCGCTCCTTCAACCGCAGGGACGGCTTCTGGATCGGCGAGCACATCGTCGCCTGGGCGGGCAGGCTCGGGTTGCCCGGGCACCTGGCGGGCCTGCTCAATCCTTCGTGGCTGGCCGCGGGCAACGAGGCGGCCATGATAATGGCGCCGGTGGGAATACTCTTCAGGGGGCGCCCGGAGGAGGCTATGCGCGCGGGCCGGGACCTGGGGCGGGCCTGCATCACCGGACCGGCCCTGGACGTGGCGGGCATGTGGGCCGCATGCATCGCCGAGGCCCTGGCGTGTGGAGCGACCGTAGGATCGGTGCTCGAGGCCGCCGTCTCCTTCTCCACGGATCGCGTCAGGGGATACGTGGACCGTGCCCTGGCCCTCAGCAAGGGCTACTCCGACCCGTACTCGGCAAGGGCGGAGCTGTACCGCTGCTGCCTGCAGCCGGTCTTCATAGACGCCCGCGAGACCGTTCCCATCGCGCTGTCGATGTTCGCCATTGCTGAGGGAGACCCGATGACCGCCATCCTGGGAGGAGCCAACTTCGGCCGGGACTCCGACACCATAGCGGGCATGGCGGGCCTGCTGTCCGGGGCGCTCGCGGGCTTCGGAGCTATCGATGTCGGGGCTTACGCGAAGGTGACGCGGGCCAACGACTTCGACCTCGGCCGCTACGCCGAGAGGCTGCTGGCGATCGGATCGGCGCCGGAGGTTGCTCAGGGGGAGTGAGGCCCGCCCTCATACTCCGCATCGAGCAGCGGCCGGCTCAGGGCTTCGACCGCGGGCCCTGCTTCCCTGTTTCGCATCGGGGTCTGACGCCGATGCGAAAATCGTCCGGTCTGTTCACCGGAACCGCCGGAGTCCTTCGCATTTCCGTAACACGCGCGGGCTAACGTGAAACCACAGCTGTAAGGGGTATTATTGTTACACATGAACGAGAAGATACTTATCGTCGACGACGAGAAGAAGCTGGTCGGTATGCTGGTGACGGCCCTCGAGCAGGAGGGTTACGTCACCGTGCCCGCGTACGACGGCGTCGAGGCCCTGGAGGCCTGGCGGACGGAGCGACCTGACCTGGTGGTGCTGGACATCCTGATGCCGCGAATGGACGGGTTGGAGTTCTGCCGCAACGTCCGCGGGACCTCGGACACGCCGATCATAATCCTTTCGGCGCGCTCCGAGGAGTTCGACAAGCTGGAGGGCCTGGGGATCGGCGCAGACGACTACATGACCAAGCCGTTCAGCTTCAGGGAGCTGGTGGCCAGGATAAGGGCGCTGCTGAGACGCAGGGCGATGGTGGTGGACCCGGTGAGGCCGACGGTGGCGGCGGGGCCGCTTGTCATGGACACCGAGCGGCACAGCGTCGAGATACAGGGCCGGCCGGTCTCGCTGACTTCGACCGAGTTCGACCTGCTGCTGGCACTCGCTTCGGACCCCGAGCGGGTCTTCTCACGGTCCCGGCTCATCGAGGCCATCCAGGGGGACTCCTTCGAGGGCTACGAGAGGACGATCGACGCGCACGTTGGCAACATCAGGAGAAAGCTCGCCGAGCAGGCCGGCGACTGGAGCATCATTGAGACGGTCTACGGGGTCGGATACCGGTTCAAAGCACAGAAGACGACTTAGCCTCAAGACGCGACTCTTCCTGGCTATACTCGGGGTCGCCCTGATCTGCATCCTGGCCTCTGCGCTGCTGGCCAACATCATCATTCACCGGCAGATCAACAAGTTCGTGGTGGATGAGGGGCTCTACCCTGCCAACCCGAACGCCCGGCAACCGATCAATCCCCAGCCGTTGAACACCGCCCCCCGGCCGGCCAACCCCCAGCAGACGGTTCCACGGCCGGCGCCCGTTCCGAACCCCACCCCACCGCTCCCGCAGAGGCTGCCGCCTCCTCCAGAGCCGAGCTACTTGAACTGGATCTTCGTGCTGGCGGGGGTACTGGGGGTGATGCTCGCCCTCATCTTCAGCCTCTACCTGGCAAACCGCATCTCCAGGCCTCTCTCGGAGCTGACCGGCGCCTCGCGCGAGATCGCCGAGGGTAACTACTCGGAGCGGGTGGAGGTGGGCGGGGGGGCCGAGGTGGAGGAGCTGGGCCACGCCTTCAACACACTCGCCGAGAGCCTGGAGCGCAACGAGGAGCTCCGCAGGCAGATGGTGGCGGACATAGCTCACGAGCTGCGCAACCCCCTGGCCACCCTGCGCGGTCAGCTGGAGCTGATGCAGGACGGCAAGGTGCCGCAGTCCCGTGAGGCCCTGGACTCCCTGATGGAGGACGCGGTCCTGCTCTCGCGGCTGGTCGAGGACCTCAGGCAACTATCGCTCATGGAGGCCGGGAAGATGGACCTGGACCTGGTCCCGGTGGATGCCGCCCAGACCGTGCGCTCGGTGGCGGCGAGGTTCGAATACGAGGTGGCCGAGGGGGCCGGCACCATCGAGGTGCGTGTCCCCGACGAGCTGCCACGCGTAAGGGCGGACCAGCACAGGCTCGACCAGGTGCTGGGCAACCTGGTGAGGAACGCCCTCACGCACCTGCCCCCGGGCGGGACGGTGAGACTCGAGGCGACTACCTGCCCCGGCGGCGTACTCTTCAGCGTCAGCGACAGCGGGCCGGGCATACCTGCCGAGGAACTCCCCTACATCTTCGAGAGGTTCTACCGGGCGGACCGGTCGCGGGCGCGCGCCACGGGGGGAGCCGGGCTGGGCCTGAGTATCGCCAGGAGCCTGGTCGAGGCGCAAGGTGGCCATATCCGTGCCGACAGCCAGCCGGGCAGGGGCACCACCATCAGCTTCACCATTCCCACCTACTCGGCCGCCTCATACCAGGTTGGGGGTTAACACCGGGGGTTGACTGTGTCTGGCACCGTCAACAGGTTACTTCCACTCGAGTTGGGGGTTGGCGATCGCGTGCGTTGCGGGCGACGGTCGGAGCGCGGCTTTCCCGCGTGGCACGGGTGGCAGCGCGGCGCGCGCGATGTGCCAGAGGGTTCCCGCCATGAAGGTAATGGAGCGCACGCCCCGGATCGAGGAGGCGCCGTGCGATCGCTCCCTCATCTCAACCGGGACCTCAACCCAGCGGATACCCACCCTGTGAAGCAGCACCAGGGACTCCGCCTCCGGGTAGCCGTCGGGGTAGCGGTCGGCCAGGAAGAGGAGCGCGCGCCTGTTCATAGCCCTGAACCCGGAGGTGGTATCGGTCACGGTCCGCCCGGTCGCGGCCGACACGGCGCGGGACAGAAGGATCGTACCCGCCCGCCTCAGCGGCGGAGGCCGGTAGCCGTCGGTACCGAGGAAGCGCGAGCCGATTGCCAGGTCGCATTCCCCCGACCTCAGGGGGACGAGCAGCCGCCCGATCTGGGCCGGGTCGTGCTGCCCGTCGCCGTCCACCTGCACCGCGAAGGTGTAACCGTGGTCCAGCGCATAACGCATCCCGGTCCGAAGCGCGGCCCCTACGCCGGAGTTCCCACTGTGCGACAGGACGACCGCGCCCGCCCGCCACGCGGCCGCCGCCGTCCCGTCATTCGAACCGTCGTCGACCACGAGCACGTCGGTGAGGTCGGATGAGCGCCGGACCTCTCGGACCACATCCGCGACGGTGGGTGCCTCGTTGAAGCACGGGACTATCGCCAGGACCCGCCCATTGCTGAAGAGCGTGCGGCTCTCCGACGTCGGCGCCGGTGCGGTGGGCACCGGGGCCGGGTCGCCGTCGCGGAGCGGGTCGGGACCGGTGCGGAACCAGTCGACGAGGATGGCCGCGAGCGCAAGGGCCAGCAGAGGGAACACCACGTACCACGGAATGACCGTCCCGCGCTCGGTCACCGTCGAGGTGGCCGCGGCGTTGCGGTAGACGCTGTATGAGCCGGCGGTGCCGACGAGCTCGTAGGTCGAGGTGTCTATGTTGGAGTTCCCCGACGGGCCCATCCTTGCCGGGTTGAGGCCTCCCGCCGTCGTGCCGTAGGTGCCCGCACCCCCCGATGCGCCCTGGACCACTATCAGGGTCGCGTCCGCGGCGGAACCTTCCCCGGGGCCGCTGCTCCCCTCGGACTTGACCTCGTGGAACATCCCTGACGTGGAGGCGCGTCCCGTGAGCCCGGTGATCATGTTGCCCAGTGGTCCCGAGGAGGCGTGGACGATCTGGTCTTCCGTGCTGTTGGCCTTGATGATCCGGGCCAGCTCGAGCTCGTCCGTGCCTATCAGCGGGGAGCCGCTCAACGACTGCTGCATGGCCATGCCGTCGTTCTTGACGCTGCTCCCCTGGTTGCCCAGCAGGGTCAGGATCGTAGTCTTCGTGGAGCGCAGGCCGCTCCCGCCGGCACCCATCGGGCCACCGTTCATCCGCGGACCCGCGGCGATACCGTTTCCCGGCTGTCCCGTTGAGGCACCTGGCGGGGCGGGAGGCTGCACCACGGTCCCCGATACACCGTACCGCCCCCCCTGCTGCGGTGGGGACGGCATGCCGCCGAGGCCGTTGGGCACCTGTCCATTGACACCGGCGTTCGCGCCCGGCGGGAGCTGGCCATTCCCAGGGAGATGGCTCTGCTGCCCCGGTGCCCGTATGCCCTGTGTACCGGCGCCTCCGGGTCCCGCACCGCGGCCCCCCGTGGCGTACACCGGGTCTACGAACAGGAAAAGGGCCACCGGCACTGCCATCACGATGGCGGCAAACGCCCTGGCACCCGTCCTGCTATGCAGCAGGCTCGAGGCCCTCTCACCGAGGAATCCCTGCAGCCCGGAGAGCGCTACCCCGCCGAGCATCGCCAGCGGCATGAACACGTGCGCGTTCCAGAACCGGTCCGGGTAGAAGAACGCGATGGGGACGAAGCCGAGAAGGAAGCTCGGTAGCAGGTAGTAGCGTCCCTTCTTGAAGTAGCAGTAGACGAAGCCGGCCAGCGCCACCAGCCAGATCAGCACGTGTATCGAGATCCCGCCGCCCGTAGGGCTGCTGAAGCTCAAGGAGCGGTAGTTGGCCAGGATGTGTATTCCCCAGGGCAGCCACAGGAGGTACGCCCCCACAAGCACGACCGCGATCTCCTTGAAGTTCTCGCGCCTGTGCACCGCGTAGATCAGCAGGGCGAACGCCACCAGGTGGCCCAGTGTGAGATGGCTGTAGAGCGCCAGCGCCAGCAGGACCGCCGCGGCGATCCTGCGGTTCCTCTCTACGGCGACAAAGATCAGGGGTGTCAGGACGAGGACCAGCGAGGCCGCGCTCTCGACCGCCGAATGCCAGAACAGCAGGTAGCAGGAGCAGATGAGCACAGTGGTGTAGAAGGCGGTGCGGCTGGAGAAGAGCCTTCTCATGCAGTACCAGGTGGTGAAGGCGATCAGCGGGAACGCGGCAAAGGCGACCAGCCTGCCGGCACTCAACGTGGAGAGACCCAGGCCGGTGAGGGCGAACATGATGATGTGCAGGAGCGGCGGATAGAGCTGTGCCCTGCCCGCGGGTGCGAACTCCCAGAACGAGTGGAGCGCAACGCCGCCGGCGCGCGCGTAACCGGAGGTGACCCCCATGTGGTAGTACGTGTCCATGTGTACGGGGTACTTGCTCCAGTACGCCAGCGCAAGGCAAAGCACGATCGCTATCAGAGCGAAGGCCAGCCCGTCGTAGACGTCGAATCGACGTAGTGCCTCGCGGATCCTGTTCATCGATGCCTCCAGTGCGTCGGTGTTCGACTTCATGCTAGAGGCGATAGGTCAAACGGGTATTAAGGAAATTCCGACTTTGTGTGAAAAACCGCTGTGAATCCCCTGAGAATTCACCTCAACCATTATTTCTCATAGCGATGGCGGGCGCTTGTGTGATGCGGCTTGAGGTTGTGTTTCAGTGCATTTACATGGGAAAAGATGGTTGAGGTCAATTCTCACGTGCGATGAAGGGGCGGCCGTCCCTGGCACAGATGACCTGGATAATCTCGCGGCCGTGCTGGGCGGCGGGGGGAAGGCCCCCACCGGGGGACAGCCACTGTCCGATCATGTGGAAGCCCTCGAGCCCGGGCAGCTGCCGTTTCATCCCCTTCATCATGTACTTGCTGGTCCGGTTGGTGATGAGGAATCCCTCGAAACTGCCGCGCCAGTTCCCGGTGTAGCGCTCGTAGGTGGCGGGCGTCGCCACGTCGACCACCTCGACCTTCCCCGCGAAGCCGCGGTGCCGGGAGGCGATGGCAGCGATGACCGCGGAGGCCACCTCCTCCTTCTCGGCCTTGTAGCGCTTTCTGTCCTTGCGCAGGGCCTTCCAGTAGTCGAAGTCGGACTCCAGGTAGACCACCAGCGCCGACTTGCCTTCCGGGGCCATGGTGGGGTCATAGCAGTAGTGCTGGATGGCGATACGGTCGTATGCCTTTCCGGCGGCCAGGAACGGCTTGCTGAGCGGGAAGTTGACCATGTGGGGCTCGTCGCTGAAGTCGGCCTCGACCCCCAGGGACACCTGCATTATCGCGGGGAACAGCGGGAAGGTCGCGTAGTACCCTCTTATCTCGGGGTCGGTGAACCGGCCGTCCAGCATATCGAAGATGGTGCTGTGCCCGTCCGCGGCCGAGACCACGACGTCGGCCCTGTGCTCGCTGCCGTCGGCCAACCGGATCCCCACCGCGCGGCCCCCCTCGACCAGTATCTTCTCCACCCGCGACTTGTAGGAGACGGCCCCACCAAGGTCGAGGTAGCGCCGCTCGATGGCGCGCGAGAACTCGAGTGAGCCTCCGACGGGATACCCGGCGTCCCGCGCGTGCATCCACGCGAAGGTCATCAGCGCCGCCAGCATGGGAAAGTCCGGTACCTCGAACACCCGCGGGAAGGCGTCGCGCAGGAACTCCGTGGAGAGGCCGGCGCCGAACTCCTGTATCGATTTCCCCTTCCAGCGCATGAACGGCCCGGCAAGGGGCAGCATCCCCGGTAGCATCTTCAGGCCGTCCAGCGGCTTGCGGAGCTCGGGGGGGTTCTCCGGCGCCGCGGGCATCGCGGTCAGAGCCTTGATGTCACAGACCATCCGGTCGAAGACCGCGGAGTCCCCGGGGGAGAGCTGCTTCAGGTGAGCGCCCAGCCGGTCGGCGTCTGTGTAGATCACCAGCGCCTTGCCGCCCTCGCCTTCGACCCGGCAGAACTCCTCGTGGTCGACGATGGTGCGCTCCTGCAGGGCACCCAGCTCCCGCCATATCCGGTTGTACTCGCTCCCGGGTCGAGAGCCCACCAGCCAGTGTATGCACCCGTCGAAGGTGTACCCCTTGCGCGTCCACGAGGTGCACACGCCGCCCGGCTTGTCGTGCATCTCGAAGATGGTGGTATCGTAACCGTTCATCCGCGCGTAGCATCCGGCCGAGAGCCCGGCGACCCCCGCCCCGATTATGATGATAGAGCCGGCACCCATCTGGAGCTCCTTTCCTCGTAACCGCGAGTCGCGGCATATGCGCAAGGTCGTTTCACCGCCAATCAATTATACTGCTGTGCATGGGCACCTCATCCACAGGTCGTTCCAGCGGACGGCCGGTCGCATCCGGGACGGGGCACTCGCCGTCGGCCAGGGCGGCGAGGCTGAAGGAGCGACTGCTCTCGAGCCCGTACGAGATCGACATCGAGCGCGCGCGCTCGTACACGTCCTCCTGGCGGGAGAACGAGGGCGAGGCGCCGTGCATGAGGGCGGCGCTGGCGCTCTCCGAAGCGCTCCGCGCCCAGACCATCCGTATAGATGACGACGAGCTGCTGGCCGGGGTCAAGACCGCACGCGCCCTCGCAGGCGTCATACCGGTGGAGCGCGGGGAGTTCAATACCGTGCTCGAGATGGAGATCGACCGCCTGCTTTCCCGCGAGACCGGGCGCTTCCACGTGGATCCGGCAGATCGAACCGAGCTCATGGACAGCATCCTGCCGTACTGGCGCGGCCGCACCGTGCGCGCCCGCAAGATCGGGTTGTGGAAGGATGCGGGACTGTTTGATACGCCCCGTTTCGGACCGGCCGCCCTTGCACGGATAGCCCGGGCCATGGGCCTGGCCAACGTCCGCAAGATCGCGGGCCAGACCGTGGGGCACACCGCGCGATCGATCGCCCGGGCGCCGCGCATGCAGAGAGAACTCGCGGGGCTCAGACCCAACCTCGCCCTGACCGTCTTCGACGTGCAGGGACATTTCGTGCCCGGTTACCGCAGGGTCCTGGAGCTGGGCTTCGAGGGCATCGCGGGTGCAGCCGCCGAACGGATCGAGCAGCTCGAACCTGCGGAGGACCTCTACGAGGAAAGCCTCGATTTCTACAATGCCGCGATTCTATGCGCGGGGGCTGTCTGTGACTATGCCCGGCGTTACGCGGCGCTGGCCGCGGAGCAGGCCGCAACCGCACGGGAGCCACGGAAGAGCGAGCTGACGGAGATCGCGGAGCGCTGCCGCCGGGTTCCGGCCCTGCCTCCGCGCAACTTCATGGAGGCGTTGCAGTCTCTCTGGATGAGCCAGGTCGCCTTCTCGATCAGCTACGGCATGGCGGGGGTGCTCTCGCCGGGGCGGGTGGACCAGTACCTCGATCCGTTCTACCGTGCCGACGTGGAGGCCGGCCTGCTGACCGGGGAGCGGGCCCTGGAGGCCATCGAGGAGTACTACGTCAAGCTCGGCACCGAGCTCATAATGCTGATGGAGGTGGGCAAGGACACCGCCAGCGAGTTCGGGGTCGGCTCGAACACGGTCACCATAGGGGGGCGCGACCGGCAGGGGCGCGACGCTACAAACGAGGTCTCCTATCTTTTCCTGGAGGCGCACGACAACCTGAAGGCGCTGGCCAATAACCTCTCGGTGAGGGTCTCGCTCCAGACCCCGACCCGGTTCCTCGAGCGGGCATGCGCCTCGTACCGGGCGACCTCCGGCGTAGCGCTCTTCAATGACGAGAGGATCTCCGCCGAGCTCGAGGCGGACGGGTTCTCTTCCGAGGACTCCCTCGACTACTCGATAGTGGGCTGCGTCGAGCCGACCGGCACGGGGAACACCTTCGCCTGCACAGCCGGAAACGACATCTCGCTGGCCGGGGTCCTGGAGATGGCGCTCTTTGAGGGCAGGATGCTCTTCGCCGGCAAACGCGTCGGCGCTCCCACGCCGCCCGCGGGGGAGATGACCCGCTTCGAGGACGTCCAGGACGCCTTCGTCACTCAGCTCTCGTTCAACGTGGCCAGGCTGGTCCGAGCCGTTGAGCTTCTGGACAGCGTGTATGCCGAATCGTTTCCCGATCCACTTCTCTCATCGACACTGGAGGGCTGCCTGGAGTCCGGGCACGACATGACCCGCGGTGGGGCGGCATACGAGTTCGGCTCCATCACCGGCCGGGGCCTGGGCACGGTCGCGAACTCGCTGGCCGCTATCCGGTGGGCGGTCTTCGAGGAGCGCCTTCTCACCATGGACGAGCTCGCCCGCCACCTCGTGACGGACTTCCGGGGAGCCCCGGAGCTCAGGGCGGCACTCGCGGGCAAGGCCCCCAGGTACGGCAACGACGACGAGGGCGTGGATGAGATCGCGCGCTGGGTCACCGACGTCTTCTGCCTGGAGGTGAGGCAGCACCGGTGCGGCAGGGGAGGGTTCTACAGGCCGGGCATGTTCTCCTACGGCGTGCACGTGATAGACGGCCTCTACCTCGGCGCGACGCCGGACGGGCGCCTGGCGGGAGAGCCTGTTTCGAACGGTATCTCGCCGGTGAACGGCACCGAGAGGCTGGGGCCGACCGCCGTGCTGAGGTCGGCCGCCGTGGCGGCGTCCGGCCCCCTGAGTGACGGCAGCTCGTTGAACATGAGGCTCTCGCCGGGCCTCATCGCGACGGAGGAGTCGGTGGCGAAGCTGGCCTCCGTGGTCCGGGCCTACTTCGAGGAGGGCGGGCGCCACATTCAGTTCAACGTGGTGGACACGGACACGCTCCTGGACGCGCAGGCGCACCCCGAGAAGTACCCGGACCTCGTGGTCCGGGTCTCGGGCTACTGCGCCTACTTCACCGACCTGGGGCGCTCGATACAGGACGACATCATAGCCCGCACCGACTTCGCGAGACTCTGAAGGGGGCTCCGGCGACGCCGGATGACATGGAGGAACCAAACCGACGTCGGGCGAATTGAACCGTAACGGGCTACGACCGGTAGCCGGAGAGAAGGGGGGCATTATGGAGATGGCCGACAGCGACATGGTGGAGACCGCCGGGATGGTGGCGAAGATGTGGTGGGTGTGGCTGGTGACGGGGATAATCTGGATTATCCTGTCGCTGGTCATCCTGCAGTTCAACACCGCGTCGGCGACCACGGTTGGCGTTCTGATCGGGATATTTTTCATCCTGGCGGGGCTCCAGAACTTCTTCATCGGCTACGTCGCCGAAGGGTGGAAGTGGCTCTGGATCGTGTTCGGGGCCCTGTTCATCATCGCGGGGATCGTAGCGCTGGTCTACCCCAAGGACGTCTTCGCGGACATCGCGAGCGCCCTGGGCTTCCTGTTCCTGGTGTTCGGCGTCTTCTGGATCGTCGAGGCGCTGGCGACGCGGGAAGCTAACAACCTCTGGTGGATGGGCCTAATCGCCGGCATACTCCTCGTGATCCTCGCTTTCTGGGCCGCGGGCCAGTTCTTCATCACCAAGGCTTACACCCTGCTGGTCTTCGGCGGGATCTGGGCGCTGATGCACGGCATCATGGACATCATAAGGGCGTTCGAGGTCCGGAAGTTCAAGAAGCTCATCGTGGAGTGAGCGCGGCGACGGCCCGATCAGCCCGCGGCTAACTGAAAAGGACGTATAGAGCGAACCCTATCAGCGGGTTGGCGATGATAGCGATTATGCCGAGCGTGATGCCGGTCGAGGCGCGGCGCCTCTCGAGGTCCGGATCCATGAAGCGGCTCAGGTACTGGCGCCTCAACGGCGGCATCGCGTCGAGGAACGCCTTTACCTTCTTGCCGGTGTATATGGCCACGACCGAGAGCATGAGTGCGATGATGCCCCCCACCGGCATGAAGACCAGTCTTGCCCCGGTCGTCCTCGACCGCGCCAGGCCCAGGAGCAGGGGAACCAGGAATCCCAGGAGGTAACCCCCCACCGCTACAGCCAGGGCCGCGATGCCCCGCCGGAAGGCGATGTTGCCCGGGTGGGGACGCTTCGGAGCGAGGTTCTCGGTGCCGGGATAAGGCGGGACTTCGGCCATCGGGTCAGACCCTGATCCACTCGATCTTCTCGGTGCCCCTTGTCTCGATCAGCTTGTCCCGTGACATCTCCGGACCTTCCACGGTCGCGAAGGTCATCCGCGGGTCGTCGATGGTCACCGAGCCGGACTCGACCGCGTAGGTGCCCTTGTGGGACTGGCCGTCATAAGCCATGACGTAGGTGTTGTCCGGGTAGAAGGTCAGGTGGTAGACGTCGGCCGACTGGCCCTGTATGATCCAGGTCCCCAGCACCTCGATGCTCCCTCCGCTGGAGGAGGGGGTCGTTGCCGGCGTGGTCGCGGGGGTCGTCGAACCGCCGGAGCCTCCGCATCCCGAGACCATCCCCGCGAGCACAAGCAACGGGACTATGATCGCTGGAACGGCGATACGCTTCATCGCATTCACCTCCGGGTAGCGGGACTCGACATCGTGCAACCCGCATGATATGTCCGGGGGCCGCCGCCGCGCAACAGGCACGCGGCATATAATGGGATCTGTCGCTACGAGGTGTGTCTCGCGAGTCAGGGTATGGGAATGAACAGGAAGCTTGCGGTGCTGTCGGGGCTTGACATGGTGATCGCCCTGGCGCTCATTGAGCCCGCCATGGGAAGGCTGAAGAAGCTGGGGGACGCCCTGGAGGCCAAGCAGTACCTGCTGATTATGCCCACCGGCGAGGTCGCATACCTATTTCCACCAGCGCGCGAGCTGTCGGTCCCGATGCTGGGAAGGGTCGGCGGCGCGATGCTCGCCGCCGGGCTCCTGCCCGCGGTCGGCCGGCTGCGTCGTAAAGGGCTGGACCGCGTGTCGACGCTGGGATGGTCGATGGTGCTCGCAGGCACGGCCATGCTGATCTCCGAGTACAGGTCGGGCGGCGAGTGGGTCCTGTTCGGGCGGATAGGAGCCAGGTACCTGGCCTCCGCCATGGTGGCGGTCGGCTCGTTCCTGTGCGTGCGCGACCGCACGTACCTGGCGACGCTCGGCATGGGCGGCTTCACATGGGACCTCTCCTCGGCGATCTTCTGGGCGAGGCTGCGCCGCAGCTGGAGGGCCACGGTGCCCGTCCCCTGGTACCACCACTTCGACCAGGAGGAAGGACGCGGCGCCCCCTGCTGGCTGGTGGCGCTCCTCGACACCTGTGGCATAGCCTACTTCGCCTGGGTAGCGAGCAGCCGCTTCGACCCCTTCAGGCTTTTCGACGAGGAGGGCGGCGGGTGAGAAGCCTGGTCCTTCTGGGCCCACGCTCCCTCGCTCTCGAGGAGACGGGCGTTCCGGAAGCCGCGCCGGGAGAGGTCGTCGTTCGTGTGGCGTCGTGCGGGATCTGCGGGAGCGACGTTCACTCCTACGCCGGCAGGCACCCCTTCGTGATCTACCCGGTTGTCCAGGGCCACGAGTTCTCCGGCACGGTGGAGTCGGTCGGGGAGGGCGTGAGTGAGGACCTCCTGGGAGGACGCGTGGTCGTGGAGCCGTCGCTGGCCTGCGGGCGGTGCCGGCAGTGCCTTTCGGGCAGGTACAACATCTGCACAGGGCTGCGGGTCATGGGTTTCCAGGCGCCCGGTGCCATGTGCGAGTACATCGCGGTGCCGGAGGAACGGCTGCATCCGCTGCCGGACCGGGTGAGCCTCACCGAGGGGGCGCTGGTCGAACCCTGCGCGGTCGCGGTCCACGCCTTCGCCCGGTCCGGGGTCTCCCCCGGGGAAGCGATCGCAGTGATCGGCGCCGGGGTGATCGGCTCCATGATAATCAAGGTGGCCAAGGCCTGCGGGTGCACGGTCGTGGCCCTCGAGAGTGACGAGGGACGCGCACAGCGGGCGGCCGGCATGGGGGCGGACGCGGCGCTGGTGTCCGCAACGGTGTCCGCGGACGACGTGGCGGGAGTAGCGGGCGGAGAGGTAGCCGCGGTCTTCGAGTGCGTTGGAGACGGGCGCACGCTGGCCCGGGCCATTGAGATCGCGCCCAGGGGCTCGACGGTCGTGGTGGTAGGCGTGTTCGCCGGACCCGTGCCCGTCGAGGCGGCCCTGATACAGGACGGGGAGCTAGATCTCAAGGGAACCCTAATGTACAGGGGCGAGGATTTCCGCCGCGCGATAGACCTGATGTCGGATCGTGCCCTGGACGTCTCCGGCTTCGTCTCGCGGAGTGTCTCCCTGGAGGGGGTCGAGGAGGCATACCGGCTGCTGCTGGAACCCGCGAGCGACCTGATGAAGGTCATAGTGGAACCGGGAGGGTGATTTGACGGCCGAGGTATTCTTCACCCCTTCGGCGGCGCGTGGCAAGGACGAGGTGCTGAGCGGCCGCATAGCGGGGATGCTGGAAGCGACGGGCTTCCTTGGATCCCTGGAGGCGGGCGACAGGGTGGCGGTAAAGATCCACCCCGGCGAGATGGGCAGCACCTCATACCTGAGGCCGGCGATAGCCTCGAGCATCGTGAAGTCACTGCTCGCGCGAGGCGTGCGACCATTCGTAACAGAGACAACCACGCTCTACTGCAGGGAGAGGTTCACCGCCGGGGAGCTGCGCAGGACCGCGGCGCACAACGGCTTCACCGAGGAGACCATGGGGTGCCGGTTCGTGGTGGGGGACGCCGGCCCGGACGTGGAGGTGCGCGCGACGGGTCCCAACCTGGAATCGGTGGGCGTCGCCTCCGAGATCGCGCGCGCGGACGCGCTGCTGGTACTCGCCCACTTCACGGCGCACCTCTGGACGGCCGGCGTCGCGGGGGCCGTCAAGCAACTCGGAATGGGATGCGTCGGGCGCCGCACCAAGAGGGAAGTGCACCGCTCCACCACCATCGAGATCGACCGGGACCTCTGCGTGGCGTGCGGTGGCTGCGTTGAGGTGTGCAAGAGCGCCGGCATCGAGGTGGTCGGCGATGTCGCGGAGATAAACGACGAGTGCGCGAGGTGCGGAGTCTGCATAGGTTTCTGCGATGAGGGAGCCATCACCTACGCGCACGACCTGGACCGCTTCGCCGGTGGGCTCGCGGAGGCGGCCGCCGCGGCCGCATCGTGCTTCCCGCGGGAGAAGGCCGTCTACGTGAACGCCCTGGTGGACGTGACCTGGCACTGCGACTGCGAGGACTTCTCCGACGACCCGGTGTTCCCGGACATCGGCGTTCTGGTCTCGCGCGATCCCGTAGCCCTGGACCAGGCGTCCGCCGACCTGGTCAACTCGGCCACCCCCTGCCCGGGAACGCTGGCGGACACCCCCGAGGTGCTCGCCGCCCCGGACAGGCTCCTGGCCCTCTCGGGGATGGAGTGGTGGAGGCACCTGGAGAAGGCGCCGCGCGCGGGGTTGGGTACGAGAAGCTACGTCTTGACACAATGGCGTTGACGTGAACCGGGTGACAGGTACTTTTAACCCCTTTTGTTAACCCCTGTAGTTACTACCGGATGCCCACTATTAACAAAAGGGGTTAAAAGTACCTGTCACCTCATGGGGTGACGATGTTGAACCAGGAGTCGTCGCGGTCCATCAGCGAGAAGAGCTCGCCCAGCTTCTCTCCCGCGCCCTCGACGGCCACCTCGCCCCCGCCCAGGGCGGCCTGGAGGTCCGCGGTCCCGCCGACGATCTGACCCAGAAGCCGGAACGGAAGGCTCAGGGTGACGTCCGCATCCTCGAGGGAGCCCTCGCCGTGGTTGAGCACGCAGTTCTCCAGCACCTGATGGTAGTCGGCTCCGGTGTCCGTGAAGCGGACGTTTACCCGTACGCTCTTCCCGGCCGCCTTCGGCCCGTCCAGGTGGACCGCCATCGCGTCGAATATCATGTCGGGGGTGAGAGAGAGCACCAGGTCCGGGGCCCCCGCCTGGGCGCGTGATGCATCCTCGACAACACCGTTGCGGAGCTCCATGGCGCCCGTCAGGAAGAAGTTGCGCCAGGTGGCGTTCTCCGTGACGTACCCCATCTGCTCCAGGGCGTCGGCCTGCAGCGAGCGCGCCGCCTCGTTGTCCGGCTGGGCAAACACCAGGTGGTTCACGACCTGGGCCACCCAGCGATACTCGCCGTTCCCGTACGCCTCACGTGCTTTGCCGAGTAGCGCGTCGGCTCCACCCATGAATTCGACGTACCTCTCGCCCGCCTCCACGGGCGGCAGGGGGTGGAGGTTGGCCGGGTTGCCGTCGAACCACCCCATGTACCGCTGGTATATGGCCTTCACGTTGTGGCTGACGCTTCCGTAGTAACCCCGGTTGTACCACTCCCGGGCGAGCTCCCCGGGTAGCTCCAGCGTCTCGGCGATCTCGATGCCCGTGTAGCCGGCGTTGAGCATGCGCACGGTCTGGTCGTGGAGATACCTGTACATGTCACGCTGTTTTTTCAGGTACTCGAGTCCCCGCTCCCGGCCCCATACGGGCCAGTGGTGACTGGTGAAGACCAGGTCCGCCTCGCCGGAGAAGAGACCTATCGCCTCGTCCAGGTAGTGAGACCAGGCCCTGGCGTCACGCACCTGGGCACCCCTGAGTGTCAGCAGGTTGTGCATGTTGTGTGAGCAGTTCTCCGCCATGCACAGGGCGGACATCTCGGGGAAGAAGAAGTTCATCTCCGCGGGCGCCTCGGTGCCAGGTGTCACCTGGAAGACGACCTGGACCCCGTCCAGGGTCATCTCGTGGCCGGTCTCTCTCACGTAGTGCGTGGGTTCGATGAGCGTAACCGTCCCCGACGAGGTCGCCTTCCCCAGGCCGGCGTCCACCTGGCCTCTGGGTCCACGTGGCAGGAGGGTGCCGTACATGTAGCCGGCCCGCCGGGCCATGGCCGGTCCCGCCATCACGTTCTCGCTGACGGCGGCCTCCATGAACCCTTCGGGCGCGATGATCCCGACCCCCCGGGTCCTGGCGTCCTCCACGGAAATGATGCCCTGCACACCGCCGAAGTGATCGATATGGCTGTGGGTGTAGATGACCGTGGTGACCGGGCGTTTTTCGACGTGCTCGAAGACCAGCTCAAGCGAGGCCCTCGCGCACTCGGCCGAGATGAGGGGATCGATGACGATCCACCCGTCATCGCCGCGGATGAAGCTGATGACCGACAGGTCGTGTCCGCGTACCTGGTAGATGCGGTCGGTCACCTGGAACAGGCCGTGCGCCATGTTGAGCCTGGCCTGCCGCCAGAGGCTCGGGTTGACGGTGGCGGGGGGCTCCTCCTGCTCCAGGAAGGAGTAAGGTGCCAGGTCCCACACGCATCGGCCGTCATCCGTCCTGATCGCCGTGTCATCGAGACTCGCGATGAAACCGCGGCGTGACGCCTCGTGGTCGGTGGCATCCGTCCAGTCCAGGCCTGAGTCCCGGCGGAAGCAGCGGTTGGCCTCTTCCGTGAATCCCGTGGCGTCCTTCGCGTCCATGATTACCCCCTGTGGTTCCGGGCGTGGCTGTGCCGCTCGATTCTAACAGAGAGGCACCGGCGAACAGGTCGGACAAAAGGAAGGAGGCGACGGTAGGGGGGACCGCCGCCTCCAGGGTGGAGGTTACTTCTGTCGGGTCTTAGATGCTCGAGCCCTGTCCCGGCGTACTGGGGACCCCGGGAGCCGGCTCTGTCGTCGTATCGGGGCCGGGTGCCGACTGGTCCGGCAGCTGCCTGCGGAACCTGGGAAGCTGATCCTCGCCGTCCTGCCACTTCCGCGAACCCGGTCCCTGCCCCGGCATTTTCTGGAGGCCCTGCCCCTGCTGCTGCCATCGGTCCTCGAACCGGAGTCCCTTGTGACCGCCGAAATCGCCGGTGACCGCCAGAACGATGGTCGCGACGAGCAGCAGTACGGCTATGCTGGAGACGGCGACGAGTGCGATCGTCTTCCAGTCCCGCGGCTTCGAGGCCTTTGGCGACGAGGGGCTCGCCGGCGCAACGGCTGCGGTACCCTCGCCCGCCGGGGCCTCGGAAGCGGCGGAGGGGGCTATCTCCTCGGTCTTGCTTTCCGGCGTACCGCCGGTGGTCTCTTCCATGCTACTTCTCCTTCGTACGCTCTTAATGCCTGTCCCTCTCTCAGGCTCGATTGTAGGGCCGGTTCCTGAGCGTAGACTGAGAAAAGCAATAGAAATCGATACTCAGCCGATTCTCAGGCGGCGGCTCTAGAAGTAGATCGAAGGACCTCACAGCCATTCGCGGAACATGACAGCGTCTCGCACTGTCATACTATTGGGAACTCTGAGAGGAATACCCGATTCCTCCCTTCCCCTCGAGGGGGGAGGGTTGGGGTGGGGGTGTAACGATGAGGATACTGGTAATAGAGGACGACAGGAAGATAGCGAAGGCCGTCAAGAAGGGGCTGGAGCAGGAGTCGTTCGCGGTCGACATCGCGCTGGACTTCGACGAGTGGTTGGGCCTGGCCGTGACACAGGAGTACGACCTGCTGATAATCGACCGCATGCTGCCGGGATCCCGCGACGGAATGGACGTCTGCCGCGAGGTCCGCTCTCGCGAGATGGCGGTCCCGGTGCTCTTCCTGACCGCCAGGGACAAGGTAGCCGACCGCGTGCAGGGCCTCAACGTGGGCGGGGACGACTACCTGGTCAAGCCGTTCGCCTTCGAGGAGCTGCTGGCCAGGGTCAGGGCACTGCTGCGCCGCCCGCGGGGCACGGTGGGAGAGACACTCCGGGTCGCGGACCTGACGCTGGACACCGGCACCTTCGAGGCCGAGCGCGCCGGCAGCCGGATACCCCTGTCCCGGACCGAGTACGCATTGCTCGAGTACCTGATGCGCAACCAGGATATAGTGCTGAGCAGGGAGAGCATAATCGCGCACGTCTGGGACTACGACGCCGACGTCCTGCCGAACACGGTCGAGGTCTACATAGGGTACCTTCGCAGCAAGGTGGACAAGCCCTTTGAGGGCCCCGAGCTCATCCACACGGTGCGGGGCTTCGGCTACAGGGTAGGTGAGAAGGCGTGAACCTCAGGCGGACCCTCGTGAAGCTGACCCTTGGGTACCTGGCGCTGATCATGCTGGTCAGCGGGTTCCTGAGCTACGCCGTTTACCGCGTGAGCTCGGGTCCGCTGGAGCGCAGGCTCGAAGTGGGCGAGCGCATACTGATAATAGAACCGCCGCCCCCGGAGTTCCCGCGACGCTTCGATCCTGGAGCTGTGCACGAGGTCAAGCGGAACATCGGGCTCTCGCTCGTCTACTTCAACATCGCGGTCCTGTTCCTGGCCGGCATCCTCTCCTACTGGCTGGCGAAGAGCCAGCTGAGCCCGATGCAGGAGGCGTTCGACCTGCAGAGCCGGTTCACTTCCGACGCGGCCCACGAGCTGCGCACCCCCTTGACCGCCATGCGTACCGAGATAGAGGTCGCGCTCAGGGGTGGTGAGCTGTCGCCGGACGAGGTGCGCGAGCTCATGGAGAGCAACATCGAGGAGATCGGCAAGCTCGAGTCCCTTTCGAACAGCCTTCTCAAGCTGGCCCAGTACGAGGAGGCGACCGGGGCCGTCCTGGGAAGCGTATCGCTGAATGACGTGGTCGAAGCGGCGCTGGAGCGAGTCGACCACTCGGCGCAGTCGGCGGGCATCACAGTCGAAACCGGCGGCGAGGATATCGAGATCCCCGGTGACCGTGCGAGCCTCGTCGAGCTGCTGGTCATACTTCTCGACAACAGCATCAAGTACAGCGAGGCCGGTACGACTGTCCGGGTTTCCACGACCACCGCCGGCCGCCACGCGGTGGTCACGGTGGCGGACCGGGGCCTGGGCATAGGCTCCGAGGACCTGGACCACGTGTTCGACCGCTTCTATCGAGGCAAGCTCGCGGACTCCGCCCGCAGGGTCGAGGGGTACGGCCTGGGCCTGTCCATCGCCAGGCGGATCGCCGAGATGCACCGCGGCACCGTGGAGATCGAGAGCGTACAGGGTGAGGGGACCACAGTCACCGTCCGCCTCCCGTTGACCCGCCACGCTGCCAGGAAACAGCCCGGTACCCCTCCGACACCGGCTCACTTCGAGGTCCCACCCACCGCCTCCGAAGATTGACCGGACGCTACCGGGACTGAAGTCCCGGCCCAATCCTTCAAGAATCACGCCTCGGGCAAGAAGCATCCCTAAGCGTTTTCTCAGGCTTCACATGTACAACAACCCTTGAAGACGGCACTACCAGGCTCCTCGTGGAGCGGACGGCGGGAGAAAGGGATGATGCGAGATGACGGTTAGGTCAAGGTACAGGCGGGTCGGTACCTGGCTGTGCGTGCTGGCTGCCCTGGCCATGACGGCCACGGTCCTTGCCTCCTGCGGGAGTTCGGGCGGCGGGGCTCAATCCACCGGCACCGCGACAAAGCTGGCGCCCGGGGTGACCGAGCAGGAGGCGACCACCGAGTCCACCACACCGGCGACCACTGAGACCTCGGTGCCGGAGAGCTCCGGCACAGGGACCGCCGGGACGAGCCAGTCGAGCACCGAACAGACGACCTCCACCACCCCGAAGAGCGCGGCCGACCTCGTCGGCGGGCGGTTCACCGCGGTCAGCGCGACCAGGCCCGACTCCAACAAGAGCGTGCTCTCATCGGGCGGGCGCGAGGTCAAGGGCGACTACCTCGAGGTGGAGTTCACCATCATGAACGCATCCACGGACCACCTGGTCGACCTCTCGGAGTACTCATTCCGCCTCACGAGCCCCGGCATCGACGCGGACGCCTACGAGGACTACTACGGGACCACCACGACGTATGGCGGGTACGTGGACGAGAACGAGATCTCCGCCGCGCTGCTCAGCTATGAGGACCTGCAGGCGGTCACCTACAAGCTCAAGGAGCTGGAGAGCATCGACAAGGTCTTCGTGTTCTTCGACCTGAACCCCATGAGCACCGAGAAGAACGCGGGCGTCACCAAGGACAACACCTCACTGGTGATACGCAAGACGAGCGGTACCGACTACGGCGAAGAGGTCACGATACCTCTTGCCGGGTACCCGGACTCATAGGCGGGCAAGATGAGATCATTTCACAGGGGCTTCAGGAGCTTCCATCGCAACTACACGCGCAACCTGATACTGGTGGTGCTGCTGTTCGTCTGCCTGACTTTCTCCATGTCCATGCTGGCCGTCAAGCTCGCGGCCGACAGCCAGGTCGAGACCATCAAGGCCACGGTGGGCAACTACGGTGAGATCAAGGTGAGCTCCGAGTACCAGATGAAGCAGTTCGAGGCCGAGCGCGAGAAGAGCCAGGCGGAGCGGCAGGCCGAGGCGCGCAGCATGACCGAGGCGCAGACCTTCGCCAACCGGGTGGAGAACCTCGTCCCCGAGGAGCTCACAGACGAGTTCTCGCAGGACGAGTACATCAAGACCTACGACAAGGTGCTGGAGTCGATGGTGACGGTCCCGGGAATCACCAACACCAGCCTCCAGCAGATGTTCTCCATGAGGCAGGGCGACGAAGGACCCGGCGGCGGAGGTCTCGGAGGAACCAGCAACGCCAGCATGTTCTCCTTCAACGGGAATACCAACGGCGCCTCCGCGTCCGATTTTTCCACCGGGGCCAAGAAGCTGGTGTCGGGTGCCTTCTTTACCTACGAGGACTACCAGAAAGCGAACCCGGTGGTGCTGATCGAGAAGAACCTCGCCGCGGAGAACGACCTGAAGGTCGGCGATACCATCGAGGCGCAGATAAGCGGCGCGTCGGGTGCCGACTCGACAATAGAACTGAAGATAGTCGGCATCTACGAGACCGTTGAGGCCGAAGGGCAGAGCCAGGAGGGTGGCACCGACGGACAGGCCTTCAACCCGGCAGGCAGCTCCTTCTACGCCCCGACCTCGGTGGTGCAGAAGCTCAACGCTACGCCGGGGTACCTGTCCCTTGGCTCCTACTACTTCGACTCGGTGGATGACACCGCTGCGCTGAAGGCTACATTCAAGACCGAGACGAAAGGGACGGACGACAAGTACGCGTTTGCCACCGACCTGTCCGACTACCAGTCCATCGCGGACCCGGTGATCAAGGCCAGGAACACCTCGATGATAGGTTTGGCCGGGGCGCTGGGGGCCTGCGCCCTCATCATCCTTCTGGCGATGTTCATCATAGTCGGAGGAAGGACGCGCGAGCTGGGAATTCTCAAGGCGATCGGCTCGACCAACAGGCAGGTCATCGGCCAGTTCGCGGTCGAGGTGCTGTGCATCTGCCTGGTGGCGATAATCCTGGCGATGGGGGTCACGGCCTTGATCGGCCAGAGCATGGGCAACTGGCTGCTGCCCGATACCGGTGCATCCACAAGCCAGCAGACCCAGCAGAGCGGCCCCGGGGGCCCCGGCATGATGAGGGCTATGAGCGGCGACGGCCTCTACAAGCAGGGGAGCCGGTTCAACTTCGGGGCGCAGACCCAGCAGAAGGAGGCGGCGAAGCTGAACGTAGTCTACCGTGGCACGCTGTTCCTCTACGGCGTGCTGATACTCATCGGGATAAGCCTGGTGGGCATGGCGATCCCGGTCCTCTGGATAACGAGACTGAGGCCCGCGCGGGTCCTGAGCATGGAATGAGGTCGCAGAATGCATGAGCAGATTCTCGAGGTCGATGATGTCAGCAAGACGTTCCAGGTCAAGGCGGGGGACGTCACCGCGGTTGACCGGGTGAGCTTTTCGGCCGACGCGGGGGAGGTCACTACGATCGTGGGCCCCTCGGGCTCGGGCAAGACCACCCTGCTGTACGTCATCGGTTCGCTGGAGAAGCCCGACTCGGGCGCCATCGAGGTGGCGGGCCACGACATACTCGCCCCTTCCGCCGACCTGGTCGACTACCGCAGGGAGAGTGTGGGTTTCGTGTTCCAGTTCTTCAATCTGATCCCGACCCTGACCGCGCTGGAGAACGTGATGCTGCCCATGGACATCATGGGCATTTCTCCGGAAGAGCAGAGGAATCGCGCGACCGGGCTCCTGGAGCGGATGGGCATCGGCGGCAGGCTTCTCAAGGCCAGGCCCAACAAGATGAGCGGGGGGGAGAACCAGCGGGTGGCGATCGCGCGCGCGCTGGCCAACGACCCCGACGTCATCCTGGCCGACGAGCCCACCGGCAACCTGGACACCGCGACGGGTCAGACGGTCATCGCCATCCTCAGCGCCCTGGCGAAGGAGAACGGGAAGTGTGTCCTGATGGTGACTCACGACGAGAGCGTATTGAGTGTGTCGGACAGGGCGTTCCACATGACCGACGGGCGCCTGAGCGAGATCACAGTCTGATGGGCGAGGCCCGGAGACAGGGCCCGTTTGGGAGGATAAGGAGAAGATGAAGAGAGCACTGTTCCTGGTCGCAACGGTCCTGCTGATGGCGGCGCTGCTGTTTGCGGGGTGCGGGGGCTCCGCCGGCCAGACCACCGGCGGGGACTCCAAGACGACGGATGCCGGGAAGGCCGTCGACGCCGAGGACCTTGGTGTCCCCGTCTACCCGGGCGCCACCGAGGCAATATTCTCCGGGGGGCCGCGCGGTGGGACTTCCGGAGGCCCTCCCGCGGACCTTCCGCAGGGCAGCGCTCCTCCCCCGATGGACGGCGCTCCGGGGATATCGAGCCCGATGCCGGGCTCGAGCGCACCCGATGGCGGGCCCGGGATGGGGCCCATGGGGGGTCCGCTGGCTATGTATCAGACCTCGGACTCCTCCGAGAAGGTCGTTGCCTGGTACAGGGAGCAACTCGAGAAGGAGAGCGGCTTCGAGGAGAAGGAGCTGTCACTCTCCGGCGGGCCCGGCGGCGTCACCGCATCGGGCACGGTGTTCAGCTTCGGGTCCGGGGACGATGCGAGGGTCGTTACGGTCCGGCGGGATATGCAGGGCGACGGCACCATGATCATGATCGCCGACGGCGCGTCCGCGCAGCAGGGCACCTCGGGGAACGGATTGTGAGAAAAGATGGTTGAGGTGAATTCCCGGTAGAGGTGAATTCTCGGTAGGAGGTAAGGATGGAATGGGACCAGGGCTCGACGATGCCACCCGGCCGGGGGCCGGCTGCCCACGCGCAGGGATACTACGGTCAGTATGGATATGGCGCTCAAGCCCCGGGCGCGCCATCGCGCCCGGCACGCCGCCGGAACGCCCCGGGCTTGTGGAAGACGGCCCTGACCGCGGTAGTGGCGGCGGTGATGGGGGCGTTGCTGGTGCTGCTACTGCTGCCCGTGGCGTTCGGGGTGAGCCCGCTGGACCTGGTGAGGGGCAGGCTGAGGAACGCCGGCAGCGCGGTCACGAGCATAAAGAGTGCCGGCGGCTCGAGGGCGGCCAGCCCCACCCAGGGTGCCACGGACGTGGCGACCGTCGCGGAGAAGGTGACCCCCTCGGTGGTGAACATAGACGTGAGGATATCCGGGCAGCCAAACCCGTTCTTCCAGTCGACTGAGCAGGAAGGCACCGGATCGGGCGTGATCTACTCGAGCGACGGGTACATAATCACCAACAACCACGTCGTCGAGGACGCCCGGGAGATCACCGTGACGCCGGCCGGCGGCGAGGAGCTCACCGGGAAGGTGCTGGGCACGGACCCCGAGAACGACATTGCCGTGGTCCAGGTTGACAAGGCGGGCCTGCCGGCGATTACCCCGGGCGATTCGGATGACGTGGTGGTCGGAGAACTGGTGGTCGCCGTCGGCAGCCCACTGGGGTTCGAGAAGACCGTAACGGCCGGCATAGTCAGCGCGCTGCAGAGGAACGTCCCCGCGACGAACGAGACGACGGGGCAGTCGACCGTCCTCACCGACCTCATCCAGACCGACGCCTCCATCAACCCGGGTAACTCGGGAGGGGCTCTCTGCGACTCCAGCGGCGCCCTGATAGGGATAAACACCATCATCGCCAGCCAGTCGGGCGGGTCCGAGGGCATAGGCTTTGCGATCCCCGTGAATACCGTGAAGCAGGTCGCAGACGACCTGATCGCGGGACGGCCAGTCTCCCACCCGTACGTGGGCGTGCTGGGGCAGACCCTGACCGAGGGGTCGGCCGGCACGTCCGAGCTCCCCGTCGAGCAGGGCGTATACGTTACGCAGGTGCTCTCCGGCAGCCCGGCCGCGAACGCGGGTATGCAGGACGGGGACGTTATCGTGGAGGCCGGCGGGCAGACGGTGGAGACCATGAACGACCTGGTGGCCGCCGTGCGGAAGGCCGGCGTGGGCGGCAGGCTGGAGGTTACCTGGTACCGCGGAAACGACAGGAAGGCCGCAACTTTCACGGTGGAAGAGAAGCCTTCCAGCAGTTAGTGACACGCGTCGGGCGCGTACTCAGGCCGCCGCGCGCTTCTTCAGGAACGCCTTCTTCGCCAGGATGAACGAGAACAGAGAGGCCGCCTGCGGGCTCAGGTCCCGACCTGCGATCCTGATCAGGCTGAACTGGCGGGTGGCTTTCAGGCCGGCCACCTTGATCTCGCCCAGGGCGCCCTCGGCAATGGGTCCGTTCACGGCCCACTGCGACACCATGGAGATACCGGCCCCCGCCTCGACCGAGGATATGACCGATCCCGTGCTCCCGAGCTCCATCTCCACGGTCAACCGGGACACGTCCAGCCCCGCTCCCGAGAGGGCGGAGAGCATCAACTCCCGGGTCCCGGAGCCCTCCTCGCGCAGGATGAACTTTTCCTTGATGAGCGCCGCGGGTTTGACGCCCTTCTTCCCGGCCATGGGATGGGCGGGATGGCAGACGACCTTGAGCGTGTCCGGGCAGTAGGGGGTCGCTTCCAGTCCCTCCGCGTGAACTGCGCCCACGGATCCCACCTCCACGGCCTCGCAGATGACCATCTCCTCCACGCGCGCGCTATCGGTGACCTCGAGCATCGGCTCGATGTCGGGATGGGTCCCGCGGAACTCACCCAGCAGCAGCGGCAGGACGTACTCCCCCGGTATGTTGCTCGCCGCGACCCTGAGCACTCCCGACGCCACGTCGGTGCTGCGCGCCAGCGACGACAGAAGGCGGTCCTCGGCGCTCAGCATCTCCCTGGCATGCTCGAGCATGATCTTCCCCGCGGGGGTGGGGACGAAGCGGTTGCCGACCCGCTCGAAGAGCTTGACCCCCAGGTCGCGCTCCATCTTCCTGGCGGCCAGGCTTACCGCGGGCTGCGTCACACCCGAGCGGGCCGCGGCCTCGGTGAAGCTCCCGGTGTCCGCCAGCGCGACCAGGTGCCTGAGGTTCTCGGTGTTCATCTTGACCACCTTCTCTAATGCGGGTTAGGATTAACAGTACTGATTCTAATATAAGTAATACTAATTAACAAGTCTCGAGTGAAAGGATGTCTCTGATGGACGACAACCGCAGGATGTGGGCCGAGCTCGGGATCGACCTCGAGGCGCACGACGGGCTCCTGGAGGTCCTCCCCACGCTCTACCAGGATGTCTACCTGTCGCAGAAGGGGCGCCCCTCCAGGATGGCCTACTTCGACAACGTGTTCGCTGAGATCCACGGGATGCGGGTCAGGGAGCTGGTCAACCACAGGAAGGCCGGAGGCGTGGTGGTGGGCACCTTCTGCACCTATGTCCCCGAAGAGCTCATAATCGCGGCGGGAGGCATAGCGGTGGGGCTGTGCGGCGGGGTGGAGATCGCGCCCGAGGAGGTCGGCAGGTACCTGCCCCAGAACATCTGCCCTCTGATCAGGTCGTCCCTGGGCTTCAAGCTGGCGAAGGTGTGCCCCTACTACGAGTCGTGCGACCTGCTGGTGGGCGAGACCACCTGCGACGGCAAGAAGAAGTTTTTCGAGATACTGGGCGAAATGCAGCCCGTGCACGTCATGGAGCTGCCGCAGCGCAAGGGTCCCAGGGATGTCGACATGTGGCGCGGGGAAGTGGGCGACCTGCTGACCAGGCTCGAGGAGCTCACCGGAAGGAAGGTCGAGAGGCGGGCGCTCGCCGGCGCCGTGAAGGTTGTGAACGAGAAGCGAAAGGCGCTGCTGCGCCTCGCTGAGCTGCGCAAGAGCGACCCCCCGGTCATCTCGGGGCTGGACGCCCTCCTGGTCAACCAGATCGCTTTCTACGACGACCCGCGCAGGCTCACCGTGAAGGTGAACGAGCTCTGCGACGAGCTGGAGAAGCGCGCCGAGACCGGGAAGAGCGCGGGAGTATCGGCGCGCCCGCGGATCCTGGTCAGCGGCTGTCCAATGGCCATCCCCAACTGGAAGCTCTACGGCATAATCGAGACCTCCGGCGCCGTGGTGGCGATGGACGAGCTCTGCACCGGGATAAGGTACTTCCGCAACCTTGTGGACGAGGAGCCGGACGACGTGGAGGGTATGTTGGACGCGATCGCCGCCCGCTACCTGAAGACCGACTGCGCGGTGTTCACGCCCAACGAGGAGCGGGTGGACAACGTGCTCGGGCTGGCCCGGGAGTACGACGTGGACGCGGTGATCTACCACACGCTGCAGTTCTGCGACCCGTACGCGGTCGAGGCGTTCAAGGTCGAGCGGGCGCTGGAGGAGGCCGGAGTGCCCATGCTGTACCTGGAGACCGATTACGGCACAGGCGACGTCGGGCAGCTCAAGACCAGGGTGGAGGCCCTCTTCGAGATGGTCCTGGAGAAGCATGCCTGACCCGAAGTTGCTTGAGGCGGGGCTCTCAGCCCCGCGATTTACCCGGCATGAGGGGCCGGGCTCAAGATCTGGGGATCTTCCCGGCCTGAGAGGCCGGGCTCAAGAACGACGGTGGGGTCAGGAGAGGCTCTCCAGGTCGCGCAGTGTGAGCTCGAAGCATGCGCCGCCGTCGTTGTAGGCCCTGATGTCGCCCCCGTAGGTCTTCACTATTTTCCACACCGTGGCCAGGCCCACCCCGTGGCCGCCGAAGGCGCCGCGCTTGAAGGGCACGAAGAGCTCGTCCAGCTGCTCGGAGGGGATGCCGCTCCCGTTGTCGCAGACCCGGTATCGATGTGCCCCGTCCGGGTCCCTGCCCAGGTACGACACCACGGCCCTCGGCGCCGGGGCCTCGTTGTGCTGCACGGCGTTGGTGAGCAGGTTCAGGAACACCTGGTAGACCTGTGTCTCGTTGGCCCTGATGACCCCCAGGCCGTCCTCGACCTCGATGCGTACGCCGCTCGCACTCATGAGCGGTCCGAGCGCGGACAGAACGCGCTCCACGACCTCGCCGACCTCGACCTCGGACACCGAGTCGGGGACCCTGCCGGCCCGCGCCACCGCCAGGAGGTCGCGGATGAGGGTGAAGGAGTCCCGCAGCTTACTGTCCATGGGTTCCAGGTACTCGTCGGCCAGCCCGGTGTGCCCTCCCTCCACCAGCTCCTCCCGGAGGAGCTCGCTGTTCAGGTTGATCGCCACCAGCAGGGTCCTCAGGTCGTGCGAGACGGTCCGGGCGTAGTCGTCGAGCTCGGCGTTGGCGGCCTTCAGCTCGGCGGTCCTCTCCTCGACCCTGACCTCCAGCTCTTCCCTGGACTCGACGAGTTCGTCGGTCATCGCGTTGAAGGTGGCCGCAAGTCTCCCGACCTCGTCCGAGGAGCCGACTTCGGCCCTCCTGGAGTACTCACCGGACGCGATGTCGCCGGCTACCTCGGTTAGCTCGAGAATGGGACGGGTGACCCTACGGCCGACCACCAGCGACAACCCGAGCACCAGCATTGCCGTGACGGCGACACCGCCCGCCAGCAGCAGCCCCAGCCGGTTCGCCGGTCCCAGCGCCTCGCTCGCGTTCTGCTTGACGACGAGGCCCCATCCCGGGTCTTCGATGTACCTGGTGGAGGCGACGATGGGCACTCCGCGGTAGTCGACGGCGTCGGTCCGGAAGCCTTCCTTCCGGGCAAGCGCGGATATGATGGCCACGTTCCTCTTGCCCGTCTCGATTACACGAGTGAGCGCCGCATCCGTGTCGAAGCGCAGCGGGGTTATGAAGACGGCCTGGCCCTTGTCGTTCTCGAACCCGAGGACGGTCTCACCTGTTTCGCCGAGTCCCGAGTAATCTGAGACGAGCGAGATGTAGTCGTCAACGCCGTCCTCGACAACGACGGTTCCCAGGAGCTCGCCGTCCAGGATCAGCGGGCCTGCCAGATAGTGACCCAACTGTCCCTTATCATCTAGGTAGAAGACGTCTACAACCGAGTCTTTCCCGGCTCGGTCCAACAGGCCGGCGGGGAGCCCGGGGGCGGTCTCACCGGCGGATGCCACCAGGGTTCCATCATGGTCGTAGACCTGTATACCGTGGAACGACCGTACCGCGTCCATCGCATCCTGGAGACTCCCTGATATGCCTGACAGGTAGGTGGCGTCGCCGGTCTGCTCGAGGAGCTCCAGGTCCTTCTTCAGCATGCGCCTGCTTCGGAGCAGGGCCAACCTCTCGCGGTCGTTTTTCAGTATCCCTTCGGCCCTGCGTTTCTGGATGGAGGCGACCGTCTCCAGGTGGTTACGGATCTCGTCCTCGACGGTCCTCCGCGTAGTGACATAGGCGAGCAGGCTGACCAGGGTGAGGGGCAGAACGGCGACCGTTACCAGGGCGACGGTAAGCTTGGTCCTGATGCTCATCAGGCACCCACCCCGCACGCCCGGTTCACAGCTTGGTGATCCCGGTCTTCAGGGCTAACGACTTGGGCCGGGACTTCAGTCCCGGTAGCCAGAACGACATGGTTCACAGCTTGGTGATCCCGGTCTTCAGGGCGAAACGGACCAGGGTGGGCACGTCGTAGATCTCCAGCTTCTTCATGATGTTGGCCTTGTGGTTGTCCACCGTCTTGGGGCTCAGGCCCAGCCGGCTCGCTATCTCCTTGGTGCTCCTGCCCTCCGAGAGCATCTGCAACACCTGCATCTCACGCACGCTGAGGATGTCCAGCGGAGCGCGTTCGCGCGAGGCGCCGCCGTTGCGGTCGAGCAGCTTCCTCACCAGTACCGAGGCTATGTCGGGGCTGAGGTAGGTACCTCCCTCTCCGACCACCCGCACCGCCTCCGTGAGCTCGTCCAGCAGGCCCTCCTTCAGGACGTACCCGGCGGCGCCGCTCCTGAGAGCTTCGACCACGATGTCGTCCTCGACGTGCATGGAGAGGATGATTATCGAGGTATCCGGGCAGAGCTCCCTGATCGCCTTGGCGGCCACGATGCCGTTCATCTCCGGCATGGTGATGTCGAGGATGACGATATCGGGCCGGGTCTGGATGCACATGTCAAGGGCCTTGCTGCCGTCGGCCGCCTCGCCGACCACCACCACGTCCCCGAGGCGCGACAGGACGGACATTATCCCCCTGCGCACGATGGCATGGTCGTCCGCCAGCACGACCCTCGTCTTGGCTTCCGCCATCTCCCCCCCGTCGTGTCGCTCCCGTGTCACCCGGTCTGACGTGTTCATTCGACCAGGTGCGCTCCAACCCTGCCGGCGGTCGCCTGTTTCAAAACGGGCGACCGTGGAAATCCGACCGGTTCGCTGGGGTATTTTCCCATTGTGCCCCCGATCCGTTGTCTCACAGCCGTTGCGCTTCGAGAATGGACGAGGGCGGTTCATGGCCACGCATTCCAGGAAGGAGCCACCGATGGTGAACAGGAGGATGTTCTCGGGCAGCGTCGAGGGGCCGTACCTGGAGGTCCGATTCAGCTCCGACGAGGATGCCGTGACCCTCGAGGTACGTGGCGACGTGGACCTTTTTTCCGAGGACACCTTCAGGGACTGCGTGCTCGAGGCGTGCGCATCCGGCATGGACAGGGTGGTGATCGATCTGAGGCGCGCGGGATTCATAGACAGCAGCTTCTTCTCGATACTGGCCGAGGGCAGGCGGCTGGCGGGCGAAGGCGGGTGTGACCTGTCGGTGAGATACGGCTCGGAGAGGATACCCCGGCTGGTCGGCCTGGCCGGCGCCCGCCGGCTGATCGACCTGGACGACGGCCGGGCTTCGTACCCCGGCTTCCTCTGCCAGACTGGAGGCGCGGTGAGGGCGGTGAGCCCGGGGCCGCCGTGAAGGGGGCTTTAGATGATCCCCGTAAAGGCACAGTGACAACCCCCCGTGTCACGGCCTTTTTCGAAAGAGGACCTGGCCACAGGTCCTCTTTCTCTTCCGGACGTATTAAGTAGTACCGACGGGTAGGGGAGGGGCGCGCGGGGACGAATAAACGGGTATGGGGCATTTCCTCAGAGAGGGCGGGGAGCACTGTTCCTTCCTGGTACACGGTCGGAGAATGCCCGAGAAAGCGCGGAAGCACCGCACGGGAAGCGAGAGATTGGAGGGATGGAAATGGGTCTGGGAGAGCAGCTGCAGTCGGCCGACTGGAAGGCGGAGAAGCACGTACCGGTCATCGATTGCCCCGATGTGGTGAAGGCGGACCAGGTCTTCAAGGTCGAGTTGAGCGTGGGCAAGGAGATCGCTCACCCGAACTCCGTCGAGCACCACATAAGGTGGATATCACTCTACTTCCACCCGGACGGGGACAAGTTCACCTACCAGGTGGGCCTCTTCGAGTTCAACGCGCACGGCGAGTCGGTGAAGGGCGTGGACCAGGGCCCGGTATACACCCACCATGCCGTCACCGCTCAGATGCAGGTCAACCAGCCGGGGACGCTGTACTCGATGAGCCTGTGCAACATCCACGGGCTCTGGGAGGACTCGAGGAAAATAGCCGTCGAGTAGGGGGGCGTGCCGGTCGACCGGGCAGGGGAGGTGACCTTGATGGCTGAGCCTTACCACGAGCCGCTCGAGCTCATCAGCGAGGAGGCGAGGGACCACCACCGCGCGATAGTATCGCTGATAGAGGAGCTCCAGGCCGTGGACTGGTACAGAACCGAGTCAAGTGTCGGATGTTTGAATCACAATACTTAACAATATTATAATTTAGGTCATAGCAGTCACTTGAATAACAGCCAATCCTGCTTCGAGACCTGCATATGGTCGATTTACATGGTTTCTGACCAATATAGTCATCTATTGTTGCTTATGTGATTCAAACGTCTGACACCGCCCCGACTGTCCGAGGAACCGCAACTCCAGGCCCACAACCCTACGATACGTTGACAACCACATATTATGTTCATAATATTACATACGTCATATCTACAATCGCGAACGGAGGTAACCATGGCCGAGGACTTGTATGAGCGGCTTGCGAAGCACCTGGATGAGGCGCTGGTCGGTGCCCCCATGTCACCGACACTCATGGAGATAGTCCCGATACTCTACCCTGACGAGGAGGCCGAGGTCGCCTGTTCCCTCAGCTTCTTTGATGCGAAAACGGTCGCCGAGTGCGAGGAGATGATGCCGGAGAAGGCCGACCGGCTCGCCGGCATACTGGACAGCATGGCCCACCGGGGCACCGTATTCACCGAGCAGAGGCCGGGTCGTGAGCGCGTCTACCGTCTCCTGCCGAGTGTTGTCGGTTATGTCGAAGCACCCTTCCTGGCGGGAAAGGACACGCCCGACACCAGGGCGCTGGCTCCGCTGTGGAAGAAGTACGTCATGGAGGAGTACGGCGGCGAGATGGCCAGGGGCGTGCCGCTCATACGGGTCATACCCATCAGTGAGTCGCTGGCCGACGGGTCGGAGGTGCTCCCGTTCGACGCCGTCAGTGAGAAGCTCGCCGGGATGTCTTTCATGGCGGTCGGCCATTGCCCCTGCCGCCAGATAACGAAGATGACCGGCGAGGGCTGCGGGCACGAGCTGGAGAGGTGCATGCACTTCGGGAGCATGGGCCGATACTTCGTGGAGATGGGAATGGCCAGGCGCATCGAGCTCGACGAGGCGCTGGAGATACTGCGCTCCGCAACCGAGGAGGGCCTGGTCCACGTGTGCGACAACATCGAGGGCAGCATCGGGACCATCTGCAACTGCTGCTCCTGCTGCTGCGGGTTCTTTCGCGCGAGCAGGGGGCTGGGGCTCAAGACCTACTCCCGCTCCAACTACGTCGCCCGGGTGGACGCCGACGGATGCATAGCCTGTGGGCTGTGCGAGGACAGGTGCCCGGTGGAGGCGGTCTCGGTGGACGACGTCGCCGCGGTGGATCCCGGGGTGTGTATCGGCTGCGGCGTATGCACCCCGACCTGTGGCGGAGAGGACGCCGTCCGCCTGGTGCTACGGGAAGAGGTCGAGCCGCCTCCCGACGTCCAGACGTTCGTCACCGCGCGCCTCGAGAAGTAGTACGCCGGCGGACAGGAGGCCGTGATGGTCACGAAGACCGAGAAGAAGGAGCGGAGCCGGCGCAGGATACTGGACTCGTCGGCCCGCCGTATCAGGGAACGGGGCATCAGCGGCACCAGCGTTGCCGAGGTCATGGACGGTGCCGGTATGACGGTGGGAGGCTTCTACGCCCACTTCCCCTCAAAGGATGCCCTGGTCGCCGAGACGGTCACGGAGGCCATGTGCCAGGCGAGAGCGAACCTCTGCGCCGCCGCAGGCGATTCCAGGGGCGCCGAGTGGCTCCGGGCGGCGGCAAGGAGCTACCTGTCCCGCGCGCACAGGGACAACCCGTCGCTGGGGTGTCCGCTGCCCGCGACCGCGGGCGAGATCGCGCGGGCCGACGTGCCGGTCAGGCGCGCGCTGGCGGCCGGCATAGAAGAGGTCGCAGGCGAGATAGCCACCCACGAGCGGGAAGCGGGGCGGGACGAATCCCGGGCCGAGGCCCTCGCGGCGTTGGCCATGATGGTGGGCGGCCTGACGCTCGCCCGCGCGATCGAAGGCACGCCGCTCTCCGACGAGCTGCTGAAGGCGTGCAGGGACCACATCGACCGGTGCCTGGGCGATAAATGATGAAGGGCGTCAGACAATTTCACGCGTTGACGCCAATCGAAGTGCTGATGGGAGTTGAGCGCGTGCAAGTGTCTGACCCCCCTGTTCGTCCATGAGTTGATCAACGAGCAACACCGGGGTCAAACCTGAGATCTTGCGTTTTTTGCATTGAAGGCTCCCCCGGTGTCAGACGTTTGAATCACAATAATTAACTCTAATAATATATAGGTATACCTAGCATCATGAGTAACACCGAAATGGGCTCCAAGGCTGGCTATTGATCGATTTCTGTGGCTCCTGTTACATCGGTCAACTGTTGTTGATGATGCGATTCAAATGTCTGACACCCGTCACGCGCATAACTCCCGTCATACCAGAAACTGCTAAAGGGGTTGATTACGTTTGGCGTGTCGCGATGCCCCCCTTACAATGGGACCTGTCCAGTCACCCGATAGAAAGGATCCTGATGAGTGCGACACCGTCAGGAGCGCGCCGCGTTCAGCTGGGGCGCACTGGCATCGAGATCTCTCCCATCGGGCTGGGGACCTGGCAGTTCGCCGAGGGAAAGGGTCTCGACCGCTTCGTGTACGAGTGTCTCGACCAGGACCTGGTGAACGAGATAGTCAGGACCGCCCTTGCCGGCGGCATCAACTGGTTCGACACCGCAGAGGCCTACGGGTGGGGGCGCTCCGAGAGATGCCTGGCCGCCGCGCTCCGGGCGAACGGGGTCGCCGACGAGGACGTCGTCGTAGCGACCAAGTGGATGCCAGGCATGAGGACCGCGGCCTCGATAGGCAGGACCATAGTGACCCGCAGGCGCTGCCTCTACCCGTATTCCATCAGCCTGCACCAGGTCCACCAGCCTATAGCCCTGGCATCCGTGAAGGCGCAGATGGACGCCATGGCGGACCTGGTGGAGCTGGGGCTCATCCGGTCCGTGGGGGTCAGCAACTTCTGGGAGACCTGGATGCGCAAGGCACACGCCGCCCTCCAGAGGCGGGGCCTGCCCCTGGCATCCAACCAGGTCAAGGTCAGCCTGCTGAACCGCCGCATCGAGACCAACGGGCTCCTGGCCGCCGCGAAGGAACTGGGGGTCACCATCATAGCCTGGTCACCGCTGGAGATGGGCATGCTCACCGGCAAGTTCCACGAGGATCCGGACCTGCTCAAGTGCCGTCCCCCGGCCCGCCGGCGTCTGCTGCGCCTCAAGCTGGAGAGCAGCAGAGAGCTGGTCGGAACCCTCGGTGAGATAGCCGAAGCCAACGGGGTCTCGACGGCCGTGGTCGCGCTTTCCTGGCTCGTCAACTACTACGGCGACACGGTGGTGGCCATACCAGGGGCCACCAAGGTCAGCCAGGCGGAGCAGAACGTGATGGCCAACGAGCTGAAGCTCACAGCGAAGGAGACAGGGGCGATCGACGAGCTGTCGAAGCGCTTCCGCCGAAGGATTTTGTTCGGCCCGTAGGGCTTTCGAGCGTCTGCTAAAATAGAGGAGATGCGGGACGGCTCTATGACCGGAAGCCTGATAGAAGTATCGCCATGAGCGAAAAGACGAAACCGCCGCGGCAATACGTGTGGTCCCTGATCGTCATCTTCGTGGCCGCGGAGCTGTGCCTGATCGGGATCGACCTGTACTACCTTATCGCGAAGGACGAGACGCTGGCGTCGTTCTTCGCCGACGTCGCGCTTACCACCTCCATCATCCTGGTCCTCCTCCTGCTCGGACACCTGGCCATGCGGCGGGTTCTCGCGGGGCTAATGGAGTCCGAGAGGCGCTTCCGCGAGCTTGCCGACCAGCTTCCCCAGGCGGTGGTAGAGTCCGACGCCCGCGGGAATATCACCTATGCCAACAGGCTCGCCCTCGAGTGGTTCGGCTACAACCGCCAGGACATGGAGTCGGGGCGCCTGGACCCGCTGAGCTTCGTGCCGGAGGAGGAGCGGGAGAAGATGGTGGAGAACTTCAAGCGGGCCCGGGCAGGGACGCTCTCAGGCACGAGGAGCTACACCGCCATGCGCAAGGACGGGACCGCCTTTCCCGTGCTGGTGGCCTCGAGCCCCATCGTGAGGGACGGGAAGGTGGTTGGGCTCCGGGGGGTCCTCAGCGACGTCACGGAGCAGAAGCAGGTCGAGGACCGCGTCCGCGCCAGCGAGCGTAAGTACAGGGAGCTCGCGGACTCCCTTCCCCAGGTCGTCTTCGAGATGGACACCGACGGAAACATCAGCTACACCAACGCAAACGCCTTCACGATATTCGGGTACGATGACGACGCCATCGCAAGGGGCATGAACGTGAGGGACGTGATGGCTGACCCGGCCACGGCGATGAAGGATGTCGGCCTCATGGTCCACTTCAAGGTCCCGGAGATCCATCGCGAGTACCTCGCGCGCAGGAAGGACGGCTCCACCTTCCCGGTGGTGATCTCGGCCCGGCTGGTCCTGGAGGGGGACGAGCCGGTCGGCGTACGCGGCATAGTGACCGATATCACCGAGCAGAAGCGGCGGGAGCAGGAGTACGAGAGGGCCAACGCCGAGCTGCTGGGCTACGCGCACACTGTCTCACACGACCTGAAGAACCCGCTTCACGACGTCACCATGGCCGCCTATACCTTCGAGCAGTTGCTGGAACGCCCCCTGTCCGCCGAGATCCAGGTGTTCATGGACGAGACCCTGACGGCGATGAAGAACGGGCTGGAGCGGGCCAACGACCTCATCGACGACCTCCTGATGCTGGCCGAGTCCGGGCAGGTGCCCAAGGAGGTCGTGCCGGTGGACGTGTCGGAGAAGGTGGACGAGATACTGGCTGAGCGCTCGAACGAGCTGGAGATCCGCGGGGTGACGGTGAGACGAGACGAGGACCTGGGCAGAATAGTCGCGTCGCCGACCCACATCTACCAGGTGTTCACCAACCTGATCAAGAACGCGATAGTCTACAACGACAGCATCGAGCCGCTGCTGGAGATAAAGGCCCTGGAGCCGGGGGAGAGCGGGGGGCACAGATTCCTGGTCAGGGACAACGGGCCCGGCATCCCCGCCGACCTGCTGGACAATATCTTCGTGCCGTTCACCAGGGGAGAGGCCGGCGACACGGGGATAGGCCTGTCGATCGTCGAGAAGATCACGCGCGTCTACGGCGGAGAGGTGAAGGCCTTCAACGACGGCGGGGCCTGCTTCGAGCTGGTGCTCTACGACTACCCGCGGGGCTGAGAGCCCCGCCTCAAGGGATTCCTTTGAGCCCGGCCTCTCAGGCCGTGTAGAAGAGCCCGGTCAGTCGTTCAGGATGTCGGCGAAGCGGTCGCGCAGGTCCTTCTTCATTATCTTCAGTGTCATGCCGTAGGGCATCTCACTCAAGGGGATGATCTTTACGATGCGCGGTGCCTTGTAGGACGCGATGTTGTCGCGACACCATGCCGAGAGCTCCTCCTCGGTCACCCGGCTGCCGTCCCGGATGCAGACCACGGCCATCGGCACGTGCCCCATGGTGCGGTGGGGGATGCCTATCACCGCGACCTCCTCCACGTCGGGGTGCTGCAGCACCTCCTCCTCCACCTCAACCGAGAAGACGGAGTAGCCGCCGCACTTTATTACGTCTTTGACCCTGTCCACGAAGAACAGACGCCCCCAGCGGTCTCTCTTCGCCATGTCACCGGTCCGGAACCACCCGTCTACCATTGCCAGCTCGGTCGCCTCGGGGTTCTTCCAGTAGCCCTTTGTCACCCCCGGGCCCTTGACCATAAGCTCGCCCGCCTCTCCGCGCGGCTTCTTTCTGCCCGACTCGTCCGCCACCTTCACGTGTGTCGGGGGGACGGGGAACCCGACGCACCCGGGGGGCCATTCCAGCCCGCGCAGCGCCGGCTTGAGGGCGGCCAGGCCGGTCAGCTCGACCATGCCGTACGCCTCGGCGAAGAGCGGCCTCCTCTTCCCGAGCAGCCCGGGGCGCGCCGCCAGCTCGCGCAGCCTGTCTATGTGCTCGGGGGGCATGGCGTCCGCGCTGGAGCCGAGAAGCCGGAGCGAGGTGAGGTCATACTTCTCCGGGTTGCGCGCCAGGAGGAAGGCGTACATCGCCGGGACGCCCACGAACAGCGAGGCGCGGTGCTCCTCTATGAGGGCGAGGACCTTGTCCGGGTCGAAGTACCTCATGATGTACCCGTTGACCCCGGCGCACGAGCCCATGACCGAGATGGCGAACCCGAACACGTGAGCCAGTGGTAGTGAGAGTATCCCGAAGTCCTTCGGCCCCATCGGGAGCAGCGCCGCGGCCCTCCGCTGGGACTCGAGGAACCCGCGGCTGGTGACCATGGCTCCCTTGGGGAATCCAGTCGTTCCGGACGTGTAGAAGATGCCTACAACGTCGTCGGGATCCAGGGCGGCAGGCTCGCAGTCGTCCGAAACGCCGGACATCAGGACGTCCAGCGACTCGAATCCCTCGGGCGCCTCTCCGGAGATCCCCGCCATGACCCAGTGCTCGATGCCCGGCAGCAGTGATCTGTCCCGTATGCTGGCCGCGAAGACCTCCGGGTCGGTGAACAGCACCGTCGCGCCGCTGTCCTCCACGATGTGCTCTACCTCTTTGCCGCGCAGCATATAGTTCATGGGGACGGCGACCGCCCCGATCCTCATCGCCGCCATGATCAGCGCCGGCACCTCGACGCCGTTCCGGGGGATAACCGCCACACGGTCGCCCGGTCGCACCCCCAGATTCTCTCGCATGACATTCGCCATGCGCTGCACCAGGGCCCACCATTCCCCGAAGGTGATCCTGGTCTTTCCGGGCGGGTAGACGGCGTAGGGGAGTGGCTCTTCCACCAGGAAGTAGGAGTCGTCGCCGTAGAGCGATGCCATCATGTCGGGGTGCGTGGCCATGGTGACGCCTCGCGTGAACGCCATCTTGAGCTTCCGGAGCATGGGATCCTCCCAGGTCTCGGACGACACGTTCATTCTACTTGATTCACCGTCAAGTCAGTCGTGACCCCCCGGCAGGGAAGGACACCGAGTATTGGACTGGCGGGTCAGTGGGAATAGAATGATCAAGGAGAAGTGCGCTTGAGGTGCGGGGAAGCAGGTCGATGGGTTGCGGCGGAAGACACCGGGCGACCGGGTCGGGGGGTGGCGCGCGGTGACGGATTCCGGTCTCGATGCGGGTGCGGCAGGCGGGGTGGACAGCGCGGCGGGTACGGCGGGCGATTATGCCGGAGACGTGCGCAAGCTGGCCCTGTACCGGCGGGTTGTCGACAACTCTCCCGACATCATCTACTACCTCGACAATCTCGGCAGGCTCGCATGGGTGAACCCCGGCGCACTCAAGTTCTTCGGCTACGAGGATGCCTCCGAGATCATAGGTCAGCCGTTCACGAACTACATCCATCCCGATGACCGCGAGCTCGTGCTGACCTCATTCCTCGAGGCTGTGAGCACGCACCGGGAGAACACCAGGGGCCTCGTCTTCCGCCTGTTGAAGGCGGGGGGTGACGTTGTCTGGGTCGAGCTGCACTCGCAGATGATATTCGACGAGGACGGCAACTACTTCGACGAGGTCGGCGCCTGCCGCGATGTCTCTGAGAGGAAGAGGGCCGAGGACGAGCTGAGACGGGCCAACGCGGAGCTGCGGGCATACGCCCAGGTGGTATCCCATGATATAAAGACGCCGCTCACCTCCATACAGCTCGCGGTCGATATGCTCCGGCGGTTGGCGGACGGAAAGCCCGACGAGGAGGGATCCAGTGTGCAGGTCGCGGAGCTGATCGACGCTCTCGAGCGCAACGTGGCACAGGCCAACAGACTCGTCTCAGACGTCCTCACCCTCGCGGAAGCGGGCCTGGCTCCGGAGGATTGCTCGGAGCTCGACATGAGCGAGCTCGTGGGCGGAGTACTGGAGGAGCTGGCGGGAAGCATCGCGCAGAGGGGCGTCAGGGTGGTGTCCGACGCGGACCTCGGTCGTCTCACCGCCAACCGCACGCAGGTGTACCAGGTGTTCTCGAACCTGATACGGAACGCCATAGCACACAACGACAACCCGGAGCCGGTCGTGGAGATCTCGTTTCTCGGCGATGCGGATGATGGTGGACACCGGTACCGCGTGGGGGACAACGGCAGCGGGATCCCGGAGGATTGCCTGGACAGCGTGTACGACACGTTCTTCAGGGGAAAGACCGGGCGGACCGGGCTCGGACTGACCATCGTCCGCAAGATCGTCGAGACCAACGGTTGGAATATCAACGTGTACAACGAAGCAGGAGCCTGCTTCGAGCTGACGTTTTACGACCGGGGATAGGACAGAAGCGCAACCACCTTGCCCTTGAGCCCGGCCTCTTCTACATCGATCTACTGTTTACTTACCGGTCAGTAAAGTGATTATAATAGTGCGGTTCCGGCTTGAAGGAGAGAAGGAGTGGCCCAGGTGAGTGAGAGGAAGGCGGGACCGGCGGCCCGAGGCGAGGGCAAGGTGCGCAGGGAGGAGCTGCTGGCCGTCGCGGCCAGGTTGTTCCGCGAGAAGGGTTACCTGGCCACCACCATGGACGATATCGCCCGGGAGCTGGGCGTCACCAAGCCGGCGGTCTATTACTACATCAAGACCAAGCACGAGCTGCTCTACGAGATATGCGACGCGGCGATAAGCGACCTGATAGAGGGCGTCCGCAAGATCGACGCTTCCGAGGGGGAGGCGGTGGACAAGCTCGCCGAGCTCGTCCGCTGGCACGTCACCATGTTCTCTCGCAGGGGCGACATCATCAACGTCTACCTGGCCGACGAGGGAGAGCTTCCGCACGAGCAGAGGGAGCACATCAGGTCGCTCTCCCGCGAGTACGAGAACATCTACCGCCGGATAATCGCCAAGGCCGTAGCCGAGGGCGCCTTTAGGGAGCTGAACGTCCCCATGACGGTGAGGGCGATCTCGGGCATGTGCAACTGGCTCTCGTCCTGGTACAGGCCGGACGGCCAGATGCCCGCCGAGCAGATCGCCGACATATTCCTGGATATCGTCCTGAACGGCTGCCGCCCGCGTGCGGAGTAATTGGGCCGGGACTTCAGTCTCGGAAGCGAGCAGGAGGAGCCAGACTAAAGTCCGGCCCCAATCCAAGTTCTTGGGCCGGGACTTCAGTCCCGGAAGCGAGCAGGAGGAGCCGGACTAAAGTCCGGCCCCAAGCAGGAGGTATAGGAGGGAGAGAGTGACCGAGGACTGGAGGGACTCGCAGGAGATCCTGATCATGGACGGGCGCATCAAGGTCCCCTACGCATGGTCCGCCGGGGAGACGGGCACGACCTACCTCGAGTCGCTGCGCGATGACGAGAGGTTCCTGGGGACGCGCTGCCCGGTGTGCGGAATCGTCTACCACCTTCCGCGGATGCACTGCCCCGATTGCTTCGAGGCATGCCCGGAGTGGGTGGAGCTCGAGAGTTCAGGCACGCTGGTGACGTGGACCATCGCCAGGCGCCCGCACCCGGCCCTCTCCCCGCTGGCGCCGCCGTTCGGCTTCGGCGTGATCAGGCTGGACGGTGCGGGCACAGGGTTCCTGCACCTTCTATACGGGTTCGAGGAGGGCGCTCTGCGATCGGGGATGCGCGTCGAGGCGGTGTTCGCGCGGGAGCGCACCGGGAGCATACTCGACGTGAGCCACTTCCGTCCCGCCGGGGAGGTGGTCTAGTTGGATCCCGTCGCCGTGATCGGGGTCGGGATGACGCGGTTCGCGCGGGAGCGCCCCGCCGAGACGGCCGCGGACCTGGTCTTCGAGGCGTGCACGAAGGCGTTGGAGGACGCCCAACTGGGCATCGAGGACGTGGACGTTGTCATCACCGGGTCCAACGACTTCTTCGACGGGCGGACCATCTCCTCCATGGCGGTCATGGACGCGTGCGGCTCTTATGACAAGAACGTCTCCACCGTGGAGGGAGACGGCACCTTCGGGGCCGCCCACGCGCTGATGAGGGTGCTCGCCGGCTGGGGCACCGTGCTCTACTGTGTCCATCACAAGGGATCCGAGAGCGTGATGCCGCTCATCACCAACGCGATGTTCGATCCCATCTTCGAGCGGTTCCTGGGGATCGAGGCGATCACGTCGGCCGCGCTGCAGGCACGTGCCTACATGGACCGCTGGGGTCTGGACGAGGAGACTCTCGCGCTTGTCTCGGTCAAGAACCACGGCAACGCGTTCGCCAATTCCCACGCCCAGCTCCCGCTCGAGATATCGGTCGAGGACGTGATGGGCTCACCGTACATCGCTGACCCCCTCAAGCGCCTGGACTGCGCACCGGTAACGGACGGGGCGGCTGCCGTCATCCTGGCGGACGGGGAGCATGCGCGTAGCGCCGGCTCACGGGCGGTCCGGGTCAGGGGCGTCGGTTACTCCTGCGACGCGTTCCACCTTGGGGACCGCGACCTGGCCGATCCCTCGGCGCTCCGGGACGCCGCCGCCCGGGCCTACCGCGATGCCGCCATCGACGACCCGGCCCGACAGATCGACCTCGCCGAGGTCTCCGAGGTGTTCGGCTACATGGAGCTGATGTGGCTCGAGGGGCTGGGCATGTGCCGGGACGGTGAGGCGGGTGAGATGACGGCCTCCGGGAGGACGGCGCCCGACGGGGACATACCGGTGAACGTGTCGGGCGGGTGCCTGGCGGCGAACCCGGTACTGGTGAGTGGGCTGAACCGGATAATAGAGTGCGTGCTGCAGGTCCGGGGCGAGGCCGGAGAGCACCAGGTCGAAGGGGTCCGCACCACGGTGGCCCAGGGGTTCAACGGGCCCTGCGGGCAATCGCAGTGCGTGTGGGTCCTGGGGGGTGAGGAGTGATGGCGGCCAGGAGGGTCGGAGTGGTGGGTGTCGGCATGACAGTCCAGAGGTCCAACCGGCGGGACGTGACCGGCGTCGAGCTCATCAACGAGGCGGTGCGCGCGGCCCTCTCGGACGCGGCTATGACCAGGAAGGACATCGACGCGGTAGTCATAGGGAACATGGACCACTTCGAGGGAATAAACTACGTGGACACCTGGTCGGTCGACGGCAGCGGTGCCCTCGGCAAGCCGGTCATGAAGATGACCACCGGCGGGACCACGGGGACCACCGTGGCGATGGGCGCCTGCTACCACATAGCGAGCGGCATGTTCGACCGGGTGCTCGCCATCGGCTGGGAGAAGAACTCCGAGTCCGACACCACCGGGGCCATCATCACCGCCTTCGACCCGTTCTGGGATCGGCCCACCTTCGGGGGTGCGGTTGCGGGGCTGGCGCTGGAGGCCACTCTGTACATGGCCGAGACAGGGGCGTCCGAGGAGGACGCGGCCTACGTGGCGGTGCGCGACCGCAAAAACGCCCTCAACAATCCCTATGCCCACCTGCGCATGGAGCTAACGATTCAGGCGATCATGGAGACGCCTTACCTGGCCTGGCCGGTGAAGCTCGGCGACATGTGCCCCCGCACTGATGGGGCCTGCGCACTTGTATTCGCGTCCGAGGACGTCGCGGGCGACTTCCCCAACCCTCCGGCGTGGGTCCACGGCCTGGCCGACCGGCACCTCTGGGCATACACCAGCGATCCTTACGTGAACCAGCATGTGAAGGGGGGCACATGGTTCCCGGCCATGGAGATGGCTACCGCCGAGCTCTACGACAGGGTCGGGATCACCGACCCGCTCGAGCAGTTCGACGTGGCGGAGTTGTACCTGCCGTACTCGTTCGCGGGCCTGCGTTACATGGAGTCCCTCGGCTTCTGCGAGAGGGGCGGGGGGCCTGAGCTGGTGCGCTCCGGCGCGACCGACATGGGGGGCAAGTGCCCGGTGAACCCCTCGGGCGGTGTCCTCTCCTCGAACGCGATAGGGGCCACGGGGCTGCTCCGCGTGGCGGAGGCTGCGCTGCAGGTGCAGGGGCGCGCGGGGGACAGGCAGGTGCCGGGGGCGTCGCTGGCGCTGGCGACCGGGTTCGGAGGGTGCTACTGGTCCGACGAGATGGTGCTGGGCTCGGAGATGCCCGACTCCGGGAAGGGGCGGGGGTGAGCGCGAGGTCTGATGGCGGCGGCCGGAGGGTGTACCGGGTGGTGGCGAGCGGCC
>JAZDFZ010000068.1:0-5281 GCA_043807425.1 Actinomycetota bacterium
GCTTTATGCACGGAGGAACATGCACTGGACGACGCATGTGGTCATCGGGGGGGCACTGGGTTATCTCATCGAGCGCCCGCTGCCCGCTTTCGCCGCGGGGTTCGCCAGCCACATGCTGATGGACGTCGCACCGCACTACGACCCGGAATCTGAGATCAGCTACGTGGTTGATGCCGCCGGAGGGCTGGCGGTGCTGGCCGTCATCGCCGCAAGCGGGACCGTGCGCCGGGCGGACGCGCGAAGGAGCGCGCTGTTCGGCGCCCTGGGCTCGGGGCTCCCCGACGCGGAGCTGCTGGCAAAGGTATGGGACCGCCAATACCCCTTCGAGGACTACAGGCTCCCGTGGCACAACGGGACCCTTCCTCACAGGCAGAGCGGACCGCTTTTCTCGACGGTGACTCAGGCGCTGTTGTGGGCGTCGATGCTGGGGCTGGCGTGGAGAAAGTTCAGGCGAGCATCAGGAACTGCTGGACGCGGGGGATGACCCGGACGTCCGGGTAGAGCTGCAGCGCTCGGCGCTGTATGTCGAGCAGTACCCCGCCCGCCAGGCCGAGCTCTCCCCTCCTGCCGGTGACCGGCTGGATCACGATTATCGCCTTGCGGCCGGCCTTCCTTACTATGTCCACGGCCTGCAGCAGCTCGTCGGAATCGAGCCGGTCGGTGACGACCAGCTTCACGCACAGCCAGGGGACATCGCAGGCCTTCAGGAACTCCAGGTTCGCCTCGAACCTCTCCGGCTCGTCGGTGCAGGAAGGCAGCTTGATGTCGGCCGCCACGTAGTCGACGTGCTCGATCACCCCCTCCAGGCCCTCGGGGAGGGAACCGTTCGTCTCCAGGTAGACCGCGTGACCATCCTTCTTCACCCCGGGCAGCAGCTCGCGCAGGAACTCCGCCTGGAGCAGCGGCTCCCCCCCGGTAACGGCTATCGAGTGGTGGCCCGTGACCCAGAGCCTGCTCACGACGCCCAGAACGTCGTCCACCGCCAGGGTGTTCGGCATGTACTCGTAGCGGCCGGTCCCCGGGACGGTCTCGACCTTGCAGGTGGCGGCGGGCCGGCGTGCCTGCGGCGTATCGCAGTACAGGCAGGCCAGGTTGCAACCGCCCATGCGGACGAATATCTGGCGGACTCCCACCAGCGGCCCCTCGCCCTGGATGGAATCGAATATCTCCTCGACGTTGCCCCGTGCAGTGAAGGCAATCACGCTAGATGACCGGCCTTACCTTGCTGGCGTCCATCTTGAGGTTCTTGATCTCCTCGATGAACCGCCGTGCGACCTCGACCGCGAACTTGTCGATGTCCTCCACGCCGATCTCCTCGATACCGGCGGTGCGCACCGGCGTGCCCTTGCTGGTCACGTTCAGTCCGAGATGAATGAGGCCGGACACTGGGCTGACGGTTGCCACGGAGACGCTTACCTTGCCCCTGTCGTCATCGTCAGGCGGGAAGGCGAAGATGTTGTCATACTCGCGTTCTATCTCGACGTCCTCATAGGAGGCGTCACGCAGCAGGTCGGTCACGGTGGAGATGAGGAGCCGCTGCACCAGCACGATCTCGTCGATCCCGACCCCGAAGTACTCCACTATGAAGTGAAGCATGTCCGGCGAGCTGATGATGGCGTTCTTCCGGAGGTCCTCGATGTCCACCATGTGCTCCTCGAGGATGCTGCAGGGGCCGCGGAAGGACACGATGCTGTCCCCCTGGACGTCGAAGTTCAGGTACGCCCACAACGGCGAGAGCTGCGAGCCGTCGTACTCGATGGTCTTGCCTTTGAGATACTTGCCTTTCATAGCCATCCTCACAGGTTGCCCGCGCAGTATTGTAGGTCACGGAGCCGCGGGTGTCACTCGTTGCTGAATGACGCTCTCGCCCCCTCGGACTCCCAGACCGTGACAGATTCCAGCTTCACGGGCCAGGACTCGCGCTCGATGCGCTCGATCAGGCGCATGAACACCACCCTGGCGACGTTCTCGGCGGTCGGCGGCTCGCTGTCGAAGGGCGGCACCTCGTTGAGGTACACGTGATCATAGCTTGCCACCGCGTCCGAGAGCGCGACGCCGGCCTTGTCGAAATCGAGAACCATGCCGTCGGACCCCGTCTGGCGGCTGATGATGACCGCCTCTACGACCCAGGAGTGGCCGTGGAGCTGCGCGCACTTCCCCGGGTGGCCCTTCAGCATGTGGGCCGCGTCGAAACGCCTGGTGACAGCGATGCGGTACAAGATTTAACCTCGTTTTCAGGGAACCTATGGATTATATCGCAAACCCGGGATCAGCCCGCGGATGTGAGTCGTGAGAAAAGATGGTTGAGGTGAATTCTCACATGTTTTCGCCCAGGACCTGGATGAAGCTCTCCAGCCTCGACATGGCTGCGGCTCCGAGCTCGCCCGGGCAGTCGCACTCGAGGGTCAGGACCGGGAGTTCGAGCGTGCGGTTGAAGACCACGCTCTCCATGTTCCGGTGGCAGAAGCTCTGGACGTAGTGGACCAGGCCGTCCAGCGAGCGCAGCCGGGCCTGCCGGTTGATGTCGGCGGACCGGCCGGCAACCGTGTACGGGTAGGTGTACGCCAGGTACATATCGACCAGGTCCGCTTCGGGCTCGGGCATGGAGAACTGCCGCTGCACCTCGTGGAAGACGAAGCGCGCTCCCATCTCTTCGGCCGCGGTGAAGATGTCCGTCGTTATGGGGGGCACCCCCAGGTATCCCAGCCTGACCTCTCGCGCGAAAGGAAGCCCCGCTCGCTCGCCGAGGGGGTCGGCTCGCCCGGCTTCCTCGACGAACGATCCCAGCTCGTCGGTGAAAGCCTCCGGGTCCCCCCTGAAATCGCTCGCGCTCACCAGCCAGAGATGTGCGTCCAGACCCTTCACCCTGTCCTCGCTCCAGGCCAGCCTGTCCAGCTCGGCGAGCAGCCTCCTGGCCGGGACCAGTTCGGACGCCACCGCGCGCGCCTGCCGCATGGTCACCCCGAGCCGATCGCAGAACCGGGAGATCTCGCGCTCCAGGTCGGCCCGGCTCGCGGGGTAGGGAAACGACAGCGGCACGACCTCCACCCCGGTAAGCTCCAGCGCTTCCAGGAGTACCTCGGTCCCCGAGCAGTCACCGCGTACCACGCCCACCACGCGCCGCGGGCTTCCTTCCTCCAGCACCGTGCCGTAGATGCCCTTCAGCCAGGCGCACGCCCCCTGGGGAAAGCCGGCCCTGTGCGCCGTTTCTACGAGAGCGTCCCGGTCCGCCCGTGACATGAACAGGTTGTTCAGATCAACGGGCCTCAGACCCGCGGCCAGTATCGCCTCCACCGGGACGGTGGTGGTCAGGCCGATGTCAGGACCGCTGCTCATCGGTGCCCGCTGAACCTGTGAATGCCGGGTTCGACCTGGCGAGCTGGCCGTAGAAGTGCGAGTTGACGAGGATGGCGTAGAACGCGGTGAAGAAGACACCGACGCAGCAGATGATGAACCCCGCCGAGACGATGAAACCGGTCACAAGCCACGTGAACACCAAGACGATGAGGTATTTCTGTACGTCGGCACGGACAAGGGAGTAGATCCTCTTGGGTTGAAGGGCCTGCTTCATCTCGCGTGTGAGGGCGTAGGTCCCGGCGAACGCCGGGAACACCAGCCTCAGGGCCAGGCCTGTCACGATCAGCAGGAGCCACCCGAAGAAGAAGAGCAGCACGGCGATGACCCTCAGGAACGCGGTCACACCGGTACCGATCCCGCCCCGCATCAGGAACCCGAGTATAAGGACCACCACGAAAAGGACGAGGTACGGCAGGGAGTAGACCAGCGCGATCACGAACAGCTCCGCCCCTTCCTTCAGCTTGAGGCCCAGGTCGTCCCACTCGGGCAGCGTACGGTCGTTCCCGGCGGCCACTCTCCGTATCAGCTCGAGCTCGTAGCCCAGCAGTATAAACAAAGGCAGGATGAGGATGGAGCCCGCGCAGAACAGCACTCCCAGCAAGAACTTGCCTATCCAGTCGGGATCATCCAGCATGTAGCCGAACGCCCTGGCGATGTCTATCCCCACCAACCCGTGGCCGCCCCGCGGCGGGGCCACTGGAGGCAAGGGTGGATACGTCGGAGGCGCGACGGCCTCTCCCGGGATCGGCTCGACCACCGGCGGCTCGGCCCGCGCGGCGGGGCCGGGCGTCCACTCCACCGGCGCGCACGAGGCGCAGTACATCCTGTCACGCTCCACCGCGCACTCGTCGCACATCAGGCGCCCGCAATCCACGCACCGGGCGGCCGCCGGCACCCCGCGGTGCTCCTGGCACTCCGGCGGAGGACCGCTACCCTCTCGCTCGTCCATCATCTCGCCTCCAGACTGGTTCCTTAGTACCCCATTCCATGAATACGCCCAGTGACACCCGGGGGGCGTCTGCGCTGGGCTGGTGCCGGCGGAGTACAATTCCCTCCTCAATACCCTCACTGTGATATATTTAGCATTAACGGATTCCCTGGTGTTTCCGATAAGATAATAGCAAAGTGTGCTCCAGGCGATTGAGGGTGCCGCATTCATACCTTATTATGCGCGGGCCCTGCAGTGTTCATTGTGATTCATACCGCGAACGGAGCGATTCTTTGAAGAAGGGGAGAGCGAAAGGGCTGGCGGCCAGGCACGGGTTCACACTTGTCGAGCTGATGATAACGATCCTGATCCTGGCCATCCTGGTGACAATCGTCGTCATGACTATGAGCATATCCAAGACCAAGGCGCAGCAGGCCACCTGCAAGGCCAACCTGAGGACGCTCTTCGACTCGATCGCGCAGTACCAGTGCATCTGGACCGGCACCTATCCCGAGAACATGGACCTGCTTCTGGACGGGTACCTGAAGAACACTTTCAACTTCACCTGTCCCGCGGGCGACTATGATTACCGCACCTACTATGACAGCGTAACCGGTCACACCTCCTGCCCGAGGGCGGAGCACAACCCTTGAGTGATTAGGCTGGGGATGACAAGAGGGAGGGCGATGGCTTGAAGTACTCTCGGTTCGAGCTTCTGGCTATGGTAGTCGGCGTGTGCGCCGTGGTAGGCACCATCGCCGCCACGGTGTCCAGCACAAACCGGGCCGCCGATATCGTCGGGCAGGCCATGATAGTGCTGGTGCTGTTCGGGGGGCTCCACTACGGGCGCAAGGGCGCCGCCATCTCCTTCGTAGTCGCGACCGGCGCATACGCCATCGCGGCCTTCGGTTTCTCGTCCCAGATCGACACCAGCACCGTGGTCCAGCTATTCATCCTCCGCGTGGTGGTCTTCGCGCTGGTGGCCTTCGTGGCCGG
>JAZDFZ010000069.1:0-2406 GCA_043807425.1 Actinomycetota bacterium
TTGCCTGTTCTTTACGTCCCGTAACCTTAACTTCAAGTATAAAGTCTTCGTGGCACCGTCGAAATAAGCCCCCTCGGCATCACAGATCTCGGAGCGAACCGCGAAGCCCGGCACCCTCTCCAGTGCCTTTTCGTGTCCGGCAAACGGTTTCAACTGCATCTCGTCGCCCCTCATTGCCACCGCCTCGACCCCGGCTTCGCCGGCCGCCATCCTCATCTTCTCCAGCTCCAGCATCGTCTCGACCGGCACGGGCGGCTCGCCGAAGCGGTCCCCCAGTTCAGCGACCAGTTCGTCTATCGCGCCGGGCTCGGCTGCAGAGACCGCCCGCCGGTAGATCTCGACCCGGGACTCCTGGTCCGAGACGTATTCCTCGGGGATGTAAGCGTCCACCGGGAGGTCAACGGAGGCTTCCCTTACGCGAGGCTTCTGACCGGTCAAGACGTCAACCGATTCCCTGAGCAGCTGGCAGTAGAACTCGAAACCGACGGTTTCGATCTGTCCGCTCTGCGCGGCCCCCAGCAGATTCCCGGCCCCCCTTATCTCGAGGTCGCGCATCGCGACCCGCATCCCCGAACCCAGCGGTGTCATCTCGCTTATCGCCGCCAGCCTGGCCACCGCGGTATCCGTCAGGGTCGCCCGGCGCGTATAGAAAAGATAAGCGTAAGCCCTCCTGGCCGACCGGCCCACGCGCCCCCTTATCTGGTAGAGCTGCGCGAGCCCCAGGCGGTCGGCGCTATCGGCTATGAGCGTATTGACGTTGGGCAGGTCGAGCCCCGACTCTATTATCGTCGTGCAGACGAGGACCCCGTGGAGGCCCTCCGCGAACTCGAGCATGACGCGCTCGAGGTCATCCTCGTTCATGCGGCCGTGGGCGACCGCCAGCGAAACCCCTGGAAGCCGCCCGGCCAGCGATCTCGCGACGCGGCTTATGCTCTCGATCCTGTTATGAACGTAAAACACCTGTCCCCCGCGGGCCACCTCGTAATCCACCGCGCGACCGACCAGGTCCAGGTCGTACTCGCCCACGTAGGTGGCGATGGGGTGGCGATCCTCCGGCGGTGTATCGATGATGCTTATGTCCCTGACCCCCGAGATCGACATCTGCAGTGTCCGCGGGATCGGGGTCGCCGAGAGCGCGAGGGTGTCGACGTTCCTCTTCAACCTTCGCAGCCTCTCTTTCTGCTCAACGCCGAACCTCTGTTCCTCGTCGACTACCAGCAGGCCCAGATCCTTGAAAGAGACGTCGTCCTGGAGCAGCCGATGCGTGCCGATCACGACGTCCACCTCCCCGCTCCGCAGGCCGTGGACCACCCTCTCCTGCTCGTGCCTGTCCAGGAAACGAGAGAGCATCTCCACCCTTACCGGGAACGGGGCGAGGCGGCTCCGGAAAGTCTCGAAGTGCTGGCTCGCGAGCACCGTGGTCGGGACGAGCACCGCGGCCTGCTTCGAGTCCATCGCCACCTTCATCGCAGCGCGGACCGCCACCTCGGTCTTTCCGTAGCCGACGTCGCCGCATATGAGGCGGTCCATAGGGGTCGGCAGTTCCATGTCCGCCTTGACTTCCGCCACCGCCCTGGCCTGGTCCGGGGTGTCCTCGTACTCGAAGGAGTCCTCGAGCTCCAGCTGCCAGGGTGCATCCGCAGAGAAGGCGAATCCCGGTCTGGTCTTCCTCTCCATGTACAGCACCAGCAGGTCCCTGGCCGTCTTCTCCGCGGAACGCCGGGCCCTCTTGCTCGCGCGGGACCACTCCTTGCCGCGAAGCCGGTGCACGGCCGGGTTCTCCCCGCCCACGTAGCGCTGGACCTTGCGAAGCTGGGCCGTCGGGACGTAAAGTCGGTCGCCGCCCGCGTATTCGACAAGGAGATATTCGCGCGTTACTCCCAGCGCCTCCCGCGAGACCAGGCCCCTGTAGATGCCGATACCCTGGTCGACGTGAACCACATGGCCGTCGACCTCCAACTCGGCGTAGCTCGTGACCGGCGTACCGCTGGACACGCGCTTCGTGGCGCGCCTGCGCTCCCTGCGGCCCACGAGGTCCCCGGACGTGAAGAGGGCCATATGCAGGGGCGGTATCGCGAAGCCGCGGCTGAGGTTCCCGACACCCATGCGGGGTGCCCGGCGGCCTCCGCCACCCTCGTCCCAGAGCTCTCGTGCCCTGTCGGCCTGGCCCCTGCCGTCGAGCAGCAGAAAGACCTCGTCGCCGGAGGCCGTGAGCTTCCTCCAGGCCCCGACCGCCGCCTTGAGGTCTCCCCTGTATTCCCGGACCGGCCCACCGGGGAACTCCAGCGCGGCCCCGTCTCCCGGCGACCGCCCCAGTGTGCCTATGCCTATCAGGGCGCCCCATTGCTCGAGGACCGGCCCGGCCGGGGGTTCTATGCCGACGTCAGCGCAGAACTCGGCGGCACG
>JAZDFZ010000070.1:0-97444 GCA_043807425.1 Actinomycetota bacterium
TATCGCTCCCGCCCGCGGCCACGCCGGAGACCTTTACCTCCTCACCCTCACCGCGGACCTCCGCGCTGTTGGAGTACACCCTGAAGACCACCTCGCCCATGTTTTCCTCGGAGCGGTTGGTGTACAGCACGTACTCGTAACCGCTCAGCAGGTTCTGCTTGGCGACAAGCTTGAGGTCCGCGGAGTAGATGGTGGCGTCGGCGTTCTTGCCGGAGGCGAGCGCGCCGCCTTCCTGGTTGAGATAGGTGCGGGCGAGTCGGACGGAGGCGCGGAGCTCCCTGGCCGTCCGCGGGATGGCGGGGCTCTTATGCCCCGGGAACACCAGGACCAATGCAAGCGCCCCGGCGGCCAGGAGTGCCACCACCAGCAGCGAGATCGCTATCCACAGCCCGTAGCGGTGGCCACGGCGCCCTCCTCCTCCGGCCCCGGTCGGCGGTGAGGGTTGTGACACGGTCGCAGGCGGCCGCGCTGGATCCACCGCCGGGGGTACCGCGAACGGGGAAGGAGGCGGTGCCGGCTCTCCAGCAGGGGGTCGAATGTCGTCCTGGCTGTCCATGGTGCTCCTTAGTGCCGCGGTCCGTCGCTGCTATGATTATAGACGGAGCGAGGGGAGGGGAGTTCTGTTACGCGGGGGAGGACGAGCGCTGATGGAGTTCACGCCGATAGGTTACGTGGAAAGCCCTTTCAAGGAGATCCAGCACGACCCCGACGTCTTCAAGGGGAAGGCATCCGCGGTGAGGGTCCTCGAGCCTTTCCTGGATGGCCTGTTCCGTCTCGAGCGCTACGACCGCCTGTACGTGATCTACGTCTTCGACCGCGCGGAGGGCTACCGGCTGGTCATACACCCGCGGGGCGACGTCACGCGCCCGGAGCGCGGGGTCTTCGCCACGCACTCACCCCACAGGCCCAATTCCCTCGGGCTGGCCGTGGTCGAGCTGGTGTCGGTCGAAGGAGACCTGGTCACGGTCCGAGACCTCGACGCCATCGACGGCACGCCGGTCCTGGACATCAAGCCCTGCGAGGATGACGTGGTCTACTGAGAGGCGGGCCCGATGAGGGAGAACAGGTTCCTTCCGTTCGCGCTCCCGTTGAGCGTGACGGTGATAGTCCCGGCGACGCTGCTCCGGCTGTTCGGCAGGCGGTCCCGGATGCCCGCCGCGCAGGTGCCGGCGGGTGCTGTGTTGATGACGGCCGGCTATGCCATGCTCGCCTGGACGGTCACTCTGTTCCGCCGCATCGGCAAGGGGAGCCTGGCCACCTGGGACCCCACCAGGGACCTGGTGGTGGCCGGGCCCTACGCCCACACGCGGAACCCCATGATCTCCGGGGTCGTGACGGTCCTGGTCGGTGAGAGCGTCCTGTTCGGCTCGCGGCCGGTACTTGCGTGGGCCGCTGCGTTCTTCGCCGTCAACACGGCGTACTTCAAGCTGTTCGAGGAGCCGGGCCTGCTGGAGAGGTTCGGGGACGACTACGCCTGCTACCGGGACAACGTGCCGATGTGGCTTCCCCGGATGAGCCCATGGGAAGCACCCGGGCGATGATCATGTGTCGACGGAGCGAGATGCGCCCCGCCTTCTCTGTTTGGTACACTGGCAGGAGCGAGCCCTGGGGATACGATCGGTGTCAGGATTCGAGGAGGTCACAGATGCTTGGCGGTGACGTGTGCGCGAGTCCACGGACGGGGAGAGGGCGTGTGAAGACCGCTGGGACGGCGGCGGCCGTGCTGACGACGCTTTTGCTGTTGGTCACCGGTGCGCTAGGGTCGTGGCCCACCCCGCAGAAGGTATCCACAGGAACCTCGACCACCAACCAGGAACCGCAGATAGCGCTCGATTCGGCCGGGAACCCCAACGTGGCGTGGTATGGTAATAACGGTGTAACCAATCAGATCTACTTCGCGGAGAACGCCGGGAGCGGCTGGACACCCCAGTTCGTCTCCACTGGAACATCGACCGACAACCGTGACCCGCAGATCGCGCTCGATACGTACGGAAACCCGAACGTGGTATGGTGCGGGCACGACGGCTCGACCTACCAGATCTACTACGCCGAGAACACCGGAAGCGGCTGGACCCCGCAACTGGTGTCCACCGGCACTTCTACCGCTAACATCGACCCGCAGATAGCGCTGGACACGGCTGGAAACCCCAACGTTGTATGGGAGGGTAGCGACGTCACGACCAGTCAGACTTACTACGCGGAGAACACCGGAAGCGGCTGGACCCCGGAGTTGGTATCCACAGGCGCCTCGACCAGTAACGGTAAACCGCAGATAGCGCTCGATACGGCCGGCAACCCCAACGTGGTGTGGCGCGGAACCATCGGTACATATCAGGTCTACTACGCGGAGAACACCGGAGGCGGCTGGACCCCGGATTTGGTGTCCACCGGCACATCGACCAGCAATTTCAACCCGCAGATAGCGCTAGACACGGCTGGAAACCCCAACGTGGTGTGGTTCGGGAACGACGGCTCGACCAACCAGTCCTACTACGCCGAGAACACCGGGGGCGGCTGGACCCCGCAGAAGGTGTCCACCGGGACAACGACCCTGAATTCTAACCCGCAGATAGCGCTCGATGCTGCCGGAAACCCCAACGTGGTGTGGTACGGGAACGACGGGGTGACCCTGCAGGTCTACTACGCGGAGAACACCGGGGGGGGCTGGAGCCCGCAGAAGGTGTCCACCGGCACCCCGACTGGAAACTGGATCCCGCAACTAGCGCTCGATTCGACCGGAAACCCCAACGTGGTGTGGATCGGGAACGACGGGGTGACCGACCAGGTCTACTACGCCGAGAACACCGGGGCCGGCTGGACCCCGCAGAAGGTGTCCACGGGCACCTCGACCAATAACTATTCCGCGCAGATAGCGTTGGATACGAATGGAAACCCCGATGTTGTATGGTACGGGAACGACGGCTCGACCGACCAGGTCTACTACTCGATGTTCGCAACCGAGCCGACCGTCACCACCGCAGCCATTTCCAACGCCACGCTCACCGGCGCCTCCTCGGGGGGCAACGCCACCAGCGACGGGGGGAACCCGGTTACCGCGAGGGGGGTATGCTGGAGCACCTCGCACAACCCCACCACCTCCAACAGCCACACCCACAACGGCACCGGGACCGGCTCCTTCACCAGCAGCATCGCCGGGTGCACGCCCGGTACAACCTACTATGTGCGCGCATATGCCACCAACGCCCTGGGGACCTCATACGGGAGCGAGCGGTCGTTCACGACCGCAGCCGTCAGCCCCCTTTCCACATGGTACCTGGCGGAGGGTACTACCGCCTGGGGCTTTTCCACCTACATCTCCATCCAGAACCCGAACGGCACCACGGTGGATGCTCAAGTGACCTACATGCCCAAGGGGGCCTCCAACGTCACCGAGACGGTGACCCTCCCGGCGAGCTCCCAGACCACGCTCACCAACGACCACCTGGTGGATAAGATGGGGGGCACCTTCGACTTCTCCACCAGGGTGGAGGCTGCGGATGCCAGCAAGGCGATCGCAGTTGACCGCACCATGGAGTGGGGCGGGGAAGGGACGGGCCAGACAGGACGTGGCTCCTATCCCGAGGGACACTCCTCGGTCGGTGTCACCGCCCCGGCTACGGCCTGGTACCTCCCCGAGGGCTCAACAAAGTGGGGCTTCGAGACCTGGCTGCTCATCCAGAACCCGAACTCCACGGAGGCATCGTGCGACGTCACCTACATGATAGAGGGTGAAGGCCCCAAGACCGTTACCCACGCGGTCCCCGCCAACTCCCGCGAGTCGTACTCCATGCGGGAAGACGCGGGATACAAGGACGCCTCCATCAAGGTGGCTTCGGACATCCCGGTCATCCCCGAGAGGGCCATGTACCGCAACAACCGCAGGGAGGGACACGACTCGATCGGCACCACCACACCCGCCACGGACTACTACCTGGCCGAGGGGGCGGTGGGCTACTCCTCGGAGTACATCACCTACGTCCTTGTGCAAAACCCGCACAGTAGTGGCACCGATGTCACCATCACCTACCTCACCGGTTCCGGAGCGGTCGCCGGCCCGTCCTTCACCATGGACGCCAACTCGCGCAAGACCATCAGGGTCAACGACCAGCTGCCGCCCAACACCGACGTCTCCACCTCGGTGCACGGCTCCCAGCCGATAATCGCCGAGCGTGCCATGTACTGGACATGCCCCGGCTGGGAGGCCTGCCACGACTCCATCGGCATGAGCGCCCCGGCCAGGACCTTCTACCTGCCCGACGGCCAGTCGTCGGAGGCAAGGGAGACCTGGACTCTCGTGCAGAACCCCAACGGCACGGACGTGTCGGTGACCATTTCCTATCTCACGGCGAGTGGGACAGGTAACGTGACAAAGACCGAGACCATACCCGCTAACTCCAGGAAGTCCTTCGACATGGAGGAGCACTCAGGGCTGAACACCCGAGCCGCCATCATGGTCAGATCCGCGACTCTCCCGATCATGTGCGAGCGGGCCATGTACTGGTCGGACAGGAGCGCGGGCACGGACACCATCGGCGGCTCCTCAGAATAGGCCATAATGAAAGAAGACCTCAGCACGTCTTGTTGCACTCTTTGAGTCGGATTCGACCTGCTGGCACAGTGCAAGAAGAGGTGTGAGGTCTTGTTTCATTCATCGGTGAAAGAAATGGTCTGAGGTTTTTTTTCAGGCTGGTCACTGTCATCTAGTATGACTTCGCGATCTTCTTCACCCGGTCGCGGTCTTCGATGTAGCCCTTGAGCAGCTCGACCATAGCCTCGGAGGCGCTCATCTTCGGGTCGTAGCCCAGCAGCCGGCGGGCTTTGTCTATGGAGAACGAGTAGTCGCCCTGCAGGTACATCAGTTGCTCGGCGGGCATGTCGATGACGTTCAGTCGTACGGCCAGGTTGATGAACGGCCAGCATAGCCCTGGCGGGACGAGCCGTACCTTATGCGTGTTGCCCGCCTCGTCCATGAGCGCCTGGATTATCTCGAGCGAGGTGGACGGCTCGCGGCACGAGATGTTGAACACCTCGCCCACCGCCTCCTCCTTCTCCCCGCAGAGCAGGAACGCGTCCACCACGTCCTGCACCCAGACGAAGTCCCCCCTGTACTGCGGCCCGCCGATCCAGAGCACGGGGCGGTTGGCCAGCAGCCAGTCGAAGGCGCGCAGCAGGTCGATGCGCACGTAGTAGCCCCGGCCGCAGATAGTCGGCAGGCGCATCATCGTCAAGGGCAGCCCGTGCTGGAAGTGGTAGCGCCAGCACAGCTCCTCGGCCGCCTTCTTGTGGCGCCCGTACCATCCGAACGGCCTGTCGGTGGGCGCTTCCTCGGGGCAGCGGAAGGGCGGGAACGGCGAGTACAGCTCGATGGTGGAGGTATGGACGAAGCGCCTCACGCCCTCGGCCACCGAGGCGGCCAGGAAGTTCTCGGTGCCACCAAGGTTCACCTGCCATTTCTCCGACTCGGGCCTCTTGCTGAACGCCTGGACGAACGCCAGGTGGTAGACGGTATCGACGCCCTTCATGGAGTCGCGCACCAGTTCCGCGTCGCGCATGTCGCCGCACACGAACTCCGCCCCGGCCGGAAGCAGATCCGTCGGGGCAACGTCGAAGACGCGCACCTCGCGCCCCATCTCGAGCAGCCTCTCGGCCAGGAAAGAGCCGGTGAAGCCCGCGCCGCCGGTGACCAGGTCCATGCCGCACCTCCTCTCGTGTGCCTTAGCCGATGATAACGCATCGCGCGTGCCCGGGTGTATTATTCAGAAAGTCCAGACGTAAAGGAGATGCCATGAGGGACGTTCTCGAGGGGAAGGCGTTGGCGCTGTCGCTCGCGGGCGCGACCGCGCTCTACGCGGGCTACATCTACGCGGGGATAAAGACCCCCGAGCCGGGGGCGGACCAGGACGTGTCCGCCGGGCTCACCGAGGAGAAGCATGAGTTCGTGACCGGGGACGGCGTGAGGCTCTTCGTCAAGCGTTACGCCAACCCGGAGGGGACCCCGGTCATCTTCTTCCACGGCTTCAACGGGAACGGCTTCGAGTTCGACCTGCCCCGCGAGAACAAGAACTTCGCGGTGTATCTCGCCCGGCGCGGCTACGACGTTTGGGTGAGCTCGTTCCGGGGGTGCGGGCAGGAGCCCTACATCTCCGAGTGCGACTGGCGGCACTCGATGGACCACCTGGCCATCTACGACGCCACCGCCATCGTGGACGGCGTCATCACCGAGACGGGAAAGAAGCCGTTCTGGATCGGGCACTCCATGGGGGGCATCGTCCTCTATATGTACCTGCAGGGGGTGCGCTTCGACGGCGAGAACATCGTGGTCTCCGACCCGGCGCTGGTCGAGGAGCGGAACGCCAAGCTGCTCGGCGGCATCCCCATAGCCAGCCCCCCCGCGTTCTGGTGGCCGCGGCACCACCCCTTCCAGGTGTTCACCGAGTCCAGCATCGGGCGCGGGCTGCTGGGCGCGAGCATCCTGGCCACCCGGGCGCGCGGCCGCATGTCACCCCGTTACCCGATCGGCAAGGGCATCAAGAAGCTGGTGGGCAACCGGCCCAAGGGCATCAAGTTTCTGGCCCGCAGCCCCATCGGGATCATGCTCTACTGCCGGCGCAACACCGACTCCGACACCTCCACCTCGCTGGTCAAGTGGGCCGGCGACGACGTGTCCTGCAAGATGTACGTACAGCTCGTGGACGGCCTGTGGAACATTAACCTGAGGCAGTACTTCCCGCTGGTGTTCCGGAGCGAGCCGTACGAGTACACCATGAACATGGGGCTCATCACCGCTCCGATGCTGTTCATCACCGGCGACAAGGACTTCGCCAACTACGTGGGCATCAGGCGCTACGGCTTCGACCGGGTGTCCAGCGAGAACAAGAAGTTCGTGATCTTCCCGGGCTACGGCCATACCGACCTGGTGATGGGAAAGTGTGTGGAGGAGGACGTCTACCCGGCGGTCGAGAGTTGGATGCGCGAGACGGAGGGCGGGCCTGGATGAGGGAGGTCGCCGTCGCCGGCGTCGGGATGACCGACATCGGCGTCTTCGAGGAGGCCTATCCCGCCGACATGGCGGTTCGCGCGATCGTGGCGGCGATCGAGGACTCCCGCCTGGAGAAGGGCGAGATACGGGCGCTCCTCGGCACCCTGACCGGCTACATGGTCGAACATCACAAGTTCGCCTGCCAGCGGATCGGCGAGCAACTCCGGATGCCGGTGCTGGCCGCGGGGGAGTTCGACTGTGGGGGGGCCTCCGCCATGCTGGCGTGTCGGCACCTGGCTATGGAGATCGCCTCGGGCAGGATAGAGGCCGGCGTGGTCTACGCGTCCCACTGGGAGATCTCCACGCGCAGGATGAAGGTCGAGTACGCCGACTGGCAGCACCTGGTGAGGATGGCGAACGCCGTCTACGGCTCGTACGACTCGCGTTTCGGGGTGCTCTCCCCGATGCCCTACTACGCGATGAGCCAGCAGCGCTGGATGCACGAGACGGGCGTCACCGCCGAGCAGGTCGTCGCCCTCCCGGTGGTCCTGCGTGACAATGCCTCGAGAAATGAGGCGGCCCAGTTCACCGAGCCCATCACCGTCGAGGACGTCCTGGCCTCGCCGATGCTGAGCCCGCCGATCCACCTGCTCGAGTCCTGCCCCATGTCGAACGGTTCGGCGGCGGTGGTGCTGGCCTCCGGGGAGAGGGCGCGGCGGGCGCGCGACCGGGCCGTCGTAGTCACGGGTTACGGCGAGGCACACGACGACAGCCACTTCATGCCGCACACGGGTGACATGAGCCGCTTCCCCTGCGCCCGGCGCTCCGCGGCAGAGGCGTTCGCGCAGGCGGGGGTCGGCCCTGATGGAATAGACGTGGCGGAGGTCTACGGGGCGTTCGCCGGGGCGGAGCTCATGTGCTACGAGGAGCTGGGCTTCTTCGGCAGGGGAGAGGCCGCGGGAGCCGTGGAGGCCGGCCGCACCCGCATCGGCGGCGAGGTGGCGATAAACACCAGCGGCGGGCGGCTGAGCCTCGGCCATCCCGCCTATGCCACAGCCCTGCTGGAGGTGTTCGAGGTCGTGAAGCAGCTCCGTGGGGAGGCAGGTGAGCGCCAGGTGCCCGGAGCCGAGCGCGGCCTGGTACACGCCGAGCACGGGATGGTCAACGGGAGCGCGGTGATGATACTGGAGGTTGCCTGAATGCCCGGCTACATGTCGGAGCTCGAGGACCCGGCGGCCGCCAGGTTCTACTCCGGGCTCGAGGGACACCGGTTCATGACGACCCGCTGCCCGGAGTGCGGGGGCGCCTTCTTCCCCCCCCGCACCGTCTGCCCGGACTGCCTGGGCTCCGGCCTCGAGTGGGTGGAGCTTCCCGGGACCGGGACGGTCTACGCGTTCTCGCAGCAGCACTACGGGATGTTCTACCTGAAGCCGGAGGTGGTGGCGGCCGTCGAGCTGGACGGGTGCGAGGGCCGGGTGTTCACCCTGCTGGACGCGGCGTTCGAGGAGGTCGAGATCGGCATGCCGGTGGAGGTCGGCTACGTCACCAACCCGGTTGGTGTCGTAGTGCACCGCTTCCGCCCTGTTTCCCCCTCTCCCCCGGAGGAAGAGTGAGAATTCACCTCAACCATCTTTTCTCATCTCCAGTCCGCTTCGGCGATCAAAGCCCCGCTGAAAGAAATGGTCTGAGGTGTTCTTTCAAGCGGATTGCCTTTGTCCTGTTCAGCCTGGCGTGTCTCACCTGGGTGGCCGTCCGAACCGGGAGAAAGCCCTCCCGGATCAACTACCCGTGTCAGAGGGCGGCCCTGGCTCACTCCGCGTGGCTCCTGCCCGCGGCGGGGCTCATGGCGGCCCGGGCGGCCGGGTCGCGGAAGTTACGCGGAGTCGTCTCCCTGGCGCTGATGTTGCTGGTGCTGGTCGGGCTCGCGATCGGGGTAGGCGGCGACGGCCCGGCCGGAGCCGTGGGGAATTCGTTCCCGGACCTGGCCCGGGCACGAGCAAGAGCCGCGGCACTGGAACCCACCGTCTGGAGGGGAGCGGCCGCCGACGGCGCCCACGATGTCTTCGTGGTGGACCACGTGCCTCCCGCGAACCCGGCCTCGCCGAGCCACGACGGTGTGAACGCGCTCCTGAGGCTGCTGGCGGAGGGTGGTGTCCACCTCTACGGGAGCGATATCGACAACTACCTGGCAGCCCCCGACGGGCTCATCACAGCCAACGACGTCGTGCTGGTCAAGGTCAACGCGGCCTGGGACCAGCGGGGCATGACCAACACCGACGTGGTCAGGGGGATAATCGCAGCCGTCCTCTCCCACCCCGACGGCTTCACCGGCGAGGTCGTTGTCGTGGAGAACTGCGAGGGCGGCGTCGACTACATGCAGCAGTACAACAACGCGGAGAACACCGCCCAGTCGTTCCAGGCCGTGGTGGACTCCTTCGGCGACCCGGCCAGGGTCTCGGCCTCCTCCTGGTGGTCGTTCACCGACGCCGCGGTGAACGACTTCGACATGGGGGACGGACGAACCGGCTACGTCCGGCTGGGGGACAACATCTCCTATCCCAAGTGGACCACCCCGCGGGGGACGCTGATATCCCTGCGTAACGGCGTGTGGACAGGGTCGGGCTACGACAAATCGCGCGTGAAGCTCATCAACGTCCCGGTGCTCAAGAGCCACAGCACCGCCGGGGTGACCGGCTGCATGAAGAACTTCATGGGAGTGCCCAGCATCCACTGGACGTCCGACCAGCACTCCGACCTGCTCTACCGCGGCTTCATGGGAAGGCTGATGAACAATATCATCTACCCGACCCTGAACATCCTGGACGCAATCTGGATCAGCCCGTCCCACCCTCGCGGGCCGGAGGGTCCGTACTCGCTCGCGGTCCGCACCGATATCCTGCTGGCCGGGACCGATCCCGTGGCGGTCGACTACTACGCGGCGAAGCACGTCCTCTTCCCCGTGAGCGGCTACGGGCGGCACGACCCCGATACCCCGTACGGTGAGAGCACCAGCCCGTATCACGACGGATCGGCGAGCACGGGTTACCCCTACAACGCGTTCCGGATCATGATGGACATCACGGCCGCGGAGCTCGTCCGGGGAGGGCACGACGTGACGGGCGACCCCGCCCGTATCGCGGTGCACCGCAAGGACCTTCGCGAGGGGTTGGGCTGGACGGGAGGCCACTGCGTTGTGGGCACGGGCGAGCCCGCTACGGCCTGGTACTTCGCCGAGGGCACGACCCGGCCAGGGTTCGAGGAGTGGGTATGCCTGGAGAACCCCGGGAGTGAGGCGGCCCACGCCCAACTGGCGTTCCAGGACTCGTCGGGTGAGGTGATCCCCTTCGCCCTGGACGTGCCCGCCGGCTCGCGCAGGACCGTGCACGCGAACCGGGTGGTGGGGCCGGGCAGGGACATATCGTGCACGGTCACCTCCGACCGGCCGATCGTCGCGGAGCGCCCGGTGTACTTCGACTACGGGGGAGCCTTCACCGGGGGGCACACCGTGGTGGGGGCGAGGGCCGCCTCACAGACCTGGTACTTCGCCGAGGGGTACACCGGGCCGGGCTTCGACCAGTACGTGTGCGTGCTCAACCCGGGTGACACGCCGGCCGTTCTCAACCTTCGGTTCCAGACGAGTGAGGCCGGAGAGGTTGTGAAGCCCGGGCTCTCCGTCGGGCCGTGCAGCCGCGCCACCTTCAAGGTCAATGACCTGCTGGGCGCGGGGTACCAGAACTCGCTGTGCCTGGAGTCGGACCGGCCGGTCGTGGCCGAGCGCCCCGTCTACTTCGACTACGCGGGGAGCGGGGGATTCCACTGGAACGGCGGGCACTGCGTGATGGGCGCGACGGTGCTCTCGCGGGAGTACCTCTTCGCCGAGGGCACCACGCGGGAGGGCTTCGAGGAGTGGCTCACCGTGCAGAACCCGGGAGCCTCGACGATCCGGGTGAACGCGGAGTACCTGCCCGGTGAGGGCCAGGGTCCCGCGGTGAGCAGGGCTTACGACATCGTCGCCGGCAGGAGGTTCACCGTCCACGTCGCCGACGAGGTCGGCGCGGACAGGGACGTCTCCGTCAGGCTGAGCTCGGCGAGCCCGTTCCTGGCGGAGCGCCCGATGTACTTCCGCTACCGGGGATACGGGGCGGACTACACCGGGGGTCACTGCGTGGTGGGCGCCCCCGGGGGCCTGCCGGAGTGCCATTTCGCCGAAGGTTACACCGGCGGCACCTTCCAGGAGTGGTTGTGCCTCGCCAACCCGGGCGAGACCGAGGCGACGGTGCAGGTGGACTATCTCACGCAGGAGGCGGGGTTGCTCCCGGCGAGGTACGTGACGGTGCCCGCCGCCTCACGCGTCAACGTGAGGGTCAACGACTCAGCGGGCCCCGGCTACCAGGTGTCGTGCCGGCTGAAGGTGCTCAGCGGGCCTGACGTGATGGTGGAGCGGCCGATGTACTTCGACTACCGCTGAGTGTAGCAAAAGGGTCAGGCCCTTTTGCTACACTCAGTCATGATGAGAGTGGCGTTAGAGGTTTTCATTGCGTAATAACCTTATCGAAATCGGAGTAGTCCAACGGCACTGCAAACCTCTGACCCCACAGTCAGCGACGTTGTCTGACGGAGGAATTTAGAGGTGGCCTAAGAGTACTCGAGGAACCCGCGGGCCCTCTCCAGCGCCGCCTCTTTGTCGTCCTGGCCCAGGTCGCCGTCCACCACCAGCTCGACCAGGTGATCCTTGACCTCGCGCAGCCAGGGACCGGGCTCGCGGCCGAACGCCTCCATCAGCTCGTTGCCGTCCAGCGGGGAGACCGCCCTGATGATCGAGTCCTGCTCGCGCACCGCATCCACGCGCTCCACGAGCTCATTCAGCCGCGCGCGGACCTTGGGGGCATCGGCGGCGTTGCCGCCCTCTATGTCGGCCCGCGCCATCTCCAGCACGTACTCCAGCGGTACGGCGACCTCGCCGTTCCGCATGTGGGTGCATGCCCTGATGAAGCGCCTGACCGCCCTCTCGTTCCAGTCGGGGCGGTAGGCGAACGGGTACATGTGCCTGAAGACCAGGAAGCTGGTGTTGTCGATGTCCTCGTGGCTGTATCGCAGCCGGCTCATGGCCTTCCTGGTGAGCTGCGCTCCCACGGAGTCGTGCTGGTGGAAGGAGAGCTTCGGCTCGGTCGCCATGGTGGACGGCTTGCCTATGTCGTGGAAGAAGACGGCCCTGCGTAGAAGCGGGTCGGGGCGTACGTATGCCAGCGCGTGGAGGGTATGCTCCAGCAGGTCGCTACGCTCCAGCTTGCGGGGCTGCTCGATGCCCGGGACCTCGAGGAATTCGGGCACTACGTGCACCATCAGCCCGAGGGAAAGGAGGTCGCGGATCCCGCCGTCGGGGTTGGGTGAGACCAGCAGTCGCTCCAGCTCGTCGCGCCTGCGCTCCCGCGAGATACCCTCCAGCGTGTCGGCCTTCTTCGCTATCTCCTCGCGCAGCGGCCCGTGTATCTCGAACCCGAGCTCCGCGGCGAAGCGGACCGCCCGCATCATGCGCAGCGGGTCCTCGCAGACGGTCTTGGCGGGTGAGCGCGGTGTCCTTATGACCCGCCGTTCTATGTCCCTGGCCCCCCGGTAGGGATCGACCAGGCGCCCGGGTTCCGGGGCCAGCGAGACGGCCATGGCGTTGACGGTGAAGTCGCGGCGGACCAGGTCTTCCTCGATGTTGTCGACGAAGGCGATCTCTTTAGCCCTGTGGGCGGGAGAGTCCGTGTCGTAGACGTCCGAGCGGTAGGTGGTGATCTCTATGATGGGGCCGCCGTCACGGAATGCGACCCCGATGGTGCCGTGGTCGGCCCCGAAGTCGTAGACGGAGCCCAGCCCCCGGACGGCCGCGGCGACGCGGTCGGGGGGCAGGTCGGTGGCGATGTCCACGTCCTTCGGGGTGACACCGCGCATCACGTCGCGCACCCACCCACCCACCAGGAACGCCTCGCCGCCGGCCGCCTCGATACGCGCGCCTATCTCGCGCGCCTCCTCGGGAATCAACGCATCGAAATCCATGCAACCATGATAGGGTCAAACCTGAAATATTGCATATTTTACTTTTCTTACCTCATGGCCTTGTTGCCGCAGATTCTCGCGTCTGACTTACGCGAGCCGCAGGGGCCGCCGCCGCCCGGAGGCTTCAGTATAGGGCACGCGGAGAACGATAGTAGTATTAGCGGTTGAGGCGGGCGACGGGCGGCAGCCACTATTGTTCCGGTATCATAGCGGTGCGCTCGAGCGGACGGGGAAGCGACTTGGATCGGATCGATCTCAAGAGGAACCTGGCCAGGGACTGGCAGGGTGCGGTGCGGCGGCTCAGGCTGATCTTCTGGCCGATATTACTCGTCTCGGAGGTCATCTTCCTGGCCGTCCAGGTCCTCTATGTCGCAACCGGGGGGATCACCCTGCTGCGATGCGTGGTCAACATCATCATCTTCAACGTACTGCTGAGCACCATGCTGTACCTGGTCTATTACCTCATCAAGCGGCTGCTGCTGCGCGTCTATTACTACGAGAGCAGGATGCTGACAATCCAGGACATCAGCACCGACGCCGTGTTCACGCAGAACGCGCTGCTCGAGGTCACCTCCTGGAGCAAGGGAGCCGAACGTGTCTTCGGCTACTCGGAGGAGGAAGTCCTCGGAGAGAGCATCGAGATCATAGTGCCGGACGAGGTGCCCGCGAGCGAGGCCGACGGCATGAACACGTTGCTTCGTGACGGCCTGATCATCGGGCACAGGACGGTCCGGAAGAGAAAGGACGGAACACTCTTCCCCGCCGAGATCTCGGTCTCGCTGCTGATGGACCCCAACGGCGAGCCCGTCGGGGCGCTGACCGTCCTGCGCGACATCACCCGGCAGGTGACCATGGAGGAAGAGCTCATCAGGGCCAACGCTGAGCTGAAGGGGTATGCGCACGTGGTCTCCCACGACCTGAAGGCCCCGCTGGCCGCTATGAAGCTGGCGGCGCAGACGCTTCCCGTTCTCATGAAGGTGCGCCGGAGCAGGGAAACGGATCGGCAGCTGGCCGAGGTCGCCGGGACGATCGACATCTACGCGGAGAGGTCCGCGACCCTTGTCAGCGACCTCCTGACCCTGGCGGAGGCCGGGCAGAAGCCCGAGACGGTTGAGGACGTCGATGTGGGCGGGCTTGTCGGCGAGATACTCGAGGAGCTGGCCGGAGACACCGCGCAGAAGGGCGTGACCGTGAGCGTCGATGAGGACATGGGGCACGTCAGGGCGAACACCACACACATGTACCAGGTCTTTGCCAACCTGATCAGGAACGCCGTCAGGCACAACGAAAGCGGCCGGCCGGTGGTCGAGGTCATCAACCGGGGGCGTGACGGTGATACCCAGTGCTATCTCGTCAGGGACAACGGCCCGGGCATCCGGGAGGCGGACCTCGGCAGGATCTTCGTCCCGTTCTACAGGGGAGAGCACGGAGACACGGGGATAGGCCTGTCCACGGTACAAAAGATTGTCGGAGTCTACGACGGTGAGATCCGGGCTTACAACGATAACGGCGCCTGCTTCGAGTTCACGATCAGGGATTTAAAGTCCGGATAGGCAGGACGGACGGTTCTTCGGTCAGTGTTTGTGATACCCGGTGGGTCGTGGACCCGTACGTGGAACCGGTCCGGCGAACGGTTGCCTGAGCGCCGGACCGGTACACGCGGGTTCTTCTAGTAGCGGCTCGGGCGCTGCGAGCGCTCCTCCCTCGGCCTTGCCACGTTGACGTTCAGGGCGCGACCATCCATGTCCTTTCCGTTAAGGCCATCGATAGCGGCCTGCCCCTCGGCGTCATTACTCATCTCGACGAAGCCGAATCCCTTCGACCTGCCGGTTCCGCGATCGGTGATCACGTCCGCTGAGTCTACCGTGCCAAACTGGCTGAAAGCCTGCCTGATGTCTTCCTCAGTTGTTGAATAGCTGAGGTTTCCAACGTATATCTTCATTCTCTTACACCCCCTTCGGGTATAAAAAAATGCCCCGAGATCGAATCCTCGGGACAAAAACTGCGTACCTAGGAACCTTGACTCCGGGTCAGTATAGCACATGAATGGCCGCTGTGCATACCCGGTCGTCGATCAGGATACGCCGAAGGTGTTGCGGTCGATGATATCGTCCTGTATCGAGCGGCCCAGGTCCGTGAAGTAGGCGCTGTATCCCGCGACCTTTACCACCAGGCCGCGGTATTCCTCGGGGTCCTGCTGGGCGGCGCGCAGGGTCTCGTTCGATACCACGTTGGGCTGGACGTGCATGCCCCCGAGCGCGAAGTAGGTGGAGAGCAGGGCCGCCATCTTCTCCACGCCCTCGTCGGTGTCGACGTAGGAGGGGTGCAGCTTCACGTTGAGGGAGATGCCTCCCGAGAGGGTGCCCTGCCCGATTGCCGCCGCGCTCTTCATGAACGCGGTGAGCCCCCTTCCCTCGCCAACGCGGTTGGAAGGTGAGACGCCGTTGGATATCGGCTCTCCCCGCCTCCTGCCGTCGGGGGTCGCTCCTATGTAGAAGCCGTCGATGACGTGGTTGCCGTAGGAGTACATGCCGGCCCGGAACCGCCCGCCGCGCACGTTGGTGTACTTCGCCGCCTCGCCGGCGAACGCGCGCACCACGTGGGAGGCCAGTGCGTCGGCCTCCGGGTCGTCCACGCCGTACCTGGGGGCGAGGTTGGTCAAGCGCTGCCGCAGGTCCTCCCGCCCCTTGAAGTCGGACAGGCAGGCGTCCACGAGCTCGGACATGCTCACCTCGCGCCTGTCGTAGACGAACTCCTTTACCGCCAGCAGCGAGTCCACGCAGGTGGCAAGCCCGCGGCCGATGATGCTGGAGTAGTCGTAGCGCGCTCCGCCACGGGTCGCGTCGGTCGCGCTCTCGATGCAACCGTCGATGAGGGCCGAGACGTACGGCGCGGGGAGGAAGTCGATGTACGCCAGGTCCTTGCCCTCGACGGCGGTGACGAGCACCCTCACGTTGTGCGCGAGCTGCTCCTCGAACGCCGCCAGGAAGTCGGCGAAAGACTCGAACCCGTCCGGCTGGCCCGTCTGGATGCTTCTCTTCTGCCCGAAGATGGGTACGGGCAGGCGGCCGTTGGTCATGGTCATGTAGAGCACCAGAGGGAGGACCACCTCGTGGCCCCCGGGGCAGGGGAAGCAGTTGCCGCCCGCGGAGGTCTCGATGCAGCCGACGATGTTGTAGTCGCGCGCGTCCTCGATGGCCATGCCGTCGGAGACCAGGGCCGGGATGATGACCTCGTCGTTGAAGAACGCGTGCCCGCTCGCGGTGCGAAAGACCTCGACGCCCTTGTTGAGGTACTCGGGCGGCGACCCCCCGTGCACCCGCAGGGAGAGCTGGTTGATGGCCCCGCTCATGCGGCGGTAGGCGTCTATCATCAGGTAGGTGAGCTCGTTGGTGGCGTCGGTCCCGTCGGGGTTCTGACCGCCGATGATCACGCAGTGCTGGCTCACGCCCAGCGTGCCGTTGGCCTCCCAGCCGACCTCGGGGATGAGGGAGACGTTGGCGGTGAGCTTCAGGTTCAGCTCCTCGAGCAGGTCCAGCGCCTCCTCCAGCGTCAGCCCGCCGGCCTCCAGGTCCTTCTTGAAGAGGGGGTAGAGGTACTGGTCGGAGCGCCCTATACCCAGCACGTCGTGCATGCCGTACTGCATCTCGCCGATCATCAACGCGAGCCAGGTCGCCTGCACCGCCTCCCTGAAGCTGCGCGCCGGCCCCGCCGGCGCGTGGGAGAGGCTTTCGGCGATGGTCATCAGCCGCTCTTCCTCCTCGGGGTCCGGCGCCTCGCGGGCCGCGCTCTCCGCCAGCTCGCGCAGCCTGCGCGCGTACGTGCAGGCCGCGTCCATGCTGATGGAGACCGCCTCGAGGAAAGCCTTCTTGTCCTCGTAGTCTTCCTCCGCAGGGTCGAGCCCGGCGAGCCGCCGCTCCGCCCGCTCTTTCACGCCCAGGAATCCCTCGGCGACCACCTTCTCCACGGGCAGGTGGAGGTGCCCCTGCACGTCGTAGCAGTAGACCGCCATGTTGGGGTTGTTCTTGGAGAGCTCGTCGCGGGTCTTCCAGGCGCCGATCGCCCTGCCCGGGTGAGCCTTCCCGCCCTCCTTGATGCCGGCCATCTTGCGCAGGTTCTCACCACCGGCGGCGCGGGCGAACCTGACCATGTTGTAGACCTGGCGGAGGGTGCGGAACGGGTTCCCGCGCACGCGCTCGATTATTCCCGAGGAGAGCCAGTTGGCCGCTTTGCGGTCCCGCAGGCAGCGTCCTTCCCAGTAGGGGAGAATCTCCTCCTTGAAGGCCCGGCGGTCCTCATCGGAGATGGTGAAGGGGCGGCCCTTCTCCGACAGTATGTCCATCTCTATCTGCAGCGATCGCAGGGAGTCCCCGCGCTCGGGCGCGATCACGGGGGAGATGTACCTGTCGGTCTTGTTGCCGACTATCCACTCGTCTGCGTAGATGTGTACCGGCTGGTTCTCGCAGGTGGCCTTGAGGGCGAGGGCGTTGCGCAGGGCCGGGTCCATGCCCTCGGTCTCCTTGTAGACGCGCGTGAACAGCTTCGCGCGCTCGAGGCAGATCTCGTACGGCGCGGTCAGCAGCCGCTCCTTGAGCCTCTCGATGCGGGGGCTGTCCCTGGTTACGAGTTCCCTGGTGTCGGGCGCCGCGACCGGCATCGTGTCCTCCTGAATGTCCAAAGGTCCGTGAAAGAAGACCTCACCATTTCTTTCATATTAAGCTTTGAATCGGCCTTGGGTGAAAGTTTTGGTCTGAGGTAAACTTCCACAACCATATCACTTGGATACCGCTTGACCCCAGGCCTAGTCAAGTCGTCAGAAGCCTTTCCGCTGTGAATGTAGGTCGATCGAGTTCAACCGTATCGTGGTGCGAGCCAATTGGAGGCCCATCGACCTGGCTCATTGATAGGGGACAATCCAGGCCTCGGTCTTCACCGGCAGGATATCCGCCGAGATCTTCAGAGGGCGGTCCGGGATCGTTCGCACCTCGCCTGAGAACCTCCCGGTGAAGACTTCAGGCCCGTCCAGCTTTATGGAGCAGTCCGGGGTGGCGTAGTGCATGGGGAGCACGACCTTCGGGGCCAGGTCGCGCACGAGCCTGGCCGCCTGCTCCCCGTCTATGGTGAACACGCCGCCTACGGGGACCATCGCCACGTCCACCCCGGTGAGCTTCTTCATGACGGCGGGTCCGGGCAGGTCCCCCAGATCCCCAAGGTGCGCCAGCTTCATTCCGCCCTGCTCCCAGGTGAAGATGATGTTGGGCCCGCGCTGCCTGCCCTGCTGGGCGTCGTGGTAGGAGGCTATCCCCTCGATGGTGAGCCTGCCGACCTCGAAGGTGCCGGCGGCCGAGATCGCGTTGGGGCTTCCGCTTCCCTTGATGCCCGCGATGAACGAGTGGTCGAAGTGCTGGTGGCTCATCAGCACCACGTCCGCTTCAACGGGGTCGTAACGATAGCCCACCTCCGGGGGTACCGGGTCGACCGCGACGGTCGTGCCGTCCCCGGATATGACGAACATGGAATGTCCGTACCAGAACAGTTCGATTCCCGGATCGAGCGCCATCAGCGAACACCCCTCTCTGGCTTCGAGGCTACCGCGACTAATGATAACCTTTTGGGGTCGGGAGGTGCAGCAAAGAAGAGGAGCGGATGACGGGAGGTTCGTTAGCGTGAAAAGAGTGTTTGCAGCCCTGGCACTACTGGCCCTGGCGGTCGCCGCGCTGGTCCGGCGCGCCGCGGCGCGCCTCAGGGGTCCGGACCGGGCCCTGTACCCGCACTTCGAGCCGGCGGACTTCACCCCCGAGCTGAAGGAAGCCCGTACGGCCGACGGCCTCACCCTCCGCCTGAAGCGCTACCCCAACCCCGGGGCGACTCCCCTCATCCTCATGCACGGGTTCTCGGGCAACTGCTACAACTACGACCTGGCCTTCGAGGAGTACAACTGCGCCCTGTACCTTGCCCGGCGCGGCTACGACGTGTGGATCGCCAACTTCCGTGGTTGCGGGCGGGAGCCTTACAAGAGCGACGGCGGCGACTTCTCCCACTCGATCGAGGACGTGACCCTGCTGGATGTGCCCGCCATCGTCGAGACGGTCTCTTCCGAGACGGGGCGCAAACCCGTCTGGATCGGCCACAGCATGGGCGCGGTGGCCGCCTACGGCTACCTCCAGGGGGTCACCCGGGTGGAGGAGGATGGCATCCGGCGGCTGGCCTGTGACGGCGCCACCTGCGAGGAGAGGCATGGCTCGCTGGCCGCCCTGGTCTCGATCGCCGGGCCCGTGGCGTTCCACTGGCCCTACGACAGCCGCATGTACTGGGTGGCGGGAAATCCGGTGGCCAGGGTCGTGCTGCGCCTGGCCCGTCCGCTGCTGGGGGCCGTGGGCCGCGTGGCGCCGAAGATGCCGGTGGAGCGGTCGACCGTGGCGCTGGTGAAGGTCGCTCCCCGCCTGGGCCCGGCGCTCCTGAAGCTCACCCTGCGCTTCTTTATCAACATGGAGAACATGACCGAGGATACGTTCCGCGAAACGGTGCTCTCCGGCTCCAGCGACGTCTCCGCGACCGAGACCCTCCAGATGGTGGACGCCATGATAAACCGCGACTTCACGGAGATGGCGGCCGCCGGTCCGCACGTGGGGCGGCCGCACAACTTCACCGAGGGGGTATCGGAGATCCACCTCCCGGTGCTCTTCGTGGCCGGCGATCTGGACCCGGTCAACTTCAAGGTCCTGCACGAGAAGGGCCACGAGGTGGTGTCCAGCGAGGTCAAGGAGTACCGGTGCTTCCCCGACTTCAGCCACATCGACCTGCTGGTCGGGCGCGAGGCGCCTCGCACGGTCTACCCGTTCGTCGCCGACTGGCTGGACAATACAGTAGGCGCTTAACCAATGGGGTCAGGCGCAATTCAATTTCAGGCTACTCAACCAGTCAAATCGTGACCCTGTATGTAGGTCGAGCAAGAGCAGGCCAACGTGGTGCGGCCCAAGATGAACGTCAATACGACCTGGCCGGTGTGACTTGAATTGTGCCTGACCCCTCGCCTAGTCACCTTGTGGCCGCTCAAGAAGGCATTCAATTTCAGCGATCAGGCCGCACGACCTGGCCGGTGTGACTTGAATTGTGCCTGACCCCCGGCTTAGTCAATTCCACTCGGGGATGTCCGCAGGCGCGAGCCACCCGTCGCCGAGCGATTCGAACTCCTGCTTCGTCATGTAGTGGATGACCGGGTGGTAGGGTCCCATCACGCCGGGTGAGTTCCGCCCGACGAGCGCGGCATCGTACTGTGTCGCGGCCCAGTCGGCCTTCGCCCATGGGCAGTTGTACTCGTCGGGGGCGTACTGCGGCAGGTGCCACTCGGGCATCACGTTCATCCAGCGTATCGTGATGGTCTGCCGCGAGCGCGGCCCCCAGTCGGCCCAGGTGACACCGTTCTCCGCCGTCGCGTTCTCCGGCCGGTCCTCCTCCCTGGAGTAGGCGATGACATAATCTCGGTCCGGTCCCGTCACCACCTCGTCATCCATCAGGGCGCCGTAGTTCACCGCGTTGTTGTCCTTGTTGTCCTCGCCGGTCCCGTACTGAGCGATGGACCAGTAGCGCACCTCGCCCCCGGTCATCACGGGCTCGCCCCCTCTCGTCTCGGGGAATACGGGCATCCTGCCGGTGATGACGTAGACCTTCCCCGGCCCGAGCTGGAAGATCCTGGTCAGGTAGTCGTCGTTGGTGCACGCGGTCGCGCACGCCTCGTAGCCGCCGGGGGGCTCCGCACTCTCTCCGCGGTTGAAGAGGAGGAGGAACGCCTGACGGATCCTCGCCTTGACCGCGTCGGAGGGCTCGCGCCCGTACGGCTGCGCCTGCAGGTGGTAACCCACCGTCTCCGGCCTCATCATGGCGAGCCCGAATATCTTGAACCACCCGAGCTGCGGACCCATCGACGCCGGGGGCTCCTCCGAGGCGGCATAGCCCGCTCCGGTGGTGGAGTTCTGACGCTCCGCCGCGAGAGAGAAGTCGGGCTGGAGCCAGAAGCGCTCGCCGGTCTCGAGCTGAAGCATCGCCTTCGGGAAGCCGACCCCGCCGCGGGCGTCCACGTTCTTGTCGGGGGCGTAGATCCGCAGCCAGACGACCGACGGCGTCAGCGCGTTCCCTCCCCAGGCGCCCGCGAACCCGAACGGTGCGCCGATGCGGTTGTTCCCGGGCGCGCGGTACTCCGGGTTCTTCATCGCCTGCCCGTTGAGCCGGACCGCGTTACCGAGAGCGAGATCGAAGCTCACGTGGTAATGCCGCGGCGAGGCCGTGCGGTCGGCCCCGACCCGGAACGGGTTGGTGCTCCCGGGGTCCGGCTCGATGTCGGCGTCCACCAGCGGGACCTCCGGGGTCTCGCCCATCGTCCCGCTCGCGGGGTGGTCGGGGTCGAACGGCGGGAGTATCTCGTAGCTCATGTAGCGCGCGTGGGGGAAGTCGCCCTCGATCAGGAGCTTCGAGCCGATGGGGGCGATGTAGATGAGCTTCTCGTAGGTGATGTGGGCCTCGGAGCCGATCATATGGCACCTCTCGAAGTTCGGGTCGAGCGGGTGGCTCGGTATCGCGTACCACTGCTTGTCGGGGTCCACGTCCTCGGGGCGCACCAGCGTCCAGTCGCACGTCTTGGGTGTATCGATGGTATCGGGCAGGAGCCCGGCGGGCAGCCTGGCGGGGACCTCTCCCCGCAGCCATCCGCGTACATACTCCTCCAGCTCGTCGGAGAGGGCCTGCGCCTTCGAGTTCTGCTCGTTGGCGAAGGTCTGCCCCCGGGCCTTGTTGCCGGCCGCGAGGCGCAGCCTTTCATCCAGCGTCATCTCGGGCAGATCGACGTAGGAGTAGTAGCCCTCGATCCTCGCCTCTCGCTGGAGCAGTTCCTCTGCCGCCCGCTGCGAGAGGGGTTGATCGGGGTCGTTCCCGGGTCGCGTTCCACGGAGGCCGCAGCCTGCGGGTAGCAGAACGGCTGCACAGAGAGCGGCCACGAGGCAGGCGGCCCCGGCCGCCCTGTGGTGCATCTGCGTTCTCATCCCGACATCACCACCACCCGTCCGGCGTCCGTTCTTACATCGTCAACAGTATCGGTCCGGACGATTACGGCGCGGTTGTACGGATGTTAAATACCGGTGAATACGCGGCCGACGGACACGGGATCAGATACGCCACGAACCGGTCATTTCCAAGGTCATCTCCAGGAAGGTATCTCCGTACTTCTCGCTCGGTTCGATGTAGGTGTGCTCCCACCATTCGTTCCAGCTCGTCACCAGCAGGATGTCCGGCTCGCTGTCGATCGCGGCCTGGAGGCAGGAGCGGTAGTAAGCCCCGTCGTCCCGCGGGATGACGATCCCCTCCCTGTCCGGGATGAGGTCGTCGTCGTACCCGGGCATCGCGGTGGGAGCCCAGATGCGCGGACCGCCACCCGCCAGGTTGCCGTAATACCTCACTACGGAGCCGGTCTCAGCGTACTCGGCTGTCAGCATGCCGATGTCTCCCGTGTTTCCGGTAAGCCCCAGCGGGTTGTAGACGTGCAGCCCGTCGAATACGTCCAGCGAGCCGGCGGGAGGCCCGCCCGCGCCGACCATGCCGATGAACGTCGCGTCGTGCCCCCTGCGCTCCAGCCCGCCCAGGACCCTCCGCCATGCCTCGAGCTCGACCGCGTCCGAGGCCCACAGGAAGACCAGCGGTTTGCCGTCGACCTCCATCATCGCCGGGTGGTCCGCGTATGTCACGAGGAGATACTCGAGCCACTTCGATATCCGCGCCTCCTCAATAGGAGAGTCCTTCCCCTCGGCGTCCTTGTCCGCCAGCGTCTCGAAGTTGACCGCGACCCGGAATCCCTCCCTGGATGCGACGTCGAGCAGGAGCGCGAGGTTCTCGTCGGTGTAGGTTCCCGGACCCCACCAGGACGAGATGAACCCGTCCAGCCCGGCGCCCTGCGCCTGCTCGATCTGACGGAGGATCGCCGCCTCGTCGTCCGACACGTAGGGTTGCGCGGGCCTGTCGGAGAGTATCTCGCTGCTCCAGTCGTCCTGCGAGCCGTACCATGGGTAGTAGAACGCCAGCGCCGGGGTCCCCTCCACCGGGCGTTCTCTGGCCACGGTCTTCGGCCGGACACCTGTGAAGAGGGCCCCGATTGGACGGGAGGCCGCCTGCGACCCCTCGCCTAGCGACAGGGATTCCTTGCGGGCTTCGGCCCCTCCCGTCACGTCGGCGGCCTCGATCGTGGTCGTCCCTCCCGCGCGCTGCTCGCCGGTTATCGACAGTCCGGCGACCGACCCGGTCGCCAGCAGGTACTCGACGGTGACCGAGCCTTCACGCTGTCCAGCTTCTCCCGCTTCTCTCCTGACCCATGCTGAGTCGGCGTTCGCACCGGCCTTGATCGCCTCGCCGCCGCGCTCCAGCACGCTGAGCGAAAGGACCTCAGGCCCGCCCTCGATCTTCGCCCTGGCCGCCTCGGCGGTCGTGGTCAGTCGGACTCTCAGGGTGTAGCAACCGACCGGCGGCTCCGCCACCCTCGGACCACCTCCACAACCCGCGGACACGGCAAGCAGCGCCGCCAGGAGCCCGACGGCGGCGGTCGCGCGCAGAGTCCTCATGGCTCTCCCTTCCCTCTCGCTCGCGGCCGGATATATCTACGTATATAACCCGTCGACCGTTAAGGCCCCGTTAAACCCGGGGCAAATACCTGTTAAAGAAGCCGTGCAACAAGTGCTAGAATCCGGGATGCGGGACGAGCCGGCCGGGCGGTCGGCGGACCACGGACGTGGGAGGTGCCTCATGAATGTAGGGCAGTGGACAACTATTCGTGCCCGGATGGCCCCGGACAACCCGTTCGTGGTCTGTGACGACGATGGCCGCGCCTACAACAACGCCGAGTTCAACCTGAGGGTCAACAGGCTGGCCAACGCACTGCCCACGGTGGGCATCAAGCGCGGAGACCGCGTGGCCGCGCTGTTCCCCAACAACCCCGAGTTCCTGGAGCTGCTCTTCGCCGCGGGCAAGATCGGCGCCATCATGGTCCCGTTGAACTTCCGCCTCGCCCCGCCCGAGCTCGCCTACATCCTGAACGACTGCGGAGCGACGGTGCTCTTCTACACCAACGACTTCGCCTTCCAGGCCGGGGAGCTCAAGAAGCTGGAGACCGGGGTCGAGAAGTACATCGCCGTGGGCGGCGGCAACGAGGGCGACACCGACTACGAGGAGTGGATTTCGGCCTTCCCGGAGACCGAGCCCGAGCCCGAGGTCGAGGCGTCGCTGGACGACCCGCACTTCATCATGTACACCTCCGGGACCACCGGCAGGCCCAAGGGCGCGATACTCACCCACGGCAACACGGTCTGGAACGGGGTCAACGCGGTCCTGGCCTACTCGCTCTCCTCCGAGGACTCGATCCTGGTGGCGGCGCCGCTGTTCCACATCGGTGGGCTGTCGGCGGCGGCGACCCCGGTCATATTCACCGGCGGCCGGGTGGTGCTGACCCGTTTCTTCGTGCCCGATCAGGCCATAAAGGCCATCGAGAAGTACCAGGTGACCACCATGTTCGGCATCCCCATCATGTTCCTGCTGATGTCCATGAGCGACCTCTTCGAGAAGGCCGACTTCTCCTCCATGAGGGCGATGATTGCCGGCGGCGCTCCGTGCCCGGTCCCGCTCATCGAGAAGTACCAGGAGAAGGGCGTGGTCTTCAGCCAGGGCTACGGTCTGACCGAGACCGCCCCCGCGGTAAGCGCCCTGCCGGAGGACGACGTGATGCGCAAGAGGGGATCGGCCGGCATACCGCTCTTCCACGTCGAGCTCAAGATCTTCGACGAGAACGACCGCGAGCTGCCCCAGGGAGAGATGGGGGAGATAGTCACCAGGGGCCCCAACGTCTTCACGGGTTACTGGAACATGCCCGAGGAGACCGAGCAGGCCCTCCGCGGAGGCTGGTTCCACACCGGGGACATGGGCAGGTTCGATTCGGAGGGTTACCTCTACATAGTGGACCGGAAGAAGGACATGATCATCTCCGGCGGTGAGAACATCTACCCGGCCGAGGTCGAGGACGTCATCCACGCCCATCCCAAGGTCGCCGACGTCGGGGTCATCGGCATGCACGACCAGAAGTGGGGGGAGGCGCCGCTCGCCATGGTGGTGGTGATGCCGGACGAGGAGGTCACAGAGGAGGAGATCATCGCGTTTACCAGGGAGAAGCTCGCGGGCTACAAGACTCCCAAGAAGGTGATCTTCGTGCCCGAGCTGCCGCGCACCCCCACCGGCAAGATACTCAAGAAGGAGCTGCGCGCGCAGTTCCTCGAGGGGGGCGACCGCTCGCTGGTGGACCGCGACGGCATGGGTGGTTAGCCCCTCGGGGAGGGCGTGGCCGGCTTGTCCGGCGTCAAAGCCCGCTGGCGCGCGTTGTGATACCTTCCAGGGGTCATAGGTGACAGGCAATATCTACAGGGTTACATGATCAACACCGTTAACAGAGAACTCGAGAAGGAGATCGAGCGCCGCACCGGGCAGAAGGTCCGGGACTGCTACCAGTGCAGGAAGTGCTCGGCGGGCTGCCCGGTGGCCTTCGCCATGGACATGCTGCCCCACGAGGTCATGAAGATGGTCCAGTACGGCCTCCAGGAGCGCCTGCTGGAGTGCTCGACTATCTGGCTCTGCGCCTCCTGCGAGACGTGCTCCACCCGCTGCCCCAACGACATCGACGTCGCCGGCGTCATGGACGGGCTCCGGCAGATGGCCCTGGAGATGGGCGCCGCCGTCGGCCAGCCGGATATCGTGCTCTTCCACGACTCTTTCCTGAGGGGGATCAGGCTGCTGGGAAGGACCAACGAGACGGTCCTGATGGGGCAGTACAAGCCGCTCTCCGGGAAGCTGCTGGACGACATGGGCCTCGCCGCGGTCATGATGCTGAAGGGCAAGATCAAGCTGCTGCCGAGGATGGTGAAAGACCGCCAGGCGGTCAGGCGCATCTTCGATTCCGCCGGGAAGAGGCGTGGGTGATGGCGACGATGTCCTTCACCTACTACCCGGGATGCTCGCAGTCCGGCTCGGCCGAGGAGTTCGGCGATTCCACGCTGGCGGTCTGCGAAGCGCTGGGGATAGAGCTACTCGAGCTACCCGACTGGTCGTTCTGCGGGGCGTCGAGCGGCCACATGACCAACGACCTGCTCTCGGTCTCACTGCCCGGTCGCGACCTGGCCGGCGCGAAGGAGCTCGGGCGGGACATGCTGACGGTGTGCGCCGCGTGCTACTCGCGGATGAAGGTCTCTCAGAGGCGCATCCTGGAGGACGAGGAGCTCGCAGGTAAGGTCGAGGACGCGGTCGGCGCCGACCCGCGCTTTACCGGCAATATCCGCCACCTGCTCGACGTGCTCGTCAACGACGTCGGCCTGGCCGAGATAAAGCCGCGGGTGGTCCGGCAACTGGAGGGCCTGAAGGCCGTGCCCTATTACGGTTGCCTGCTGGTCCGGCCCCCCGAGGTGTGCTGCTGCGACTCGGTCGAGAACCCGACGGACCTGGACCGCTTCCTGGCGGCGCTGGGGGCGGAGGTCCGCCCCTGGTCGTTCAAGACGGACTGCTGCGGCGGGAGCCTCTCTCTATCGCGCACCGACGTGGTGCAGAGGCTGGTGAACAGGCTGTTCGAGAGGGCGGAGCAGGCCGGCGCGAACTGCATCGTGACCGCCTGCCCGATGTGCGCGGCCAACCTGGAGATGCGACAGAAGCCGGCGAAGCTCGGCTTCTCCATCCCGCATCCAATGCCGGTGCTGTACTTCACCGAGCTGCTGGGCCTGGCGATGGGTCTTCCGGACGCGGAGAAATGGTTCAAGGCGCACATCATAGACCCGGGTCCGCTCCTCCGCTCGGCAAGCCTGCTGTAGCGCGAATTGTTTGTGCAAAAGGGTCAGGCACTTTTGCACGGATTGGGCGCGGACTTCAGTCCGCCAACCAGGATTGGGCGCGGACTTCAGTCCGCGTGAGAAAAGATGGTTGAGGTAAATTCTCATGGCTGAGAGAAAGCCGGCCAAGAAGAAAGCAGCGAAAAAGCCCGCGGCGAAGAAGCCTGCCGCGAAGAAGGCCCCCGCGGAGAAACCCGCCGGGCGGCAGCCGGTCGGTGCGGTCATGGTCATCGGTGGCGGCATAGGCGGGGTCCAGGCCTCCCTGGACCTGGTGGAGATGGGTTACCGGGTCCACCTGGTCGACTCCGGCCCATCCATCGGCGGTGTGATGGGACAGCTCGACAAGACTTTCCCCACCAACGACTGCTCCATGTGCATCCTGTCGCCCAAGCTGGTCGAGGTCGGCTCCAACAGGAACATCGAGATCCATACCCTCACCGACGTCCTGGGGGTGGAAGGCGGCCCCGGAGACTTCAAGGTGAGCCTGCGCGTCCGGCCCCGCTTCGTCGACCTGGAGAAGTGCACCGGCTGCGGCGTCTGCAGCGAGGACTGCCGGGTCAAGGTAAAAGACCCCTACAACGCCGGGCTGTCACGGGCTCCTCTCATCAGGGTGCCTTTCCCCCAGGCCGTTCCGGGCGCGGCTTTCATTGACCCTTTGAGGTGCCTGTACCTGCTCAGGGGTAAGTGCGGCGATTGCGCCGAGGCATGTCCCGCCGGCGCGGTCGATTACACCCAGAAGGAACGTACCGAGGTCATAGAGGTGGGCTCGATAGTGGTGGCCTCCGGCTACAAGCCTTTCGACGCCGCCGCGCGGGCCGAGTACGGCTACGGGGTCTACGACAACGTGGTGACCAGCCTGGAGTTCGAGCGGATACTGGCGGCGAACGGCCCCACATCGGGCCACGTGGTCAGGCGGTCGGACGGCGAGCCCGTCCGCAAGCTCGCCTTCATCCAGTGCGTGGGCTCGCGGGACAGCACGGTCGGCAACACCTACTGCTCCAGCGTCTGCTGCATGTACGCGACCAAGCAGTCCATCATCGCGAAGGAGCACGAGCGGGGCATCGACCCGGCCATATTCTTCATAGACATGCGGACGTACGGCAAGGGGTTCGAGGAGTACTACCAGAAGGCGAAAAACGAGCTCGGCATCCGATACATCCGCTGCCTGGCGTCATACGCGAAGGAGATGCAGCCGTCCAAGAGAGTCCTCATCGGCTACACGGACCCCGACGGCGAGACCCGCGAAGAGGAGTTCGACATGGTGGTGCTGTGCGTCGGCATCACCCCCGACGCCGGCCCGCTCTCCGGTGCCCTCGGCATCGAGCTGAACGAGCACGGGTTCATCGGGTCGGACCCGTTCGTGCCCGTGGTAACCTCCAGGCCCGGGGTGTTCGCCTGCGGGGCTGTCGAGAGCCCCAAGGACATCCCGGACACTGTAATACAGGCCAGCGCGTCGGCAGGGATCGCGTCCTCCGGCCTGGTCGCCTCCCGGGGAGGGCTCATCGAGCACGCGGAGTACCCCCCCGAGCGCGACGTATCCGGGGAGGAGCCGCGCATCGGGGTTGTCATCTGCCGCTGCGGCACCAACATCGGCGGCGTGGTGGACGTGCCCGCAGTGGTGGAGTACGCAAGGACCCTCCCCAACGTCGTCTTTGCCGAGGAGCGTCTCTACGCGTGCAGCCAGGACGCCCAGGAGTGGATCCGCGAGGTAGTCTCCGAGCACGGGCTGAACCGGCTCATGGTCGCATCCTGCACTCCCCGCACCCACCAGCCCCTCTTCCGCGACACGACCCGCTCCGCGGGCCTCAACAAGTACCTCTTCGAGATGGCCAACATCCGCGAGCACTGCTCGTGGGTGCACATGGAGATCCCCGAGGAGGCCACCGAGAAGGCGAAGTACCTGGTGAAGATGGCGGTGGAGAAGGCCGCCCGCCTGGAGCCGCTCGAGGAGGGCGTCTCCCCGGTGACCCCCAGGGCCCTGGTCATAGGGGGCGGGGGAGCGGGCATGGCGGCGGCCCTGCAGCTCGCCGACGCCGGTTTCACCACCTACCTGGTCGAGAAGGAGCGCGAGCTCGGCGGCAACATGCGCCACGTCCACCGGACGATAGAGGGCGCCGACGTCAAGGCCAGGCTGGACGAGCTAACCTCCCGCGTCATCGCTCACAAGAACATAGGCCTGTTCCTGGCCTCGGAGGTCGAGCGGGTCGACGGCTACATCGGCAAGTTCCACACCACGGTGGACACGCCGGAGGGCCCCGTCGAGCTGGACCATGGCATAGTCGTCGTGGCCACCGGCGGCTCCGAGTACGAGCCGAAGCCGGGCGAGTACGGGTGGGGGAACGACGCGCGGGTCATCACCCAGACCGAGCTGGAGCGCCGCATCGCCCGGGACCCGGCCTCGCTCGAGGGTCTGCGCGACGTGGTGATGGTCCAGTGCGTGGGCTCGCGCAACGACGAGCACCCCTACTGCTCCAAGATCTGCTGCGGGGTCGCGGTGAAGAACGCGGTCGCGCTCAAGAAGTTGAACCCGGACCTTGCCGTCGAGGTGTGCTACCGCGACATGCGGACCTACGGGTTCAAGGAGGACCGCTACCTGGAGGCGCGCGACCTGGGCGTCAACTTCATCCGCTTCGAGCGCGAGGACCCGCCCGGGGTGGGCCTGGGCTTCGGCGACCTGCGGGTGCTCGTAGACGATCAGAACCTGCGGGGCGAGCGCGTCGTGCTGAACCCGGACCTCGTAGTGCTCTCCTGCGGCGTGGTTTCCAACCCCGACGCCCGGTCGCTGGGCCCCATGCTGAAGGTGCCCCTGACGGCCGACGGGTTCTTTCTGGAGGCGCACGTCAAACTGCGCCCGGTGGACTTTGCCACCGACGGGGTGTTCCTGGCGGGGCTGGCCCACTACCCCAAGACAATCGCCGAGAGCCTGACCCAGGCGGCCGCGGCGGCGGCCAGGGCGGAATCGGTCCTCTCTCACCCGGAGGTGGTCACCGAGGGCGTGGTGGCGTGCGTGGACGAGACGGTCTGCTCGGGTTGCCGCCGCTGCGTGGCACTGTGCTCCTTCGAGGCGATCTCCTTCGACGAGGAGCGGGGCGTGGCGGTCGTGAACCGCTCGCTGTGCAAGGGGTGCGGGGCCTGCGCCGCCGCCTGCACCTCGGGCGCGAATCGCCTTCTGGGCTTCAAACCGGAGCAGATCTACGCGCAGATCAAGGCCGCCTGCGGCACGCTTTAACCGCCGTTGCTGACAGCCGGGAACCCATCCTGTACAATACTCCAACCTGAGGGCTCCCGACGGGGATGGAGCGCATGAATCCACTTGCAACAGAGCTCAACGAGATAATAGAGGAAGCGAGCCCGGCCCTGTTCGCCGCGCTGTCGGCGCTGGGGCGCGAGCTGTTCTACCCGAAGGGGATCCTGACACAGACGGCCGAGGCCCGGGAGAAGGCCTACCGTTACGACGCGACCATCGGCATAGCCAGGTCGGGCGGGGAAGCGATGCACCTCGGGATAATCATGGACCACTTCAACGTCCTGGCGCCGGACCAGGTGCTTGACTATGCCCCCTCCATGGGAAACGCCGCGCTGCGCGCAGCCTGGCTGAAGGACATGCTGGCCAAGAACCCCACGCTTTCGGGCAGGCCGACAAGCCTTCCGGTGGTGACCTCCGGCATCACGCACGGGCTCACCATCTCCGCGGAGCTGTTCTGCGACCCCGGGGACGTGGTCATCCTGCCGGACAAGTACTGGGGCAACTACAACATGGTGTACGGGACCCGTCGTGGGGCCGATATCCGCCGCTTCGAGCTCTTCGACGGCTCCGGCGGGTTCAACGTACCGGCCCTGGCGAAGAGCCTGGGTTCGGCGCTGGACGAGAAGGGCAAGGCGCTGCTGGTGCTCAACTTCCCCAACAACCCGACCGGGTACTCGATCCGGAAGGGAGAGGCCGACGCCCTGGTGGAGACGCTCACTAAGGCGGCCGGACCCGGGAGGCTGCTGGTGGTCGTGCTCGACGACGCCTACTTCGGGCTTTTCTACGAGGACGACGTCCTCGACGAGTCGCTGTTCGGCCGGCTGGCCGGCGAGAACGAGTACCTGTTCCCGGTGAAGCTCGACGGTGCCACCAAGGAGGAGTACGCCTGGGGCCTGAGGGTCGGCTTCATCACCTTCGGCGTGGCGGCGGGGGGGCGGGAGCAAGACGTCCACCAGGCCCTGGAGAAGAAGGTGGGCGGGGCCGTCAGGGGCAACATCTCCAACTGCTCCCAGCTGGGTCAGTCCCTGCTGCTGGCGGCGCTTTCCCACGAGCGGTTCGGGGCCCAGAAGGAGGAGAAGTACCGCCTGATGAGGGAGAGGGCGCTCTCGGTTAAGAAAGCTCTGTCCAACCCGGCATACGACGAGGTCTGGGAGCCCTACCCGTTCAACGCGGGGTACTTCATGTGCCTGCGCCTCAAAGGAATCGACGCCGAAGCCCTGCGCCGGGCCCTGCTGGAGCGCTACGGGGTGGGCGTGATCGCCGACGGCGGGACCGACGTCCGGATTGCCTTCTCCTGCCTGGAGACGGAGGAAATCGGCGATGTGTTTGATATAATCTATCGCTGCGCGTCGGAGTTGAAGGCAAACGCGTAGGCGCGGCCGTCCGGCCGCGTTCCGGCGGGCACTCCGCCCGCATCAGAAGGAGAAGGGATGCCGCAACAGAAGACCATATACTTCATAGACGTCACGAACCGCGACGGGGTGCAGACCTCGCAGCTCGGCCTGGCCAAGCTGCAGAAGACGCTCATCAACATGTACCTTGACCAGATGGGCGTGTTCCAGAGCGAGGCGGGGTTCCCCACCACCAACCACGAGACCAACTACCTGGTGGGCAACCTCGAGCTGGTGGAGATGGGGGCTATCAAGAGGCTGCGCATTGCCGGGTGGCTCCGCGCCATCAAGGAGGACACCGAGCTGGCGCGTCAGATGGTCCCCGAGCTGGAGCACGTCAACCTTTCCATCTCGACCTCGCCCCAGATGATCGGGGGCAAGTGGGAGGGAAAGAGGACCCTGGACGACGTTATCGCGATCATGCGCGAGGCCCTTGACCGCGCCGTGGAGCTCGAGTACAGGAGCGTCGGGGTCAACGCGGAGGACGGAAGCCGTACCCCGATGGACGACCTCGTCCGCTTCTGCATGGCGGCCAAGGACGGCGGGGCGGGCCGCATCCGCTACTGCGATACCCTGGGCTACGACGACCCCTTCACCATCTACGACCGCATGAAGACTCTGGCCGAGGAGGTCGGCCTCGACATAGAGCTGCACTGCCACAACGACCTGGGCCTGGGTGTGGCCTGCTCGATAGCCGGTGCGGCGGGCGCCATCGACGGCGGGGTGGACGCCTACATCAACTGCACGGTCAACGGCATCGGGGAGCGCGCCGGCAACGCCGACCTCATAAGCTGCCTGCTGGCGATCCTGAAGTCGAGCGGCTTCGAGGGGCGCTACCGCCTGGACCCGAGCATCGAGCTTAAGCATGCCTGGCGCCTTGCCAAGTACGCCTCCTACGCCTTCGGGGTTCCCATCCCCATCAACCAGGTGGGTGTGGGCCGCAACGCCTTCGCGCACGAGTCGGGCATCCACGCCGACGGCGCGCTCAAGGACCGGCGCAACTACGAGCTCTACGACTGCGAGGAGCTGGGCAGGGGAGACCCCGAGATCATAGAGACCGGCCGCATGATCACGACCGGCGCCTACGGCGGCATCAAGGGGTTCCGCAACGTGTACGACCGGCTCGAGATCGAGTTCCACTCAGACGAGGAGGCCCGCGAGATACTCGACCTCGTCCGCCTGGCCAACGTCACCACGGGCAAGCCCCTGACCGAGGACGAGCTCAAGTTCGTGGCACAGTACCCGGAGCAGGCGCGCAAGATCCTCACCCTCTCGCTCTACCAGGAGCCCAAGATCAAGGAGAAGCGCACCAAGGTCACCCGCAAGATCGGCTTCCCCTGGGAAAAGCCCCCCGCCCCGGTGAAGAAGTAGCTTCCCTTCCGACCGCCGCGAATCAGCTGAGCAAGTATCTTCCACGCAGGAGTGAACAGCGTCCACCTTCAGATGTAAAATCGGGGTAGCGCGGCGCTCAGGTTGCTTTACAATAGAAATGGTAGGGAGGCGGACTGAAGTCTGCGCTCGCAGGTCTCAAGGAGTTGGATCTCGAGGGTGAAGGAATACCGCATAGCATACCTCGGTAACGACAGCGAGGTGCGACTGGGCCTGGAGGGGGCGCTGGAGCGCTCCGGGATGAAGTTCGTCCAGGTGCCGGGTGACTACCAGGGGATGGAGAAGGTCGCCGGCTGGAACGCCGACGTGGTGCTCTGGGACCTGGACAACGGCCAGCCCCCCTACGAGGAGCTGCGAAAGGCCGGCCTGGACAAGCAGCCCGTGGTCGTGGTGGCGGGCCAGGACAACCTGGAGGGCGCGGTCTCCAGCCTCTCCACGGGCGCGGCGGACTTCATGTTCAAGCCCATCCGGGAGGAGCCGCTCCCGCGCGTGATCGCGGCGCTGAACGCCGGGGTCAAGCAGCGGCGGCTGGACTACTACGGCAGGGTCATCGAGGACGCCAACTCCCAGCTCAAGAGCATCCTGAACAACATGGCCGACCCGGCCTACATGGTGAGCCCGCAGTTCCAGATCCTCTGGATGAACCGGGCCGCCGAGGAGATATTCGGCGAGGGCCAGATGGGAGGGGCCTGCCACCACATCTTCTACGACCGCACCGAGCCCTGCGAGGTGTGCCAGAAGACCAAGGGGCCCGCCCGCTGGCGGGCGATGCTCAAGAACGGCAAGAACTACCGCTTCGTCTCGGCCATGGTGCGCGACCAGAAGGGGGAGGTCGAGCGCGTGGCGGTCGGCACGGACATCACCCAGGACGAGGAGGTCTCCAAGATACACAAGACCTTCATCGCCAACGTCAGCCACGACCTGCGCACACCGCTGGCGGCGATCGACCAGTACGTCAACATCCTGCTGGAGGGCCTTGCGGGCGAGCTGACCGAGGACCAGCGCAACTATGTGGACGTCATCCGGCGCTCGTCCTTCCGGCTGCACAACCTGGTCGAGAACCTCATCGACGCCAACAAGATACTCTCCGGGGACTTCAAGCTGAAGATGGAGGTCGTGAGCATCAAGGACATCCTGGACATCGTGCTGCCCAAGCTCGAGTCCCAGGCGGCCGACAAGGGCCTCACGATACAGGTACAGGTGCCGGAGGACCTGCCACCGGTGTACGCCGACAAGGCGCGGGTGGCGCAGGTGGTCGCCAACGTCGCGGGCAACAGCATCAAGTTCACAGAGCAGGGGATGATGCAGGTGCGCGCCGGGTTCATGCCGCGCGACGAGGGACGGATAATAGTCAGCGTCGAGGACACCGGCATCGGCATACCCCGCGAGGACCTGGGCAAGATATTCGAGCTGTTCTACCGCGTGGACAAGGACCAGGTGTACGTCGAGGAGGGCGCGGGCCTGGGCCTGTCCATCTCGCGCGAGATAGTCAGGGCGCACGGCGGGACCCTGTGGGCCGAGAGCATGGAGGGGATGGGCAGCGCCTTCCACTTCTCGATACCGGCCTACCGCGGGGTGGCCACGGGGCAGACCGTCAGCGCGCCCCCGCAGGGCGGCTACTACAGCCCGTATTGAGGGGAAGGGGAGCTTTTCTCTTGGAAGACGGAACTTCGCAGAACCTCATACTGGTGGCCGACGACGACAAGGACCTGGTCCTGGCGCTGTCCATCAGGCTGAAGGCCGCGGGCTACAAGGTGATCGGCGCGCACGACGGCGAGGAGGCCTTCAACTACGCCGCGGAGAACAAGCCCGACCTCATCATCCTCGACGTGCGCATGCCCTCGGGGGGCGGGTTCTCGTCCATCGACCGCATGAAGCACTCCCTGACCACCCGCAACATCCCGGTCATCTTCCTCACCGCTTTCGACGACGAGGAGATGCGCGACGAGGCCCGCAAGCTCGGGGCGGCCGGCTTCTTCCGAAAGCCGTTCAACGACATGGAGTTCATGGAGGCCATCGACCGGGTCCTCAAGGGCGGCACCACCGGCGTCTAACTTGAGAATTCACCTCAACCATCTTTTCCCACACCCCCAACGAGAACGAACCTTAACCATCTATTCGCACACTCCCGATGAGAATTAATGGTTGAGGTGAATTCCCACTTGAGAATAAATGGTTGAGGTTAATTCTCAGTTGATCGCTCCCAGCTCGCCTGGCTCGGTAGCGGGGGAGACTTCCTCCGCCCTCCGGGACAGCACCACCGTTCCAACCAGTATCAGGCAGAACCCGATGACCCTAAGCGCCGAGAGCATGACGGAATTGGGGAAAGGCTCGTTGAGCGCGATCATCCCGCCCAGGATGGGGACGACCTGGGAGAGCCCGGAGAGCAGCGGCACCACCACCACCGCCATGCCCCTCTGGAGGGCGGCCTGCATCATGATGAAGCCGGCGATGAACGTCAGTGCCCAGGGGATCACGAACACACTGGATATAGTGACCGCGATGCCCTTCGCGCCCCACTGGCCGGTCCAGTCCACCAGCAGCAACCTGCCGAAGATCGCCGCGAGGCCGAAGAAGAGCCCCACGGAGATGCCGAGCCCGGCGGCCTGCCGCTCGTGCCTCATCACCAGCGGCATGATCACGGCGATCACCGTGACGATCGCGGCGAACACCCACAGCTCCACGGGGTCGTGCTTCACCGTCTCGGGGATGCCCTCGGCCAGGCTGACCCCGATCAGGGCGACCCCCAGGACGGTCATCCCTATGGCGTAGTAGTCGGAGGTGCGCGGCCTCTCCCCCAGGTTCTTGATGGCGAGGTAGGCGAGCAGCACCACACCGGAGGCAAGTATGGGCTGGACGATGGAGACGGGCGCCATGGCGATGGCCACCGCGTATACCCCACCGCCCACCACGCTGAGGGCGGTCGCGGTCACCCAGGGCCTGTTGGTCACGAACGCCTTGAAGACATGGAAGGAGACCTCGAACTTCACGGCGGGCAGGAGGTCCACCGCCTTCTTGGTGAGGTACATGGCGTAGTTGAGGCAGATCGCCGCCCCGAGGGTGAGGACTATCGCCAGGAGGGTGGTCATCAGACCCCCTCACCGCCCGACTCGGCCGGGACCTCCTCGACGGCGACGGCGGGGGCCGGGGCCTCCTCGCCCTCGGCCCGCTGGGACAGGATGACGGTCCCCACGATTATCAGCACGAACCCGAATATCCTCAGGGCCGCCAGGAAGTCGTTTTCCGGGAACTTCTCGTTGAGCGCTACCATCCCGATGACGATGGGGATGAACTCCTGGACCCCGTTATAGACGGGCGCGACCACGGTCGCCTGCCCCTGCTGCAGGGCGGCCTGCAGGACGATGAACCCCGGCAGGTAGGTGGCCACGCAAAGCACCGCGAACAAGGCGAAGTAGCCCCAGTGGTCGCCCCACTCCATCATCAGCAGGCGCGTAAATACTGCGGCGCTCCCGAACAGGAGACCCACCGATATTCCCAGGCCGGCGGCGCGCTTCGCGCTGCTGCCCCTCATTACCAGGGGGATGATAACGGCGAGGCCCAGGGCGACCCCGGTGAATATCCACATATCGGCCGGGTGGCGCAGCTCGTCCTTCGGCACTCCCTCCAGCAGACTCAGGGCGATGCAAAGCACGCCCAGCACGCTCATCCCGATGGCAACGTAGTCGACGCGCCGCGGCCGCTCGCCCAGGTTCTTGATGGCCAGGTAGGCCAGCAGCACCACCCCCGAGGCGATGAGCGGCTCGACGATGGAGACCGGGGCCATGGCCAGGGCGACCGCGTACAGGGCAAAGCCCGACACATTGATGAGCTGGGCGAACATCCAGGGTCCGTTGGTGATGAAGGTCTTGACCAGCTCCCAGGAGAGCTTCATCTTGACCGGCGGCAGCTCCACCACCGCCTTCTTCTGCAGGTAGATGGCCCAGTTGAGCAGGAGCGCGCCACCGATCGCGATCGCTATGGCCAGCACCGTATGCAGCGAGTCGTGTGTGGGAGCGGGTGCCGCGGCCTGGGCGGCGAAGAACAGACCTGCCTGCAAATCAATCACCGATCCTTTCCAGCTCATAGGCGCGTGTCCCCAGCCCGATCTCCTCGGCGTAGGATAGCTGCCTGCTCCAGTCGATACCCTGGAAGGCCTTGAACCTGTCGGTGTTCCCGGGGCCGCCTTCGGCCCGTTCCGCGCCGTTTACCAGGTCGGCGGCAGCCTGGTCGATCGCCACCGGATCGGTCGAGGCCAGGTAGCCGATGTCGCCCACCAGGGGCGCGGCGGAGTAGTTCCAGCAGTCGCAGGTCGGGGTGACGTTGATGAGGAAGGTGAAGAAGCAGCAGCGGTCGTGCTTGTTCGCCAGCACCGCCGCCGAGATCTCGGCGAGCTTCTCCTGCGCCGCGAGGGGATCGCCCTTCCAGAGCACGCCGACCGCCTTCTCGGGGCAGATGGAGATGCACTCCCCGCAACCGATGCAGACGTCGGGGTCCATGACGATCTGGCCGTCCACTATGTCGACCGCCTCCGCCGGGCAGTTGTCCAGGCAGTTATTACACACGGTGCACAGCTCGTGCTTCACCCCGGGGCGCACCTGGTCGTGCACCGCCAGCTTCATCCTGCGCCCGGCGGCTCCCATCCCCAGGTTCTTCAGGGTCCCGGCGAAACCGGTCAGGGCGTGGCCGGTGACGTGGGTGACCACCACCAGGCTGTTGGCGTCGTGTATGGCCGAGACCACGTCGACTGAAGCGAGGTTCTTATATCCAACATCGACGGTGCGGACGTCGGAGCCCCGGAGGCCGTCGGCCACCAGGAACGGTGCTCCCGCGGTCTCGATGGTGAAGCCGTGCTCGGCGGCGACGACCATGTGGTCGCGGGCGTTGTACCGCGCGCTGAAGTAGAGGCACCCGGAGTCGGTGAGGAACGGCCTGCCGCCGCAACGGGTGACGTCCTCCACGATGGCACTGACGTAGTAGGGGGGCACGAATGAGGTGCTGCCCCTCTCGCCGACGTGGACCTTCACCGCCACCAGGTCCCGCTTCGCTATCCGCGCCGGGAACCCCGCGGCCTCGAATAGCATGTGCAGCCTGTCCAGGGGGCCCTGCCTGGGGCGCCCGCCCGCCTCGGCGAAGTAGACCTTTGAAGCCAACGCCGCTCCTTTCCTAACTAATACTGAGATTATATTCGAGTGGAGCCGGGAAAATGCCGCGATGTTAGAATATGCGGACAGCCAGAGGACCGGGCAAGGAGGTAGGGATGTTCTGTTCGCAGTGCGGCGCCGAGATCTCCCCATCCTCTTCCTTCTGCCAGAAGTGCGGGGCGAAGGTCGCCCGAGCAGGTGAGCCGCCCACCGCGGGCGAGCCGCCCGCGGGACCGGTGTTTCCACCCGGAACGCAGCCGCAGCCGCCTTACATGGCGCCGCCTCCGGCGCCCGGGGGTTACGTGCCGCCACAGAAGGGGTTTCCCACCTGGGTCGTCGTGGTGATCATCGCTGTCATAGTGTTCGTCGGCGGCGTCTTCATGATCGCACCGAGGATCATGTCGAACAGCGTCGAGGAGAACGCGCGGAGGAGGCAGTGCCAGGCGAACTTGAGGACCGTCGACGGAGCGATAATGTCCTACGAGGCGGTGTTCGACGATCCGATGCTGCCGGGCAGTCTGAAGGACCTGACCCAGCCCGGCACCAAGGTTCTGAAGAGTATACCGACATGTCCCTCAGGGACCAAGCCGTACGACTGGGTGGAGGGGGATGGGGGATCCTTCGACGCGCCGTACATAAGCTGCCCCAACCTGAGCACGCACACCATATAGAAAAGAGGACCGACACGGAGGTGGTCGCAGATGACTGATTTCTTCGAAGGGATCAACCAGATAGAGATCAAGGCGGAGGCGGGGGACATCCGCTTCCCGATCTTCTATCGCGACGCGCGGATGTTCACCCTCATCCTCCCTGCGAACCTGATGAAGCTGAGGAAGATGCTGCCAGACCCGCGGTTCTCCCCGGCCCAGCTGGTGCCCGGCGTGGGGGCGCTCACCCTGACCGCGTTCGAGTACTACGACACCGACATCCAGGCGTACAACGAGTTCTCGATGGGGATTGTCCTGAACTCGCCGTACTTCGCGCCCGTGCCCGGTTACAACCTGCTGCGCCAGTACTTCGCCGACATGTTCGACGTCTTCATCTACCACCTGCCGGTGACCACCGAGCTGGCGCTCCGAGGCGGCATCGACTACTACAACTACCCGAAGTTCCTCGCGGGCATCGAGTTCAGCGACACGCCCGACCGGGTGACCTGCGACCTGTCCAGGGAGGGCGAGCACCTGATGACGGTAAGCGGCCCCAAGGTACCCGCCTCCGCCAGGGGGGAGATGAAGTTCATCTGCAACCTGTACCAGTACAGGCAGCCCCAGCAGGCCGAGTTCAAGCTGAACGTGGTGGAGGGGGCGGTGCAGTGGCTGCCATCGGAGGTGGCGTGGTCGTTCAACACCGCGAGCGACGTCGGCGCCGAGATGGCCGACTGCGTACTCGGCAACAGGGCCGCGTTGTACCTGTACATGCCGAAGATCCAGTGCATACTCTACGGGCCCGAGCACCTGTCGTTCCAGCTGCTCAAGTTCGCGATGGAGACGGGCATCGGGCCGCCGAAGCCGGCCGCGAAGAAGAAGAAGCCGACCAAGCCCGCAAAGAAAAAGGCGACCAAGGCCTAGCCCCACGATTGGGCGCGGACTTCAGTCCGTGTAAGCCCCCGGCTTGGGCCGCGGACTTCAGTCCGCGGATGCAAGTGAAGACCGGGACTGAAGTCCCGGCCCAAGTACTAGGGATTGAGCCGCGGACTTCAGTCCGCGGAGAAAGGAGCTGGATTGAACACCACCTGCGGATGCGGATGCGGCTGCGATGCCCCGGAGGCTGGCGTCTGGCCCGAGGCCGACAAGATGCAGATGAGGTTCCTCATAGGCACCGGCATCGGGATGCTGGGCATAGGTGGCTACGCGGTGGCGAAGGCGAAGCCCCGCTGGCTGCCCCTGTGGCTCGCGGCGCTGGTCACCTGGTTCACGGTGTGCAAGTACCTCATCTGCACGCGCTGCGAGAACTACGGCAAGGCGTGCGACTTCTACTACCTGGGTGTGCCCGCCTCGATGATGTTCGAGCCCCAGCCGGACAGGACGCTTGATACCGCGGGAATAGTCGCGGAGGGCGGCTCGGTGGCGGTACTGCAGTTCCTGCCCGTGCTGGCGACGCTTCGCAGGCCTCGCCTGCTTGCGCTGTTCCTGGTCGCGCTCGCCGTCAACCAGGCCGCACAGATCTCCATCTGCTGCCGGCGCTGCGTCCGGTACTCTACCGATCCCTGGAAGCGCGACACCTGCCCCTCCTACAAGCTGGCGAGCAAGATATACGGCGGGTAATAAGCGGTGGGTGATGTACCGTTTCCGCTATTCACCACTCTCGTTCTCGCCTGTACACTTCTAAGTCTCGTTGTTTCGCTTGTGTTCTACCTAATAGGAACTAAGCGCGATCACGTTCGCAACATAGATAAGGCGTTTGATAGGAGCTTCAGGGCTAACAAGAAAGGCAATGAGAACCGGGTTGAATTCGCAAAACGCATGCTGTTGAAACTCAGTGCGCTTCAGAAGAAAAGGAGCAGGACTCTGACCCAGAGCTTGATCGTTAACTGCATCCTCTCAGCCGTCAGCTTGTTCTGGCTTGTGCAGAGTCTTGCAAGAGGGTACTCCCTCTGGGTTACAGGTTTCTTCATGTCGGTAATAGCTGCTATTTGGTCGAGTTATCTTTTCTTGCGCTGTATGCAGCCCTGGAACGAATGTCATGACGAAGCCTTCCGGGCACATCTGGTAGGAATAGTGGAAGATGGTGATACTCCGTCGGGCGAGGAGTGAGCCCGGTGTCGGAGGTTTGCCTCACATTATCAACAGTAGTTGACTGACGAATCATAAACCACGAAAACCGCTCCGAATTCCCCTTCCAAGCCCGATTGACCGTTACTGGAGTTGCTTGTGTTGCTTATTTGATAAAGATACTTGTATTGTTAGTCAAACCTCCGACACCTTGTGCAGGAGTCTGCCCGGGGAGTTCTCGGGAGTACACCACCCGCAGATTCATGTGAGGAGCTACATTATTTGATTTGTCTGGAGCCTTGTGGGATTCAGGGGCTGAGCGAATCCAGGTAGCTGACCAGGCGGTTCAGCGTCTCGTCGCTGATGACGTGCTCGATCTCGCAGGCGTCGCGGTCGGCGACGTCCTCATCCACGTCCAGCACGTTTATAAAGAAGCTCTTGATCGTCTCGTGCTTGCGGTCCAGACCCTTCGCGACGCGGCGCCCCTTGGGGGTGAGAGCGATGTGGCTGTACTTGTCGTGGGTCACGAACCCGTTGTCCACCAGGCGGTCCACCATCTCCGATACGCTTGGGTTTGAGACGCTCAGGGCGGCGGCGATCTCCTTGACGCGGACCTCACGGCCCTCGGCGGTGATGCCGTAGATGACCTCCAGGTACCTCTCGAAAGCCCCGGCCGGCATTATTCCTTCTCCTTTTTCGGCGCGCGCGGGCAGCTCCTGCCGTACACGCAGGCGACGCAGGCCACGTCTCCGCTTCCGTCACACTCATCCGGCCTGAAGACCGACAGCCTGCCCTTGCGCTCCAGGTAGTCGAGCATCCCCCCGAGCGCGCTCTCCTCTATATCGAGCCTGCGGGCGAGCTCCCCTACGGTCAGCGGGCCCGGGTTGTTCTTCACTTCTTCGACGATGCGCTCCAGCATCCCGACTCACCCCTTCAGGCCGAACAGGAGGCCGACCCTGTATATCAGGAACGCGATAAGCCACGCCAGGGCCAGCGAGTACGCGACCGCGAACGCGGCCCACTTCCAGTGCCCCGTCTCGCGCCTTATCATCGCCACCGTGGCCAGGCACGGCGTATACAGCAGCGTGAACGCCATGAAGCAGTACGCCGTCAGCGGAGTGAATATCTGCTGCAGCTGGCCGGAGATGGCGGCCCGGCTTTCTCCCGCGCCGGTGAGGGCGCCGTAGGTGCTGACCACGATCTCCTTGGCTACGAACCCGAACATGAGGGCGACCACCGCCCGCCAGTCGAAGCCGAGCGGCTTCACCAGCGGCTCGAAGAACCGCCCGATGTGGCCCGCAAGGCTCTGCGCGCTGCCGTAGGCGACCCCCCTCGGGAAGTACGACAGGAACCAGATGATGATCGAGCCCGCCAGGATTATCGTGCCGGCCTTGCGAAGGAACAACGAGCCCCGCTCCCACATGTGCACGAAGGTCCCCCTGGGGGTCGGCCAGCGGTAGGGGGGTAGCTCCATCACGAACGGCTCGCTCTCGCCCGGGAACAGGAACTTGCGGAAGAGCTTCGCCATGACCACCGCGAGGATTATGCCCAGCACGTAGAGCGAGAAGGTGACCGTGCCCTGGTTCGCCACGAAGAAGGCGCTCGTGAAGAGGGCGTACACCGGGAGCCGGGCCGTGCACGACATCAGGGGGTTGACCAGGATGGTTATCATGCGGTCCTTCTCGCTCTCCAGGGTCCGGGTCGCCATCACGGCGGGCACGTTGCAGCCGAAGCCCATAACCATCGGAATGAACGACTTGCCGTGCAGCCCCAGCCAGTGCATGACGCGGTCCATGATGAAAGCCGCTCTGGACATGTAGCCGGTGTCCTCGAGGATGGAGATGCATATGAATATGATGAATATCTGGGGCACGAATACCAGCACCGAGCCGACACCCCCGATCACCCCGTCCACCAGCAGCGACTGCAGCCAGGCCGGGCTGGTGAGGTTGGTCTGGACCACGCTGGCGAACCCGCCGACCAGCCGGTCGATCCACTGCATCGGGAACTTGCCCAGGAAGAACGTCAGGAAGAACATCAGCCACATGAAAAGCGCGAAGAAAGGGAAGCCCCATATCCGGCTGGTGAGCACGTTGTCGATGCGGTCGGTGGTGGAGACGTACTCCTCCCGCTCGCGCTCCACGGCCTCGCGGACTACCCCGGCCACGAACCCGTAGCGGTTGTCCACGATCAGCGTCTCGAGGTCCTCCCCGTAGATGGACAGCAGGTGCCTGCGGCTCTCCTCCAGGCGGTGGAATATCTCGGAGTCGGGGCCCGCCAGGCGCTCCAGGTCGGCGGCCACGCGCTCGTCCTCCTCGAACAGCTTCACCGCCAGCCAGCGCGGGAAGTACTTCCCCAGCAGCTCACGGCTGACCGCGTCGTCGGCGGCGATGGCCTCCTCCAGTCGCGTGATCTCCTCCTCGACCTCCCGGCCGTAGTTGACGTGGAAACCCCGGTACTTCGCGCCGCCCACCGCGTCGCCTATCACCTGCTTGAGCTCCATGGTGCCCCGGTTGTGCGAGCCCACCGTCGGGATGACGGGGGAGCCCAGCAGCTCTCCCAGTAGGGGGACGTCGATGTGTATGCCGCGGCCGCGAGCGACGTCGACCATGTTGAGGGCGATGACGAGGGGTACGCCCAGCTCTGCCAGCTGCGTGGTCAGGTAGAGGTTGCGCTCGATGTTGCTGGCGTCGACGATGTTCACCACCACGTCCGGCCTCTCGCCCGCGATGAAGTCGCGGACGATGACCTCCTCCAGCGAGTAGGCGGTGAGACTGTACGTACCCGGGAGGTCGACGATGCCGACATCGAGGTCGCCGACGCGGGTGGACCCCTCCTTCTTCTCGACGGTGACGCCGGGCCAGTTGCCCACGTGCTGCCGGCCGCCGGTCAGGTTGTTGAAGATGGTGGTCTTACCCGCGTTGGGGTTGCCCGCGAGCGCCACGGTGGCCCGGTCCTTCGCCATGGCGCGTCCTACTCCCGGTCTGAGAGACCGGGCTCGAGCGGGCCGGGTTTCTTGGGGACGACCATGACCCGGCTCGCGATGCCCCGCCCCAGGGCGATGCGGGAGTCGCCGACGGCAATCAGCAGCGGTCCGGGGCCTTCGTTCCTGATGACCTTGACGCGGCTTCCGGCATGGAGCCCCATTTGGCCGAGGCGGTGGATCATGCGGTGGCCCCTGTCGGTGTGGTAGAGGTGACCGCGGCTGTAACCCTTACTGGGTCCCGCGTGCCGGACGGTGTCGTCGTCTTTCCTGTGGTGGCGGGGGGCGCGGATCTCGGTGACCACGCCGGTCTCTCCCGAGGAAAGGAACGCGAGGGGGATGGACGGTTCAGCAACCATCCGCCGGCACCTCGACCCAGATGTCGCCGGCCTCCTCCTTCCGGAGCGAGAGATGGAATCCCTTGAGATTGAGTTCCATCGGGTCTCCGAGCGGCGCAACCCTCTCGACCCGGACCGGGGTCCCGGCGACGACACCCATGTCCATCAACCTCCTGCGAAGCTGCCTGCGGCAGGAAAGCCGGTCGATGGTGCCGCTCTGCCCGGGCTCGAGCTCACGCAGGCGCACCAGCCTGCGGTCCTCCCCGTCGCCGCCCCCGTGCTGATGTCTGTTTCTTGCCTGTGTCATTCCATGCTCACCCTGCAACAATTAGGCAAACCTAACATTCTAAGGCTAGCCTAACATTTGGTCCCCGCCATGTCAATGTGAGGTGTTATAGTATTCGTTCAAGCGAGGCAGGCCGCTTTCGGCGGAAAGGAGAGACCCATGGCGAAGGTGACCAGGCGTGCCGCGGGTGCGGCGGCCATCGGGATGCTCGGCTGGGCCGCCTACAGCTGCAAGATGATGAACAAGCCTCTCCCCACCGACGAGGAGCTCGACGCCTACGGCAGGAGGCTCTTCCGGGATTTCGGCAAGGAGGAGCTCTGGGGCACGTGGAGGGAGGAGGTCCTCTCCCTGGAGGGCAGGGACCTGCGGCTCTACCATTTCGAGTCCTCGCCCGCCGACCCCGTGATGGTCTTCATACCGGGCACATCCGTGTACGCCCTTCTCTACCTGGACTTCATGTCCCAGTTGAGCCGGCAGGGATTCAACGTGGTCGGCTACGACCCCACGGGTCACGGCAAGAGCACGGGCAGGCGCGGGGGCTATACGCTGGCCACGCAGCTGGACGACGCCCGAGCCGTCATCGCCCACGCCGCGGCGACCTACAACGACAACGTGGCGGTCTCCGGCTCCAGCCAGGGCGGCATCCTCTCCTTCTACGCCGCCGCGGCCGAGCCACGGCTGAAGGCCGCGGTCTGCCACAACCTGCTCGCTCCCGACGAGCCCGACAACGCGCGATTGACCCGCTGGCCGGGGCTCTACGGGAAGCTGATGCCGCTGCTGCCGCTGATGGTCCCCGTCATGGCGACGCCACTGGGAGAGCTCAGGGCCCCGGTACAGGCTTACCTCGACCTCCACGCCGAGAAGTCCCGCTTCGTGCCCGACCTGGACAAGTTTTTCCGCGAGGACCCGCTGCTGGCCCCCGCCATCAGCCTGCGCGCGCTGGTCTCCCTCTCGACCACCCCGATGGCGTGCAGGGTCGAGGAGATCACCACGCCGGTCATGGTAGTCCATGCCGGACACGACAACATCTTCCCCGAGGACTACGTCCGACGGGTCTACGACCGGCTGACCTGCCCGAAGGAGTTCCTGTACCTTCCGGACGCCTACCACCTGGTGATGACCGATTTCGTGGACGAGATCATGCCGGCGGTCGCCGGCTGGCTCAAGGAGATGATGAAGGCCTGACCGGGCGACCGGCTACTGGACGATTGTCTTGCCGGTCATCGTCGGGTGAATGGTGCAGTGGTAGTCGTAGGTCCCGGGCTTGGTGAAGGTGCGTATGAACTCCATCCCGGGCTGTATCTCGCCGCTGTCGAAATCGGCGCCCGTGATGGTGTGGGCCACCGAGTCGTCGTTCATCCAGGAGACCGCCTCGCCGACCTTGATCGTCACCTCGGCAGGGCTGAACGCCTGGCCCTTCATAGTGACCTTCGTCACGTTCGTCTGAACCGTCCCGGGTGAGGTCGAACCAGAAGGAGTGGTCGGGGCGGGCTTGGGCGGCCCCGTTGAGATCGGAGGCACGGTCGGCTCGGAGCACCCGCAACCCGCCAGCGTGCCCGCGGTAAGCAGCACGGCGATCACGACCCAGGCATATCTCTTCAGTCTCATCATCCACTCTCCGTTTCCGCCGGGATACCCGGGCTGCACTCCCGGGTTCCGGTGATTGCATTGTACACGGCACCGCCCGCCGGTGTCAGCCCGGTGGCGCCGCCTGCCCGGTTTCAGAGAGGGGCGTCAGACAATTTCATTGCATTCATTTTCAAGAACAGAGGGGCGTCGGACGTTTTCATTGCGTTATGTCCTTATCGAGATCAACGTACTCCAACAGCACTGCAAACGTCGGACCCCCCGGTTGTCTGAATCGGCGTAATCCAACGGCACTGCAAGTGTCTGACCCCCCGGTTCGTCCAAGGGTTGATAAACCGCTCCGTTCGGATGTCTAGTATAGTTGTGCGGGGGCCGCGAGCCCCATGAGCTTTCGCGATCCGATGCGAAACCGGCATGATGCGGAGGAGGACTCAGATGGGATTCTTCACGGGAAAGACGGCGCTGGTGACCGGCGCGGGGTCGGGAATCGGCAGGGCACTCGCCAGGGAGCTGGCCGACGCCGGGTGCTCGCGGGTCATCATCACCGACATCGTCCAGGAGCGCATCGACGAGGTGGTCGCCGAGCTCGAGCGCCGGGGGGTCGAGTCCGCCGGCTACAGGGTGGACCACTCGAAGCGCGAGGAGGTCGAGGCCTTCGCGGGCAGCTTCTTCGACCAGTGGGATCACGTGGACGTGCTCTGCAGCAACGCCGGCGTGGGCTGCGGCGGGCGGCTCGAGGAGACGACGCTGGAGGACTGGGACTGGACCCTGTCCATCAACCTGTTCGGCGCCATCTACATGATGCACTACTTCGCGTCACACATGGCGGAGCGCGGTCAGGGCTCCATACTCCTGACGGTCAGCGACGCCGGCCTCTTCTCCATCCCGGGGATGCTGGCCTACCAGACCAGCAAGCACGGGGTCATGGGCATGGGCACCACCTTGCGGATCGAGCTGTTCGACCGCAACGTGAAGCTGAGCATGCTGTGCCCGGCGATAATCAACACCAACATCATCTGCGACGGCAGGATCAACCTGGCGGACGACACCGGGAAGAGCGCGAAGACCGGCATAATGGACTTCTACAAGAAGCACGGCGTCGATCCAAGCGTGCCGGCGAAGGCTGGCCTGCGGGCCCTGGAGAAGGACAAGACCCTCGTCGTCACTCCGTGGTCTCAGACGGGGTGGCAGTACCTGCTCTGGCGGCTCTCGCCCCAGCTCTACAGCGGCATCTTCCGCTTCCTCTGGAAGAAGGGGGTAATCCACAAGTTCTTCGGCCTGCAGGGATGAACGACCATCGCCCGGGAGGGGAGAGATGAAGGATCTTGACGGAAAGAACATAGTGATTACCGGCGGTTCGTACGGGCTGGGCCTGGAGATCGCCAGGGCGTTCCTCAGCGAGGGGGCCAACGTCTTCACCATCGCCCGCAACCCGGAGAAGCTGGACGCCGCGGTAGAGGACCTGAGCCGGGACGTGAGAAAGGGACGGCGCGTAAAGGGATGCCCCTGCGACGTCACCGACCGCGAAGGCATAACCGGCACCATAGACACCATCGCCGCCGAGGAGGGCGGCATTGACGCGCTGATAAATAACGCCGGGATAGTGATCCCGGGCTACTTCGAAAAGGTGTCGGTGGACGACTTCGAGACGGTACTGCGGACCAACTACCTGGGCGCCGTCTACTCGATCAAGGCCGCGCTTCCCCACCTGCTCGAGCACCCCGAGAGCGCCGTCACGGTCACCTCCTCCGTGCTGGGCTACAAGGGGATATTCGGCTACGGTACCTACAGCCCCACCAAGTTCGCCCTCATCGGGCTGGCCGAGGTCATGCGCGCCGAGCTCAAGGACCGCGGCGTGCAGGTGACGGTCCTCTGCCCCCCGGATACCGATACCCCCGGGCTGGCTGAGGAGAGGAAGACAAGGCCGCGCGAGACCGAGGCGATAGCCGGGACCGGTGGTCTGGCCGACCCCGCCGATGTGGCGGCGAAGTTCATGAAGGGCTTCAAGAAGGGCAAGTTCATGGTCATAGTCGGTTTCGCCATAAACGCGCTGTACCGCATAAACGGGATTTCGCCCCGGTTCGCGGACTACGTCTTCGATTCGATGGTCAAGAAGGAGCGCGGCAAGCGCGCCTAGGGGCCTTCCGGGCCGCCCGGGAGCGCCCGCTCTGCCGCACCTTTGAGGATTCGCATGTCCGAACGCGACGCCAACGAGCATCTCGAGTACCTGGTCAACCGCTGCGGCGACCGCAGGGTCGCCACGCCGGGGAACCGGATGGCCGCGGAGTACATCGCGAGCGTGCTCGGCGAAGCGGGCTACGACGTCACCTTCGAGGAGTTCGACAGCCCCGGGGGAGTCCAGGCGGCCGTCCTGGTGGCGATGATCACCGGCTGGGTCGCGTCCCGACTGATGTGCTCGGCGCGCAGGGGAACCCGCCTGGCCGGGGCGGCACTGGCTGCTCTCATGGCCGGCCAGCTCATCGGGGAGAACACCACCCTGACGCGCCCGGCCGACGTGTTCCTGCGGATGCGACGGGCGCGCAACGTCCTTGCGGCGAGCGGCGACGAGCCGCGCGTGGTCGTGGTCGCGCACTACGACACCGTGAACCAGGGTGAAGCGTTCAAGCCCTCGCGGGTGCGATGCGTCCCGGCGGGCTTCGTGGTGCTGATGTCTTTCCCCCTCCTGGCCGTCGTCCTCTCACGTCCCCGCTGGAGATGGCCCGGCCGGATCTTCAGGCTCGCGATGCTGGCCGGGGCGGCGAGCATGCTGCAGTGGTCGCTGGCGGGGGGATGGAACCCCGGGGCCAACGACAACGCCTCGAGCGTGGCGGTGGCGCTCTCGGCGGCCGAGAGGCTCGGCGGCGAAGGGGCGGCTGAGCGCGGGGTCTGGTTCCTGCTGACCGACGCCGAGGAGGCGGGCCTGAGGGGGATGGCCTCGTTCCGGGCGCGCCACGCGGATATCCTGGCGGGGGCAAGCATACTGAACCTGGAGTCGATGGGCTCCGGCTCGCTGCACTACCTCGCCCGGGAGGGCTGGGTCCTCCGGCGCCGGCCTTCCAGGGGCCTCGTCGATACCGTGGAGCGGTACTGCGCCGCGCGGGGCCTCGCACTTCAGAACGCTTCCGGGGCCTCCTTCGAGACGGACGCCGCCGCCGCGCTGGCGGGCGGTTTCGACGCGATAACCCTGTGTCGGCTCGACGAACGCGGCTTCATCCCGCGCTGGCACTACCGCGACCGCATCGAGTCGATCGACAGGGACAGCCTCCAGGAGTCCGCAGACCTCGTCACCGGCCTGCTGAAACACCTTACGGACTGAACGCCGATTCCCCCCTCTTGGGGGCGGACTTCAGTCCGCCATGTCAATCCGGGACTGAAGTCCCGGCCCAATCTGCGGGGCTGACTAGGATTGCATAGCGCCCGGTTTTACTATATACTCCTCGATTTGGTCGAAGGTGCTTTCCCAGGTACCTGCCGGCGAGAGGTCTGCCGGCGGAAAATACCCCCAACCGTTAGTTGATTGCACCTGCGCGCGAGAAGTTGGAGGAGTCCGGACGGGCACCCGGGAGACAGGGGGGACATTCCCTTCGGGGCACCGGGGCGCCGCGTCCTGTATGGAGGAAAGGAGTGGGTCATGGGCCCGGAAGAAGGCGCCGATAGAGAGATCATTTATCCACCCGAGGAGCTATCCGCGACTGCGTACATCAAGAGCATGGACGAGTACAGGGAGATCTACAGGCGCTCAGTCGAGGAAGTGGACGAGTTCTGGAGCGAGATAGCGGATGAGCAGCTCACCTGGTTCAAGAAGTGGGACAACGTATTCACCCACGACGAGAAGGAGCATAAGTTCGAGTGGTTCTCCGGTGGCAAGCTGAACGCTTCCTACAACTGCCTCGACCGCCATGTCGAGGCCGGGAACGGCGACCGGGTGGCCATTCTATGGGAGCCGGACGAGCCGGGGGAGAGCAGGGACCTCACCTACAAGATGCTGCTAGACGAGGTGTGCCGGTTCGCCAACGTCCTGAAGAAGCGCGGGGTGAAGAAGGGCGACAGGGTCTGCATCTACCTTCCCATGATCCCCGAGCTGCCCATCGTGATGCTCGCCTGCGCCCGCATAGGGGCGGTCCACAGCGTGGTCTTCGGCGGTTTCAGCTCGGATGCCCTGCGCGACCGCATCCTGGACTCCGACTGCCGCACCGTCATCGCCAGCGACGCGTCCTACCGTGGCGGCAAGGTAGTGCCACTGAAGAAGAACGTGGACTGGGCGCTGGAGGAATGCCCCGGCGTCGAGAACGTCTTCGTGGTCCGGCACGTGGCCTGCGAGGTAGAGATGAAGGAGGGCCGCGACCGCTGGTACCAGGAGGAGATCGCCGCGGACGACGTGGCCGGGGGCTGCGAGCCCCAGGAGATGGACGCCGAGGACCCGCTGTTCATCCTCTACACCTCGGGAAGCACCGGCAAGCCCAAGGGAGTGCTCCACACCACCGCGGGTTACCTCCTGCACACCTCACTCTCACTCAAGTGGATTTTCGACATCCACGATGACGACATCTGGTGGTGCACGGCCGACATCGGCTGGGTGACCGGCCACAGCTACATCGTCTACGGGCCGCTGGTCAATGGCTTCACTCAGGTCATGTTCGAGGGCGTGCCTACATACCCCAACCCGGACCGTTTCTGGGAGATCTGCGCCAAGGACAAGGTCACCATCTTCTACACCGCCCCAACGGTAATCCGCTCGCTTATGCGCCTGGGGGATAAGTGGACCGACACTCAAGACCTCTCCTCTCTACGCGTACTGGGCACGGTCGGTGAGCCCATCAACCCCGAGGTGTGGCTCTGGTACTACGACAAGATCGGTAAGGGGCGCTGCCCCATCATGGATACCTGGTGGCAGACCGAGACCGGCGGGATACTAATCACCCCCATCGCCGGCGCCACGCCCATGAAGCCCGGCTCCGCGAGCTTCCCCTTCCCCGGCGTGATCCCCATCATCCTGCGCCAGGACGGGACCGAGGCCGACGAGAACGAGAGCGGCTTCCTCTGCATCAAGAGGCCGTGGCCGGGCATGATGCGCACCATCTACCAGAACCACGACCTGTTCGTGAAGACCTATTACTCGATGTTCCCGGGCCTCTACGTCACGGGCGACGGCTGCCGCAAGGACTCCGACGGGTTCTACTGGCTGCAAGGCCGGATCGACGACGTCATCAACGTCAGCGGGCACCGCATCGGAACGGCGGAGGTCGAGAGCGCCCTGGTCTCCCACGAGTACATCTCTGAGGCCGCGGTGGTCGGCATGCCTCACGAGATAAAGGGACAGGGGATCTACGCTTACGTGACCCTGAAGAGCGAGTACGAGAGCAGGGACGAGGACGAGGTCCGCAAGGAGCTGGTCCTTCACGTCCGCAAGGAGATCGGCCCGATCGCGACCCCTGACATCATCCAGTTCACCCCCGCGCTGCCCAAGACCCGGAGCGGCAAGATCATGAGGCGGATCCTCAGGAAGATCGCCGAGGGCACCGCCGATTCCCTGGGGGACACCAGCACCCTCGCCGAGCCGGGGGTGGTCGACGAGCTTATCGCGGGCTCCCGCGAGCTCGTGCTGAAGTAGCCGCCGCGCATCCGTGAGGATGCCTGACATACACGGGAGGGAAACAAGGAGATGGAAGACGTCAAGCTAGCCAACCCGGCGGTGCTGGGGCTCACCTGCTTCGGCATCACCACGACACTGCTGAACATCCACAACGTGGGCATCATCAAGATGGACCCCACGATCCTCGGTCTTGGGATATTCGTGGGAGGCCTGGCCCAGGTCATCGCGGGGATTATGGAGTTCCGCAAGGGCAACACCTTCGGAACCACGGCGTTCCTGGCGTACGGCACGTTCTGGATGAGCCTGGTGTTCTACGTGATGTCCAAGAGCTACAGGGCCATGGCCATCCTGTCCAAGGCGGGCTTCCACGAGGGCAATGCCGGGCTCGCCTGGTACCTGGCCTTGTGGGGCCTGTTCACACTGTTCATGACCATCAGCACTTTCAAGGTGAACCGCGTGCTGCAGTACGTGTTCATCTCGCTGACCGTCCTGTTCTTCGTGCTGGCAATCGGCAACGGCTGGGGCAACGACGTCGTGGTGAAGATCGGCGGCGTCATCGGTATCACCACCGGGCTCGCGGCCATGTACCTGGCCCAGGCCGAACTGGTCAACGAGATGTACGGCAAGACCATACTGCCGATCTGGCCGATGGGGACCGAGTACAAGAACCCCGAGGACCTGTAGGGACAAGACTGACGTAAGCGACAAAGGCCCGGGCCGACGCCCGGGCCTTCTCTCACTCTATTCCCTTGAGCAGACTTCAGTCCGCCGTTTCCATCCGGGACTGAAGTCCCGGCCCAATCTCCACCTATTGGGCGCGGACTTCAGTCCGCGACTGTGAAGGCCTGCAGTGTAGCAAAAGGGTCAGGCACTTTTGCTACACTCTCGCGCGACAAGGTCGTCGTAGAGGGAAGAGAGGCGGCGGGTGAGGGGACCGGGGCACTGCGGAACGGTGCGGGTGCCGACCTGCCGGACCGGGAGCACCTCGACCATGCTGTTGGTGAGGAACACCTCGTCAGCTCCCATCAGCGTCTCCAGGCCTTCCATCACCTCGCGGCAGGGGATCTCGTTCTCGAGGGCCAGCTCGACGACGGCCTCACGGGTGATACCCGGGAGGAACGCGCACCCCACGTTGGGCGTGAGCAGCTCATCGTCCCTGACCAAGAACAGGTTCGAGGAGGTAGCCTCGGCGAGGTTGCCGGCGGTGGTGAGCATCACGGCGTCGTCCGCCCCGCGGTCGAACGCCTCCTGCCGGGCCAGCAGTGAGTCGAGGTAGTTGGAGGTCTTGAGCTGAGAGGCGGGGGAGGAGGTGTTCCTCTTGATACCCGAGACCGCAAGGCTGATGCCGTCCTCGTACCACGACCCGGGCGGCGGCTCGTACGGTCGCGCGGTAACAAGAAGGCCTGGAGGCCCGGGTCGCTCCAGGCCCTTCGGGCCGGCGGAGGGCCCGCCCAGCAGCGTTATACGGACCCGGGCATCACACTCCATGAGACCGTTGGCCTCGAGGACCATGGCCGCCGCCGCGGTGATCTCCATGTGAGAGTAAGGCGAGCGCACGCGCAGGACGCGGCAGGCATCGTCCATGCGTTGCAGGTGCCGCCAGAGCCTGAACGGCGTACCCGAGTAAGACCGGACAGTCTCGAATACGCTGTCCCCATAGAGCAGCGCCCGGTCGTCCACCGGGACCCGCGCCTCCGCGAGGGGGACAAGCTCACCGCCAAAGAAGACCAGTTCCCCGCCTGCCGACACCGTTCATCCTCCTGCTGCTAGCTTCATAGAGCATTCTATCCGTCCTGAAAGGCTGAAATAATAGTCCACCGGGAAATAACCGACAGGGAGGCGTGTTGGAACGAAAGGCGCTGGTGGCGTGGAGCGGCGGGAAGGACAGCGCACTCGCGTTGCACCGCATTGCGCGGGAGGACCGCCTGGGAGTAGAAGGGCTCCTCACCACGGTCACGGCATCTTACGACCGGATCACCATGCACGGTGTGCGGAAGCAGTTGCTCGAGCGTCAGGCCGAATCCCTCGGCCTGCCTCTGCTCGTGGCGGAGATCCCCGCCGAATGCGGCGACGAGGTCTACGACCGGGTGATGGGCGAGGCGCTCGACGAGGCTTCCGCCCGGGGGATCGAGGCAATCGTATTCGGCGATATATTCCTCGAGGACGTCAGGCGCTACCGGGAGGAGCGGCTGGCCCGCGCCCCCATGGAGGCGGTCTTCCCTCTGTGGGGTGAGGACACAGGGGCGCTGGCGCGCGAGTTCATCGACCTGGGCTTTCGCGCGGTGCTCACCTGTGTCGACTCTGACGCACTGGACGGCTCATTTGCGGGAAGGGAGTACGACGGCGATCTCCTCGCGGATCTCCCGCCGGGGGTGGACCCGTGCGGCGAGAACGGCGAGTTCCATACCTTCGTGTGGGACGGGCCGGGGTTCGCCCGGCCGCTGGCAATAGTCCGGGGCGAGGTCGTCGTGCGCGAGGCCCGGTTCCATTTCCAGGACCTGATGTAGCGCAGCCCAGGGGCGGAGAGGAACAGAGACGGTCACCCCCACCCCGGCCCTCCCCCCTCGAGGGGGAGGGGGGGTATGAGCTACAGACCTTTCTCTTTCTTGAGCTTCTCCGCCTTATCCTCGAGATCGAGCACCTTCTCGTTCAGCGCCCTGACCTCGTCTTTCTCCTGCTGGAGCCGGTTGGCGTACTCGACCATATTTACCTGCTGGCCCATCTCCACACCCGCAAGAACCAGTCGCAGGTAATCGATGGTGTCCTGCAGCTTGCGCAACGCCTGGGTGGCGAGGTCGATGACCTCGATCATCGTCCCGGCGTATTCCTTGTAGTCCTCCACGCCACGGAGTGACTCAATGCGCTTGTACTCGGCCGAGGCCTTCTCGCCCTCGGCGATTATCCCGTCCATGACCTCCATGACGCTGTCGGCCTGCGCGTTGAACGCGGCACTGGTCGAGATCGCTCCCGTCTGGACCCCGGTTTCGAGCTCACCCGCCTCGCTCTCGAGTGACGGGGCCATGCTCTCGGCGCTCTCCTTGAGCCTGTCACCCTCACGCATGTACCGCCTGGCCCTTGCCGCGTCGGGATCACCCTTGAAGGCCACCAGCCCGAGCAGAAGCGCGACCAGCGCGGCGGCCAGTATGCATGCCGCCACCACGATCAGGCCCCGGTAGTGCCTGCCGAACCAGGCCCGGGCGGATGACGGCACGACGCCTTCCGGCGCGGGAGCAGCGGGAAGGGCCACGCCCGAATCGCCGGCGACAGAGGCCAGGGAGTTTCTGACCTCCGCGGCGCTCCCGAACCTCATCTCAGGGTCCTTGGCGAGGCATCCCGCCACCAGCTCGTCGGTCCCCTGCGGGAGGTCCCCGCGCAGCGACGAAGGCGGGGGCGGGTCATCCGACACGATCCTGTATATGACGTTCAGCAGGGAATCGTCCCCCTCCGACGGGCCGAACGGCCTCTCACCGGTCAGCATCTCGTAGAGCACGACGCCGAAGGAGAAGATGTCAGCGCGGGTATCGGCCCGCTTGCCGGCGACGATCTCCGGCGCGATGTAGCCGGGGCTGCCGACCACCGTCCCCGTCTTCGTGAGCGTCGAGGACGACTGCACCCGGGCCAGCCCGAAATCCACCAGCTTCACCCGGTCACCGGGCAGGAGGAAGATGTTGTCCGGCTTTATGTCGCGGTGTATCACGTCGCGGGAGTGGGCGTACTCGAGGCCAGCGAGGATCTGGTCGGCGATGGCGAAGGCGCGGGGGACGGATGTGCCCTCCTCGATGGCGGCGGACAGCGGCTGCCCGTCCAGGTACTCCATGGTGATGAAGTGCCTGTCCCGCGACCTCGAGACGTCGTGGATGATGACGATATTGGGATGGGTCAGGCCGGCGGCGGCACGGGCTTCCCTGGCGAACCGGTTCAACAGATGCTCGCGCTCCGCCTCGGAGATCCCTTCGGGAACGGAGAGCACCTTGAGGGCCACGGGGCGCCCCAGCACCCTGTCACGGGCTAGGTACACGACCCCGAACGCGCCCCTGCCCAGCTCCTTCTCTATCTTGTATCTGGGACCGGATTCCTCCATGCCGCGCCCCCCGATGTAACAAAAGGGTCTGACCCTTTTGTTACATTCTAGACCAGAAGGCCGGTGAGGATGGGTGCTCCGCGGGCTAGGAGTCCAGGCGCTGGCGGGTCACCGCGGCGAACATGGCCCTGCCCTTGTGCAGGGTCTCCTCGTACTCGGAGACGGGGTCGCTATCGGCCACTATCCCACCTCCGACCTGCGAGTACACCCTGCCGCCGGTGATGATCATTGTCCGGATGGCGATGTTGAGGTCGCAGTCGCCGTCGAACCCCATCCAGCCGATGGCACCGGTATAGATGCTTCGCTCCGTGGGTTCCAGCTCGTCGATGATCTCCATCGACCTGATCTTGGGAGCGCCGGTTATCGAGCCTCCGGGGTAGGTGGCCTTCAGGAGGTCCACCAGGTCCCTGCCGCCGTGAAGTCGGCCCGTCACGGTTGAAACAAGGTGGTGCACGGTCGCGTACGACTCGAGGACAGCGTGCTCGGTGACCTGGACGCTGCCGTACTCGCATACCCGCCCCAGGTCGTTGCGCTCCAGGTCCACTATCATGGACAGCTCCGCGCGGTCCTTCTTACTCTCCAGAAGGGTCCGCCTGCTGGCCTCGTCCTCCTCGGGGTCATCGAACCGCGGCATCGTGCCCTTGATTGGCCTGGTCTCAACGTCGCGGCCCTCCAGGCGCAGGAAGCGCTCGGGCGATGACGACGCAACGGCGAAGTCGCCGAAGTTCAGGTATGCGCTGAACGGCGCGGCGTTCAGAACCCTCAGCCGCCGGTACAGGTCCCAGGCGGGCTCCAGCAACGGCGCGCTGAAGCGCTGGGAGAGGTTGGCCTGGTAGATGTCTCCCGCCAGGATGTACTCCTTTACGGCTCGCACCGACTCCAGGTATCGCTCCCTGGTGAACCCCGATTCGAACTCCATCGAGCTGCCGGGCTCCGCCTGGGGGGGCTCGTGGGGGGTGAGGTCGCGGCCCGCGCCGGGCTCCAGCCGGGCGAGGGTCTCGGCGACCGCGCTTTGCGAGCCGCTGCCCGGAGGAGTGGTCACGGCGACCCACTTGCGGCCCGAGCGGATATCGCATGCCAGGACCCGGTCGTAGAAGCAGATGCCGAGCTCGGGAAGCCGCAGATCGTCTGTCACCCCGCAGGGCAGCCTCTCGATGTAACGGCCCAGCTCGTAGGAGAGGAACCCTATCCCCCCCGAGAGGAACGGCGGAAGCCCGCCGCCCGGGCGGCTGCAGGTCCGGCTCGCCAGGACGGCCCGAAGGGCCTCGAACGGGTCGGATTCCAGCAGGTGCTCCCGGCCTTCGCGGTCTACCAGGATGGCAGCGCCTCCCCGGGTCAGCAGGACCAGGTAGGGGTCGAACCCGATGAACGAGTGCTCCCCGAACCTCGCCATGGACAGGCTCGAGTCCAGGAAGCAGGAGTACGGCCGCCGGGCTACCTCCGCGAACATCTCCCACGGCGCTCGGGCATCGACGACCTCGGTCACCTCGACCCGGGCTTCCGCTCCCGCCTCCAGCAACGAGTGCAGCGCCATCACGCCTCCATGAAGTTCTCGAGTATCAGCATCCCCGGCCCGGTCATGAACGACTCCGGGTGGAACTGGATGCCCTCGATCGGGTGCCGGACGTGCCTTACCCCCATGATCACCCCGTCCGGGGTCCGGCTCGTGACCTCGAGGCAGTCCGGGAGCGAGTCGGGGTCGATCACCAGGGAGTGGTAGCGGGCCGCCTCGAACGGGGAGTCCACGCCCCTGAACACGCCCCCGCCGTCGTGCAGCACCTCCGACGTCTTACCGTGCATGACCGCCGGCGCCCGCACCACCTTCCCGCCGAAGGCCTCGCCGATACACTGGTGCCCCAGGCACACGCCCAGCGTCTTTATGCGCGGCCCGTACCGGAGGATGATCTCCTTGCTCAGGCCGGCGTCGGCGGGCGCCCGCGGCCCCGGAGAGACCACGATGCCGTCCGGCTTCACCGACTCCACCTGGTCCAGCGTGAAGTGGTCGTTTCGGAGCACGACCAGCTCGGCGCCCAGCACACCGAGGAACTGCACCAGGTTGTAGGTGAAGGAATCGTAGTTGTCGATCATCAGTATCTTCCTGCCCGGCATCCGCCCTCCAAAACAAAAATCCCAGCCGAACGGCTGGGTGCCGCCCTCGCGGGCGCCTGACATACCGAGTAGTCGAATTATTCTTTTTCGGGGCCGTATTCTACTTCAGGCCGCCGATGACTTCCAGTGCGTTCTTGAAGTAGAGGTGCTCGCGAACGTCGTCGGGCATGTCTATCTCCGCCAGCTCGCCCATGACACGCTTCCTGGATACCAGCGGGTAGTCGCTGCCAAGCAGCGCCTTCTGCTTGACCGGGCCCCTCATGTACTCGAACACGAACCGGGGAATCCGCTTCGGGGCCCATCCGGCGATGTTGAAGTAGACGTTGACGTTGCGATGCGACACCGCCAGCGCCTCCTCGTACCAGGGCCACCCGAAATGGGCGATTATCAGCTTGAGGTCGGGGAAGTCGACCGCCACCTCGTCCACGTCTATCGGGCGGCAGTACTTGAGCTTGGTGCCGGTGTGGAACTGGGTGCCCATGTGGAAGAGGACCGGGACCCCGACCTCGAGTGCGACCTCGTAGAGCGGGTACATCACGGGGTCGTTCGCGCGCAGCTCCACCAGGTGCGGGAGCAGCTTGAGGCCCCTCATGCCGTCGCTCTCCACCGCCCGCTTGAGCTCGCGTCCCGCCGCCTCCCCCTTGTTGGGGTCGACGCTGGCGAACCCGATGAGCCTGTCGGGGTGCCGCGCCACGGTCTCGGCCACCAGCTCGTTGGAGACGTGGTAGTCCCACTTCGTCTCGGCGTCCACCGCGACGACGACCGACCTGGACACGCCGGCGGCGTCCATGTCGGCGATGGTGTCCTGGAGCGTGGGCAGGTTGTCCCCGAAGATCCGGATGTAGCCGTCGCGCATCGTGGCGGGCATGGACCTGATAGCTTCCTCCGTCCAGAGCTGCGCGTGAGTGTCGATTATCTCCAACCTGGGCCTCCTCGCTTCGGGCCGGTCCTCAGAGGAGTATATCGCAGGCAAGAGAGCTAGAATCATCCATGCGTCGGACACGGGAGTGTGAGGAATGAGGGAAGAGGTCCATGTGGTCGTCATGCGACTGCTGCTCGTGGTCGCCACCTTCGGCTCCGTCATGGGTTTCAACTTCACGCAGTTCTCCGGGTTCGTGATACTGCCGTTCCTGGCGGGGGTGGTCATGGCCGGGCTGGCCATCAGCGCGCGCAAGAGGGATCGCGACATGGCGAAGGTTGTCCGGAACCGCCGCGCGGCCGCGTTCCAGCTGGTGGTGAGCTGCCTGATGGTTACCGGGTTCCTTATCTATGCGATAGTCGAGTCGGAGACCGTGAAGATAATCGGTTTCAGCATCATGCTGGGAACCCTGCTCCTGCTCGCGTCTCTGGCCGTGTTGATATATTTCCGGGCCAGGAAGTTGCACAGGCTCTCGTGCGGGGAGGTCAGGGAGTCGACCGGCATCTACGGGCACGAGTCCGAGGCATCAGTGGAGCGTGAGCCCGCTGAGCCATCCGGGCAGGAGAACGGTTAGGGCAGGGAGCCCAGCAGGTACTCCTTCGCCTTCTTCGAATCCTCCCAGCCGTCACTCGCGACCACCTTCGCCTCGAGCTTCTTGTAGGTCAGGAAGAAGTTCTCGATCTCGGTCAGCAGGTGGGGCGGGACCTCGTGGATGTCCTTGAGGTGACTCCAGCGCGGGTCGTGGATGGGGACCCCCAGGACCTTGTTGTCGCCCCCCTTGTCGTCGCGCATCACCAGCATGCCGATCGGACGCGCGTCCAGCAGGCACCCCGAAAACGTGGGCTCCTCTATGAGCACCAGGATGTCCACCTCGTCGCCGTCCTCGGCCAGTGTGCCCTCGATGTAACCGTAGTCGGCCGGGTAGTGGACCGAGCTGAACAGGACCCGGTTGAGCTTGATGCGCCCTCTCTCGTGGTCGTACTCGTACTTGTTACGGCTGCCCTTGGGGACCTCGACTATGACCTCGACCGTCTCGGGGAACTCCTCGGTTATCATCGCGCGCTCCTTGTTCTCCGCGGTATTTGAAGGATTAGTCTAACATTTCCTCCCCCGCGCATGATGGGCTTGAAGCCTCCGGGCCGGGGCCGTATTGACGCAACACGGGCCTGACTGTAGGGTTACCGGTGACGCGACCGACGGCTCGCCGAGGGTCGGAGGCCGTGCGCGGAGGAAGACCGGCGAAAGGGGGAGCAGTATGAAGAGGTTCATGGTGCTGGGGTTGGTGTGCGTGCTGGCGGTTGCCGCGCTGGGGCTGGCCGGCTGCGGCAACACCGGAGCGGCCAAGGAGCAGATGGAGACCGCGGACGCCGCCTACACCGCCGTCCAGAAGGATCTGGAGACTCTGAATGCGACGCTGACCACGGTGCTCGGTGGAGCGGCGACCGGCGACTTCTCCAAGCTGACCCCCGAGGTCATCGCCGGGGCTCAGGCCACCATCAAGAAGGCCCAGGAGGCGCTGCCCAAGGTGGCCGAGGAGTACAAGGCTATATCCGACATGAGCGGCGTCGCCGACTACGTCACCTATGCCGACAAGATGGTCGGTACCATCGACGAGGACCTGGGCGCGCTCCTGCAGGGCAAGTCCATCGTGGAGGCGCTGGCCCCACTCGCGACCGCCGGTGATACCGCGGGCATAGCGGCCTGGTTCCAGCAGAACACCGCGCTGCTGACCGATGCCCAGGAGGCCGGGAGCAACGCCACCAAGTCCTACGAGGAGGCGCAGGCCTACAAGACCGAGAAGGGGCTCGCAGAGTAATCCTGCATCGAATACCACTGACGAAACGGCCGGGGCGCACACGCGCCCCGGCCTCTTTCACTGAGAATTCACCTCAACCATTATTTCTCATGTCGTGCAAAAGGGTCAGGCCCTTTTGCACCGATGTTGGACCCCGACGCGAGGTCACAGCCAGTAGATCTCACGCAGGGCGGGGTACAGGGCTCGGTAGACCTCGTACGCGCGGTCGTAGGCGGGCCCCGCGGCAGGATCCGGCTCGATGGTCTCGCCGTACCGAACCGCACGGTCGCACGCTTCGTCGACCGAGTCGAACAGCCCGGCGGCGACTCCCCCCAGCAGCCCGGCACCCAGCATCGCGGCGTCCGGATTGCCGGCGACCGTGACCGGCATCCCGAAGGCGTCGGCCTGGATACGGCGCCAGAGGCTCGAGCGCGCTCCGCCGCCGCCCGAGAGGACGGTGGTGACGGGCACCCCCATTTCACGCATGAGCGACAGTGAGTCCCGCAGGCCGTAGACGACACCCTCCAGGACCGAGCGGACGACGTGGGACCTTCCCTTGGTCAGGTCGAGCCCGAACAGGACCCCCCGGGCATCGGGGTCCGCGTGGGGGGTCCGCTCGCCTGTCAGGTAGGGGAGGAACACCAGGCCTTCGCAGCCGGCGGGCGCGCGGGAGGCGGTCTTGTCCAGCAGCTCGTAGGGGTCGCGGCCCAGCGCCTCCGCCTCGCTTCTCTCCGGCTCGCCCAGCGCGTCCCGGAACCAGCGAAGGGACAGCCCCGCCGAGAGCATGACTCCCATCAGGTACCACGTGTCAGGCCTGGCGTGACAGAAGGAGTGCAGGCGCATGCGCTCGTCGACTATCGGGGTCGCGGTCGGGGCCAGGACGGTTCCCGACGAGCCGATGCTCACCGCCACCTGTCCGGGCTCGAGCACTCCCATCCCCAGGGCGCCGCATGCGTTGTCCGCGCCCCCGCCGGCCACGACCGTCCCCTCAACGAGCCAGGTGGCGCGAGCCGCCTCGGCCGTCACCCTCCCGGCGGGCTGAGCCGACTCGATGACGGGGGGCAGCCACTCCGCGGGGATCTCAAGTGCCTGGAGCATCGGCTCCGACCAGCGGCGCCCCGCCACGTCGAACAGCAGTGTCCCGGAGGCGTCAGAGACCTCGGTCACCGTCTCGCCGGTGAGCATGAGGTTGATGTAGTCCTTGGGCAGAAGCAGCCACCTTACGCGCTCGAAGGAGTCGGGTTCGTTCCGTGCCAGCCAGAGGACCTTTGGCGCGGTGAAGCCCGGCAGCGCGGGGTTGCCCACCAGGCCGGCGAGGCTCTCACGGCCTACCTTCTCCTCTATAAGCGCGCACTCAGGCCCTGTGCGCTGGTCGCACCAGAGGATGCAGGGCCGCACGACCCCGCCGGAGCCGTCCAGGAACACCGAGCCGTGCATCTGCCCGGAGACCCCGACACCCGCGACATCGTCAGCTGCCACGCCGCTCGCCGAGAGCGCCCCGCGGATCGCCCGGCAGGAGGCCTCCCACCACAGCGCGGGGTCCTGCTCGGCCCAGCCGGGGCGCGGTGTTTCCGTCGGATAACCGGCCGAGGAGGTCCCCAGGACCTTCCCCTCGACGTCCATCACGCCCGCCTTCGCGCCGGTGGTGCCGAGGTCCAGCCCCAGCATGTATTTGTCCCCCGTGTCGGTCAAAACTACACCTCGCGCCGTTGATCGCCGGTGAAATATGCGCCCCGGAGCCCCGGGCCGACTATGGTAACATTATGCCCGACGCGCGGGCATTCCGCGCATGGAATCACCTTCAATGGGCCTTGGAGCCCACCGCCGAGAGGAGTCATGGATGGACCCGCAGGTACTCGAAGCCAAGGAAGAGGTACTCAAGACGGCCCAGGAGATGGTGAGGCGCGGCCTGGTGGCCGGGACGTCGGGGAACTGCTCGGTCAGGGTCTCAGGCACCGACCTGGTGGTCATCACCCCCACGTCCATCGAGTACGAGAGGCTGCTGGCGGAGGACATGTGCGTCATCGACCTGAAGGGCGCCCAGGCCGAGGGCCGCTACAAGCCATCCATCGAGATAAACATGCACCTGACCGTCTACGAGGCGCGCCCTGAGGTGGGCGGCATAGTCCACACCCACCAGACGATGGGCACCGCGGTGGCCGTCGCGGGCAAGCGCATCCCACCCATCCTGGAGGAGCAGGTCTTTGCCCTGTACGGGGCCGTCGAGCTCGCCGAGTACGCCGCGCCCGGGACGACGGACCTCGCGGGCAACGCCGTGGCCGCCCTGGGTCACCGCAACGCCTGCCTGCTGGCCCACCACGGCGTCCTGGCGGTCGGTCAGAAGATCCGCGACGCCCTGCTCCACGCCGAGATAGTGGAGCGCGCCGCCTCCATCTACATCATGTCCAACATCATCGGCGGCCCCAGGATCGTCCCCTTCATGGCCGACCAGGAACCCCCTGTCGAATAGGACTGACTGAGATTGGGGTCAGGCGGGATTCAAGTCAGCCAGGTCGCATAGGCGTCATGCTTTGGATGCACCTGCTAGACCCGCTCTTGATCAAACTACAGCCACAGTCAAGAGGTGACTGGCTGATCAGCCGGTCTATGAATTGAATCCCGCCCCTGTTCTAGTCACTTCTGGCATTTCGGGCAGAAGTAGGACGTGCGGCCGCCGATGGTCCGCGTGACGAGGGGGTCGTTGGAGCGGGGGCAGCGCCCGCCTTTCTCGCGGTGGGGGATGATGAAGCGGTCGGGCTCGCGGTCCAGGTCCGCGTCCAGAGCGATGGCGCGCCGCAGCACCCACTTCATGCTGTCGTACAGGCGGCGAACCTAGGCCTCGGTCAGGGTGGCGGTGTTGCGGTCGGGCCGGACACCCGCCTGGTAGCAGATCTCGTCTGAGAAGATGTTTCCGATGCCCGCGATGAGCGACTGGTCCATGAGGAGCTGGTGGATGGTCGTCCTGTGGGTGTGCACGATTCCGGCGAACACCTTGAAGGTGAAGGAGCGGTCAAGCGGCTCGGGGCCCAGGCGGGCGATGTCGGGTATCTGCTCCGGGTCGATAGTGGGGTACAGGGCCACTTTTCCGAACAGGCGGATATCCGAGAAGTCCAGCGCCCCGCCGTCCGCGAAGTGGAACTCGACCTTGTTGAACTTCGGCTTCGCCTCGCCCTTCCCCCGCACCAGCACGTCCCCGGTCATGCCGTAGTGCATCAGGACGGTGCTCCCCCGGTCCGTGGGCAGCAGGGTGTACTTGGCCCGGCGGTTCGCGGCGGTGAAGGAGGCACCCTTGAGGCCCCTGCCCAGCGCGGCGGGGGTGACGCCCTCCAGGCTGCGGTCGTCACTCACCGAGACCCTGTCTATGGGCCTCTTCAGGGCGTTCGCTTCCAGGTACCTGCGTCTCACCTCGACGTCGGGCAATTCGGGCATCGGCTCGACCCCCTCTCAGGTAAGCGCAGCTCCTCCGGGTAGAAGACCCCGCGCCAGTGCGAGTAGACCCACCCGGAGGTGCCGACCAGCAAACCAGCCATGAGCATCACCTTCCCCGCAACTCCATTACATGGGCGGCTGTAATTTCCTCTATGGTGTCAGACGATTGAATCACAATAGTTAACTATTTTCTAATTAAGATAAACGTGACAACAGAAATAACAGCCTGGGTGGTGTCGGGATTGAGATAGAGGCTGTTTCTGTGGCTCTGGTATTCTTCGGTCAACTACTGTTGAAGTTGGGATTCAAATGTCCGACACCGCTCTATGCTACGATTTAGCCCGGAGGGCAGGAGCATGGAGCGTGGCATACTCGTCATAGGCAGCCTCAACACTGACATGGTGGTGGTCGCGCCGCGCTTCCCCGAGCCAGGGGAGAACGTGCACGGCAGCGGCTTCTCCATGGTTGCGGGCGGCAAGGGTGCCAACCAGGCCGTCGCGGTCCACCGTCTCGGACTGCCGACGGCCCTGCTCTCCTGCGTGGGCTCAGACGTTTTCGGCGATTTCCTCTGTGAAAGGCTGCGTTCCTGCGGCGTGGACGACTCCCTGGTCAAGCGAAGCCGGGAGGTCGGGACAGGGGTCGCACTGATAGTGGTCGAGGAGGGCACCGGGAACAACACCATCGTCGTGGACCCGGGTTCGAACTACGCGCTGGCGCCCTCCGATCTCGACGCCCTGGACGGGCACTACCCCGAGCACGCGGCCGCGCTCTTCCAGCTCGAGGTGCCGCTGGACGTGGTCGTCGAGGGAGCACGGCGCGCGCGGGAGAACGGCCTGCTCACCATCCTGGACGCGGGGCCGCCACGGTACGACCGGCTGGACGTGGTCGAGCACTTCGACGTCGTCTCACCCAACCGCGCCGAGCTCGCGGCGCTCACCGGAGAGGACGTCGGCGACATCCAGTCCGTCGCCCGGGCCTGCCGGCCGCTCCTGGAGCGGGGCGTCGAAACCGTGGTGGTGAAGATGGGGGATGAAGGTGCACTCCTGGCGACCAGCGAGGGCGCCTGGCAGTTCGATCCCTTCGAGGTGGAGGCCGTGGACAGCACCGGGGCCGGCGACGCCTTCACCGCCGGGCTGGCCTACGCGCTGGTCGAGGGGCGCGAGCCTCCCGACGCGGTCCCATTCGCCAACGCGGCGGGCGCGACCGCAGTCAGGGTCCTTGGCGCGCAGCCCTCGATGCCCTCGCGTAAGGACGTCGACTCCCTCCTGGATGAGCAGAGCCCGGGGGTGAGACGCCTTTGAAGCCCAGGAAGGGAAGGCACCCCGCGGCGGTACGGCACCTCGAGCTGGCATCTCTGATCGTGCTGGCGGTGCTCGTCCTGGGAGTGGCCGGCTACATGCTCATCGAGGACATGTCGTTCACCCAGGCGCTGTACATGACGGTGATGGTGGTGTCCACCGTCGGTTTCACGGAGGTGGAGCCGCTCGGGACCGCGGGCGTCTACTTCACCATTTTCATCATGGTGATAGGCGTGACGGCGATGTTTTTCTTCCTGGCGGTCGTGTTCGAGATCGTGTTGAGCGAGTACCTCGGAGATATTTGGGGGAAGAGGCGCATGAGAAGCAACATAGACAACCTGAGGAACCACTACATCGTGTGCGGCTACGGCCGGGTGGGACGCAGCGTGGCCGAGGAGCTGTTCACCCAGGGCAGGGAGTTCGTGGTCATCGAGCGCAACCCGGAGGTGTTCCAGGAGTGCGTCGACGAGGGCTACCTGGGCCTGCTGGGCAGCGCCACCGACAACGAGACCCTGGTCGAGGCGGGCATAATGAGGGCCGTGGGCCTGGTCAGCGCGCTGCGCTCCGACGCGGACAACCTCTACGTCGTCCTGACCGCCAGGACCATGAACCCGTCGCTGCTGCTGGTGGCAAGGGCCGACCAGCCGGGCTCCGAGGAGAAGCTCTCCATGGTCGGGGCGGACAGGGTTGTATCGCCCCACCAGATCGCCGGCAAGCGGATGGTGAACATACTCGTGCGCCCGCAGGTGTGTGAGTTCATCGACGTGGGCGTGACCGGGAATATCCCGGAGTACCAGCTCATCGAGTACCGCGTTGACGGGACCTCACCCGTTGCAGGCATGACCATAGCCGAGACCGGGCTTCGCGAGCGGACCGGGGTGACCATCCTGGCGGTGAGGGGTGAGGGCGCCACGGCGTTCAGCCCGAACCCGCCGGCCGACACCAGGATATCCCGGGACGACGTGCTCATCATGATAGGGACACCCGAGCAGATGGCGAACTTCGAAAGAGAGCAGTCCGCCTGGAAGAAGTAGTAACCGAAACCCCGGAGGTAACAGGAAATGTCCCTCGGCACCATGGAGAACGGCTTCTTCAAGGTCGAGTTCAACGATCCCGGCGTGCACCCTTTCATCACCTTCCTGCTGGCTGAGGGCGAGCTGTCCTGGGCGCCCGCGCTGCTCCTGGGCGCCAGGCAGGTGAGCTACGCGCACAAGGGAGGCTCGTTCCCCCGGGTGGTCGCGGGAGGCGACAGGGAGGAGGACGCCGGGGCGCTGGTGGATTTCTCTCCGCACCCCGACGGCCTCGGGGTCGCCGTCACGGACGCGCGCTCGGGGTTCGAGATATCCTCGGACCTCTCCATCGAGCCCGACACGCCCTGGGTCAGGGTGGAGCACCGCCTGACCGCCTCTGTGCCGGTGAGCCTGAACAGGGCGTTCGACCGCTACGACTTCGTGTACGCGGCCGGGGCCGACACGGAGCCGCTGGACTACGTCTTCACTCCGCACCTGCGCCCGAAGCAGGACATGGTCATCTCCGACCACGTCTTCCGCTCGCCGTCGGTGATGCTGCGAAAGGGCGACGTCTTCTTCGCGCTCGTCCCGGACCTCGACTCGATCAGGGAAAACCTGGAGGGGACGTCGGCCCGCCACTACATGGACCTGCAGGTCGCGGGCGGGGAGAACCACTCCCCGGCGGTGTGCGCGGGGCTGGGCAACAGCCGCGTGCGCGGGCACATCTACTTCAAGGCCGACTTCGGCACGCCGATCGAGCTGGAGGCGGGAAGCAGCGTGTCCCTCGCCTACCACATACTGCTGGACCGCTCCGGGCTGGGGCCCGAGGATGTTCGCCGCTTCATCTGGGAGCGCTACGGGCGGGAGCGGCTCTCCACCGGGCGTCCGCAGGTGGTGAGCTTCGAGCGCTACGCCGCGGCCGGCCTGACCCGCATCTTCAAGAAGCCGGACCTCTTCAAGCGCTTCGAGCTGGAGGGGCAGCAGTGCGGCGGGACCATCGGGATACACTTCGCCAACCGCAAGGGCGTGCGCTTGATGAACGCGGGCCAGCTACGGCGTTACCTGCGATACCAGGACCTCATGCTTGCCGCCCAGCGGTTCGGGGTCGAGCAGATGTCGATGCGCCCGTGGGCCGAGCGCCTCTTCGAGCGGGTCTCCTACCGGTACTGTCCGGCGATGCCCCCGGAGGTGTTCCTGCAGTCGTGGTTCAACAACCTGCGCAGCGCGTACGGGGCCTACTGGTTCGCCCGGAAATGGGCCGACCACGAGCTGCTCGAGAGCGCCCTGGCGGTGAAGAACCTGGCGATACTCGCCCCCCGGGAGGACGGCGCCGTCCCGGCGGTCTGCTACCCCACCGAGGAGGGCGTGTTCTGGTCGCGCGGGACCAGGGCGTTCAAGCACGTGGACTACTACCACACCGCCGACTGCGCGACGACCGGCTACTACATGGCTCTGTGGTTCCGGGACCACGAGGGGGACCCGAGGCTGCTGGCGCGCTGCCGGGACCTGTCCGCCTTCCTTCTCAAGACCCAGCTTCCCTCCGGCGCATTCCCGGCGTGGGTACGGCCGGAGGGGACCGGGATGAAGGTGGATGACGACCTCAGGGAGTCCGCGACAACGGCCTGCCCCGGGATGTTCCTGGCGCTGCTCTACATGCTGGACCGGGATCCCAGGTGCCTGGAGGGGGCGCGGGCCGCCGCCGATTTCATCTCCCGTGAGGTGATACCGCGCCAGAAGTGGTTCGACTACGAGACGTTCTACTCCTGTTCGTCGAAGCGCCTCGGGCTGTTCGACACCTATACCGGGTCCTACCCGCAGAACACCATGAGCATGTACTGGGCGGCCGAGATGTACAGGCTGCTGCACCTGGCGACGGGGGAGGACGGGTTCCTCCAGACGGGTCTTCAGGTACTGGACCACCTCCTGCGCTACCAGCAGGTGTGGGACCCGCCGTTCCTGTCCGTGGACGCGTACGGTGGCTTCGGGGTGATGAACACCGACGGCGAGTGGAACGACTCGCGCCAGGCGCTGATGGCGCCGCTGCTGATGGACTACTACGCGACGACGGGCGTGCCGGAGTTCATGGAGCGGGGCATCGCGGCCCCGCGGGCCTCCTTCACCCTGATGTACATCGACGAGAACAGGAGGGTCGCACCGGGGAACATGGCCTCCGTCCCGCCCGGGGAGACCGGCTCGGTGACCGAGAACTACGGGCACTTCGGGCACGACCACGGCCCGCCGGGGTTCCTGGACTCGGACTGGGGGGCGGGGAGCGCGAGCCAGGCCGCCGCATACGCGCAGAAGCACTACGGCGACATCTTCGTGGACGCGGACCGGGAGCGGGCATTCGGGATAAACGGGTGCACGGCGACCGGCTTCTTTTTCGAGGACGGAGTGGTCGAGATGGACCTGGACAGGCACGTGGACACAGGCACGGACCTGCTGATAAAGATCCACGGGGGAACTCCGGTAGAGGAGGTCCTGGTGAACGGAACGCCCGCCGGCAGGTTGCCCTCCGGCGATTTCAGGCTGCCGCCTTAGCGGTCGCCAGGCGGCGAGGCGCGGAGGAGTCCGCGCCCGCTACTTGTTCTTGTGACGGTTCTTCTTCAGCTGCTTCTTATGCTTCTTCTTGCGCATCTTCTTGCGCCGCTTCTTGATGACTGAGCTCATATGTTTCCCTTGCTTCCCCCCTTCCTGTCTCGAGACAACAGGAGCAATAGTACCACAAGCCAGGTCTATTAGTCCTTTACATCGGGTTGCGTTACGTACGGACAAATCCGTTCACCTGCATTCACAGCAGCCAGGTCTATTAGGCCGATACGTCGGGTTGCGTTACGTACGGACAAATCCGTCAGCCTACATTCACAGCTGGAGAACCTTGGCGTAGTAAAGAGGCCAGGCAGCTGACGATATGTATTGGGTGGTTCGCCGTAATAAGGTGTCTGGGCTATAGCAGGCCGTTTTCCCGGAGGAACGTCTCTATCCTGTAGTTGACCAGGTCGGGGGACTCGATGAGGGTGGCGTGCGTGCCGTGGGGGACCACGAACAGCTCGGCGCCCTCCACCTCGCGGTAGATCCTCTTGACGAGCCTTGCGGGGCACATGCCGTCCTTCTCCCCGGCGATGACCAGGGTCGGCACGTTGATGGCGGGCAGGACGTCGGCGGCCGAGTGGCGCGCCATCCCCAGCAGGGCGCGCAGCTCGTTGGCGAAACCCATCTTGGCGATGTGCTCGAAGTAGAGGTCCATCTCCTCCTTGCTGGCCCGGTGCCGGTCCAGCTCGATGGCCAGGGCCACCGGCCATGTCACGGGGGAGAGGAGCAGCGGTACGCCCAGCCTCTCCAGCCCCTCGGGGTGCCGGATGAAGTACTCGAACATTCTGGTGTAGGCCTTCTCGAAGCGCTCGCCGGTCCCGAAAGCCTCGAAGGGGTTGGCGCAGGGGCCGTTTAGCGGGACCAGCGCCGCCGCCCGGTCCTGGTGGTCGCGGCAGAACTCGAGGATGACCTGAGCGCCCATGGAGAACCCGACTAGCACCGCCCGGTCCACCCCGGCGGTGTCCAGCACCGCCAGAAGATCCTCTGCGTAGCAGGGGACCTCGAACGTCTCGAGGTCGGCGGGCACGTCGCTGCGCCCGTGCCCCCGGTAGTCCCAGCAGATGACCCGCGCCATGCGGGAGAAATGGTCCTCGAAGTAGTGCCAGAACGTGGACGTGTTCGCCACCCCGTTGCAGGTGACCAGCGGCAGCCCCCGGCCTCGCGAGGAGTAGCGGATGACGGTCCCGTCGAAGCTCTCGGCCTCGCGCACCTCGCCCTTGACGAGGTACTTCATGTCTACCGAGCCTGCCATACTCAACCCCCTGGTGACAGGTACTTTTAACCCCTCAAGTTAATAGTCCTCGCCGTGTTGCCCTTCAGGGGGTTAACAGAAGGGGTTAAAAGTACCTGTCACCTCTCATACGCGTTCGCCGATAAGGATGACTTTTATGTCGGGCTCGCTGGGCCTGTGGGTGATGACCGTGTTCACCGAGCACAGCGGGGGCGGCTCGGCGCACTCGACGCAGAGCTCGTCGCGGGCGCACGGCAGCTCGAGCCCGATGCGAGCCGCGCAGTGCGGTACGCAGACGTCCTTCGCCCGGCGGAACCCGTCGGCCAGGCCGTCCACAATGCTGTTGAACCCCGCGACCAGGAGCATCAGTCTCGGACCGCTCTTCGGCTGGAAGACGGGCAGCCCCTCCGGCTCGACCTTAACCAGCATGCCGTCGGAGGTCACCGCGCAGACCGTGCTCAGGTAGATCGCTCCCCTCGGGATGACCCACCTGCGCCACGGACGCCTCGACTTGAGGAGCGGAACGACCCTCTTGACCGAGTTTCCGCGCGCCTGGAGCGTCTCCAGTATCCCGAGCTCGTCCAGCGCTGCGGCCTCCCAGAAGTAGACCGGGTTACGCCTGTCGATCAGGCCCAGGATGACCTTGTTGGCCTCGGACGACGTCGGGACGGGGACGACCCCGAAGTCCCTTCCGGCGAGAGCCTGGGCGCAGGAGAGGACACGCTCCCTGACCTCGACGTCGGGGAACCCATCCCAGAGGTCCAATAGCGATTGGTCAATGTCCATGCGGATATTATAGCGTTAAGCCCAGGAATCGACCGTAGACCAACCCTTGGACGAACGGGGGGTCAGACACTTGCACGCGTTCAATTCCCGTCGATGCAGGGATCGGACACAACGCGTGAAATTGTCTGACGCCCCTGTATCTTTATCCGGCGTCGTGGATCTCGAACTCGAAGACGGCGCCCTCGTCGTTGAAAGCCCTGATGGTGCCCGAGTACACACCGACGATCTTGGCGACGATGGCCAGGCCTACGCCGTGCCCCCCCTTCTTGATCGCGTAGAACGGCAGGAATACGTTCTCAGCCATCTCGGGGTCTATGCCCGACCCGTTGTCCCTGACCCGGTACCGGTGCCTTCCGTTGTCGCGCCCCAGGTATGAGACCGTGATCACTGGCTCCGTGGAGTCGTTGTGCTTGACGGCGTTGTCGATGAGGTTGCTGAATATCTGGTACATGTGGGTCGGGCTGGCCCTGACCGTCCCCAGGTCGTCGTCCACATCGAGGCGGACCTTCCTCCCCTCGATCGCGGCAGACCGTTCCTCCAGCACCCGGTCCACGACCCCGTGGACGTCCACGTCCTCGACGTCCCAGGGCTGCTGGCCCGCCTCGGCGAGCATGAGCAGCTCGTCGATGAGCTCGGTCGACCTTCTGACGTTGTCCTCGATGATCCGTGCCATCTCCCTCAAGCCCTGAAGGGCGGCGGACTCCTCCTCGCCCTTCATCAAGGTGCCGATGGTCTCACTGGCGGCCCTGATCGAGGCAAGGGGCCCCTTGAGGTCGTGGGAGACCGCGTGGGCGTAACCCTCCAGCTCGTTGTTCAAGGCCTGGAGAGCCCTTTCGGCTTCCTTTCGCTGGGTGACGTCCCTGATGGTGAGGATCGCCCGGACGGGCTTGCCGTCCTCGTCCCCGATGACGGTGGCATTGACCTCCCCGACCATGAGGCTTCCGTCCTTGCGGACCACGTTGTACTCCAGGTTGCGGATCGATCCCTCCTCGAGCCCCGTCTCCAGGCTGTACATCGCGACGTGGCGCTCCTCGGGACTGATGAGCTCGAAGACGTTCCTTCCAACGAGCTCCTCGGTCTCGTACCCCCCCCGCATCCTGATCGCCTCGATGGACGCGTTGGTGATTATGCCGTCGCGGTCTATGACCACCACCCCGTCCGGGAAGGTCTCGACCAGCGCGCGATAGAGGGCCTCCGATTCCCTGATGGCGGCGCTGAGCTTGGCCCTGGCTATCGCCTGCCCCACCTGCCCGGCGAGGATCTCAATGATCGACTCGAGGTCACCCGAGATCAGGTCCAGCGAGTGGGACGCGACGTTGAGGCACGCGATTACCTCGTCCTCGACCTTTATGGGAATGATCCCGATGAACTGGAGGCCTTCCTCCCTCCGGATCTCGTCCAGTGGCACGTTCAGCTCATCGTAGCGCTCGAAGATGGGTTCACCTCGCATGACGATGTCCATGCTGGGCGAGTCGGGGCCGATGTGCGAGACATCCTCGACGAACCGACGCGAGAGGCCCCTGTGGACCAGGAGGTCGAGCGAGCCCGTGTCCTCGTCCCGCACGTAGATCCCGCCGCTGTCCAGGCCGGTCACCTCGAGGACTCCCCCGAGGATCATCTCGAGCATCTCGGACAGGTCCGCCGTGCCGGCCAGCTTCATCGCCAGGTCGGTCTGCACCCGCACGAGCTCGTCGACCTCCCTGCGCCTGGTGATGTCGCGCGCCACGCCCAGCTCGCCGACCACCTCGCCTTTATCGACCAGCGGCGTGCTGATGAACTCACCCGTCCTGTACTCACCGTCCTTGGTCCTCACCCTGAGGATGTAGGGTCTGCTCACCTCGCCCCGCAATGCCTGCTCGAACGTCTCCAGGGCGACCCCGAAGTCGTCGGGATGGACGAGCTCGGCGAACGACCTGCCGACCATCTCCTCGGGGGTCCAGCCCAGGACCTCGGTGACCGCGGGATTGATCGTCAGAAGGGTCGCGTCATCGGAGATGCTGTAGATTATGTCCGGCGCGTTGTCCACTAGGGTGCGGAAGCGCTCCTCGCTCGCCTCGAGCATGTCCTTGGTGCGGCTGTTGCGAAGCGCCACGGAGACTATCTCTCCGAATGCGGACGCCATGAGGGCGTCCCGGCCGGAGAACCCCCCCGGCTTGTTCGCGAAGCCGATCAACCCCGCCACCGCCGAGTCGTCAACCAGCGGCGCGAACAGCACGTTGTCGATGGGGAACCCGCTCTCAGCCGCCTCGGCACCGGCGTCGAAGTCGTTGTCGTAGGAGGCCCTGCCGGCCAGGAAGCTGCGCTCCGAGGACATGACGTCGGGTCGCGCCGCGACGGACTCGAACAACCCACTGGCGTCCTCCGGTTCGGCGATCAGCACGCGCGGGGCCTCGTCGTCCCTCGCGATGAGGGAGAGAAAACCCGCCCTGGCCCCGATCAGCTTCCTGCACAGGTCGAAGACCTCGCGCGCGGCGGCCGGGAAATCGGGGTTCTCCAGTACAAACCGGGTGCTCTCGAGCAGGGCGGTGATCTCCTCGCGCCGCTCGTTGGTCTCTCTGATCACGTTGCGGAGCGCCTCGTCGGCCCTCTTCCGCTCGCTTATGTCCCTGGCGATCACGCTGACGGCCGTCGGATTGCCCATGCTGTCCCTGATGAGCGCCAGCGAGAACTCGTAGGGCAACTCGCTCCCGTCCTTCAGGGTCAGCACGAGCTCTATCACGTCGGACCCGGTCTCCAGTACCTTCTTCAGGCTGGCCATCGCGGATTTCAGGTTCACTCCCTGGAAGAAGTCGTCGGTCGACGCCGCAAGCAATTCCTCGTCGGTAAGGCCGGTCACCTGCGAGACTGTCCGGTTCCAGCGCAGGGGCCTTCCCTCGAGGTCGAGCACGAAGAAGGCGTCGTTCATCGCGTCGAGGTATTTCGTGGTGAAGTCGCGCTCCAGGGTGAGCTCTTCCTCGAACCCCCCCCTGGCCGACATGTCCCGGACCGACACGATGAAACGGGGCCCCTTCCTGGTGAAGACCTCCCGGGCGGTCACCTCCACGGGGACCCGGCCGCCGTCCTTGCGCAGGTTCACGAAGGTGACGGTCTTGCCCTCGAGCAGGTTCTTAACCGCCGCCTGGTATGTTTCCAGCATGTCGGGCGGGGTGAGCTCGACGGCTTTCTTGCCTCTCATCTCGGATGGCGCGTACCCGAGCATCTCGGCCGCGGCGCGGTTCACGTCCTCGATCGTGCCGTCGACGGTCTCTATATACAGGCCGTCGGAGGATTCCTCGAAAAGCGTGCGATAGAACTCCTCGCTCTCGCGCACCGCCTCCACGGCGTGTATCAGCGCGAAGCTCCGCAGTGTCTGCTCGATGGTCTCGGGCAGGACTACTGCCATCTTGTCGTCCTTGAGCACGTAGCTGACCGCACCCATCTGCAGGGCCTGCGAGGCGATCTCCTCGTTGCCGTGCCCGGTGACCATTATGACCGGGGGATGGTCCTCGGTGGATGTTATCTCCTGGAGAAGCTCCAGGCCGCTGCCGTCCGGCAGTACGTAGTCCAGGGTGATGACGTCGAATGCGCCCGAGCGCAGTCGCTCGCGCGCGGTCGCCAGGCTGGTGGCCGTCTTCACGTTGGCGGACAGCTTCCGCTCGAGCAGGCTCTCGAGTATCTGCGCCACCTCGGCCTCATCCTCGATGACGAGGATGCTCGGCTTCTCCTGTCCTTTCATCTCAAGCCCCGATGAGAATAGACATCAGTTCCAGTTACGGCTGAAGGGCTCCTTCGATGCGGTCGCCTCACCAGTCGTCACGCGTGAACGCCCTCTTGATGCGGTCCAGGTCACGGCTGCGCACAGCCGCGATCAGCTCGCCGAACGCCCCCCCCGCGTTGACCCCCCAGGCATCAACGGAGCTTATCTTCACCGGTGTCCTCGAGCGGTCCACCGTGTAGAGCCCGAAGCGTGGCTCGTAGCTGCCCCACTCGTAGTTGTCCACCAGGGTCCACTGGAAAAAACCTTTCACCGGCATCCCGTCGGCGACCGCACGCATCACCTCGAAGATGTAGCTCTGCAGGAACACGTCCCTGGTCGCGGCGTCGTAGCGCTGTTCGACCCGGCCCTTGCGCTCCCGGTAGCACATCCCGCTCTCCAGGACGTAGAGCGGAAGGCCGTCGGCGTTCACCAGCTCCCCCTTGATGAACTGGTAGAGCCCGCGGGGGTTGAGCACCTGCTCCCACAGCTCCTGGTTCGGCAGGAAGCGGGCCTCCCTCATGTCCTGAAAGGAGGGCAGCTTCAGCATGTTGCGGATGAACGGGTCGTAGTAGTCGGTAGCGAGGTAGTCCAGCTTGTCGGCCACGGGCGAGCGGTAGATGGCGTCGATGCCTTTCGCGAGCCGCTCACACGTGAAGTAGCGCGCCGAGGCCCTGTCCATCGCGCTCTCGAACCAGCGGTACGGCCGGGCCGCGCCGATGACCTCGGGGGTGTCCGACACCGCCTGGTCCCACGCCTGCTTGCCGCTCGCCAGGTACTCCGGCAGGTCCCCGCGCTCGACGCCGTTCCGGCGGGCCAGCAGCAGGTCGGTCACCATCTTGTCCAGGTGATAGACGGAGAGGTGGATCGTGTTGTAGCTGACCATGGGCCTGTCCCAGCCGCGGTCCTGGTAGACCCGGTGGATGGTGTCGTACGCCAGGCAGTGGGCCGCCACCAGGTTCGAGAGCGCGTGCGCGGTTCTGGCCAGGCCCCCTTTGCGGTGCGGGAAGTAGCGCAGCGTGTAGAACAGAGGTGCCAGGCCGTTGGGCTCGTTGATGGTGATGTAGAAACGCAGGGGGTCCTGCGAGTGCTTCTCCACCAGCAGCGCGTTCAGCCGTCCCGTCACCTCGTCCACGTACCTGTCGAACAGGGCCAGCCTGTCGTCATCCAGCCAGTAGTCCAGGCCCAGCCAGAACGGGTGGGTGAAATGATGGAGGGTGACGACCGGCTCCATGCCCGCGTCCCTGATGGCGGCGATCATGTCCGAGTAGGCTTCGATGGCGGCGTCGTCGAAAGGCGGTACGACCCCGTGTTTGACCGAGGTCAGGGGCTGGACCCGCGCCCACTCGATGCTGATGCGGAATCCGTTGAGGCCGAGGCCCTTCGCCAGCTCCAGCTGCTCGGGGTAGTCCGTCCAGAACCGGACCGCTTCTCCGGAGACCTCGTACCTGCCGCAGCGTTCGCCCTCGACCCAGTTGTTCAGGGGTTCGCCCGGACCGTTGAGGCCGCCCTCCACCTGGAACGCGGCGTTCGCCACGCCGAACAGGAAGTCCTCCGGCAGCGTGAAGCCGTCGAACAGCCTCTCGAGGTCCGCCTCACTGAAGTGCCGCTTGAACTCCATCTCCTCCCCCCCGGTAGACAGACTCTTCAGATACAGAAACGGCATCCCGCCGGAAAATCCAGGCCGAGGGCGAGAAGGGGGATGTCCGCCTCGGTCTCCTCCATCCAGTAGAAGAGATCGTCGGCGTTGGCCAGCTCCGTGGTCCTGTCCTCCTCAGCCGCGGTCAGGGACCCGTCGCGCGGTTCCTGCTCGTCCATGTGATTCATCCCTTTGCCTAGTATACCAGCCGGGCGGCCGGTGCCGCCCCGGCGTGTCCCGCACCGACCGAGTTCGCCGCGCGTCACAGCACTCCTACCGCGATCAGGATACCGAACGTAATGAACACCACGCCGGAGAACCACCTGATGTACTTCAGGGGAACCAGCGCCGCCAGGCCCCTGCCGAGCAACGCCCCCAGCAGCGAGGTCATCCAGAGGGCGAGCGTTCCCCCCAGGAACACGAGCAATGGATAGCCGTACCTCGAGGTCAGGGCTACCAGGGAGAGCTGGGTCTTGTCCCCGAGCTCCATCAGGGCGACGAAGGCGAACGAGGCCAGGAACGGGTTCTTCGCGCGCTCGGCACTCTCTTTCTCCTCCTTCTCCGGGCGGAACGACAGCACCCCGAAGACGATGAAGACGGCGGCGGAGGCGTAGCGCACCACGTCGGCGGGAACGTATCTTGCCAGTACCGCGCCGAGCGTTACCGCCAGGGCGTCGAGGACGACGAACGCGGCGGCGGCGCCCAGGAATACCGGCAGGAACCCGTACCTCGCGGACAGCGTGAGTACGGCGAGCTGGGTCTTGTCACCCAGTTCGGCGATGAACGTCAGCCCGAAAGCGGCCCCGAATGCCTTCCACATGATGAACGGATTATAGCCGGTGCCAAGGGCACGCGGCGCAACATAGTGTCTGAGGTAATGTTGCGTTATCTGGTATCATTCTCGTGCTCCGGACCGGCTCCGCCGGCCCGGGCGGCGCGTCAGAAAACGGCTGGAGGAGGATAGAGATGGCTGGGATAGTGGCTTACGGGGCCTACATCCCGTGGCTGCGGCTGGAGCGCAGGCTCATCGCCGAGGCATGGGGGATACCTGGGGCTCCGGGGGAGATAGCGGTCGGCAACTTCGACGAGGACAGCATCACCATGGCGATAGAGGCCGGCCGTGACTGCATCCTGGACGACCCGGCGGGCGTCGGAGGCCTGTACTTCGCCTCGACCTCACCCCCGTACGCGGAGAAGTCCTGCGCCACCACGGTTGCCTCGGTGCTGGACCTTCCCCAGGGCTCGGTGACCTGCGACTTCGGGCTGTCGCTCTCGGCGGGCGTGTCGGCGCTGGTCGCGGCCGCGGCCGCGGTGGACCAGGGAGTGGCTCCGAGCATCCTGGTGACGGCCGGCGAGTGCAGGCTGCCCGAGACCAAGACCGCCGACGAGCAGACCTTCGGCGACGGCGCGGGCGCGGTGCTGATCGGGAACGAGGACCCCATCGTCGAGATCAAGGGCGTTCACACCTCGTACGACGAGATGATCGCGACCTGGAGGCTTCCCGGCGACAGGACGGTGCGTGACAACTCGCGCTTCTACACGGCCAAGGGCTACGTGCCCTCGCTGCTCGCGGCGTTCAAGGGCGCGGCGGAAGCCTTCGGCGTAGCGCCGGGGGATATCGCGAAGGTGGTGTACCCGGCCCCCGACTTCAGGGCCCACGGCCAGGTGGCCAAGGCCATGAAGCTCGAGCCCGGGCAGGTCCAGGACGCCCTGTTCGCGTTAGTGGGCGGCTGCGGGTGCGCCCAGCCCCTGATGATGCTCGCCGGCGCCCTGGAAGAGGCGAAGCCGGGGGACAGGATACTCCTCGCCGGGGCGGGCGACTCCTTCACCGTGCTCCTGCTGGAGGTCACGGACAGGATCGCCGACCTCCCGGCCAGGAGGGCGATAAAGGGCCACATTGGTTCCAAGAACATGCTCCCGACGTACGCGAAGTTCCTGGAGTACAAGGAGATGCTGAAGACGGAGGAGGGGGAGAGCAACTCCTCCATGATCCAGATGTGGCGCGACCGCAGGGCGGTCCAGCCCCTCTACGGCAAGCGCTGCAACTCCTGCGAGACGGTCTACTTCCCGCCTCGCAGGCTCTGTCCCAACTGCTTCGCGCGCGAAGACACCGAGGACGTTCGGCTCGCCAGGAAGGGCACGCTCTTCGACTTCATAGACGACAACCTGTACGTCAGCATAGAGCCCCCCACAACCCTGACCATCTCCGACCTGGACGACGGCGCCAGGATATTCATGCAGATGACGGACCGCAGGGTGGGCGAGGTCGAGATCGACATGCCGGTAGAACTGACTTTCCGCAAGATCCACGACGGCGGCGGCTTCCACAACTACTTCTGGAAGACCCGTCCGGTGCGCTAGGGAGGAGTATAGAGATGGCAGATCTCAAAGACGTCGCCGTTATCGGGGTCGGGGCCACCAAGTTCGGGGAGAACTACGACTGGGGCGTCGACGACATGTTGACCATAGCGGCGTTCGACGCGATGGACGACGCGGGCATAAAGCCCGGGCAGATCGAGGCCGGCTGGATAGGAATCCAGTACCCGTTTACCGGGTTCTCCGGCGCGACCCTGTCCGACGCGATAAAGACTTACGATATCCCAATCACCCACACCGAGAACTACTGCGTGAGCGGCCTCGACGCGTTCCGCAACGCGTGCCTGGCGGTGGCGAGCGAGCAGTTCGACATGGTCATCGCCTGCGGTGTCGAGAAGATCACGGATCAGACCGGCCGGGGGCTGCCCACCTCCGGGTTCGGGCACCCGGTCCAGATGGCCGGGATGACCGCTCCCAGCGCGTTCGGACTGGCGTTCCCCCGTCACGCCAGGGCGTTCGGCACCACCAAGGAGCACCTCGCGCACGTGGCGGTGAAGAACCACTTCAACGGCGCGGTCAACCCCAAGGCCCATTTCCGGCGCGAGGTGACCCTGGAGCAGGTCATGAAGGCCCCTCTCATCTCGGGACCGCTGGGCCTGCTGGACTGCTGTCCCATCAGCGACGGCTCCGCCGCGGTCATCGTCACCAGGGCGGATATCGCGAAGAAGTACCGCGACGACTACGTGACCATCAAGGGGATGGGCTTCGCCACCTACACCAACCTGATGATGTACGACAAGAACTTCGACTACCTGGCCTGGAGGCCCACCGTGAAGGCCGCGGAGAAGGCGTACGCCATGGCGGGTATAACCGATCCCCCCAACGAGGTCGACCTCGCTGAGTGCCACGACTGCTTCACCATAACCGAGATACTGAACGTAGAGGACCTCGGTTTCTGCAAGAAGGGCGAGGGGGGCCCGGCGATGGCCGAGGGCCGGTTCAACATAGACGGCCAGGTGGCGGTGAACCCCAGCGGCGGGCTCAAGTGCTTCGGGCACCCGATCGGGGCGACCGGGGTCAGGATGGTCTACGAGGTCACCAAGCAGCTGCAGGGCAGGGCCGACGGCCGCCAGCGCGAGGGCGCCAAGGTGGGGATGGCCCACAACCTGGGCGGCCTGGGCGGCGTGGTCTGCGGAGTGGTCATCCTCACCAACGAGAAGTAATTTCGCAACGGGGTCAGACGCCGATGCGAAAAGGTGGGCAGGGAATCCGCCCCACCCCTTGAATAATGCGCCGAAGCTACATTCAAAGGGGGACGCAATGAAGCGATTTGCAGGGAGAGCCGGATTCCTGTGCGTCGTCTCGGTGGCCGTCCTGCTGGTGCTGGCGGCCGTCGGGTGCGGAGGCACCACCACCAGCGAGAAGACGACGCCGTCCACCACGCCCAAGACCACCGGCACTACGCCTTCGACGAGCCCGCCGTCCACCACACCGAGCGCGAAGGCCTTCACGGCGACCGAGCTCGCGACCTTCAACGGGCAGAACGGGCAGCCGGCCTACGTGGCCGTTGACGGGGTGGTCTACGACGTGACGGACAGCTCGTTCTGGCCGAGTGGCTCGCACAGCTCCTGCAACCTTGGCGCGATGGCCGGCAAGGACCTCTCGCAGGTCATCAAGCAGGCGCCCCCAAGGATGTACGACAATCTGAAGAGGTTCCCCGTCGTCGGGACCATGGCCCAGTAGGCTGGACCGATTGAGCCCGGGCTCTCAGCCCGGGTCCGCGTTCGCCGATCGAAGGCCTCGCGGGGCGAAGAGCCCCGCCTCAAGCATCTTGCTGTCAGGGGCGGACGGCTTCGGCGAGCATGGTGGGAGGAAACAACCTGACCCTGCCAACGGACACGTCGGAGAACCCGGCCTCCGCCAGCATCCGTGATATCGATCCGGTATCGAAGTAGCGCTCGTCGGCGCGCTTCCAGCGGCCGAACGCCAGGAAGATCTTCCCGGACAGCCCTGCCCCGTCCAGGTCGCACAGCATCAGGCGCCCGCCGGGCTTGAGCACCCGGGCCGCGTCCTTCAACGCGCCCATGGGGTCCGGGAAGTGGTGAAAGGCGACGCAGGAGGTCACCAGGTCGAACTCACCCGCTCCCACCGGCGCCGACTCGGCCGAGGCGTGCACGAACTCGATGCCGGCCAGGTGGCGAGACAATTCTCCGGCCACCTCCAGCATCCCCTCGCTGAGGTCCGTTCCCACAAGGCGGGAAGCCCCCGCCCGCGCGAACCGGCGCAGCATGTCCCCCGTGCCGCACCCCAGGTCCAGTATCGAAAGGCCGCCTACGTCCCCCGCCCGCGCGACAATCAGCTCGTGCAGCGGCTCGAAGTAATGCTTCCAGAAGCGGCTCCGCTCGTACGTGGAGGACCAGTCGTCGAAGTGTTCCCTGGCGTCCTTCGCCGTCCTTCCACCAGTGGGAAAAGATGGTTGAGGTGAATTCCCACTCAATAGTCGACCCCCAGGAAGTACTTCCAGTCAAGCCGGCCCCTGGCCCCCTCGAGCACCCGGTCGCGGAGCCGATCGGGGACCAGTCGCGTCGCGATGAGGAAGTCGAGTCCCGCCTCGGCCGCGCGGGCCAGGGGCGCCGGCAGCGACCGAACCCGCCTGTAGGCAACCATCAGCAGCACGAAGTTCTCGCATACCCGGTTGACCTCCGAGGGCCTCATGCGGTCCAGGTGCAGCGCGCTCTTCCCGCCGAAGATAGTATCCGGGGTGGAGTCCCCCAGCATGCCTCCCTCGAGGCACACGCGATGTATCTCGGTGTTGGGGAACGGGCACAGGGTGGTGACCTGGGCGAGGTCCGGCTCGATGTCGGCGTTCATCTTGACCGTCTGGAGGGCCATCGCCATGGTCTCGTGGGGGAAGCCGATCATGTTCAGCGACACGGTGGGTATCCCCGACGCCCGGCACAGCGCGAAGGCTCTCCTTATCTTCTCGTCGGTCATGTTCCGCCTGAGCACGTTCCTGCGCAGCCACGGGCTTCCGCTCTCCACACCCATGGTTATCGCGCTGCACCCGGCGTCGGCCAGCAGGCCTGCCATCTCCTCGTTGAGCAGGTCCACGCGCGCGTTGCAGATGAACGGCAGACCGACCTCCTCCCTGTAGAGACGTGCGAACTCGCGGAACCACGAGCGGTCCATAATGAGGATGTCGTCCTCGAAGCGCACCTGCTCGATGCCCGGGTCCTGGTCGCGCGCGGCCCGTATCTCGGCGACCACGTTACCCGGCGAGCGGAAGCGGACGTACTTCCCGCCGTTGGGGTAGATGGTCTTCAGAAGGTGGTTGCAGCAGTACGAGCAATCGAACGGGCAGCCGCGTGAGGCCATCACCACCAGCCGGCCCCGCTGGTTCGCCGCGAACTTCTCGCGGTCGAATATCGACCTGTCCGGGAAAGGAACGGTGTCCAGGTCCTCCACCAGCGCCCGGGGTGGATTCCGGAAGACCTCGCCGTTCTCCCTGCTCCAGATGCCGGCGACGTCCCTCGCATCTCTACCGGATTCCAGCGCGCCGCAGAGCTCCAGCAGCGCCTCCTCGCCCTCGCCCACGCAGACGTAGTCGAGTGATGGGCAGGCGACGGAGTCCCCGGGATCGATGGTCGGATGTACTCCGCCGCAGACGGTGGGGATGTCGAGCTCCTCCTTGACCCACGCCGACAGCATGCGGACCTTGGAGAACTGGAGGGTGGTCGCGGAAAAGGCCACCAGGTCGCAAGACCTGTCCCGCAGGTCCGCGAGGAACTCCTCCCTGCCAGGTGGGCGCACCAGGTGGACCAGGTCTGTCTCATGTCCGCCCTCCTTCAGGGCGGCCGAGAGGTAACCGATACCCAGGTATACGCGCCCCTGCGGCTCGGTGTGGATGTCCTGCGTCTCGAAATAGTCAGGGTAGACGAACGTTACCTTCATGCTCTTCTTTCGAAAGGCGTCGCGCGCAATTATACCGCCCCGTTGCCATCGTCAACACCAAGCCTTATCCTTTTCGGTGTCGATTTGCACAGGTGTTGATCCCACGGCGGGAGTCCTTTGAACGTCTACCAGACACTGGCCTACGAGACCGTGCGGACCGTCTTCGGTCCGTGGCTGAGCTTCGCCTTTCGTATCAGCTCCGAGGGCGCGGACAACGTGCCGGTGGAGGGTGGGGCGCTTCTGGTGTGCAACCACCGATCGGTCCTTGACCCGCTCGCCCTCATGAACGAGATCGACCGCTACATCCACTTCGTGGCGGGTTCACGCGGCTTCCTGGTGCCTACCGCGCGCACCCTGTACCACATGACAGGCATGGTCCGGTTGTCCCTCAAGGGGGGCACCCGCAGCGGCAGGGGCATGGACGAAGCGGTACGGCTCATGCGGGAGGGCGAGATCGTGGGGATCTTCCCCGAGGGGGTCGAGTCCTTCATGCGTCCCGACAGGGCCAGCAGGATCAGCTACTTCCGCACCGGGTTCGCCCGCATGGCGCTGGAGGCCGGGGTCCCGGTGATCCCCGCCGTCTGTGTTCCCGAGGAGGAGGTAAGCATCTCTTCCCTGCCCGCGAGGTTGATCGGTTCGTACGCCGACCATGCCGCCGTGGCGGAGGGACCCGCGCGCCTTGCCCTCTACCGGCGGATGCTCGTTCGTGTCGGAAAGCCCATCGAGCTGTCCGGCTTCCTCGACCAGAAGCTCACCAAGAGCGCTATAGACACGTTGAGCGGGAAGCTGCGGCGCGTGATCATCAAGCTCTACAACGGGGAAGACCTTGACCGCTTCCTGACCGGCGAGAAGCCGTTCGATATCTACACCGACCGCATCTGACGGCCTGGCGGCACGCGCTCAGCCTGGGCTCTCGGGCTCCGTCACGTCATCCTCGTCCGTCGCCGCCGACTCATCCGGCCCGTCGGTGTGCTCCAGGGTCCCGTCGGCGGAGTGCACAGGCTCCAGCAGCCCCTCCCGCCTCGCGTAGCGCTTCACGCCGGCGAAACAGGCTACCAGCACGCAGGCGATCCCGAGCCCGAGCAGCCCCAGCGGGATGTATGCGAACTGCAGGGTGTACTTCGAAAGCTCCTCCAGGGCGAACTGGACACCGTTGCTGGTGCTGTTCCTGGTGTCGTCGTAGGCCACCCGGTAGAGCATCCGGGTGAGCAGGAAGTCGCTCGAGGGGTCCTCGACGGTCATGGACACCGATTCGTCCACCTTGCTGACCGACGCGATGGTCCCCATCACGGGCTCGACCAGGAGCTCGCCCCTGCCGCTGGCGCTGTAGGAGGGCACGAGCTCGGTCGAATCGCCCACGAGCAGACCCGGCTGCCCGAGCATCGACTTCAGCTCCGCGCCCGTCACCCTGGCCGGGTATCCCTTGGCAGGTGCTTTCAAGGTGGAGCCCCCATAGGAGTACCGGTAAAGGTAGAAGGTCTTGCCTTTTTGCTTCTCCTCCTTGTGGAACTCGGCCGGGTGGGTGCTCTCGGTCAGCTCGTTCCAGTAGGGCACCTGGGTCCTGGGGGAGTCGAACGGGAAGACGATGAAGTAACCGCTACGGGCCGGGACGTCGTCCATCCCGGTGAGCTGCCCCGTCTTGCGGTCCAGGGCGAACAGTGCTTTTCGGGTTGAGATCTCGGCCCTGGAGCCCTGGTCAAGCACCCGGGTCGTAACCTCGACCACGGATACCGTCGAGGTCGTGAGGTCCGGCCGACTCGCGGTCCTTCGCTCCACGATGATGGGCTCGACGACATCCTGTGTGAGGGGGGCCTGTCCAGGTCCCGCTACAGCCTCGGTGTCGGTCCCCTCGTAGTAGTAGACCGTATCGAAATCGCCGGCGACGATCTTTATCGAGGGGGCGATCGCGACCCGCCACAGTCCCGCGAGTAGTATCAGGGCACAGCCCGCCACGAGCAGGACCAGGTTGGACCTCAGGGCTCTTATAGCCTTCCACCGGTTCACCGGTCTCATCGTCCGTCCCTCCACTGACCCACCATGTGCCGCAGGCGTCCCGCCGGCGGGGGCGATTGCCGACGAACGTAATTCTAACCCAGCACCCGCCGCTTTCGCTTGCGTGCCCCCGGGTGCCGCCCCCGGCGCAATCTGGTAGATTATCCACCGGCGGACCGGTGCCGCCCTCGAGCGTACCGGAGGACACGGCCGGCCGGCGGATCGCGAAGGCATTCGGTAAGGAGCGTATGATGGCATCCAATCGGGCGAGGGTGGTCGTGATCGGCAGCGGGGTGGGAGGCGCGGGTTGCGCGGCCCTCCTGGCGGAAAAAGGCTTCGACGTCACCGTGCTCGAGCGGAACGGCTTCGCGGGAGGCAAGGCCGCGAGCTTCGAGAAGGACGGTTTCACCTACGACACCGGGGTGCACGCGGTGGGCAGCGGGGACAAGGGGCCGCTGGGAGAGATCAACCGCCGGGTCGGAGGCGACCTGAGGTGGGCGCTCATCGAGGGGAACAGGATCTGCCTCGGCGACCGCGTGGCGTACTACTCCCTCGACTATGCCTCCGACGAGTCAATCCACGGCATCCTCGACGACATCGGGGTGCTCCCGGAGAACCACGACGACTGTTACGTGTGCTTCCGCGAGCTGGCGACCATGAAGCCGCCCGCCGAGATGGAGGCCCTGGACGAGACCCCCCTCAAGGATTACGTCGACCGCTTCACCGACGACCCCATGTTCCACCAGATGATAAACGCCACCTGCGGCATGCTGATCGTCGTCACCTACTTCACGGGTTCGGCGGGCGAGTTCATCTACTGTTTCGCGGGGATGGCCGAGAACCGCTCCCTCTCGTATCCGAAGGGCGGCATGCGCGCCATCGTGGACAGCTACATCGCCGCCCTCGAGAGGATGGGCGGCCGTGTCGAGTACGGCCGGCCGGTCGAGGGCATCCTGGTGGAAGGCGGAAAGGTGGTCGGGGTCGAGGCCGCAGGGACCTTCCCCGCCGACGTGGTGGTCTCCAACGCCGGGCTCCAGCCGACCGTGAAGATGGCGCGGGACCACCTGGGCGCCGACTACGTGGACGGGGCGATGAAGTACCGGTCGTCCTACGGGGCGGTGAGCGTGAAGTACGCGCTGGACGCTCCGGTTGTGCCGTACCCGATGACGCTCTGGCTACCGGACCTGGCGGACGAGGAAGCGCTCTCGAAGTACGTCGGTATCATGTACCCGGTGCCGTCGATCCCCGACCCGGACCTCACGCCGCCGGGCTGCCAGCTGGTCCTGGCCGGCGCGGTGCTGTCGCCAGACCCGAAGAAGGTGGACCTCGACCGGCAGGTCCTGGACCGCATCGAGGCGACCATGGAGCACCTGCACCCCGGCATCGAGGACCACGTCATCTGGAAGCTGCGCACCGACGTCGCCTACACGGCCGGGATATCGGGCAGGGATCTCGGGGAGGTCGTCGGCCTCTCGCAGGACTTCAGGCAGGTCGGAAGGAACCGGCCGGATCCCGGGATGCCCATCGAGGGCCTGTACCTCGTAGGAGCGGATGCCGGGGGCCGGGGGATAGGCACGGAGATGGCGGGGGAGAGCGCGATCAACGTGAGTGAGATGGTGGCGGACAAGTATTAACACCGTAGCGTGAGAGCGAATCTAGGTGGGGGGTTGGAGGTATCTCTTGCGGAAGTCCTCGGTGGTAAGGCTGTCAATATCGTCGCGTATCTTGGCCAGCTCGTCCCGGGCGTCGTCCGAGTCCTCGAAGAGCTCGCGCCTGAGGACCCTCTTGGTCCGGTAGTTGACGACCTCGACGATGTAGCCTTCACCGAGATCGACCCCCAGCAGGCCCTTGACGAGGCGGGCCTTGTAGTTCTCGCTCGCGTCGTAACCCAGCTCCACCTTGCCGGCGGGTGTGCGGGTGCCCCGGGAGGCCTTACCGCCGGTAGGCTTATCGCCGCGTGCCATCGTTCACCTTCGTATCTACCGGGGTGGGGTCTCGCCTCCACCCTCCTGGTCTTTGGGCTTCGGCACCACTATCCGCTGAAGGGCGTAGATGCCCACGGCGGTTATGGCACAACTGTGGGTGGGGGGTAGCTTGGAGGACGAGATATACAGCGCGCAGCTATCTTCGCAAGGAACCCTGGCGCCCGGGATCTGAGGCATGCGGATCGGGCACCAGCTTCCGGGTATCGAGCCCACGGCGCTCCTTTCGGCGGTCCACCGGGCTGTCGGGCATCGGAACAGGCTTAATTCTATCCCCGCCGGTTCCCATCTGCAATCGGGGATTCGGGCTTCCCGCTTGACCTGTCCCCGTGGGCTCGCTATAATATCGCTCACCGATATCGGATTACGATATTATCCATGGAGCCCCGGGAGCGTCCCGGGCGGGCGCAGAAGGAAGGCCGACCGATGGACATGGAGCGCGAGTTCTTCGCGGGGTTCATAAAGATCCACATCCTCTATCACGCGGTCCACGACGGTGAGATCTGCGGGGCGGGCATAGCCCGGGAGCTGGCCACACACGGATACACGGTGAGCCCGGGAACACTCTACCCCACCCTGCACAGGCTGGAGCGGACCGGGTACCTGAAGGTGGAACAGAGGACGGAGGGAGGACGGCGCCGCAAGTACTACAGCGCCACCGCGGCGGGCAGGAAGGCCCTGGCGAAGTCCCGCGAGCGCATCAAGGAGCTGGTGGAGGAGGTGCTGGAGCGTGGCTGAGACCGCGGGCCCTCTCGGGGTCGAGGGAGAAGAGAAGCCACGCGGCGCGCGCGCCCGTCTCAGCGGGACCGTAAAGGCGCTCGGGCTGGTGAGCCTGTTCACGGACGCGTCGTCCGAGATGATCTACCCCCTGCTGCCGATATTCCTCTCCAGCGTGCTGGGAGCGGGCGCCGTGGCCATCGGGCTCGTGGAGGGCGTGGCAGAGGGGACCGCGAGCGTGCTCAAGGGCTTCTCGGGCTACATATCTGACAGGGTCGGGCGCCGCAAGACGCTGATACTGGCGGGCTACGGGCTCTCGACGTTCGCCAAGCCGTTCTTCGCCGCCGCCGACACGGTATGGCAGGTCCTGGTGGTGAGGTTCGTGGACAGGGTGGGGAAGGGCCTGCGAACGGCTCCGCGGGACGCCATGATCGCCGAGACCACCGACCCCTCGATACGCGGAAAGGCCTACAGCTTCCACCGGGCAATGGACACCCTGGGTGCCGTGGTGGGCCCGGCAATCGCGTTCCTGCTGATGTGGCTTCTCAGGGGGACGGGGAACAGCGCCTACCGATGGGTGTTCCTCGCGGCTTTCGTCCCGGGACTGGTCTCGGTGCTCATAATCGTGTTTGCCATCCGCGAGAAGCGCTCCGGGGCTCGCGCCGAGCGGCCCCACCTCAGCCTCAGGGGGCTGGGCCGCGACTACAGGGCCCTGATGCTGGTGGTCGCCCTGTTCATGCTGGGGAACTCCAGCGACGCGTTTCTCCTGCTGAGAGCCCGGAGCCTGGGCATGCAGGTGTACCTGATCCCCCTGCTCTGGATGGCCTTCAACCTGGTCTACAGCGTGGCGGCGGTGCCGTGCGGCATGCTCTCGGACCGCATCGGGCGCAAGAAGCCTCTGTTGATCGGGTTCATCCTCTACGGGTTCATCTACGTGGGGTTCGGCTTCGCACACCGGCTCGTCTACGTCTGGCTGCTGATGGGTGCCTACGGGGTTTTCTACGGGCTCACCCACGGGGTGATGAGCGCGTATGTAGCGGACCTCGCCCCGCCGGCGATGAAGGGTACGGCTTTCGGCGTCTACCACACCACGGACGGTATATCCAGGCTGCTGGCGAGCGTGATCTTCGGGCTCATCTGGCAGAGCTCCGGGACCTACGGTCCCTCCGCGGCGTTCTTCTTCGGGGCGGGCATGGCCGTTCTCGCCGGCATAGCGCTCTGGACCCTGTGCGCCGAGTGCGCCCCCGGGGTGGGACCTCCGGCCCCTACCTCAGAAGCCATCGAGCCACCCGACGACTGAGGTATACACGCTGTAACCGCCGGGCGGTCCGGAACGTCAAAGAGGATTGGAGGTACACTACTCCTCGGGGTGACTTTCTCCGATAGAATGTAATAGGAGGTCGGCGGCCTCCGAGATTGGACGCGGGTGGTCAGTTGAATACGACGAGGTCCCTTGTAATACGGATAGTCCTCGCGGTCGTGATGATCGCGGCTGTCGCCGTCCTTGGCTTGCTCATCACCTTCAATATCGCCGATACCCAGAGGGAGGATTATTTCCAGCAGCGCAAGACGCAGGTAACAACCGCCGCGGCGGCGATCGACGCCGCGGACGTGGCCACCCTCACCGGCACCGCGGCCGACGCGGAGACGCCGCAGTTCCAGAGGATACGGTCACAACTGGTGCGCATAAGGCAGTCGGACCCGCACATCCGTTTCATCTACCTGATGCGTCCGCAGGACGGCAAGATGGTGTTCCTGGTCGACGCGGAGGACCCCTCATCCCAGGATTATTCGCCTCCCGGCCAGGTCTACGAGGAGGCCAAGCCCCGGGACTTCGAGGTGTTCGACAAGAAGCGACCGGTCCAGTCGGAGGTCGAGGGACCGGTCCAGGACAGGTGGGGCACCTGGCTCTCGGCGACCTCCTATATCACCTCGAGGGACGGATCGGCGGTCGCGCTGGTAGGCACTGACGTGGACGCCGAGCGTGCCATCACCAACTTCGAGCAGATAAAGCGCCTCGGGGTGATATTCGACATGCTCGCCCTCGTGCTGCTGGTCCTGGTCGCGCTGCAATGGATACTGTGGCGCTATCACCGTGAGAAGCGGCTGGCCCTCAAGCAGCAGATGGAGGAGTCCGTTTTAAAGCTCAACGCGGAGCTTGTCAGGGCCGACAGGGTCAAGTCCGACTTCATACAACTGGCGTCTCACGAGCTGCGAAGCCCCGTGAACGCGGTCAACATCGCGGTGCAGACTCTCGACAGGTCGCTCGAGCCGAAGCTCGACGACGACGAGAAGAGCCTGGTCCAGGTGGCGAAGAACGGGGCCAACCGGCTGGTCGACCTGGTCGACAACCTGCTGGACATAACCCGGATGGAGGCGGGGGACTACGTCCTGAAGCCCAAGGAGATCGACCTGGGTGAACTGGTCGAGAAGACCGTGGGTCTCTACGAACCGCTGGCGCAGAGGAAGACCGTGGGGCTCACAGCGAAGCTCCCGGACGGTCCGCTGGACGCGGTCCTCGATCCCCAGGCACTCCTGCGGATCCTCGAGAACCTGCTCTCGAATGCGATCAAGTTCACGGATTTCGGCGGCATAGTGGTCACGCTCGAGTTTGTCGGCGACAAGGTGAGGTTCTCGGTCAAGGACACCGGAATGGGCATCCCCGAGCGCTTCCAGGAGGAGATATTCTCCAAGTTCGCCAAGTTCGACCTGCCCGTCGAGCAGAGGAGGCAGGGAGCGGGAATGGGACTTGCCGCGAGCAAGGGCATGGTCGAGGCCCAGGGCGGACGGATATGGTTCGAGAGCGAGGAAGGCACGGGGTCCACTTTCTGCTTCGAGATCCCGCGCTACCAGGGAGAGGCCGAGGGACCTTGATGATCGAGCGCGGACTTCAATCCGCGTTCACGACCCGGGACTGAAGTCCCGGCCCAAGCAGGGGTGATCCGGCCCGGGGGTAGGATCGGTCAGGGCTGACGGAGACCGGATGTCTATACGAACGGCGACGGCGATAAGGATAGTGGTCGCGCTGCTCCTGGTAGCGGGGCTGGCGGTCGTGGGCTACCTCGTGACGGTGGAGATCGCCGACTACCAGCGCGAGCAGTACTTCGAGGTCCGCAAGTTCCAGGACGCCGCGGCCGCCGCGAGCATAGACTACCATGACGTCGAGGCGCTCAAGGGGGACGAGAGCGACCTGGACACCCCGGCCTACAAGAAGCTCTGGAACCAGCTCAGGAGGATCAAGGAGTCCGACAGCCGCATCCGTTACGCATACCTCATGCGACCCAAAGACGGAAAGATGATCTTCCTGGTGGACGCGGAGGACCCGGGTTCCAAGGACTTCTCCCCCCCGGGGCAGGTCTACTACGAGGCGGAACCCCAGGAGTTCGAGGTCTTCGAGGGCAAGAAGAGGCCCGCGCCGTGGATGCTCGGTCCGATAACGGACCGCTGGGGAACCTGGATAAGCGCGAACGCCTATGTGGTCGACTCCAAGGGCGTCCCCATAGCTCTCATGGGCACGGACGTGGAAGTGAACCGCGCGCTGTCATCGTTCAATGACATCAAGAATATCGGGTTCCTGTACGTCGTGCTGGCTGCGGTTATGCTGAGCCTGGTCTGCGCGCAGTGGATCGTGATGCGCTACAACCGGGACCGCCGGGAGGCCCTTCGCAGGCACATGGAGGACTCCATAATCAGGCTCAACTCGGAGCTCATCGAGGCCGACCGGCTCAAGTCGGAGTTCCTGGAGGCCGCATCGCACGAGCTCCGGGCCCCGGTCACCGCCGTGGACGGCGCGCTCGCGGTCATGGAGCACCAGCTGTCCGGCGAGTTCAGCCCCGAGGGCCTTGAGCTTCTGGACGTGGCACGGACCGGGAGCAGGCGGCTGGTCGACCTGGTCAACAACCTGCTGGACCTGACCCGCATCGAGGCGGGTGGGATCACGGTCACTCCCACCCCGATAGACATGGACGAACTGGTCCACGCGGCCGTCAAGCTCTTCGGGGCGCTCGCCATGGAGAAGGGGCTGGTGCTTCAGGCCGAGGTCGAGCCCCCGGGCGCGACTACGCGCGTGGATCCCGAGGTGGTGCGCAGGGTCCTGGAGAACCTCGTCTCCAACGCGATCAAGTACACCGAGTCGGGGAAGGTGACGGTCACGGCGAAGGTGGCCCCGGAGGCGGTCGCCCTCGAGGTGGCCGACACCGGCCGCGGCATCCCCGAGCGGTTCCGGGCCGAGGTGTTCAAGAAGTTCTCACGGCTTCACCTCTCCACCGACTCCCGCGAGCGCGGGGCGGGCCTGGGGCTCGCCATCAGCAAGGGCCTGATCGACGCCCACGGGGGCTCGATAAGCGTCGAGAGCACCGAGGGCGAGGGGACCACCATCCACGTCGAGATACCGGTTTCGAGCGGCGAAGGACCGGGCGAGCCGGACCTGCGATAACCTATGCGATTCTCACTCAAGTCGAAGTTCTACCTGCTGGCACTTCCCGCCATGTTGATCGTGCTGGCCATGCTCGTACTTCTCGCGCTTCCCCAGAGGAGCGTGGTGGGCGACACCGGGCGGATACGTGAGGGGCTCGAGCAGGTGCTGCAGGCCGAGTCGTTCGCCCGGCACTTCGAACATCAGCTCCGCCAGTGCGCGGCATTCATCGCCACCGGGTCCGCCGAGCACGAACGCATGTTCGAGGATGCCCGCAAGGAGGTCAACGCCGCCCTGGCCGGCTGGATGAGCGCGAAAACCGCGAATCCCGGCGCGGAATCGGCCGGCCGGGAGCAGGAGATCGAGTCCCTCGAGGCGATGAACGATTCCTACGAGGAGGTCAATGCGGACTGCGACCGTGCCATCGCGCTCGCGAAGTCCGGCTCGACTGCGCAGGCCATAGCGCTACTCGAGGACACCCTTGACGCCCCACCGGGCTCAACCGTCCTCCAGCTCGTTGACGAGCTGCTCCCGGACGAGGAGATGCGGCTCGTTACCTACCTGGACAACCTCGATGGCGCGGTGAGGAGCCTGGTCCTGGAGCGGATGCTCGGCCTCGCTAAGAGGGTCACCGACATGAGGTCCCACGCGCTTCAGTCCGAGCTGGCCGTGCGGTTCGCCAGGGACAGCAACCGCTGGATCAGGGGTCTCTACCTCTACGTGCTTACCGGCCGATCGGCCTACGAGGGCGAACTGGCCCGCGACAGGCAGATGGCTGCCGAAGCGCTGGGAGAGTGGGCGGCGCAGGCGAGACTGACCTCCCCCGTGGAGTCCACCGTTACCATGTTCGAGGACATCAACGACCGGTTCCTGGGGGCGGGCGCCGCGGCGCGCAGCGCCATCGATCTCGCGAAGGCGGGAGATGCCGCCGGTGCCCTCGCCGCGCTGCAGTCCGGGATCGACCCTGTCACGCAGAGCCAGGTCACAGAGGCGATAGACGCGGAGGTCGAGCGCCAGGGCGAGGCGCTGGAAGCGGATGCCGGCTACATCTCCTCCACCGTGGTCAGGTCGGTCTGGGGAGTCGGCTTCATCGGCTTCCTTGCGCTGATAGTGGTCCTGGCCGGCGGTTTCATGATGTCGCGCACGATGGTCGATCCGGTGGTGAGGCTGCGGGACGCGGCCCGCGAGTTCGGCGAGACCGGCGGAGAGACGCGGGTCGAGGTAAAGAGGAACGACGAGATGGGGGACCTCACCGCCGCCTTCAACGAGATGGCGGCGGCGCGCGTCGCCGCGGAAGGTGAGCTCAGGGAAGCACACGACCACCTGGAGGTCCGCGTTCGCGAACGGACGCGCGAGCTTGCCGACGCAAACGAGGAGCTGCGCGCCCAGATGGAGGAACGCGAGCGCGCGGAGCATGCCCTGCAGGACAGTGAGCGCCGGTACCGTGAGCTGACGGAGTCGCTCCCCCAGATAGTATTCGAGCTTGACAGGGACGGGATGATCACCTACGTGAACCAGAACGCCTACGAGATGTTCGGGTATGCTCGCGAGGACCTGGGGTCAGGAGTTCACGCGCTCGACGTGATCGAGGAGGTCGATATCTCCAGGGTATCGGGGGCCTTAGAGAAGATGATGGACGGGCGATCCGCCGGCGCGATGCGTGAGTACCGGGCCAGGCGGAAGGACGGTACGACCTTTCCCTGCATCGTCTACTCCAGCCTCATCACGGATAAGGAAGGCAACCCGGCGGGGATCCGGGGCATACTCACCGACATCACCGAGCGCAAGGAGGCCGAGCGGCGGCTGGAGGAGCTGAACGAGGAGCTGCTCTCCATCAACAGGGAGCTCGACGAGTTCGCCTACGTGGTCTCGCACGACCTGAAGGCCCCTCTTCGTGGCATAGGGTCACTGGCCACCTGGCTGCACACCGACTACTCTGAGGTCCTCGATCAGGAGGGCGGACGCCAGCTCGAGCTGCTCCTGGACCGAGCCAAGCGAATGGAGAGCCTCATCGAGAGCGTGCTGGAGTACTCGCGGGTGGGGCGGATCAGGGAGTCCAGGGAGCCGGTCGACCTGAACGACGTGGTGCGTGCCGCCGTGGAGATGATAGGGCCCCCGCCGGGGGTTGAGGTCACCATGGCCGGGAGCCTGCCTTCGGTGGTATGCGAGAGGACGCGCATGAGCCAGGTGTTCCAGAACCTCATCGGCAACGCGGTCAAGTTCATGGACAAGCCCGACGGCGAGGTGACGGTCTCCTACACAGACGAGGGGACCGCCTGGAGGCTGGCCGTGGCCGACAACGGGCCGGGGATAGACCCGAAGTACCAGGAGACGATCTTCGGCATCTTTCAGACCATCTCCCCGAGGGACGAGGTGGAGGGAACAGGGTTGGGCCTTACTCTGGTAAAGAAGATAGTCGAGATGCATGGCGGGAGGGTCTGGGTGGAGTCGGAGCTGGGAGAGGGCGCCACCTTCTACTTCACGATTCCGAAGAGAATGGGGATAGAGGGAGGGACAGATGAGGAGTGACAAGCCAATCCTGCTGGTGGAGGATGACCTCGTTGACAGGATGACCGTGGAGCGGGCGCTCAAGGAGATACACGTGGCCAACAGGCTGGACATGGTCTCCGACGGGCAGGAGGCGCTCGACTTCCTGCGCGACCCCGCGCGGGAGAAGCCGGGTATCATCCTGCTGGACCTGAACATGCCCCGCATGAGCGGAATCGAGTTCCTGCAGGTGATCAAGCAGGACGATATCCTGAAGCGGATACCGGTGGTGGTGCTCACGACCTCCAAGGACGAGCGCGACAGGGTGGACAGCTTCAACCTCGGCGTGGCCGGGTACATGATCAAGCCCGTGGACTACATGCAGTTCGTGGAGGTCGTGAAGGCGATAGACCTCTACTGGACGCTGTCAGAGCTGCCGGACTGAGGGGGTCGTGTTGGCGGAGCTTGTGAGAGTCCTCCTGGTGGAGGACGACGAGGTGGACAGGATGGCGTTCGAGAGGTTCGTCCGCCGCGAGGCGCTGCCGTATCGATGCTCCGTGGCCGGTTCCGTCGCCGAGGCGCGCGAGAGGCTCGCGGACTCGGATTTCGACGTTGTGCTCCTCGACTACTTCCTCGGTGACGGAACGGCCTTCGACATACTGGAGGATGGGCTCGAGGCTCCCGTCATCCTCATCACCGGCGCCAACCAGATAGACATCGCCGTCTCGGCGATGAAGGCGGGGGCTTACGACTTCCTGGTGAAAGACCAGCAGCGCGACTACCTGCGGGTCCTTCCGCTGGCTGTGGACGGCGCCATCCGGAGAAGGGAGGCGGAGGACACCAGCAGGGTCCTCTCCCACGCGTTGATGAGCGCCTCGGACAGCGTTTTCATCACCGACCTCGAGGGCCGGGTCACCTTCCTCAACAGCGCGGCGGCGGAGACCTACGGTTATGCCCCCGAGGAGCTCCTGGGCAGGGACATCGAGGAGATAGGCGACATCGGCGAGGTAGGCGGCGAGGGGGAGTACTACCACAGCAGGAAGGGCGGCGACGAGTTCCCGGTCCTGCTGTCGCGCTCCCTGGTGGAGGACGAGACCGGAAGAAGCGTAGCGTACGTGGTCCTTGTCAGGGACATCACTGAGCGCAAGAGGGCGGAGCAGGAGCTGCGCAGGATAAACGAGGAGCTCGAGGGATACGCCCACACGGTATCCCACGACCTCAAGGGACCGCTGGCCTCCACCAGCGTAGCGGCGTCGGTCCTGACCAAGCTCATCGATGGCAGCAGCCTCGCGGAGAGCGAGGAGGTCCGCCAGTCGCTGGCCGTGCTGGACAGCAACGTATGGAAGTCCGCGGCGCTCATAGACGACCTGCTGGCCCTGGCCGAGGCGGGCCAGACCCCGGAGTCCGTCGAGGACGTGGAGGTAGGGGTGATAGTGGACCGGGTCTTCCAGGAGAACGCCGCGGCGATCGATGAGACGGGGATAGAGCTGGCGATCGAGGGGTCGCTCGGCTCGGTCCGCGGATCCCCGGCCCACATGTACCAGCTCTTCAGCAACCTGATAGGCAACTGCGTCAAGCACTGTGACGCCGATCGCTGCAGGATTACAGTGGCGCGCCTGGAGGGCTTGGGGGATTCGCACCATTTCCTGGTGAGGGACAACGGCTCGGGTTTCCCGCCGCAGAGTATCGGACGCATCTTCGCGCCTTTCTTCAAGGGCCCAAGGGGCGGCACCGGAATAGGTCTCGCCACGGTCGACAAGATAGTGAAACTGTACGGCGGCGCCATCCGGGCCTACAACGACCACGGGGCCTGCTTCGACATCACCATCCGCGACTTCCCCGCCTGACCGCCCGGTCAAACGACTTGGGCCGGGACTTCAGTCCCGGTAACGAGACCTTCTGCGGCCTGAGAGGCCGGGCTCCAGCAGGGTGATAGGAACCATCCCCATCCGAATATGCGTTTTTCCCCGGAAGGAGAGCGGCCGGACGTGTCCAAACGCAGCATCGAAGAGGTAAGGCTGGATTCCGCGAGTCCGGGAGGCATGGAAATGGATGTTCGAGAGCCGTTCGAGCCGCGAAGGCCAGGCGAGCCGCCCTCCGTACCGCCGTTTGTCGCGGGACGCGGAGGTACATCCGGCAGCCGGGGCGCACCGCTGGAGCGCGTCATCCCGCCGGTGCTGATGCGCCGGGCGAGGCCGGAAGGCGACAGGACGCCGGTAGAACCTGCTCCCGCGACGAGCCGGATCTACCTCCGCGGCCTGGCGGACTGGCTGCTGGCGCGGGAGGCGTGACCCGCTCCGCCGCGTGTCCTCACTCCCGGCCAGCGCGCTGCTTTACATCCCCCAGGTGTAAAATTACACTTGACGCTCGACGGGCCCATAGCTCAGTTGGCAGAGCAGAGGACTCATAATCCTCGTGTCGCAGGTTCGAGTCCTGCTGGGCCCACCAGACTTTATCCCAGTCTAAAGCCATTCGTAGTAATACAAGTAATACATAGTTGCTTTGCATGATTATGTCATTTCGAGCTATGTTCGAGTGCCCGCACGATCTTCGTCGCTCCCGACGACTGGCGTTGAATGGCACAATACGATTGCTACTTGACTCAGGAGGCCACAAGATATGACCCCTTTGATGTGGTCACGGCCAACATATTGTGGAACCAAGCCCCACTCCTGAGCGAAGGGGCTAATCGTTTGGCACAATTCAATTCAATGAAACAAGCGGTGGGCTGGTTTGCCCAGCTGATATAATCAACTTCTATCGTCCCTTAGGGGGTTCACGTGACAGTGACACACTCGGCTGGCGACCGTCTGGGCCCTTGAACTTAGTTATTGACGCATATTGTTAGTAGGCAAACCCAAATGGAATCAAAACACGCATGTTATGACGCAATCCCAAATGAAGCCATAGTTCTTGCCACAGATAAGGCTGTATTGAGATGGGACGATGATGACCATGATAGCTCCGTTGACGTAAGACTCCTATTTCTGCCAACCCCACGACTAGAAATCGGTGTGACCCTTATGGATGAGCCAGTTGACCCGTCTCAAATCAAAGGATTGAAACTGAAAGGACGGGGCATAGATGTTCCTGGATTTGTTGCTAGGTCAAACGTTAGTGTTAGTGGTGCCGGAGTGCGAACCGAACTGGCATGGAGGCCGTTAAGCGAGCCAATAATCGGCTTAGGAAACGACTCAACACAAATACAGACAATTATCATTCACGTTTTTATTTCCGAGACATGCGAGGGCTAGAGCGCACCACTGAACGAAAAGGTGATAAAGACTACGCCATCGAGCACGTTAAGCTGGATAGCGAAGATTGGAAAGTTCACCTCCAATCACTCGTTTCCACAAGTGATGTTCTTGGGACCTTAGGTGA